>JAYVPG010000021.1:0-85362 GCA_043757545.1 Pseudobdellovibrionaceae bacterium
AATGAAGCTCTTGAGATGTCCATAGATCTCGTAGCCCTCCTTGTCGATGTCGCCCCAGTATAGAAGCGGGCGCGGCAGGCGGTGATGAAAGTTTCGCAGGAGTGCTACCTTCCAACCGCTTCCCCATAAAATCATACGCTCATTGCTCTTTGCGACCTCTGAATAAAAAGTCTCAAGATTTTCTACGATCAAAGTCCCAGCTGAGCTTGTGAACTGGTAATCCGCGATCCAATCCTCGCTTAGTAAGCCATTGAAATTCGTCAATCGCGCCCGTTGATAAATACAAGTAGGTGCGAAAAAGCGAAACTCCACGGGACGGTCAAGAAGCTCGAAATATCTGAAAAACTGTCGCCACGAAGCGGATTCTCCACGCCAAATACTGAACATGCGCAAAAGCAAAGACTCCCGACCAATCAGTTTGGTTGAATTGGCATGTTGCACTTGTCGAGGCAAAAGTCCCCGAACCTCTAAGCGGTGGTCGAGTAAATAAGCGAAAACTTCGAAACAAGCGCGGGTCAAAGAGGGGTCTTGAACCACCTCCCGATATGCCTCGCGGATTGCGGTATCGGAGGCAAGTGCGGCGAATTGTTTTCGCCACGTACCGACTTCTGCTCGCAGCGCCGCGAGATGAGGCCTTTGACGCAAGAGCGCTTGTTCATCCATACGCAAAAGAGCCGGGCGCGAAACCTTAACCCAACCCTCTTTCACCGAGCGATACTCGATGACGGTGACAACTTCTTGCCCCCTTAGTTCGCGCTCTAGCAATTCATAAAAATCAGCGTTGCCCGACTTGCGTCGGATTGGGAAAAAGAATTCGTTTTTCCCCTCCAAAACGAAGTCACGCTCCGCACCCTCAAGCAAAGCATCGAGATCGAGAAACCTATTCGTTGTCATGTGACGAGCGACGGCCCCGCCGCAGACTGCGCTGCGGTCGCCAACAGTCTCTCGTAATCCTCCTTTGAACTCAGGCGATAGGACTGTACTTTGGAACGCTCCGCAGAGACCTTGTGTACTAGCACTAAATGGCTGATGCCGTCGGCGAGCAGATCCATTTTTGACATGGGACTTACGAGCACGCTTTGAAATCCCATTTGGTCGAGAAGTTTCAAAATTTCGCGCGGCTTCTCGTTGTCAAACTTTCCTCCGAACTCATCGAGAATGATCAACCGTGGAGTGTCCGCGCCCGCCACCGGATCATGAAATTTAAATCGATAAGCAAGACACGATGCCAACAATGCATATGCCAATTGCGTCGTCTGCGCTGAACTTTTGGCATCTTTGCGGGCACCAGAAAATACCTCCACAATCACATCTGATCCCGCGATCTCACGGCGTAACGAATGCACACTGAATTGAAAGTGATTGCGTACATCGGTAACGTAGGTGCGATACGCGGGATCCTTTTGAAAATCGTCAACGAACGGCAGGAGCGCGGACATGATCAATTGGCTCTGAGATTCGACTTGTGCACGCATACTCGGGCTCAAAGTCCGCTCCACGTCACCCATACTCTTGCGAAACTTGCGGATCCGCTCGTCAATTGAGGCTTGAGCGTCGATACGCAAATAGCGCTTCTCGGTGGCTAAATCTTCAAAGTTCGTGAGCTGCAAAACGTCGTTGATCGAGCGAATCGTCTCGCCAGCCTCATGCACACGAGACTTGATTTCGTTGATCGTATCTTTGACCGAATCTAAAAGGACCTGATCGAAAAACTTCTTCCACTTCTCTTGGGCCTTCGGGAGTTCAGTACCCTTCAGGCGCTCCTCGGCACCATTCCACTCTCCAATAAAGTGATCGACCTGAAAGTCGACGCCCATATCATAAGGCAGGTTCGGATCGTTGAAGGTGTGGCGATAGTTGCCGAGATTGACCGCCGCCAACGAGATCGCACGGCCCTTCGCCGCCTCCATCTTTTGCGCCTCCTCTTTCAGCTCTCCCTCGGCCTGCAAACGCGAAACCGCCCGCCGCGCCAGTTCCTTTTCGGTATCTAAAAGCGCGGTCTCGAGCGCGGATTCCCCACCCAACTGACTCTTCAGATCGTGAAAAAGCTTAGAACCCTTTAAATTTTCTTCGCGCAGAGGAAGCAAACCCTTCACTTTGTGGCTCAACTCTCCCTTCGTAGTATGCTCAGACTCGAGTGACAGCAGTCCTTTCATCAGACCTTGCGCCCTCGTCTCCAGATCAAGGACTTCTCGGCGCAAGATTTCATAGTCGGGATTCTCCGCCAGCAGGTTCTGCTTTTTGGCTTCAAGATCTAACACGCGCGCGCTATCCACATCGAGTGAACTGACGTTTTGATATCCCTCCTTGATTTCAAGATAAAGGCGTTCGCCTTCCTCCGCCGAAAACCGGTTTTTGAGTTTCGCCTCGATTGAGTTGCGTATTTGCAGATGTTCGGTATTTAACCGATGAAGATCGATTGTCAGTCGCTCAACGGTATCGGCGTTGTCCCAGCCTAAAGAAAAGGCGAAATCTCTCTTGAGTTTACGCATAGTGCGCCGGTCTTTCTTGACCAAACCCTCGGATGTCACAAGCTTGCCTTCCTCCGTCTTGAAACGCTTAAGATCGACGAGCCGATAATTGAACGTCGAATGTAACCAACGCTTAAGATAAATATAAAATGGATGATCTGCCGCTTGTCGAAGCTCGATCATACTCAAAATGCTATCTGTTCCATGCTCTTCATCATAAGTATTGTCCCGGTCTTCGGGCTCTAGCTCAATGAGATCAATACGTTTGGCGGTCACGTCCGCGCGCAGTCCCTCCTGATCCAGCCAACGGGTGAAGTCGCTAAGAGTATCGGGGTGGCAGAGCAAATTGCGCGCGATCGGAACCAGCACCGATTCTACTGCCCGTCGGCAATGCTTGAACTCACGCTTCACTTGAATCAACTCGCCGACAAATAACAAATGATTGGTGGGAATTTTCAAAGCCTTCACAGCTTCTTGGCGGATGGCATGCAAATCGCGCGGGATCAACGTGCCACTTTTCGAAATATGCTCAAGCTCCTCACGCAATTCGCGACTGACGGCCTCGCCCGCAAATTTCTTTTCACGTAGGCCCTCGATCGCCAGACCCAGCGCGGTGATCTCTTGCCGATTCGCTTCTATTTTTTTCTCTAAGCCCTCTAAAAAGCGAAGCCATGCGGTGTTACCCGAAGGTAATTTGATCAATAACGCTTGTGCGCGGGCTCTCCACTTTTCGATCGTCTTTTGCGTCCAGGAGATTTTTTCTTTGAATACGCGCAATTCACTTTCAATACCGGCCAGCACGGTTTCTACATCGCTGCTGCGTAGTCGCGCTTGCGCCGACCGCAAACTCTCTGTCGCCGACTCGCTATCTTGCCTCACTATCGGAAGCCTAGTCTCGATCGCCAAGATCTCACTGGCCAGCTGATCTTGCTGGCGCAAGAGATCTCGCAACTCGAGCCATTCGCGATGTAAACTGAGCAAACGCAAACGGCGCTCAATTTCGGTGCCCTTCTCGGAAAATTCGCGCAGCCGGTTGAGCTCGCGCAAGATACGCCCAATCATACTCAGCTTAGCTTCACAATTTTCAATTGAGAATGCGATCTCTTGACCACTGCGCACATTCTCCATAAGACGATCAAGATTTGGATTGTCTTGTTCGATCAGCATATTCTCGCGGATAAATTGATCGATATTGGAAATCGACTTCACGAAAAAGGCGCGGTTCAGAATCTTTAGATCGTCGCGCGAAATGCCGCCAAGAGCCTGGCTGAGCGCAGAAAAATAGGCCTGCACAGTTTCAAACGGCTGCACATGAGGAAGAGTCGTGCGCAGATGCTGGCGGAACGCCTTGGCCGTCACCGGAGTTTTTCCGTCGGGGCAAAGCGCTTGCAACCCCAGTTCCCGATAGCTGAGAAACGCCAACTGAGTGTCACTGACCTTATAGTTTTGATACCACCAGGTGCGCCCGAGCGTCAGCTTGCGATCTGGATGAGAGTTGTGCGCGAAGGTAAGCAAAATGAATGAGCATCCGTCTTTGCGACCGTAGATGGCCTCGGGCTCCATCGCAATTCCGGTACTTGAAGAGTGCTTGCCCAGGACGTAATCACGGATCGTGCGGCCGCCGCCGCTACCACTTTCGACGTCGTTGGTGACTCCCAACTTCAAAGATCCTTCAAACGGCAAAAGCGCGATCATTAGGGCGTCAATCAAAGTGGATTTGCCCGAACCATTGACACCAAGAATAGCGCTGGCAGACGGAGGCGAGAAGAGTGGGCCTGACTCTGAGGCTTCGTGCAAAGAGAATTTTTGGTAGCCGTGAAAATTGCCCCAATTTAAAATTTCGATCCGGGAGAGGCCATAGCCGCCTTCTAACATTAGAGTTCTCCTGACTCGGTAAGGTCCGTGACGCCGTCCTGACCGATGTGGGCAAAATAGCTTTCGGCACGCGTGCGCAGATGCTGAATTTGATCTGCCGGCAATAGAAGGTCACATAAGGCTGTAATCTCAAAATGGCCGCTATCTGCCGCAGTTTCTAGAATCACTTGAATATCGGTCAACTCGTCAACTGCGCGGCGAAACTGTCGCTCGAACTGGTTGTCGATACGTGCGCGGCTAAACTGCTGGAGAAATTCGCGCATCTCAAGCGCACCGATGAGGGGAATATCGTCACCCGTCGGCTGCAAATAAAACTGCAGTCGATGCTGACGCAGCCGTAGCATCAGCACGGATGCATAGGGCCCGAGTGTATGTGGACGGGATAGGCGAATCGCAAGCAGCTCTTCAATCTCCTCAGCTAGCGGTCGCAGATAGGCTAGGCCAAGTGCTTCATCGACCTCCAGCATCGCCGCGAATGATTGGACGATAGTCTGAATGCGCGCGCGTTGGTCTATGATTGCCTTGAACCAATGTTCGTTACGCGACCTCAATATATAACGCGATCTTAAGAGCCGACGCAAACAGCCGGCCAATTCGAGTTCAAGCTTGTCCATAGGGTATCAATTCCTTTCTGCGCAAAATGAACGCAGGAGCCCGAGCGATAACGTAGCTTCCGTATTTCGACTCGATTTTCAGGTCCGCCTCACCATCGTCGGTACATTCAATCCCGCTATGAAAGAGTCCGATCTCGCCCAACACATAATACTCCGCCAAACCACGCGGAAAAACGTGATCGCGCGCGCGCAGCTCGCCGTGCTGATCCAGATAGTCAAGCAGACGAATCAAAATGTCTTTGAGTGTCCCTTCTTCAGATCGTACTAGCTCGAGAAAAAGCTCGCGTTCTTGAAGTCTATCGAAGGCTTCTTCATTGATGGATTGTGCCGCAACCTCAAGTGGAAGAGCGAAAGAAAATAACTCCACCGGCCCGGGCTCAAACTCTTCGCGCATCGAAATGACCAACGGTGAGTCTTGCCAGAATTCAAGGCTTCTCTCCGGATGAGCCACCATCTGCGCCAGTAAATCATGAAGGGCGGATCGCAATCCTCGCACGTCGGTAGAAATCGAATACAGCACCTGCTGTTGTAAAATCCGCAACTGAGCCTTGATCTTTTCTTGAATGCTGGAGTCAGCCTGCCCGAACCGATGCATAAAGCCACGAAGGTTAGAGCGTTTGACCAGATCATGATCCACCAACTCTTTTCCCTCGATCGAATGCAGCAAGCGATCGACATTGCGCAAAGTGAAGCGAGCTTGAAAACCCTCAAGATGCGAGAGCAATTCCTTGGCTTGCACGTAACTTGTGTATTGAGGAGAAGCATAGAGTCCATCATAAAAATCAGCGACCGCACCGAGCGTTTCACCGGCCGAACGTTGAGTTTGAAAATAGCCGGCCGCGAGCTCTTTACGTTGTTGTTCGATGGCGCCCTTGACGTCCTCAATGGATTGCAAAATATGAATCGCCGCCTCCTCGGCCTGACTAAACAAGGCTTCATTCGAGTGCGCCAACGGCAGCAATTGCGCCGATGCCAGACCCTCCTCACGAATGCGCGTCAGATCGTCGCGCAGGGCAGCGATTTTCTCTTGGTGGTGGAGAACAGCCTCCTCAACACTCATCTGGCCGCGACTAATCAAAATATCATTGAGGGCACCGAGCAGAGTTTCAGCGCCGGTCCCACTGAATTTATGGCGCTGGTTGAGCAAAGACTCGATCCATTGCAATAGCGTCTTACCTGCGCGCGTTGGCTCGAGGTAACGTTGACCAAGTTGGTCGTGCGAATCCTGCAATACTTCTAGCTCTCCGATCGCCATCGCAAAAAAATTCGCCACCTTTTGCTCGAGGAAGGTGACCTCCCGCCTGGCGGAATAAAAGCGCATCGCCAAAGCCCGAACCAGATCCATCGGAACTCGGGTGCCATGCTCTTCTAAAAGATCGTAAATCTGCGCCAACAACTGCAAATATTCGCGCCAATCTTCTTTCTGAAGCAACAAGAGATAGGGGTGATGGCGAAACAAGGCCCCCAAACTCTCATCGTTTATAGCGCTCGCCCTTTTAGACATTCCCTATCCTTGTTTACCAACAGAATCTCTATCAATTCCCGGGCCATAGGTCATACGCTTTTTGCCGGTAGAGCGAAGGTTCGGGCGTCCGATCTTCGGAGGCCGGACGCCTTTAGAGCCACCCAAATCCCCACCCTCAGACTCTCTATCGGATTTCACTCACAATTATATCTATATATACCCATATATAGATATTTTATGGATTTTATGGATATATATGGCTATATTAGAGGGTATGAGAGCGCCAAAAATTGACAAGTTAACCAAAGAGATCGTGAACCTTATCGGTGAGCTCGATGAGTTCAAAGGAAGATGGGCAGCCACACAAGCACTGGCACCTGATCGGTTGGCGGCCCTCCGCCAAGTGGCTACCATTGAATCCGTAGGATCCAGTACTCGAATTGAAGGCGTGAAACTCACCAACTCCGAAATTGAAGCCCTACTTCGCGGCGTGAAAACATATTCGTTTCGATCCCGCGACGAACAAGAAGTGGCTGGCTATGCGGAACTGATGGAAATGATCTTCGCGTCATTCAAAGACATTTCGTTTTCCGAAAACCATATTAAGCAGCTGCACGGCGTTCTACTCAAGTACAGCACCAAGGATGATCGACATCGTGGTAACTACAAGAAGTTTGCAAACAGCGTAGAAGCCTTCGGCGCCGACGGCAAAAGCAAGGGCGTGATTTTTCATACTGCGGCACCATTTGATACACCGGCACTGATGAAAGGCCTTATCGAATGGACGAACACGCAAATCACCGACAGAGAGGTGCATCCGCTTCTCGTGGTAGCCATATTCGTTGTCGTGTTCTTGCACATCCATCCGTTTCAAGACGGCAATGGCCGCCTGTCACGCGCCCTGACAACTTTGCTACTTTTACAGCTTGGATATACCTACGTACCCTACAGTTCCTTTGAACGGATTATTGAAGAGAACAAAGATGCCTACTACCTGGCTCTGCGCCGTGGGCAATCCGAGCTCGAAGAAAGCACTAAGCCCAAGAACAAAACAAAACCGGGCGGCGTAAACAATTGGTTAGAATTCTTTCTCAGGTCCATGCAAAAGCAAAAGATCGCACTCGAAGCGAAAATGAAAGACGAAATGGTGGCAGCAAAAATGCCGCGCCTTTCACTTCAGATCATCGAGCTTATCAAAAGCCGTGGGCCGACCTCCGTCAGCGAGGCGGTGGCCACTATTGGTGCCAATCGTAATACGGTAAAAGTGCATTTCAGAAATTTAGTGAATGATGGACACCTAAGTAAAGAAGGCATTGGGCGCGGCACGAGATATCGAATCCGGTCTTGAGCGCCCACCCAGCCACGGCGTTAGCTAAACCCATAGCCTCCACCCTCCCCAAGAGTACTCTCACCCGACTTAAATCGATTTACAATATTTTGCACAGCCGCCCAACTCCATTTACGTCCGATGCGCGATGCCACCTTTTTCTTGTTTAGCTCAAGCGTAATGTAATGGGTGGAAACACCACTGCCCCATCTCTGATGTATCACTTGCAGTATCGGAAACTCGATCGGGTGTTTCGTGATACGTCCCTCTGAGTAACAAAATCCAAAAAATGGTTTACACGAGCCCTTGCCTTTGTAGCGCGCGGATTCAACGGTAGATACTGCGCGCTTCGGGCGCGTATGCACCGATTGCTGTTTGAGTGTTACGAGAATTTTGTGTTTTGAGCAGCCATACAATTTTGCTACGTCCGCCACAGACATGCCTTTTCGGTAGCTTTCGACTATCCTCTTAGAAAAATCGACTCTTTCTAAGAGAGGGATCTTAAGAAATTCAAGGGGATGGCCGTGCTTGGATATTGGTGGCTTGGGATCGCCATGTAAGATTTACATGGTTCTCGACCTACAGCTTACGTCAGGATATCTAGCCGAATCCACTCGACTTTTGCCTAGTATCTTGTTCGTGCTTACATTCCTATATGTACGCCATAGGCATACAATTGTATGCTATGAAGATATATATGAATTTACTCGCGCAAATCTTATCAAGCCACGTTCGTGCCGAAATATTCCGTTTGCTTTTTAATAGCAATAAATCGTCCATTTATCTTCGCAACCTTCAGAGACAATCTGGTTTTTCGATTGGAACAATCCAAAAAGAAATCGCTCACCTTAAACGATTAGATCTTGTTACCTCCGAGCGTGACGGAAATCGGCTTTATTACGCTGCGAATTCAAGTCATCCTCTTTATAAAGAAATTTGCGGTCTTGTCGAAAAGACATCCGGAGTTGCTGAAAGCCTAAGAGAAATCTTGGGTTCAATCAATCGAATCGAATGCGCATTTATTTTTGGCTCTTTCGCTAAGGGAGCGGAAAAATCTCATAGCGATATCGATCTGATTATTATCGGTACCATCGGACTTAGGATTCTTTCATCAAAATTCAAAGAGTTGACGGAGAAAACACAGCGTGAGATCAATCCACACGTCTACTCGATGAAATCGTGGAAGGAAAAACTGAAGAAAAAAGATCACTTCATCAAAAGCGTAATCGGTGAAAAGAAGGTATTTCTGATCGGAGATGAAAATGTCTTTAGCTGATTGGGCTAAAAATGGCTGGCTTCGAACACACAAGGCAAGCAAAGAAGAGGTCAGCAATCTTTTTCAAATCATAGAACGCGACCTGAAAGACGCTTCCGCAACGGGAATTTCTGACGATTGGAAATTTGGAATCGCCTATAATGCGGCTCTGAAACTCTGCACAGTCCTGCTACATAGCTCAGCCTATCGGGCGGAGAAAAATCTTGCCCACTATCGCACCCTACAAGCACTTCCCATAATTCTTGGAGATAAACATAAAGACAATGCCGATTACCTCGACACTTGCCGAAAAAAGAGAAATGAAACCGAGTATGATTCTGCTGGAAATATCAGCGCCGAGGAAACCCAGGAAATAATCGATTTCTGCAAGGAACTGATGACCGACGTTCTGGCGTGGCTAAAGAAACACCATCCAACCCTATTGAAATAATGAGCACTAACCGTGGCAAAGAAAAAGCAAGGAAAATTCACTATAGTCCGCGAACATCCAAGACATGTTTCAGTGAGCGAAAAGAATCCCTCTGGAATTACCATTGTTGACAGGCATCCGAGACGCCTGCCTGGAACCTATCTGGACGCAGATGAAATCAAGTCGATTTTAAAAAACTATGATCGGAAAAACTTGCGTTTGCCGACTCCCGATAGCCTCGGCCACAAAGCGGGCAATAACTATGACGAAACAATCGCAGTCTGGGTTGATTACTTCAATAAAAAGTTCAGTGCTGATCCGCCACTTGATCCAGATGTGGTCAAAGCACTCATCGCCAGTGAATCTGGTTTTGACAGTGACCCATCAGGAAACAAAGTGGCGATCGGAATTGCTCAAATTACCAAAGAAACGCTCGAGGTTCTTCAGGATCCTGAGGGAGAGTCCCAGAATTTTATTTTCGATAAAATTCGACAGAAGGATTTGAGAAATCCCGATGTCGCCATTCCACTGGCAGTGCGGTGGCTTTTTAGAAAGAAGGAAACTGCAGTCAAAAAGCTAAAAAGAGAGCCGACCATTGAAGAACTCATTTTAGAATACAAAGGTTTACTCAAAAGCAAAACTGGCTTTAAAACCTCAGCTATTAGTAACTTCAGGAAGAATTATGGCCAGCTCAAAAATAAATAGAGTTCTGATTTCAGGCATAATTTTATTCGCTTTCGGATGCGCAACGTCTTCCTACCGGGTCGGAAGGAATAAAGGTTTTAGACAGGAGATTTGGGTCACGCCGGATCGAGTGGTGATGTCATGTACAAGAGAATCCGACGAGGGCAATATTTTTTATGGCTTTATGATTCACGTTTTAGATGACGAAAAAACCGTACTCAACATTCTTCAAGGCAATAAGTTAGATAACGACAGTTGCCTCGAGCGAATTCAAAAAATCGGAAAAATTTTGAACAGTGGAAATCGAATATTTATAGGTGGAATGGGCACAATAACTGAGCCTAGAGCACTGAACGAATTTACTTACATATTTCCGAAGTGGGGCACTTTTCATGGCAACGGGCGAGTGCTTCAGTTTGCAGTGATCGCAAACGAACGCGGAGCCTGCTACAGTGCGTACCGGCGCGATGAGATACCGTGCCCACGCGATGAATTTCCTATTGGCGAGTGACCCTCCATGAATCATATAAGAACTCGTTCATGGTATGGTTTTACACGCGCGACGCTGACCTTCTTTCACTGTGGTCGAAAAATCTCGGACGCCCCGAAATTTGACGATCTGGACTCGTAAACGAATGACGGCGGCCGCGCCAATGACAACGGCTGCGGCAATCGAGATTAGTTTATCTAAGTTCATATTGGTCTCCCTTTGATATTAGACGTCCACTTTTGACTCTCTCAACAATGTTGGTGATGGAATGCCATGACCAACTACGGTTCATCGGGGACACGACCCCTTTTACATTAAGCCAGGTAGCAATGGAATTGGCGGGCTGTCCCGACTTCCACCGGTGGATGATATTGAGGAGCACCGGATACTCTTTTGGGTGCCGCGTGACTACGCCCTCGAAGTAACAGAAGCCGTAGGGCGGTTTCGCATTTTTCTTGCCGCGAATTCCGCGAACCGCCGCCCGCGCTTCATAGCGCATCGGGCGCAATGGAACTCTTGCGCATATCAGAATATCTCTGATGGCAGTCTTCGACATCCCCACTCTAGTTTCGATTTCGCGCAGGGAGAGGCCTAACTTGTAGAAGCGAACAATTTTTGAAGTGTACTCGCGACAATTAGGAATTTGTAAGTCTATGAAATCATGGGAGGTGGGCAACATTGCGCAACAGCGCCCTGAGGTCGCCAAAAAAATAGCGACACATATCGACTCACACTCCAATCTATTTAAAAGCACTGAGCACCGCCACCCCGGCATAGACGAGAAGCGAGGCCGCGCGGATGGCCCGACCGTAGTGGCCGAGTCATGCCGGGATCGCCATTTTCAATAGTATTCGGTCAATTGACCTAATTTTTAGCAAACCGGAATACGCCCCTGAGTTAGACATAGACCAGTTCCAAAGTTTCAGGACACACAGTTTATCTCGAATTTTAAGCGACCTGGTCGTTGCGCTCACATACGACTCAGTGATTAGGCGGACGCGTTAGAATGTCCCTCACGAACGATTCATTTGTTCGAGCATACGAGATAATTCATAATTATTTAAATTGTCGTCGCTCCACAGGAATTCAGTTTTTGTGAAGCTTTCCACTTTTCCTACGCCTCTCATCATCATGCACATGTGCTGAGCTTCGATCGAAACGACAACAGCCTTGGGCCTAATAGCCTCTCTAATGCAACGACCAATTTCAGCCGTAAGCCTTTCTTGAACTTGCAATCGCTTTGCATATACATCGACGACTCGACCTATTTTTGAAAGACCCAAAATTTTTTCGCCGGGCAAATAAGCTACCGAAACTTTGCCCCAGAAAGGAAGCATGTGATGCTCGCAAAGGCTAAAAAACTCAATGTCGCGAACACTGACAGGGCCATTTGACTCGCTTTTAAAAATACCTTCCCCAATCGCCTCCATGCCTGTCATCGCATAGCCTGTTGTCAGTTCATCCATGGCTTTGGCAAATCTTTCCGGAGTCCTTTGTAGCCCTTCTCGATTTGGATCTTCACCAATTTGCACAAACAACGCCTGAGCAATCTCAGTAAGACGCGTTACTCCTTTGAAGGGAACTGGAAGCGCTAAGTTGTTGTTTTTGGCCATATTCGATCTCCGTAGAACAACCTTAACATCGCCCCTTCAATTTGTATAGATTTTTCTATACAAATGGGAGCCAGTGTCCTATCTTGCTTATATATGAGCCAAAGCGAGATGTTTTCTATACGGCAAATGATCGACCTTACGGGACTTTCGGAATTCACCATTCGAGGTTGGGAAAACCGTTACCAGGCATTTTCACCGCAAAGAAGTGCTACTGGACGACGCGAGTATAAGAAAAAAGATATAGAACGAGCTCTTTTGTTCAGGGAGCTGCTAAGGCGTGGTCATAAAATTAGTAAAGTTGCTGCGCTAAACAACCAAAAGCTTCAGGCCCTATTTGAAGGCTATGAAAAAAGTCAAATAGGCCCAGATGTTAATAAAATAGATAAGATCATATCCGAAGCACTAGAATTAATGGCTTTGCAGAAATGGGAGGATCTATCTGATCTATTTAAAACTGTTAAGCACAAGAATGCATTCGATTTGGTTCAACTTTTCTTTTTGCCTCTAATTCACGCTTTATCTGATCAAATTAATCTAGGACTTGTGTCGATTGCCCAAGAACATATCCTGTCTTCATTTTTAAAAGAAAAGATACACTGGGCACTTTCGAATCTAGAAGATATAAAAAAACCCAAATATTTATCTAATAAGATTCGCTTTGTATTGGCCGCTCCAGAGGGTGACTACCATGAAATCGGACTTCTTTTAGCTCATCTCCTTTTGCGATCTTACGGCTTCACTTCTCTATTTTTAGGCCCGCACACACCCGCTCAAGATTTGTCAGAAACAGCATTGCGCTTCAAGGCATCGCACCTTCTTATCGTTTCAACGGTTTCAAGAAAAGGTGGGGCACGCCAGAACTTATTAAAATTTGTCAGTGAGGTCCAAAAAAAAATGGGCCCAGATCTCAAAATACTATTGGCAGGAAGCCAGGCCCCGCATATTCCTGCCGAACAAAACTCGACACTTTTAAATGTCGGGAGTTTCTATGATTTTGAAAGGCATCTTCAGATCTTAAAGGAAAAAACATGATTTTTGCCTCAAAGGAAATTTTATGAAGGGACTTTATATTATGACAAGCGTGCTTGCGCTGCTTACCGGCTGCTCAACAACCCAGGTAAAAGACTACAAAAATGAAAAGCCGACACTAGTTTTAAAAGACTATCTGAGCGGAAATCTAGAGGCACATGGTTTTTTTCAAGATCGATCTGGCAAAGTTGTTAAAAGATTTAAAGTTCTTATGAGGGGAACTTGGATTGGAACTATCGGGACACTAGAAGAAGATTTCCAATATTCGGACGGCACAAAATCAAAGAGGGTTTGGACATTAAAAATGCAGCCAGACGGAAAGTGCATCGGAACAGCAGCTGACGTAATTGGCGAGGCGAACGGAGAAGCCGCCGGAAACGCGTTTCATTGGACATACACTTTAGATTTGCCAGTTAATGATAAAACCTACCACGTCCAATTTGACGACTGGATGTATTTAATGGAAGACGGCATCATGCTGAATAAATCTAAAATGAGTAAATTCGGATTTGATCTAGGCGAAGTTACGCTCGTATTTTTTAAAGCTAAGAAATAGTAGGTACTGATGAAAATGCTGATTCTTACGTTGATTATAGTTACGCAATTTGCTCAAGCTGAGACTTTAGAGGGCGTCGCAAAAAATAAAAATGGGGACATCGTCTATCTAGAAAATCATGTAATCCAATTGAGCAGTGACGGACTTAACAAGTTTATTCGAGTTGAATATACAAAGCCCGACGGCACTCAATTCGCCACAATGACCTCAGATTTTTCAAATAGTAACACGCTTCCAGATACACTTTTCATAGATAGCCGATTTAAGACAAAATTATCACTTCGGCTGTCTGGAAAATCTGTGGATTTCGAAGAATCACAGAATGATCAACCAGTTTCAAGAAAAATTATTCCATATCAAGAATCTATGGTTGCAAGCCAAGGATTTGATAGCTTTTTAAAAATGAATTTTTCAAAACTTCAGAATGAATCTGTTGATTTCAAATTCGGTGTTCTGGAAAGTAAAGACTTCTATTCATTAACTGGTTATCGAAAATCGACTAAATCCGGTGACGTAGAGTTCGGAATAAAAGCCAGCTCTTGGGTAGTACGCCTTTTCGCGAGCGAGCTAAAGGTAACATACGACTCAGCTACAAAGCGCCTTAAGTCTTTTTCAGGACGATCAAATATTCTCGATGACTCCGGCAGATCGCAAGATGTCACTATTAACTATCAGTGGAAAAGTGAACCATGAAAAGTGAGAGTACTCTGTTTACAATTGCATTATTATTTGCTTCTTTGCTATGGCCCTTAAATCTTAGCTTATCAAAAAGGTCTTCATGAAAATCAAAGAAAGTCGTTTCGTTATCACCGGTGGAAATCGAGGCATAGGACTTGCCGTCGCAAAAATGGCGGCTGAAAATGGCGCGCATGTTTACATTGCATCCCGGTCGGTGGAAGGTGGAACTGAAGGCACTTTAAAAACATTAGGAGCAGCTTCGGTTCATTTTATACGCTGTGACCTATCGGGTAGAGACGGTGTAGAAAAGCTTGCTCAACTATTAACAAAAATTGAGGTCGATATTCTATTCAATAATGCTGGTCTTTTGACTGGAGGAATTCTCGAAGAGCAAAGTCTTGACGATATTTACTCGATGTTTCAGGTCAATTTGAACGCACTAGTTCATTTAACTAGATCTGTGTTGCCAGGAATGGTTCAGCGCGGCAGGGGAAAAATTGTTAATAACTCGAGTGTTTCCGCTTTCATGCACTTTCCTTGCGCTTCAACTTATGCTGCATCAAAAGCCGCAGCCGTTGCGTTTACGGACTGCATTCAAGCAGAGCTTAACGGAACCGGAGTTTCAACTCTTTGCCTGATCACGCCAGGAATTAAAACGAGAATGTTTGATGAAATTGAAACAAAATATTCAAAAAATTTTGAAATCCCAACGGATTCAATCTCGCCAGAAGAGTACGCTCAAAAAATTAAATTGGCAATCGAGTCTGATGCCAAATATCTGTATCCGGGTGGCGCGACTTCTTTTGGACTCTGGGTAGCTAAATATTTAAATCCATTGTTTCGTTCGGTCGTTCAAAACAAATTTAAAAGGTAAGCAACAGATACATACAAGAGGTTCAATATGAAAACACTAAAAACAATAGTACTCATTACAACGACTTTACTAACGGTGCAGACTAGCTCAGCTAGCACGCATGAAGAAACAGTGAGCGGCTTAAAAAAGCGAATTTTAAGTTTGGCTAAAGCCTATGAAGGAAAAGGTGACCCAGATCAATCAAAGCAGAAGACCATAGAGGTCTTGGTGCAAAAGTTGATTCAAGAGAATCCGATGCTCCCGGTAGCGGATCGAATTTCGATTTTGGCGGGCACATGGAAACAAGTCTGGGGTCCTTACGACTACCGGAATGACGATGGTGGTGTTGATCCAAAACTTGGAGTAAATGAAATTTATCAGGTTATTTTTGCAGACGGATACTATTACAACGTAGCGCCTTATTACCCAAATGAGGATAGAGGCCGAGAGCAAATCGGCTTGCTCCGTGGAGAATTTAAACTTGATTCAGATGATTCAAACGCCCTTCGCGTTCAATTCACAAAGTATCCAGGCGTTGAACCTCGCCCGACCAATTTGAATATATGGGAGCTTGCCGCGTTAGCAGAGAATGACAAGCTCGAAAATGAAGTTACAATTGTGCCAACTTGGATTGTGAAGCTCTTTTTCGGCGGCGGAAAGTTAGAAGAGATATACACCGATCAAGACGTTCGAATTTTATATGGATCAAAAGGAAAGAAAAATGCGCGCCGTTCGATTTATGTCATGACCCGTGTGAATTAGGAAAAGAGTCGCTATGCCGTCACATAATTCATCGCATTCAAATCAAAAGATAACAGTCTACTACGATGGCCTCTGTCATCTTTGTTCTCGCGAAATCAACCATTACAAAAAAATAAAGGGTTCTGAGAATATTCAATTTATGGATATAACTGACCCCTCATTTTCTTCGGCAGATGAAGGCCTTGATCCTGTCGCGATTCATCGCTCGATGCATGTTAAAGATAAAGATGGAAATTTAAAATTGGGTTTAGATTCCTTCATCACAATTTGGGGCGAACTTCCGGCGCTGCGACCTCTTGTTCCGATTGCGACTATAAAACCAGTCTATTTTATTCTGAGTACTCTGTACTTTGCTTTTGCCAAAGTAAGGCCTCTACTCCCAAGAAAATCTTGTGAAAGTAGTCCCTATTGTGAAACAAATATTAAACCGTCATGACAAATTTCGACTCAGGCGCGGTAGCCATTCAGATTTTAAGTTGCGCATTCATGAGTGGAGTTATCGCAGTTATTCAACTCATCCACTACCCTTGCTTCAGTCAAATTGATTCAAACCAATTTTCGAATTTTCATTTACGTCACACTAAAGCCCTAGGATTAATCGCAGGCCCTATCATGGTGCTCGAACTCATTTCAGCCATCTGGCTCGTTCGGAATGGTAGCATACTATTTATTATCAATTTATTAGCTGTGATGGCGCTTTGGATTTTAACCTTTTCAATCAGTATACCTTCTCACAATAAACTTGCTAAAGGCTTTAATGAACAAGCTTGGAAGAGACTATTAAGAACAAACTGGCCGCGAACTATTTTGTGGTGGACTCGATCTATCGCATTTTTGATTTGCCTATGTGTTATGTTAAGGACATCGACATGAACGCTATTTGTATTTTAGGCAATCAACTTTTTAATCCCAAAATTCTTCCGCAACCAAAGAGTCCTGATCTCATCGTGTTCATGCGAGAAGACCGAGAGCTCTGCACTCATTTTCGCTATCATAAGCACAAGATTATTTTTTTTCTGTCGGCCATGCGAAAGTACGCAACCGAACTAAGAGACCATGGCTACAAAGTTCACTACGAAAGACTTGGCGAATTTGACGAGGCGTTCGAAAAGCGATTGCTACTGTTTTTACAGAAACAAAAAATTAAAAAATTGGAACTGTTTGAGGTCGAAGACAAGTTTTTCGAAAAGCGCTTATTTTCTACTTTGAAAGACTCAAAAGTTGAAATTAACATCATTCAAAGTCCAATGTTTCTAACTTCGCGTGCCGAATTTTTGACTATCGTAAAAAAAAATAAAAGGCCCTTTATGAAGACCTTTTACGAATTTCAACGAAAGCGACTCAAGATTCTTTTAGATACAGATGGAAAGCCGTTGGGCGGGAAATGGAGCTTTGATGAAGATAATCGACTAGCACTTCCTAAAGATCACGTCGTACCAAATGTGCCTAAATTTACTCCGGATGCGATTGACCGGGAAGTATTTAAGCTTGTTGACTCTGAGTTTTCAGACCATCCCGGAAATAGCTCAGACTTTTGGCTACCCACCGACAGGGCTGGTGCAAATACATGGGCCAAAGATTTTTTCGAGAAAAGATTTTCTTTGTTTGGCCCATTCGAAGATGCCTTTTCTAAAAACTATCCGTTTGTTTATCATTCTGTTCTTACGCCCTATCTGAATACCGGCCTAGTTACACCCAGAGACTGCATCACGGCTGCCTTAAGGACCGCAAAGCAAAAAAATATCCCAATGAATTCTTGCGAAGGTTTTATTCGACAAATAATTGGCTGGCGTGAGTTTATCAGGGGCATCTATCAGAATTTTAGCGAGATTCAAGACGAGAAAAACTTCTTTGCTCACAAAAAGAAGCTTAATTCATTGTGGTACTCAGGGAAAACCGGGATAGAGCCGCTAGATGACGTCATTCAAAAGACGCTAAAGTATGGCTATGCCCATCATATCGAAAGACTTATGATCGTCGGTTCACTAATGCTTCTTTTGGAAGTCGAACCCAAAGAGGCTCATCGATGGTTTATGGAGATGTTTATCGATTCTTCAGATTGGGTGATGGGTCCGAATGTCTATGGCATGGCGTTATTTTCTGATGGTGGCATCTTTGCAACAAAGCCCTATTTTTGTGGCTCAAATTACTATAAAAAAATGGGCCGCTACAAGACAGGTGACTGGCAATTGGGTGTCGATGGACTTTACTGGCAATTTATCAAAAAAAATGAAACGTTTTTCTTAAAGAATCCTCGTCTTTCAATGATGGTAAGAACCAGTCAGAAAATAACCGCAGAACGCTGGGAACAACTAGACAAAGCCGCTCAAATGCTGCGTGAAAAGCTGGTAACGTAAAAATGGGAGCAGCACGCGATTTTCAAAGAAAAATTGGGCGATTTTCAAAAGAAGAGATAGATCGATTAATCCGCATGGGTTGGGAAGACCGTACAACCTTTGAGACCATAGAGCAGCAATTTGATATTTCTGAAAATGATTTTATAAGACTTATGCGAGGTAAACTTTCTGAAGCAGCTTTTCTTCGTTGGCGTAAGCGGATTCAAAAGCATGGGCACCTTAAGCACGAAACCAAACGTGGATTTAAGACCGATCGATTTAAATGCACCCGGCAATCAACAGATGGAATCACCAAGGGTTGGAAGTAGATGAATTCAGAAGCTCTGACATGACCAGACGCATGAACGGCGCATTAAAGACCTTCGGTGCCCTGTTTGAAATATCGAAGAAGTCTTTGAACTCTAAAGCACATTTTCTATGAAAACATGTCTTTGCTGCGGACGAACTATTGAATATAGAAAGAAATGGTCAAAAGACCGGGATCAAATAAAATTTTGCAGCGATCGATGCCG
Source organism: Pseudobdellovibrionaceae bacterium (assembly GCA_043757545.1). Lineage (GTDB taxonomy): Bacteria > Bdellovibrionota > Bdellovibrionia > Bdellovibrionales > UBA1609 > JALHOQ01. The sequence continues at coordinate 18,972 of JAYVPG010000021.1, forward strand.
CAAAAATAGAGTTCGAGATGAATTTGAAGGCGCCATTTTGGAACTTCTAAAATTGCGTGGAAATGGAAAAACCATATGTCCCTCTGAAGTACTGCCCAATTATAAGAAGCAAGACAAAATAGAAATGGAAAAAGTAAAATCAGCTGCTAGACGTTTAGTTGCAAAAGGAAAAATTGAAATTCACCAAAAAGGTCACCGTGTTGACTCCTCAACCGCAAAGGGACCCATCCGTCTAAAACTGGTTCAAGGGCATTTAATTTGAAAAATGAAATGTGTTTAGGAATTGATCAAACTGGTGCTGTTGACAAAAATGGCACTCCAAGGCCGTTGCCATCTTGCCTGATCCGAAACAACGAAGTGATTTTTTTCTATTTAGAGTCTTTTTCAAAAGATCTTATTTTGGGAAAAGTTCGAAAGAAGGCTAATGATAATATTTCTATTTGTGTTGATTGTGTCATAGGCCTCCCAAGTGAACTGGATTTGTCTTGGCGAGAGGCTATTAAAAGGATTAGGCCTGATGCTGGCTATGGACGCTTGGCCGCGACAGAGTTTTTTAGCAAGCTTGGCAAAAAGAAGGTATGGAAAAGAAGAGTTGAACTACTGAGCGGTGCCAGCTCAGTTTTCAGAGAGCAACCATTTCAGAGAAATATACAAACTGGCAGCTATAGAATATGGAAAGACATTGCAAAATCAGATCGCGATTTTTTTGTTCCATTTTTAGATGAGAAACCTATCATTGGAGCGATACCAATTTTTGAGGGCTACCCGAGTTTCTCGTGGAAATTGCTATTTAATGTCAATAAAAGATCCCCTGAAAAAGTGATTCGCTTTACAAAACGACTTTTTCCTGAATTATCAATTTCTTCTGAACAAATTAAATTGCTAAAAAGGGACAAGAATTTTGCAGACGCGTTTGTACTGGCCTTAACGCTAACCCAATTTAAATACGTAGAAATAGCTGAAGACTTTAAAAACGAAGGTTGGATTTTAGGTTTTCCAAAAAATAAATTTACTCTGAAGGACAACAAATGAAAAATTATCCTATGAATTTTACCGTAACAGGTTTTGCTAGTCAGGGAGCTCAATCTATTTGGTCGTCTGAAGTTCCTGAATATCATCGCTCACTATTCCTAGCGATACCACCTGAGTTTGACGGCCCTGGCGGAGGATTCAGTCCGGAAGATCTTTACGCTTTGGCTTTACAAAATTGTTTTATTGCCACTTTTAAGGTTTTTGCTGAGAAATCAAAACTTAACTTCTTAGAGATTCGAATCAAAACTATACTAACCGTCGATAGAAATGACAAAGGGCAACCTTGGATGGCGGCTGTTCATTTGGACATACGTCTTACAGGAATTGAAAAAAGAGAAGACGCTTCAAGAATTTTAGAACGTGTATCACAAAGCTGTCTTATTTTAAATTCCGTTAATACCCGTAAAACTTTTGATTTTAAAATTGAATAAAAATCAGCTTTTATCAGGATATCCTGATCCAGGCCCAGTTATTTCATCGACACTTTAGTTTTATCGAGGGCAATCCAGGATTTTGGATTGTCAGAACTTTGCCTTGTTAGGTAGGTGTATCCCGTCTCAAACCAATCTAAAATATTCTTACGACGGTTATCCAAAATAATATCGCCTTGATCAGTACTTACAGTTAGCACAGAATGGCCATCTCCATTTTCATCTAGAACTACAGTTATCGCCAAAGCGCGAGCAGGAAGTCCAAGTCCAACTAAGTAGCGCTTCTTAAGAAGTACGTAATCTTCGCAATCACCGGCTTCTACGGGATAGCTCCAATACTCTGGTACGCCGTACAATTCCATATCGGCCACGGGACGCACCTTCGTGTTCACGTATTGGTTCACCTGATTGAGTGCCTCCCAATTATCTTTTCGCATGACGACCGCGGACGGATCTGTAGGAGGATAGGTCAGACAGTTGATGTCGGTCGATTCCCTGCTGCAGAATTCGATAAACCCAACGGGTGGCAGCGCCTTGCCGAGTTGTTGTTCAAATGGCGGACGGATATTATTAACTGCGTCGACAGCTTGGGCAGTTGCCATTGCGCTGAACCCCAGAATGAAGCCAATCAAAATCAAACCAATCGTCCGCATAATTTTCCCTTTATTTTAAGTGAAGGGCGTCCAAAAATATCCTTCGCCTCTCAAGATACCAATCGATCTAAATTCTGGATCGACCAATTCAAATTTTCTTCTGATCTTTCGAATTTGCTGACCAATTGTTTCAGAAGTGGATTTTTCGTCTAATTCCGATGAAGAGTATTTTTCGAATTGTCCCTCCTGGGTCGCCCGATAGAGTTGAATGATAGAGGTCGGCGTATTTGGATGTTCTCGAAGTTTTTTAAGAATCAAAAACTGGTGGCGAGTGAGCACAATGGTGTGCCCTTTCCAAACAATAGAATTGTCTCCTTGGTATTTTTCTAACCCGGTGTTTGATTTCCATATGTATCCTGTCGACCGAATCGTCTTCAAACTGTTAAAAGCCGGATCGACGGATTTAAACAGTTTTTTGATTGTGCCGATATGGGTGATCAAATTGATTCGGGAATCAATTTGACGTGTTCCAAATTCTTCTTCGGGCCACACATCATTGATGATCGTTTCTTGACTGACAACGGAGTTGGCGCGATCCACCAAGGCAAGCAAAATACGTTGTTCAGTATCAGTAAAGCTAGCTTGACGTCCTCTCGCAAAAAAATTTGTGTTCTTATGGTTGGTCGGGCGAATGTAGCTATTTTTCCAAAATGCTTTCCCGTTTTCGTATAACCTAAGATCGCCTTCATTTAGGATAAGATCCTGGTCCCCAGGGCTTGGAAGAGTCAGGTGAACAGTGCAAGGATCTGGAATTGGTTGTGTACCAGACTCTGCATTTGCCAGAGCAAAGCTAGACGTCACGGCAAGAATTGTTGCGAGCTTAGTAACAAAGGACTTCAAAGTAACTCCATCGGCATAAGACATCTATTAGAGCAATCTCTGTGCCCACTTTAGGTGTAATTACGACGGTTTAAGCCCTACGGTGACCAAAATTGTTCAACATTGCTGGCGTAGCTTGGCAGTGCAGCTGCCAGGTTTGCTTAAGGGCAAACAAGTGTCCCCTTGTTACTGAGACTCTTTGTACTTTTGAATGGCCAAGCCTACGTTATTTTAACTTAAATGGTTTCATTCCAAAGGGGGAATAAATGAAGGTCGCGATTTTCGTTACTGCCTTGATCATGGGTTCGGTCGCAAATGCAAATTGGTCTGAATGGAGAAAGCACAATCCTAAAACTGTTGCTTGCCAAAAAAGACTAGCAGCGATGCCTGGCGCCAATGTTATCTATACATGTGAATTTGGTCGAATTGTTGAGATTCGCAACGGCAGCCGCCACTAAACACAAAGGGCTATCGTCCACGACGATGGCCCTTCAAACCCTTGGCGACAATAGAATCTAAAACGCGGCGTTTATATCGAAGTGTGTGCGATGGTACTCTTTGTTACGCGTACTTCCCTCACTGCGGTTTACGAACTCTGTGAGGCGAAGATTCATGTTTTTAGCGCACTTCCAGCGTACGGCTGCGATCCAACCGCGCGAGTCCGTCGCTCCTCCTGAAAAATCGGAATACGTAAACTGACCGACCACCGAATCCTTTCCGATCTCTGCATAGGCCAACTGACTGTCGAGAGTTTTGTAGGCCAAGGACATTCCCGTCCACGATGCCGAGTTCGCGCCGATCGCTTCGGGATTGTCGATTCTCTCACCGAACACTCCGCCCTCGAAAGAACTGAATTTGTACATGAGCTCCGCAAAGTATTGCCGTGGCAAATAAGCGTACTTGTAAGAGTCGGGAGCGCCCTCGCTATTGCCAAAGGCCGTCCCACCCACAGAGAGATCGGCAAACTTGGCATTTTTGAGTCCATTAAAGTTAAAAAAACCGGCTCCGACAACTAGGCGCACGGGCTCGCGCTTGAACTCCAATCCAAGCTGCCCCCAGTTGAGCGCATTGTCCGTTTGATCTTCCGAATAGTAGGTGTCGTAGTTTTCGCGAATAAGGTCTGAACCCGCAGCCACGAATACCCGCCAGTGCTCGCGGAAAATATAATCTATTGAAAAAGCCGCACCCTCGAGGGAAATGTCCTCGTCAAGAAGGACCTGACTACCGCCCGGCCGATAATGCAACTGAGGATGGCGACCAGCGTAGAGTTTAAAAAAATCGACTGGTGTCCACAGAATATAACCCTGATCGAGGCCGATAAAACGGCGCCGCGCTCCGGGCTCAGCGCTATCACCAAGATTTTGATTGTGACTGCGCGCGGCCTTGGCCGTGGCCAAACGCACACTGGCCTCCAACTCGGGATTGATGCTCACGTTCACGCCAAAACGTGCGCGGAGCTGCTCGTTCGTGCGCGCGACACTGTCACCGTTTTTTTCAAGCTTCGTGCGCACCCGTAAATCGCCCGACCATTTGAACTGAGGCATATCCGGCGATGCAGACTCGTCAGCCCACGCTACGTTCGCGGAAAATACAGAAATGAAAATCAGGGCAAGGCGAAGGCGGAAGTACTGGCTCATAAATAAAAATGCGCGATCAACCAGACAGCCTGCTGGAAGTCGTTGCCCTTGGACGTATCGCGCTCCTCACGAAAGAGTGCGTAGAGGTCCCAATGCGGGCGCGGGAACCACTCGGTGCCAACCCCGTAAGACTCAAACTTAGGATCGGGCTTGTCCGCATTGAGATTGGCATACTCTTGCACACCGATCAGATGCCAACCTTGCTGAACCTCATAGCCCAGCTTAAAGATCTCCACTAGCCCCCACTTGAGGTCGGCACGCGCCGTGCGATCGGCTTCAAACAGACCGTACCAGTCTTTATTGAACGCGATGTGTGAGAACATACCGTACATGCGCCGTGTACTCTTCACATTTACGTTTTGAAACTGTGTTTGATAATAATTAATACCGATCTTGGATTTTTCACCGACCGCGGTCGCCGCTTGAAGCGCGCCTCCCGTCTCGTGCTCAGTGCTTTTGCCTTCACATTGCGCAAAGATCGCTGTTCCGATCAGTGAGGACTGATCATTGTTCCAGGCAAGTTCCGCAGCGTAACGTTCTTGGGTCGGATTAAAACCGAGCAGCGTGCGCGTGACAAAAGTATGTTCAGAAAATCCAATCCCATAAGCGGGCATAAAACGGCCGGCACGGGCCGCGATACGATTCTCCGCTTCCGGCGGAGTAAATAAGAACTCGACGCCGTGCCGAGGACTGATGATAAAGTCCTTGGCGGTGGCGTCCGCGGTTTTCGGTTCCACTCGCCCAAGCGAGGCAAAGGTTCGCCAATGCCGATCGATTTGTGCCGAGGCATCGACGTCGACTTGCATGATCAAGAATCGTCCACGCGAAGCCTGCTTAGACTCCTGAAAGGCCTGCAGTACGCGAATATCCGAACCGAGCAATAGCCATTTCGGCGGCAGTAACAGTCCATAGGCCAAGCGCTCGTCGCCCTCGACCACCGGGATGCCCGCTAAACTCTGTTGCGAGAGAATCTCACGGGAGAGCGAGCGGCCATATTCGTTGAGCAGATTGCCACCAGACTGTGACGTGTGGCAGGCGATGCAATTGGTGTAACCGTGGCGAACCATCTCCGGAAACGCCATCGCGTGCGGAGACAGTACGAATAGGCCGACGAATAAAATCCATTTCATTCGGGCATTCCGGAATTAAACCATTTCTCGAGCATTTCCTTTTCTTTGAGTGTAACGGCGGGATATGGCGACTTAGGCATGTCGCCGACAAAGATCACACGATCATAGATCTCTAGTCTTTTCGCTCGAACAGCCTTTAAATCCGTTAGATCCAAGTTTCCATCGGGACCTTGCTGTGGATTTTCTGCATTTACCGAATGGCAGCTATTGCATTTGGGCGCAAACAAGACACCGCTCACTTTTTTAAAATCGGTCGGCCCACCACCGATTTCAGGCGAAGGCTTTTCACCCTCTCCAGCAATGACTTGCAGAGGGGTACCGTTATCGAACCAATTTTTTAGCAGTTCTTTCTCCACACCCCCGAGACCGCCAGCAGGCATGTTGCCCACTTCAACACTGCGAAAACGAATCAAGGGTGCATTCAACCGTATATCTTCATATCTCTCAAGGGACAGCCCCTTCTCTCGACGACCGCTCTGTGAGTGACAGCTCACACATTTAGGAATGAACACCACCCGATTGACCAAATCAAAATCCGGATTCGAGAGCGCCGCCGCACTCAAAATGGGCCCTTTATCGGCAGCTTGCTTCACGTGATTGTAATTGCAGCTCGCGAGGCTCGTGCACAAGGCAATAAACAAAATTCTCATTGGACTTCAACCAACGCAGCTTTTGAAATCTGAGTTTGTGTCGTCACTGTCACGTCGCTCGCGACTGTGATGCCCGCGTATTTTGGGATTTCGACCCCAAAGGTTGAAAGGTTGACCTTAAACTTAGCGGACGTCGAAATATCGGTCGCATTCGGAGTCAGATTTATTTCCACTTCAACCGGGCTTTCTTTGCCATGCAGCTCGAGAGTCGCCGAAAAAGTGACCGCTCCGCCACCCGTGATCTTATCCAGAGGAATTTTCACATCTTTAAAAAATAGCTTTGCGGTTTTAAACTTCTCGATTTCAAGATAGGTCTCTTTCATATGGCGGTCACGCATAGCGATTCCAGTATCCAGGGTCGCGAGATCAAAAATGGCCTCGCCATTTAGAAAATAATCCTGCCCCACTTTTTTTAAGGAAAAATATCCAGTTGGCCCCGCTCCGGTACCGTTGATTCGCAAGGCAGCGGGTCGACCGATAGCGAGAAACTCAGTTTTGCCTTTCGCCGGATCTAACACTGCTGCGTGCAAACTCAGATTTAAGCCGAGAAGTACCAGAAACAGCCACTTGTTCATCCTCTACTCCTTTGGTTTTGCATACACTCGTTCACACTGATCAATACTCGGTAACCAATTGCCAGAGCCCGCATCTTTAAGAAATTCGAAAATCGACCAACCGGCATTCCATGCTCCGCGGTCGAGCCAAGCCTCTACCTTTTCAGGATAGAGGGGCAGGTCCGTCGCCGGATCAAAAGCTAAATCGGGGTGCCCCGGATTTAGGTTTTCCATAAAACAAACTTTGTTAAACACTTCATGATCGATAAAACGGGGTGATGAGGCCTTGCTCGAGGCAATCTGCGCCAAACATTTGTCGCGAATTCCGTTGAGCATCTGTCCGCCGTGCTTACCCATAAAACCCGATAGCTCCGGCGGAAAACGAACCCGCGTTCCCTCCATTGCCATCCAGATCAGATAGTTGGCTGCATAGTTCTTACCAGCGATATCGAACGATTTTAAATTCTCAAGCTTGGCGCCAAAGAGACCATCGATCAGATTGGCCACACGCACAGAGCCACCCGACCAATTCAAAATTCCGCGGGCCAACGACGTATTGCCGTCGGCACCTGGGCCGTGACACTTCATGCATGTATTGCGAAAAAAATACGAGCCGGGCGTCGTGTAATAGACTTCACCAAACGGGCGCTTCGGGGTGTCGCCATTCATCATCCATGGACGGCGCTTTTCAGGCGGCAAATCGACCGACGGAAAGGTGCATTCGTCCTTTTTATTTAGCCAGTATCCAACCGCGTACTGCGTTTTTATGGCCTCATCTAAACTGGAGGTGAGTTCCAAAGCACGATACTTGGCAGGCATTCCATCGACGGGGTCTTTCCAGTCATTGCGCCGGGGCGTATAGATTCCGTTGTCTGGCCAAGTGAAGTCCGTGTCGATCCAAGTGTTCGGATTTTCCTTTTTGCACTCAGGGGACCACTCATCTGCTGCTTGGTCACTTTCAAATGAACGGATCCATTTGCCAATAACTGTGAGCACCCGGCAATCCGGAGAATACGGCGTGTGCATAGGCATCTGGCTAAACATACCTTGCTGAGCGGGTGGATCCAAAACCTTGCGCCAGATTTGCGAACCATCGAGCTCTCCATTTTGATGAACGAGCCGGCGAGTGCTGATTTCTTCTGAGTGGCGATGAGTGTCGAATGAAAAAATATCGCCAGGTCCCAGCGCCAACTTTATATTATTGTCCTTGTTAAACGCCAAACCATTCGGGTTGTGACAGTGAAAGCAATTGCCCACTGTGTACCCGTTGGCGCGCAGCTCGTGGATATTGCGCGGAGCCGAGCCGCCCGACTTTTCGAGCACGGGCAACTCATCGGCCGAGGCCACACCCTGAATCAAACCGTAGGAAATAAACCGTGAGACTTGGTCAAGATCACTGTCGAGCGGAATATCCATGCGGCCGGCCTCGCCGAATGCACGCTTATGGATTTGCAGAGGCGTAAATCCCAGTACGAAATTGCGCATGGGACTTCCCATATGGCAGTCAATGCAGCGTTGACGACCGGGAATGGCATAGGGTTTTGTAATTTCCTTGGCCTCGTCAACGGTAATATCCGAGATCACATCTTTCCACGCCGTTCCGTCCCGATAGGGTGCTTCGACCAATGTTGCAATTTGCTCGGTATCATCCCATTGGTAGGAACCAAAGAGCGAATTTTCCCAAGGAGTCCGCGAAACTATCAGCCGAGTTTCGATGCGACGCATACGAATCTTCTTATTCGGAAGAGTCACTGCTTTATAAAATGTTTTATAGAACCGCGTATTCTCAGGAATGCGAAACGAACCGGTGATGGAATCAAATTCAACCGCTTTTTTCTTAAGTGCACCGCCATCGATTTTCATAGGCACGTGTATCCAGCGGCCCTTTTCGGCGTTATCGGCCCAGAGCGGATATTCCACGTTGTAACCCAAGGTCCCGCGCTGTGCGAGTGCCAATGGGTCGAGCGTAAATAGATCCGTCTCGCTTAAATATTTGGGAAGTGCTTTTGCGCCCTCAAATAGTCGGTCGGACTTATAGTCATATCCCACAGCTTTGGCTTTCGGAATGCAATCGCCCAGATCGCTACTCGCGTGGGGTTTGACCGGTCGAAGTTTGCCACTACGATCTTGATTTACTTTACCAATTTGAAAAGTTCCTTGGGGAGTGCCGGCCGCCATCCACTGATCAATTTGAGTACCGAGCGCGAGAAAGATTTCAGGATTTTGATCGCGCTTCGCGGCTGGTGGCATGCGCTTGGTCAGATCTTCATTGAAAATATAGTCGCGCATTTTCTGCGCGGATTCGGTAAGGCCAGGAACGAAAACAACGGACCCATTATAAGATATGTCTTTGCCTTGCCACGAATCTAAATATGTAAAGCCACCGGTCTTGGCAGGAAACCCATGGCAGGATGCACAAGACGAATTGATTGAGGCACGGATACCTTGGAAGGAAAGAACTTTGCCGGTCCCGCCAAAGTAAGGAGTTTCTTCAAAGCGATGCGAAGTACTCGTCTCAGGACAAAGTTCCGCACGCGAATCAAGCGGTCCCTTAGCACCGCCACATCCGCACAATAGAAAAAGGGCTAGCCAAGTGGCTAACCCCCGAAATCGAATAAGACTCGAAAAATGATTAGTCGATTGTGATAAACTCATGAGCCTGCATGATCGGATCCATAAATGAACGATCAGTAATATAGGTTAACAACGCCGCTTCCGCCGCATTCGGCTTACGTGCACCATTGATTTCGTAAACATAAAGGTAACGCGACATGGGATAGCTGAAATCGCGAATCGTTGCGGTCGTGGGCAAAACGGCTTTGCCGCCTGCTTTAGCAGCGATGGCGAGTGCGCGGTTACCTTCGACTTTGCCAGAAAGACCTGCGTAGCCAATCGCACTGGCGTCACGTGAGGTCAGATCTGAAATGTCAGCAGTTTCAGCCACAGCCTTCACGCATTTACCGAACGTTTTCACGCCCGTGAAATTTTTGAAAGCATCGGTGGTGCCCGATTCGTCATTACGGCGGTACACGTTGATCGTTCCGGTCATGCCCGAACCAGCAACTTGTGACCAATTCGTGTATTCGCAAGTGTAGATGCGCACGATAGTGGGCAAATCGAGAGAAGTAATAGTAGCGGTATTCTTAACGAACATCGAAAGACCATCTAGCGCGAGGACATGGGCGGTCACATTCGAGCCGGCGTCCGTGATCGTTTTAAGAGCAGCCGGATTAATTTGGCGCGACATTGGGGCAATTCCTTGGTCACCAGCCACTAAATTTTTCTCACCGGTACCCGAGCCGCCGCCCAAGTATTGAATTTGTTCTTGCAAGCCGGACGCAATGATCGCGTCTCCAATGGCACCTGCGAGAGTATCTGAGCCTGCGAACGTGACTTTACCTGCTGCAAATGCAGAACTGGAAAGAGCGAGCGCGAGAATTATTACATACTTTTTCATTTAATCTCCCTGCGAAGTAGAACTTCGATTTGGTTGTTCGAGAAACCAGATCTAATTCTCATTCATGTCGTCACTCAAGTTGGGTTTGTGTCAGGTTCATTTTCAAAAGCTCACTGCAAAATCAATAAAGGTCATAGAAAATCCGCGCTTGACTGTGCTCCAGCCGCGTTTGGCTTCAAACTTTGTAATATTCACTACAAAGTTTTTTCCGAGTTGCAGCGAACCAAAGATACGCGTGCCGCGACTGTCCGTTCCACCGCCATTGGAATCGCTGTCAGTAAATGCCGCAACTACAGAATCCGAGTCCTTACGCACGTAGGCCTCACCTATTGTAAATATTTTATATTTAATTGATCCGCCGTATTCCACTCCCCGGTTCAGCGTCACTCTTCCGTCGTTCTTAACCCAGTCAAAAAATACGGCGTAATCAATCGGCCCCACCTGATGTTTCCATTCCGCGCCGACTTCTTGTAATATATAGCGATGCTCAAAATAATACTTACGGTCCGCGGCCGGAAGTAGCGGGTCATTGACGATAACTGTGTTTCCTTTGTAGCGATCGAAGGGATAAGAATAAGGATCCGTTTTCGCATCCTTGTCCATACTCGTGATCGGCTGATTCTGAATATTTAGAAAATAGTAGTTTCCATAATGCGATGTCAGGGACCAGGATTTGGACTTGAGTACAAATCCGATGTCTCCTCCTAATATCCCAGTATCCACAGAGTCTTTGGGCGCCGCGAAGTTTTCAGAAATCATATAACCCGCGATACTTGCAAATGGCGCGAAGTGTTCCGCGCTAGAGTTCCAGCGAGTCGCGACCCCTTCAAAAGCCAGATCACTGTCAAATACCAGCTGAACTTTCGCCGGCGCCCAAAATGGATTTGCGGTTCGCCCGGCCCACACCTCACCGTAATTTAAAAAATGCCAATCAATAAACGCGAGATCTAAGCCAAAACTGCGTCGCACCATACCTGGATCGGTGCTGTCACCAAGGGTTTGATTGCCACTGATCGAAGAGCTCGCCGTCATTAGGCGAATAACGGCTTGGACGTCTTCGTTGACTTCCGCCTTGAGCCCCAAACGCACGCGCATCTGCTGCAGCTTTCTCTGCTGATCTATATCTTCTTGAAGCTGCGCGAGTCGGTAACGGATGTCTCCCGACCATTTGATTCCCGTGAACGGCGCGGCGACCGGCGGTTGCAAGACGGCAACCGGTTGAGCCGGCGGAACATCTTGTGTGATCGGTGCGGCATCTAGAGTTTGTGCGCTCCCTAGATTGCAGTATCCGACGATACAAAATAATACGACGAGATTCTGTCTCAAGCGTTTGGACCTTTGGGGGAGGTGCGATTTCGTTCGCACCTTAACAAAGATCCTCATCCTCAATTGTCAGAAACATGTTAGGGAGAAACGTTACGTCGCGTCGTTTTGGCCGAGATCGAAGCTAGTGTTTCATGACCCAATCCCACTCGAGTTGAATGGCCTGCATTTGAGTCAGAGTTCCAGCGCTTAATCCGTTGAAGGCCTGCAGTTCAACCATATCCTTGTCGTGAGCCTCTGCTATCGGCTGAGGCCAGAGGTTCGCCGCGCTACTATTGCCTCCGGAATTGAGTGGAATCAAATGATCGAACTCATACTTTGTCCATTCAGATTCTGGCACGCCGTAGGCCTTAGCGACTTGTAATTTTTTTTCGTGAGTTACGTTTCTCTGACAGTATGCAACGTGAGCTGGATATCGATATTTCACGAAGTCAGGATCACTCTCGGTGCATAGCGCCCCTGGAGTCAACGTAGGATTTGGACGAACAGCGAACGCAGTCGATGCTGATATCGCAACAGCTAAAAGCAGAACTATTTTTGTCATGTGAATCCCTCCAGAATTCAATGTGAATCGACTTCATTTTGAAATGCAAGTTATAGAATTGTAATGTCCGGCATGTCGCAGCTGGCCTTAAGACCGACGGCGAAAGTCCCGCCGAAGATTACATCTCAGTCACGGCTTCGCGCCTTTCACTATATCTGCCGAGAAGAAACCAACCTGAAAAAAGTCAATCAGGAGTGGGGGATATGATGAGACTAAAAAACGCGGTCTTGGTTTATTTGGGTTGTTACATATTGAGTTCAGGGGCTAACGCTTTTGCCGCAGGCACCGTCGATATCACCTGTCACAATCGAATAGGTGGTACATGGAATTTTGGAACTGCGCCGAGTAGCTGCAATGTCAGTCCCCTCGCGAACTCAGTCGAACTACAGAATCAATTTAGTCCAATCATTTTCCAAGACTCTAAAAGCAATACAACTGGCAGGACTGAATATATGAGCGCGATGTATCCGGTTTTGCGCGATACCGGCGCCTACTATATTAAGAGGCGCAATCCCAACGTAAGTGACGCGGAGGTCGCAGGCTTTCTAGATGCCCTCTATGCATTGGCAGAACAAGAGACCCTTTGGACACACTATCGCAAGGGATCTGACGGAGTCCTGCGCTACATGCGCGGCGACAATCTTCACGGACATGGCTTCATGCAAATAGATGATCGCTCACATGTTGCCGCTCTAAAACAAGGCAAGGGAGTGGATCTCATTTACAATCTAATCTATGGACTCGACGTGTACTACAAAGGCTGGGCTCAATCGGCGAGGGCGAGCTGTGTCTCGTCTTCGGGAAACTTTCATGATCGAGCCCGGGCAGCTTGGGCCGCTTACAACGGCGGGCCGGGCGCCATTTGTCGTTGGAAGGCAAACGGCAGGACAGACCGCGACTTCAATGTTCGTTTTACACGCAAAGCATGGCTGAGTTTTGTATCCAATCCACAAGGCCCATCTCATTTAAATATAAACTGTTTAGTAGAAGGTGTGCGCCCTTGCGAAATGATTCGCGGTGGGCCGAGACGGTTTTCGGATTCTCCGCTACAGGTTGAGCAATGAGAACAACGACGGTCAAGCTCACAGCTCCAATACTGGCGTTGACTTTGCTATGGACGCAGTGGAATCAACGATCGACACACCTAGTCTCGCCGACGCATTCACTTATACCCAATATTCAGAAGAAAAAAATTCCGCAGGTAGTAGCTGCAAAAATCAATGACCGAGTCGAAGTCCAACTTGTCGCTAAGTCTTTTGTAAACGCCTTTAGGGAACGGCTTCATGCACTTTCAAACTGCTACGAGTCCGGCTGCGTGCCAGAAAATACTGAAGGCAGAGACCGCTACTTTGAAATCGGACAGAGAATTCGCAAAGAGCTCATCGTAATGTCACGAGCTGTAAAAAAAGATCATTTCCAAGACGAACAAATATCAGAAATCGCCCGCGAATTTTTGCAAAACTCGGATGGCCACGTCAAAGCGGCCGCATTGGAACTTATCTCTACTCAATCGACAAGCTCTGAAAATCTTCAAGCTATTCTCAATGGAGTCATTCTTGATTCCGATCCTGAACTTATCGAACAAGGATTTATCCAACTGAGTCGTTACAACTATAGTTACGACCGAATCCAAATCAACCAAGCCGTCGAGGAGACCCTTCTACACGGCTCCCCGTTCGTCGCACAAAAAATCGCGGAACAGATTTACTCTATCTTAGACGAAACAAGCTATCCATTCTATACTCAGCTCGCAAGCCAGCTCGACGACGATTCTAACGTGAAAAATATTTTAGTTGGAATGCTTTCGATGAATAAAAAATAGTCTAGTTTTACGGCGAAAACGGTTCCCCTAAAAGCCGTACGCCAACTAATAAATAAGAATGATTCTTGTGATCGGAAGAATAAATACTTTCGCCCATCGAGCCAAATGCCATAATGCTCTTGTGGACCGATCCAAGAATCCCGACGTTCAGTTTATCCAGCTGTTCTCGCGAACCTTCTGAATTTCGAGCGAGGTGTTGCTCAGTTGAAAGTTCGCTCATAAACGCGACATATCTAGATATTGGAAAGCCAACACCAGCAGACATCAAAATCCGATCTAAAGAATCGCCTCGAGAAAACAATTGATAGCCCAAATTTCCGGTGAACATCATGGCGCCTTTTGCTGTCTCACCGATTTTTTTTGAGATTAAAACTGGGAGAGTGACGGCCGTACCAGGATCCGCCAAATTTCTTTTTTCAGCGTCGGAGTATGGCGTGATGAACTCGACTTGCGGATAGGTTGCAAGCTGCAGTTCAACACGCTCATTTTCAAAAAACAGTGCCTTGATACCTAACTTTGATGCGCCAACGCCGGATGTGGACTTTTCACTCGTTTGGCTATTTACAAATGGAACTTCGTACTTGATTTGAAGATTGTCTCCGACACCAAAGTTCATATCAAGAAGCGGCAGATCCCAACTCTTGTCTACGTTCGTGATATCACCATCGACCAAAAAATTTAATTCCCATTTATTGCAGCCGGGAGTAGCCGGGTCATCCACGTCCAATGGCGGCGACTGTGGAGAGGTCTCTAGCTTATCGCTCGTCTCGTGCTCACACTTCGCTCTCAGCAATTGGAAATGGCTTTCGCCATCGCTAGCGTAGGCAACCGACATACTCATACTGAACAAAAGTGTAATAAGAATAGCTGTCACCTATCTTTCCCCCCAACTAGATAAAAACTTTGAAGCTAGTTATTACTCGAACGCAGTGGCATGTCGATTATATTTGCCTTGGATTAGCCTCGATGAAACTCTGCTCCGACGAACATTACAGACTTGTAATGATTTTTGACTAACTCTATGCACTATAATTTTCGCAATCGGATTGGAGCGCTATGTTTTCAGGGAATCTTCGGCAAGCGACTCGCAAAATTGGATTCAAACTCAGCGTCGGATTCACGATTCTTTTCATTGTTGGATCAGCGATGGTTTTTGCGATTCTCTATTTTCTTCTTTTCCATTCTCTAGAGCGAAGAGATCGTGAAATTATTGAAACGCGGCTCAAGCAATACGCTGTCGCTTACCAGGTAGCAGGAGAAGACGGCTTAAAAGCGGCCCTAGATGATCGCAAAAATGGGGTTGATGGTACAAAACTCTTGGTGCGCTTGCAAAATTCAGACGGAAAACTGATCTTCTATCACTTTCCAGAAAAGACAGTCGACTTTGACCCCGATGACGTTGAGCGACGCTTAGCTCACCAAGGTCTAACTGGCGGCTGGATGCGAATCGAGTCGGCTCACGATGAAGAAGATGCAATTGAAGTCTTGTCACAGCGACTTTCCGACGGAAGACTCATTCAAATTGGCAAGGATACTGACGATCGAGAAGAAACTCTTGAAGGATTCAGAAAGTCATTTCTTTTGACAATTGCACTGCTGGCGCTGATCGGGCTCCTCGCGGGTTTAATTTTCTCAAACAGAACTCTGCGTCCCATTCGAAGCGTCATAGGCACAATTAAATCCATTCAATCTGGACAAGTCGACGCACGAGTCCCCATAAATAAGTCGGGAGATGAACTCGACGAGCTGGCCTTACTGTTTAACGAAATGCTCGAAAAAAATCAAAAGTTAGACCGTGGCATACGCGAGTCGATTGATGCCGTCGCACACGATCTCAGAACTCCGATGACTCGCATTTTAGGTCTTGCTGAACGTGGCCTAGGATCCGACAACTTTGCGGCGAAGGACGAAGCGCTTGTCGAGTGTATCGATAGCTCAAATCAAATTCTCACACTTCTAAACGCCATTATGGACATTTCTGAAGCGAATGCCGGAGCGATGACTCTGCGACTAGAGTCCTGGAGCTTAAAAAAAATGTTAGGTGAAATAGCAGATCTCTACGAACTCGTAGCCGAGGAGCGGAATATAGCTATCTCTGTTCATTCCGACAATTCCATTTTAGTCGCTGACGTTCGCTTTAAGCAGGTGCTCGCAAACCTTGTAGACAATGCTCTAAAGTTTTCGAATAATGGTTCGGTCGTTAAAATCACCGGTACTCAGAACGAATCACATATTTTAATCGAGGTTCAAGACGAAGGTCATGGGATTGCAGGTGACGAACTTTCGCGTATTTGGGATAGACTTTATCGGGGTGACTCCAGCCGCGCGACCCGAGGGATGGGACTCGGACTAAGCCTAGTGAAGGCAATCGTAGCTGCCCATGGGGGCACCGTTGAGGTCGAGAGTACGCTTGGGAAAGGATCGATTTTTCGGATCCGCATCTTAAAAATTACATAATTGTAATATCAGAAATCTGTGTTGTTCAAACCAGAATTTCGGATATATTCAGCGAAATTATCCGTATGCACGCAACCAGATTACAATAGTGAGTATTCAAATGAAGTCGGCAAACGAAAACGTTTCACGCATTGTCAACAAACTGCCTCAAATTACAGCGGCGTTTTGGTTTATGAAAATCACCGCTACAACTCTGGGCGAAACCGGCGGCGACTGGCTATCTATGACTATGAACGTCGGTTATCTGATAAGCACGCTGATCTTCTTTGCTCTATTTGCGGTTGCACTTGGCACTCAGCTGTTTGCGACCAAACATAATCCGTTTCTGTATTGGACTGTGATCATTGCAACCAGCACTGCGGGCACAACCATGTCGGACTACATGGATCGAACTTTGGAACTAGGCTATACAAAAGGGGCCGCTATCTTGCTTACCATTTTACTTTGCCTGCTCACAATTTGGCGAATGACCGTTGGTAACGTGCAGGTCACCGACATTCGTTCGCGAAAAGCCGAGCTGTTTTACTGGTTCACGATCCTCTTCTCAAATACACTGGGGACTGCGCTTGGTGATTTTTTAGCTGACGACTCGGGTCTCGGTTTCTTTGGCAGTTGGCTACTGATCACGACCATCCTATTGGTAATTCTTGCTGCCTCATATTTTAGCCGAATCAATAAGGTCTTTTTATTTTGGGTCGCATTCATCTTAACTAGACCGTTTGGCGCAACGTTTGGGGATGTTCTGACTAAAACCAAGGCAAAAGGTGGGCTAAATTTCGGAACTGGCTATTCCTCGCTGATACTTCTAGCGATCTTGGTTGCGACGATTCTATCTGTGCAGAGAAGCAAACAAGATCGATGGATAGAAAATACCAGTGGGTTGCCTACCCTCCCTTAAAAATATAGCCGATTCCTCGTACCGTTTGGATTGTTTTTTCGGAAAATCCCTTGTCGAGCTTATTGCGCAAACGACAAACAAGTACATCGACTACATTTGTTTGAGGATCGAACTTGTAGTTCCAAACCCGTTCCAAGATTTGCGTCTTGGTAATAACCTGCCCGGGATTGCGCAAAAAATATTCAAGCAAAGAAAATTCCTTAGCCTGCAGCTCAATCTTTTTTCCGTCTCGAAGTACAGTGCGTGACAGCAGATCAACGCTAACCGATCCGCTTGAAATTTGTGCGGCATCAATCGCCTTGATTGATCTCCGTAGCAACGCCTGAATCCGCGCCAGAAGTTCAGCAAAAGCGAAGGGTTTAACCACATAGTCATCTCCTCCAGATTGCAAACCTGACACCCGATCGTCGATCGAGCGTTTAGCACTAAGAATAAGGACCGGTGAGTCGACACCTTGTCGACGCAACCGACTGACGATTTCAAGTCCGTCGATCTTGGGTAGCATGATATCAATGATCAGAAGGTCATAACGCTGACTCAGACCAAGGCTCAAGCCGTGCTCTCCATCAAACGCGGCATCGACTTCAAAACCGGCCTCACTCAGGCCCTTCTGAATTAATTTAGAAATTTTGATATCATCTTCGATCGCAAGAATTTTCACAGCTTCTTCCTTATGCTTTCGGTTCTAAGGCAGCAGTCTAGCGTAACTTCGGAGGGAAGGGTACGGAACAAGCGAAATCAAAAAGTAACGATCCTGTAATAGTTCGCCGAATAAAAAGCCTGTTAACGTCAAGCAACATTTCCGCATTGAGATTAGTTGTGCCCATTACCTTTTTCGCTGAGGTCCTGTTTCACTTCTTCAGCCTCTTCTGCTGAAGACTCAACCTTGCTACTGACAACTTTTCCACTTCTCGCATTCACTAAGACCTCATTTATGGTGTCATCGCTGGCAGCGATGTCAAACGAGTAGACCCATTGACCCATCTCAAATTCAAGTTCGTGACTCTTGCCCTTTCCAGCGGTGACTTTTAACGCAATCGCCTCCGCGGCCTTGATTCCTATAGCATCACGCGGAGCCATTTCGGCCGCGCTGCCAAGTGAAGATAAGACCGATATAAATAGCACGAGTAAATAGATTCTCATATCCCCTCCATTACGCTTGATTCTACTTCATATCGAATTGCGCGATCAGGGATTTTGGTCCAGCTCCCGATTACATCTTTGAAATCTACATTACGTGAAATCCAACTAGCCTCGATTTTTTTCTATCTCGG
This sequence comes from Pseudobdellovibrionaceae bacterium, assembly GCA_043757545.1. Lineage (GTDB taxonomy): Bacteria > Bdellovibrionota > Bdellovibrionia > Bdellovibrionales > UBA1609 > JALHOQ01. The sequence goes on from JAYVPG010000021.1 coordinate 37,653, forward strand.
TCGAAAAGAGAAGATCGGAGGCTCGAAATGAATAAACAATTATTATTGGTATTTACGGCTCTCACTATTTTCCGACCCGCAGCACACGCCATTCAAAGCGACGCTAACATCGCGCAACTGCCAGACGACAGAACTAAAGAGGCAATCATTGCTCCCTCAGACAAAGACCTGAATGCTACAAATAGAGTTACTCGACTCGGCTTTCGTTCGCCGAATCTTGCACCGAGTGAACTTGTTGAATTGCACGCGAAATATTCATACGTAGACCCCTTGAGCATAGTTCCACAGAAATTGAGAGACGACGCTTTAGCGTACTACCATGCCAACCAAGGACGCTTTCGCAATAAGAGTTTCATTTCTATCGTTGATTTTTCCTTGAACTCATCACAGGCGCGTCTCTTTATCGTCGATATGAGCACCGGTGCCGTTTGGGCAATACACGTCGCTCACGGTAAGGGTTCCGACCCAAACAACGACGGAACAGCTGAAAAATTCAGTAATACTGCCGGTAGCGAAATGTCCTCGCTGGGCTTTTATGCAACAGCGGAAACCTACCAGGGTAAACACGGACTTTCCTTGCGCGTTGACGGATTGTCGGCGACAAACTCAAATGTTCGTAGTCGCGCGGTCGTTATTCACGGAGCAAATTATGTAAGTGATGCTAATTTACGACCCGGCCGCAGCTGGGGCTGTTTCGCAATTCCTATGAACGACCGCGACAAAGTGATTGGTCTGCTAAAGACCGGAAGCCTGCTCTACGCCGGTCTTTCAAAATAGTAAAATCAACGTCAATCGAAAGAAATTTTTTTAAACCTAAACCGCCCCGTTCCATAACTCGAGTCGGGGCAGTTTTTCATTTGGGCATTCTATATTGAGTTCGTTTTCATTTTTTTCCCTTCGTTGAAATTGTTAAAAATGAGAATTGCAAAAATCTGTCCAACGAAAATCGTGTAAGCCTTTCAGATGCGCCGCATCCGAAATAGGAAACGGGCACTTTTGGCGGGCGGATCGGGATTTTACGGACTTTTTACGCGCACCCTTGATAATCTGCCGCCATGAACCACAACGGGTTTGCCCGACTCATTCGCTATTGGTGGACACTCTGGGGAGTGATCGGACTGACTGTCCTAAGTGCACTCGTTGATCCGTTCCTTGGCTATCGCTCGGTCGGATTTATTTTCCTACTCGGCGTATTGGCCATTGGATCCATCGCCCCCCTGGGCCCCGTTTTGTTCGCAGCGATCCTAAGCACCATCGGGTGGAACTTCTTTTTTATCCCGCCGCGCTTTACGATTGCGATCTCACAACCCGAAGATTTAATTATGTGTCTGAGCTTTTTCGTTGTTGCCGTTTGCACGGGAGCACTCACCGCAAGATCCAAACGCCATCAGCAATTGGCTGAGGAACGCGAAGAGCGTACGATGTTTCTCTACGACGTGCTCCAAGATATCTCAGTGGCCGCGCGACCAGAGGAATACATCTCCCGCATCGAATGGCGCATTAAAGAACTGCTCGGCGGCAAATGTTTTATTTTGCTAAACGATGGGCAGGGAAAGACCGCGAATCATGATCTGAGTGCAAAATACCCAAATCAAAAAGTCACTTCTCTTGACGTAAAAGGGCGTAACGAAAGTGTTGGCGTGCTCGCCATTGTGACTGACGATGAAAATCCACTGGCCAGACCCGAAGCGCAAACCCTTCTGGAATCCGTCGCCCATCAGCTGGGCCTGGCACTCGAGCGCTCGCATATCGAGCAAAAGCTAAGAGAAAGCGAACGCCTTCAAGAGTCAGAACATCTTCATCAGACTCTGTTGAATTCGATCTCTCACGAACTGCGAACTCCGCTAACGACTATCATGGGATCGGCCACGGCACTAGAAGACGATTCTTCGCCCGACACGCGGGAGTTTCGCAAGGCCCTTGCGACGGAGCTTTCTCAGGCCAGCGATCGGCTGAATCGAGTCATTGGAAATCTATTGGACATGAGCCGCCTGAGCTCCGGTGCCCTCGCGATTCACAAAGAGTGGCACGATCTGCACGATCTCGTGGGTGTCGTCTTGAACGGCCTGCAGAACAATTTAAAAAATCACCGAGTCACCGTGCGACTCGCCGACAATTTGCCATTACTAGAGATTGATTTTCGACTATTTGAACATGCCTTGGCAAATGTCGTACTCAACGCCGCCACCTACTCGCCGCGCGGAACAGAAATTGAAATTTCGGCCACAATCGAGAAGCAAAATATGGTGATTGGAGTGATGGACTTTGGACCCGGCATACCTGCGGATTCAATGGAGAAAATATTTGAGAAATTCTATCGCGTCCCAGGGACTCCACCGGGCGGAACCGGACTTGGACTGTCTATAGTCAAAAGCATTATCGAATTTCACAAAGGTCAGATTGCGGCATCCAATCGGCCGAATGGCGGAGCCCGCATCACAATTCATTTGCCTCTAGGACTACCGCCAAAGGCACCAGTGGAGAATCGCCATGGATAGCAAAATTTTGGTGATCGATGACGAAGACACGATCCGCCGCATGCTGCGTATCAACTTCGAATCACGCGGATACAAAGTAAGTGAGGCAAGCACAGCGCGAGAGGGATTGAACAAGACGGCATCGTTTCAACCCCACTTGGTGATATTGGATCTGAATCTTCCCGATAAGAATGGCTTCGAGGTTTTAAAAACGCTGAGAGAATGGACAACCGTTCCGATACTGGTGTTAACGGTCGATGATAGCGAGCAGTCGAAAGTCACACTACTCGAGGCCGGTGCCGATGACTACATCACCAAGCCATTTAGCATTCCTGAGCTTATGGCGCGGATCAAAGTCAGCCTACGTCACCAGTTGAACGAGGGGGCCATGCCGGTATTTGTATCGGGCGATCTGAAGATTGATTTAGCCAGCCGAATAGTCACGGTCGCCGATCAACCCGTTAAACTCACGTCGACCGAATACGAGTTTGTCAAAATCTTGGCCAAAAATGCCGGCAAAGTCGTCGCGCAGGAATTTCTGCTCACCGAGATTTGGGGCAAACACGCTCACGGCAACAATCACTACTTAAGAATTTATGTCGGTCAGTTGAGAAAAAAATTAGAACAAGACCCTTCGTCGCCAAAACATATTATAACCGAACCCGGAGTCGGTTACCGCCTGCTATGAGTTGCGGTTTAAGAAAGAGTGCTTTATGCCACTAGATAAATTAAAACGCCTAATCGTCGGGACGCCGCTGAAAACAGAAATGATGCATCTGGAGCGAATTCCTAAATGGAAAGCGCTCGCCGTACTCTCGTCTGATGCTCTCTCTTCAGTGGCCTATGCGACCGAAGAGGTTTTAATTCCACTTTCACTTTTCGCGGTGGCGGCGGTTGCCTGGTCCCTCCCTATTGCTCTGGCCATTCTACTTTTGCTCGTCGTGGTGACCGTTTCTTATCAACAAACCATCGACGCCTATCCAAATGGCGGCGGCGCCTACACCGTCGCCAAAGAGAACTTGGGAACAAACGCTGGGCTGATCGCGGCCGCCGCCCTGCTGATCGATTATGTCCTGACCGTTGCTGTTTCGGTCGCGGCGGGCGTTGAAAATATCGGAGCAGCATTTCCGTTTATCGCCGCCCACAAAGAGGCCACTGGAGTCTTTGTGATTGGCGTGATTATGATTTTTAATTTGCGCGGAGTCCGTGAATCTGCCAGCATATTTGCTCTTCCAACTTATCTCTTCATATTTTCATTTCTTGTTTTAATTGGTACGGGGGCGTGGCAATTGATCACCGGAAGCGCCGTTACGGTTGCACCCGTGATTCACGAAGTTTATCCCGCGATTCCCATTTTTCTTTTGTTAAAAGCCTTTTCGTCAGGTTGCGCGGCACTGACCGGTATCGAAGCGATCTCCAATGGAATTCCTATCTTTACCGAGCCTTCACAAAACAATGCCAAATGGACGATGATTTGGATGTCCTCAATTTTAGGATTTTTATTTATTAGTATCACTGCGCTAGCGCACCTGTATGGCATCATCCCTAAGGAGGGTGAGACCGCGGTTTCACTTCTTGCCACTTCGATTTTTGGGCGCGGCGCCTTTTATTATATAGTCCAAGCGACGACAGCTCTGATTTTGGTACTCGCGGCCAATACAAGTTACGCCGATTTTCCACGGCTCGCTTCGCTGCTCTCCAAAGATGGTTTTTTGCCCCGCCAATTGGGAAGTCTGGGTGACCGCCTTGTCTTCTCAAACGGAATCATTGGACTCAGCCTCGCCGCACTTTCTTTGGTCGTTCTCTTTCAAGGGGACACTCACCAGTTGATTCCCCTCTATGCCGTCGGCGTATTTCTTTCATTCACACTTTCGCAATCAGGAATGATCTTGCATCATTTCCGCACCAAACACCGAGGATGGCGGAAGGCCGCATTTTTCAACCTTATAGGAGCCATGACCACGCTTCTCGTTTTGGTGGTCATCGCCTTTACCAAGTTCCTCGGTGGCGCATGGATGGTAATTGTCCTAATTCCCCTCTTCGTTTTACTCTTCAAACAAATCCGTGCACACTACGTTTACACTGCTAAAAAACTGCTCTCCGCGACAATGCGCGAGCGCCGACCGCTCGGGCCGGTGAAACACACAGCGATTGTACCGGTGTCCGGGATCCACCCCGGAGTGCTCGCCGCGGTTAGATACGCGCTTTCAATCTCTTCCGACGCTCGCGCCTGCTATGTTAATTTGAATCCAGATGCCACTGCAAAACTTATCGATCAGTGGCAAAAGGCCGTGCCAAGTGTGCAGCTTGTAGTTTTGGAGTCGCCCTATCGCTCTATGATTCGCTCAATTTTGGACTACATCGGATCGGTTAGTCACGAGGCCGGCGACGATATGGTGACTGTCATTATTCCGGAATTCGTCACCGACAAATGGTATCACAAGTTTTTGCACAATCAGTCGGCGATTTTACTCTTTGCAGTCTTACGTGCAAAACGCGGGATCGTGGTCACGAGCATTCGCTATCATCTTGGAGATATATGAAAAAAATCATCTGTTTTTTGCTCTTCGCGTTGGTATTCAATGGTCGAGCCGAGGAAAAGTCCACGGAGCCATTTGCCTTTGCGGATTTCAGCTGGCTCAACGGCAACAGTCGGCAAAAATACTCGTTGCTCGATAGCAAATATATCACCGGAGAATTTCTAGCTGACGTCAACTACATCTATGATTTTTCGAATCCAAAAGACCACACTTTAGTGGGCTCCACTTCTGCTGGTCGAACGGGAGAATTTCAACTGCAGCAGCTTGGAGTGGGCGGCGATTTTCATTTTGAAAATGCACGCGGGCGAATCATGACTCAATTTGGCATGTACTCGACCATGACGCCTCGGAATGACGGCAGCACGGCGCGTGGACAGTGGGCCCTAAACGATGCCTATCGGTATATCTCCGAAGCTTACGGCGGATATCACTGGAACACGTGGAATGGCATTAATCTAGATGCCGGCATTTTCATGTCTTACGTCGGACTCTTTAGCTACTACAACGTAGAGAACTGGGCGTATCAAGCCTCTTACACCTCAGCCAACACTCCGTGGTTTTTTAATGGTCTTCGCTTACAGACGTTTCCTACCGACCATCTCAAGGTCGAATTTTGGCTGATCAACGGCTGGCAGTCCTATGCCAGCTACAATGAAATGCCGGGCCTTGGTTATCAGTTGCTGTATCGTTCTAACGGTGACAATTCAATTCTCTCGAACGGATATTGGGGAGCAGACACTTTAAATAATCCCGGTCGCAATCGCTATCACAGCGACAATAGCTACACCCATAAGTACCTAGATAAACCGGCCTCATTTATCAGCAAAGGGGCTTTCTCGTCGACCTTTGAGTTTGGTTGTGAAAATGGCGGAGGCGTAAAATGCTGGGGTGGCAATGCCGCGCAACCAAGTCAGTACTTCTTGAGCGCCATGGCCTACAACCGCCTGTGGTTCGCTCAAGACAAATATGCCGTCACTGTCGGCGGCGGATTTTTAAATAATCCAGGTCGCTATTTGGTTCTTCTTCCCCCCGTGCAAACTGCGACGGGCAATGGCGCTTCGGCAACTAATAATTCTTGCCCCGGCTGCTTTACTCAGAATCCGGGCGATTCTTTTCGCGCGTGGGACTACACAGTCACATTTGACTATCTTCCGGATCAATTTGTAACGTATCGAGCCGAGTACAACCACCGCGAGACCAATGTCGAGTATTTCGCAGGCCCTAAGGGCATTACTTCTCCATCTGGAAACAACAACGCTGGTGCGCCCCCGGCCGACTGGACGCCAGATTTGGTGAAGCGAGACGACCGCATCAACCTCTCGATGATGGTGCGGTTCTAGCGAAAAACTAATACATAGGTCCAGTCGTAAACGCCTTCAGTTGAAAGGCTGAAGCTCCGATAAAAAGACTGAGTAACTATGTATTTAAGAAACTTGTTTAGAAAATTGAATCGAGTTTCACGTGGGTAAGAAATTAGCCGGGGCACGGGTTTTATTTATAGTTCGCAACCCCTCGGGCATGGGGACGTTGATCAATTACCTCACCAGCCGCAAAATAAAAACGTGGACCATTTCGAGTGTCAAAGAGGCTCCAGAAAAGATTTTGGAAAATCAAATTGATGTGGTGATTCTGAGCTCGAGCCTAAAAGGAATTAAAGTCGAAAAAATCTGCGCGCTCCTCTTCAAAGAGTTCAATGTGCCAAGCATCGTCTTTAGCGAAGACACTTCACGCAAAGCGGAAGCGGATTTGATGCGTATCGAAGTCAATCAAAAGGTCATACCCCCAAATCACAATTCTAAATTTATGGAAGCTCTTCAATCCACGCTTGGAACAGACTTGGACGAGAGGGTCGCAGATGGTCCTTTCGGCGTTAAGCGACAAAATTGGCTACCGCTAAATGCGATGCCGATCACGGTCGATCAGGTTCCAGGAAAAGGGACTTGGATCAAACTAGACCCAGATGCAGAATCGACCCCACCCTTCACCTATAAATTGGCACAACCGCGTGGCACGACGAGTGGAAACTCACGTTACTTTTATCTCGGAGACGCCGCGCCAACTCCGAGTGACGTTAGCGGATTCTTTTCCGCCGAGAGAAATTTAAATTCCGGCGGCGCAAACGCCGAAGACGAAGATGTCTATGATTCAGGTGAATATTCTCGCAAGAAAAAAAACGAGATTCACTATGAATTTGGCAATGCGGCCGAAGCGGCCAAGCGACCGAACCAAATCGATTTAACCAGTGAAATCGCAGATAAACTGAAGACCGCCGGTACAAAAAATGAAACCCCCACTAGCGTGATTGAGCAGGCGTTGAAAGATGCCGCAAGTTATATCAATCGAATTTCGTCCCCACAAATAGGGCCGGTGAACCCACCAACACACTTTATGGCCTCGCTCATCAAAACTAATAAATCCGAGGGCTATCTGCTAACGACTCTGACTGAAAACCAGGTCCTTGAAGCCACCGCCTACTCTGAGCTGAATGAGATTGTAAAAGCAAAGCTCAAAGAGAACGGTGAAGAGGTCATAGAGCTGACTCCGCCTCTGCTCTTTGAGCAAGCGATGCTTGATTTTCTACCTTGGGCGGAGGCAAGCTCCTACTACGTCACCTCTCCCGAAACGAAAGATCAAAATCTGGTTTATATTTTTGTAAAGGCCCCACTGTCCGAAGTTTTGCTCACCCAATCGGGCGAAGATATGTTCTCGGTTCCACTGAGCACTATGCGCTCAGACATTAAATTGACCTTTGATTTGTATGTAGCTATGCCGAAAAACAATAAGTATCTGCTCTATGCGCGCAAGGGCACGATCTTTGCCGAGCGGGCGATCGTCAATTTTGAGAAACATAAAGTAAATAAAATTTTTGTACGTCGAGAGGATCAAAATCTCTACTATGCCTATCGCGCATCCGCATTTCTCGCCGAGAAACGCAAAGTCCAAGGCTTTTAGAGCACACCCAGCTAAATAGTCTCTAATATTGTAGTGACGAGTTTCTCGCCACCAAACGGTTTCGGCAAAAGCGCCACCGCACCTTTGCGAAGTGCATCGTCGGCGCCAATATCCGCATGTCCAGTGATCAAAATGACTTTGGGTTGATGCCCTTTTAACTCTTTAATCTGGGTCAGCAGGCCGATCCCATCGCCTCCGGGCATCCGAATATCTGAAATTACAAGGTCCAACCTGTTACTCTGAATAAGCTGCATCGCCACTACTCCGTTGGGAGCATCTATAACTTTGGCCCCATGGGCCCTGAGTGTGGAACACAAAACCTCGCGCAAGGTCTGTTCGTCGTCGACCAATAGAATAAAAAGGCCATCGAGGCGTGCGATACTCATTAGATTTACGATACGGTAAAGATTTCCTAACCACACGCTTCAACGCAGTCTGTCTCGATTAAAACATATATCCCATCCCCAGATTAAAACGGTCACCGCGCGAGTTGTCGGCATACTCCTGGTAGTCCGCCTTAAATACGACGGAAGGGTGTGGATGAAAAGATAGGCCCGCGGTCACCACTCGATCCGCGTTCGCCGAATCCCCAGAAAGGCCGGCCGACATTTTCGATTGGGTGTTGAATTGTTCAAAACGAATAAACGGCGCAAGTGACTGGTCGTCCTTCGACCAAACTGTATAAGCGACTTCCGTCAACCAGCCGTAGAATTGGGTCGGAACAAACACCCTATCGGTGAAGCCGGTCGTGGCAGAATTCGCGATATTGTAGGCCGCCAATGCCTCATTGATTTGATCCGCACCACTGATCGTTCCCTGGGCATAGACAGCTTGTACGTCAAAGCCGTGTCGTTGAAAGCGTGTGTGAAGGTCCCATAACGTCAAGCGGGCGCCAGTGCTGCCAAGATCAGGAAGGGAACTGTCGGCTTTGTTGCTCGCATTTCCTTGAGTCGTTCCGCCCGTAAAAACAGCCGCACCTGCCAATAGGCCAGGAACTCCGCGATAGTTAAGCGCCATATAAAATGCAGGATCGCTCGCCTTTGCATTTTGCAATTCTTGATGCATTCCAGACAACGGAGCACCGGCATCCTCAAACTTCGCAATGTCAAATCCAGTAGTCACTCCAAGGTCCCAGCTCAAACCCACGTCCGTTGTACCCGACAGCCCAATTCCCCCTTCGCGCCAGGTGGAAGGAATGATTCGAGTTTCGACTTCATTGCGCTCCACCGAATGGAATACAGGCGGCTCATGATTTTGATTTAAGAGCCCAAGTGGTATGAGAAAAAGTCCGACTTTGAGTTTAAAATCTGGGCCGATGTTGTAATCGATGTAAGCCTGTTCAATCTCAGTTTCACCGTCATCGGTTTTGCTAACGATCGCATGCTCCCATTCAACCTCGCTAAAAAATCCAATTTGCTCATTGAAGCGATGGCCAAAAAATAAAACAAAGCGATTAAGATCCGCCTGGCTGCGCGAGGGCTCTTGACTGTAGTGATTGTAATGGATTTCACCATATCCACCGATCATCGTGTCTGACGCGCCTTTTATAGACTGCGCGGGAGTACGGTCGTTTTGCAACGCTTGAACTTGCGTTTTTAAAGTTTCTATCTGGCTTTGCAAATCGGAATCGCTGCCACGAGCCGCGGCACTTACAAAGATCAAGACTGTCATCACCACCAATTTTTTCATTCTATGCTCCCGTTCGATGACTAGTGACTTAACGTGCAAGAGTCGGGAAGTCGAGAACTGTGCAAATGGCGCGTCCCTTGAAAATGAAATGAGAATGAAAACCAATCGACGTGTCGCAAATTGAGACGCCTTCTTAAGAATAGAAAACTCCTAGACAGAGGCACCAGCGTAGACAGTTTTCGACACTTGCCATAGCCACCGCGACTCTTCCCTGGCGCATTCCTTGCTCAATATTAAGACATGAGCAAAGGCTATCTATTTAAATTCTTGGGTCTGGGTAGTCTAACGTTGATTCTGCCCCTTATCGTGAGCTGCGCGGGCAAATCCGACGGATCTTCCGTTGTAAATACCCAGTCGTCATTTCAAATTGGCGGCGCTTACTATCATTCTTTGCACTATGAATATGGCGGAGGAACGATCGCGCCGGGCTCACCGATTCACGTAGATATTGACGTCGATTTCCTGACCAAATATGCCGTCGTCCGTAACACCTACGGCGCAGGCTCATCTTGTATTTACGCCGTCAATATGAACGACCCTCAGGACGCTCGCCTGATCGACGTTTTGAAAACAATGATCATTCAAAAAGTGATATATGGACCAGAGGATTGGATTGTTAACGGAGAGGCTTTTGCCCGCGTGGTGACCAACGCCGGATCGACGGGTTTCATTGTATACAAGGAACATTTAGTCGTGGGAGATTCGTATATTCTGGACGCCACGAGTCTGTGGCTGGGAATTCAAGATGTGATCAGCGCCTCGTCGTGCACAGTTCCTTAGTTCATCCACCAACCGCGAACCGGTCATTCAATTATCTTCCGATTTTTTAGATCCACGATGCTATTTTGACTCCGTTCAACCCAGTCTTTAATGACCGATCTTTCTTCGTCGGTCATAACCGACTTCGGATGAAAAAATCGGTAGATTTTGGGTGGCATTTCGTTTTTCCGCGTCTCTTCTGCTATCGCTTCTAAATCCTCATCGGGGGTGCCGTGACCGCCAAATGGAAAGCCCTGCGAAATTTCGAGGTGATAGGTCGCTTCTTCTCGATCCGAATTGATAACCCATCCAACAAGCGGGATGGACGCATACCATGGCGCTGGAACCTTTACCGAATGGCAGTCGGCACACTTCTGCGCAAATATCGGTTCAATATCGCGAATATATTCGGCCTGAATTCCCTGGTAAATCAAATGCAGGTTGGCAACCGTTACAACGTGCTTCAATTTCTGGGCATGACTCCCGTTGCTATGGCCCGCATGGGCCCGCGCCACTTGAGCGAAGCTAAGCATGACGAACGCGAAATTTAGCAATAGGACGCGAAGAATCATTGCTTGCACTTTATTGAACGGATCGGAGTTTGGCGACAGAAAACTGTGAAAAGAACCTTCCAATACCTGGAATAAGATTTTCGCATCCATCTCGACCGTCGAAAGTCCGGACTTTTATCAAATGACCAGGCCTTTGAAACAATTCCAAGCTGGACAGACTTTCCCTCTCCCACCCCTCATTCAAAATTGAACCTACACAAAAGAAAAAGTTTGATCCGACGAACTGATTCGTTCGATTTCTAGGAGGCTGATATATGGTTTCAGTTTACAAGTCTTTGGTCCGAAGATCGACCATAGTCACGACACTCTCCGTACTGAGTTTAGCGGCCCTCACCGCCTGTGGCTCATCCTCACAGAAACTCGCGGGCACCACGGACATAAGCGAAGAAACTACGCAGGAGGAGCTTATCCCTCCGACCACAGAGACCCTGGCGATCGAAGCCAGCATTGCGAAAATGGACTTTCAAGAGCCGGCCCTCGCGCAGTCCGAGATTGTCGCGCTCGAACAGATCTATTCCTATGTCGATCCCACCCGCACGATTTCGTCGAATTTAAAAAGTCAGGCACTTGCCTACTACCACGCCAACCTAAGTCGTATTTCAAATAAACGATATCTTACGGTCGTCGACTTTTCGTTGAACTCCAGTCAAGATCGGATGTTTATTATTGATATGAAATCGGGAGCAGTGACGGCACTGCACATGGCACACGGAAAGCGCTCCGACTTAAATAACGACGGCTACGCGGAAACGTTTAGCAACAGGCTCCTTTCGCAGGCCTCTTCACTAGGCGTATATCGTACCGCAGAGACCTACAATGGGAAGCACGGCTTGTCTTTGCGTCTAGACGGACTCTCTGCAACCAATTCAAATGCGCGTCGACGCGCGGTCGTTATTCACGGAGCGCCCTACGTGCACGAAATCAATGTCAAGGCCGGTCGAAGCTGGGGATGTCTTGCGGTTCCGCAAGGTGAAGCCCACAGCGTAGTCGAAATGCTCAAAGGTGGCAGCATAGTCTACGCTGGCCGCTAGCGCTTAAGCGGCTGGTTCCCAGATTTTTTTCTGTGTATCGTAAATCGGCTTAATCTTTTGGGTGATCTGCGCCGTTTGTCCCGACAAACGGCAAAGCACCATATCCCCAAGTTTGATTTCGCCTAGCCCATCAATGGCCTTTTCGGCAATCGTCGAATCCACGCCTTTTACGCTCGCGACAACGACTAAAAAACTTGTGGGGGCAACTCGTAGGCCCGACGTCAACGATTGAGAAATCAACGCGGTCACAATCCCTGGACGCAATTCAAGATCAAGCAAAAATTCAGGATGGGATGAAATGTACTCGAATGCGCCCTGCGGAGTTTTAAACTCAATATTGCTTTTTGAGCGGCGCCACCACCTGGCAAGCCGAGTTAAAAATCCCATCCGAGTTCTCCACCACTCATTCCTGACAAGTGGTCTGCATCAAGCGTGACAGCGTTCGAAATGAACCCTCATCCAGATTATGAGTTTGTACCCAACGCTTGCGTAATTTGTACTCATTTTTCAAGGGAGATAGTAGAAGTTCCGATTTCTTTGGTTGAAGAGTGATCAATTGCATCATCTTGCGCGGGACCTCGATCTCTTTGACCGAAGCCGGCTTGCGCGAGGAGTGCTCATAGACCCACTGCTGCAATTCACTTTCATGAGCATCCGCGGGGTTGTGGTAAACACTGATTAAATTTTGATTGGTGCGCGACATCATCCCGCCAATGACCGGCAAAAAAGAAGCGCCCAGCGCCACTGGACCTCGCTTGGTTGTGTCTTCGATTCCATAGCCCGGCATATACAGCAACGTGATCGTCTCTAACCCCGTGGGCTGGGCGATCATTTCATAAAGGGTGTGGTCTCCGGGCTTGAATAGGCGCAGAGCCTGCCGGATGGAGGGTTGCGCTTTGCCCTCAAGCCCATCGAAGTACCAGGCGTTATCGGCGGTGTAGATATAGAACCCAGTCACGACCTTGTCCGCGACCTCGGGGAAAACGAGATACTTTTCATTCAATAGAAATGGCCGCTCGACGTGGTCGCGCTTGCTTTGGAAGGCCGCAGGCTCTGTGATAGGCAAAAGATCGCGCACACACGCAAAAGTATCAAGGGCGCTGGCGCGCCCCTCACTCAGTATGAATAATAAGAGAATTGCAGAACTAAGCGGACTCTTCATCGAGATCGTCATCTCCCAATGATCCCAGACTGTACTTCTCGACACGGTAACGCATCGAGCGGAATGTAATGCTGAGCAACTTCGCAGCCTTCTTCTTAACACCACCCGCCGCGTGAATCGCTTTGATCAGAAGTTCCTTTTCGATCTGTCCCATAATCTTATCCAGATCCAATCCTTCATCCGTGATTTGAATCTCGTGGGTGCTAGCGAGCTTGCGGCCCGTCGGCGTATTCACGAACGGAGGCAAACTCTCAGGCAGAATCGTCGCTCCACCCTCTAACGCGACTGTGCGTTCGATAATGTTCTCGAGTTCTCGCACATTTCCCGGATAATCGTACTTCTTCAAAAGTTCCATCGCTTCGGCACTGATTCCACCGACGGTCTTGGTCAAACGATCATTGTATTTCTTTAAGAAATGAACGGCCAACGCGGGAATGTCTTCCGGGCGCTCACGCAGCGACGGAGTTTTAATATTGATCACATTCAAGCGGTAGAATAAATCTTGGCGGAAGGCTCCGGTTTTCACCATGTCTTCCAGGTCACGATTGGTCGCCGCAATAATTCGCACTTCGATTTTGCTGTCTTCCGTCGCACCCACTCTGCGAATGACACGCTCTTGAATTGCACGTAGCAATTTCACCTGAATCGAGAGCGGAAGTTCACCGACTTCATCCAAGAAGAGAGTCCCGCCGTCCGCGACTTCAAATAATCCTACTTTATCGGCAACGGCGCCAGTAAATGACCCCTTTTTGTGACCAAACATCTCAGATTCCATCAATGATTCAGGGATCGCTCCACAATTGACAGTCACAAACGGACGATCCTTAAGCGGACCGTTGAAGTGAATCGCCTTGGCCACCATCTCTTTACCAGTACCGCTCTCACCAGTGACTAATACATTAGTGGGAGTTTGCGAAACACGCTTAATCAACTCATAGATCCGATGCATGGTCTCTGAGTTACCAACTAGATTTTGGAAGCTATATTCTTTATTGAGTTCTTTTTTAAGTGTTCTATTTTCGACTTCAAGATTTTTACTGCGCAAAGCGTTTGCAATATTGATGCGCACTTCATCGATTTTAAATGGCTTAGTGATGTAGTCGTAAGCGCCGAGCTTCATCGCCTCAACAGCTGTCTCTGTAGTACCAAATGCAGTGATCATCATAAACAGAAGATCTGGATATTGATCCCTGACCTGGCGGAGCAGTTCAATTCCGGTCATATTGGGCATTTGCAAATCGGAGATGACTAGATCGATCGACTTCTTCTTGATCGTCTCGAGAGCCTTCTGTCCATCCTCTGCGCAGGTGACCTCGTAGCCTTCTTTGCGCAACATGATTTCCAAAAATTCGCGGATTGACTCTTCATCATCCACTACTAAAACACGTGATTTCATAGATGCTCCCTCGCTCTTATTCTATAATCTAGATAAACCCGTCGGATCTCAACCTTTGGTCGCACGTTTCAGTGTAATCAAGTCTTCAGTATGGACATCTCGATGTGCCGGAAACTCCACAAGAAACTTAGTGCCCTCATTTACGACGCTCTCCACTAAGACCCGCGCATCATGGGCCTGTAGTATCTTGTGAGTCACGGCTAGACCAAGGCCCGTGCCTTGCGGCTTGGTGGTGTGAAACGGCTCAAAGATTCGATGCAGGTTTTCAGGCTTAATCCCGCAGCCATTGTCGCGAATAATCAGAACCACAAGATCGCCTTGATCATGGGTCTCGATCGTCAGAACTGGATTTGCTGTCTTGTCCATCGCTTGATAGGCGTTGATAACAAAATTGAGCAGCGCCTGCTTCAGCTTGTCCCGGTTTCCAACAATATCGCAAACAGCTTTCAATTTTAAATCTTGCTCAACGTCCTTGCGCAGCTTCGGATTGAACTGCAAAGACTCCACCACTTCACGAATTAAATTGCCGAGGTTAACTTTTGTGGTCACTTTATTTTCCGGCCGAACGTAATCTAAAAATTCAGAGATCAATCCGTTGAGCCGGTTGATTTCTTTGTCGACTATTCGCATGAGCTTTAAATCTTCGTCACTGTGGTTCTGTGGGCTTCCCATCATCAATTGAATACTGCCCGAAATGCTAGCCAACGGATTACGGATTTCGTGGGCGATTCCCGCAGCCAATTGACCAACGGCGGCCATTTTTTCTTGCTGTCGTAGATTGTCCTCGAGAAGCTTCTGATCCGTACGATCGTCAAATAGAAGGAGCCAACCTTTCAGCTTTCCTTCAGCATCACGAAAACGTGCGGCGACTATCTCTAAAATCTTTAACGTCCCACCTTCACGATTCACGCGAACTTCACGACGCTCGAACGCTTTTCCTTCATCCTGCACAAACGACGTCCACGGCCATTCCAGTTCGGGCAAAATGTCCTGAATTTTCATTTGCTGAAAATCACCAGCCCCAAGAATAGTTGACGATGGGGGATTGAAAAATTGCACAAAGCCCGTGCGACTGACGACAACCAAGCCGGTGGTGATGTTATTCACGATCAATTCGTTTAGATTTTGTAGAGCCAGCAAGTCCGAGTGGGCCTCTTGTAGCTTTGTTCCCACGACGCTGAGCTGATCACTTAACCGGCCGCTCAAATAAGTGACCGCGACAAATGCCAAATTATTCACCGCCAAAGAAAAGTAAAGACTCTGGCCGGAAATCTCGGGCGATAAAATCAATAAGCTACTAAAGCAAACGGAGGTCCAGATCGCTAGAAGCCATGAGCCTTCCTTTTGAAAGACCAGTCCACCCAAAATTAAATTGACCAGATATAGGAATAGAAAAAGTGACTGACTGGTACCGGTAAAATAAATAAGGAGGGTGACCGCCAAAGTGTCGAGCCCAAAAAGCGCGGCATTCCACAACTCTTGTCGCTCCACATGATCAAAGAAAAACAGATAAACTGAGTTAAGAAAGAAATTGGCGAGCAATACCGCGTAGACCGGAAGCCAAATTTCTACATTTAAAAAATTTCCAAGATGAACCTGATAGACGACGGATACCAAAAGAATACAAACTAAAAACGCCGTTCGTATGGTGTGCACGAACAGCCACGGGCGGTGCGTGTCCTCTAGAGCCTTCGACTCGACAAGCCGCAGGTTTCGCGTATGTAACTCAACCGTGTTCACGTTTAGCCGCCGACCGTATTGGCCATATTGAAAATGGGTAAGTACATCGCGATAACGATGACCGCGATAATTCCGCCCAACACGACCATTAAAAGTGGCTCCATCAAACTGGTCACCGCATCCGTCGCGTTTTCAACTTCGTCTTCGTAAAAATCTGCGACTTTGGAAAGCATGATGTCGATATTACCGGTCTGTTCTCCAATCGCTATCATTTGGGTCACCATATTAGGAAAATAGGTAATTTTTAAAAGTGGTTCTGCAAGAGTCTTACCGCGCGATACCTCTTCTTTTGCATGTATAATTGCTTTTTCAATCATCCAATTGCCTGTCGTCGCGGATGCAATTTCAAGTGCGTCGATAATTCGTACACCCGAACTCAACAATGTCGAAAGGGTACGCGAGAAGCGAGCGATCGCCGCCTTTATTATCAGATCTCCCAAAACTGGCACTTCAATTAATATGGCATCGAGGATTTTACGTCCATCGTCGGTGTCGTAATACATTTTAAAAAGCAGCGGAATGCCAACAAATGTCGCAACAATCACGTACCAATAATGCGCGGTAAAATCCGAGCAATTCATTACAAATATGGTAAGCGCAGGCAGCTCCTGACCCGACTGCTTGAACATCGCCGCCATTTTAGGAATCACGAATATCATAATGAAAGTCACAACAATAAACGCGACGACGATCACCGCGCAGGGATAGAACATGGCGCCCTTTACCTTCGCGCGCAGCTTCACTGTTGTTTCAATATACTCGGCAAGTCGGTTCAAAACGCCTTCGAGCACACCGCCCTCTTCGCCGGCACGAACAAGATTGATGTAGAGTCGATCAAATACGGCCGGGTTCGTTGCAAGGGCGTCACCCAACCGGCGACCTCGCTCAACTTCGCCACAAATATTCGTCAACACGTTTTTCATACCGACACTTCGTGCACCACGTGCCATGGCCTCAAGGCTTTGCACGATGGGAACGCCGGCGCCAACAAGCACCGCAAACTGGCGCGTAAAGACCTGCAAATCTTTAAGCGAAACGCCAGAGCCAAAGGATATTTTGGAAAAATCAAAACCTTTGGCTTCGGCTTTTCGTGCCACGATCCGCAACGGCGTGAGTCTTTGTGCTCTCAGACGAACGCGGGCCTCAAACTCGTTAGTGGCTTCGAGCTCACCCTTAACGACACGACCGTCATCCGCCTTGGCTTGAAAATCGAAAGTAGCCATTCGTTAGACACCCGCCTGTTTCAACATTTTATCCAGTTCGTCCGGGTCTGGGCTAACGCTAAACGCCTGGCGCACATCGATCTTACGCTTAAGAGCCAACCTCAAAAGAGATTGGTTCAGAGTCATCATTCCTGATTTATCTTGTCCCAACTGCATCATCCCATAAACTTGGTGTAATTTGTTTTCGCGAATCAAGTTGCGAACACTGGAATTCATGACCAAAACTTCAAGCGCCGCAATCATTCCGCCAGTTAGACACGGCAGCAAACGCTGGCTGACTACCGTGTTCAACGTCAAACTCAATTGAGCTCGAACACGATCCTGTTGGTCGGATGGAAATACGTTTACAATACGGGTAATCGTAGAGATCGCAGAGTTGGTATGTAAAGTCGCAAACACCAAGTGACCAGTTTCACAAATATTTAGCGCCGCCTCGATAGTCTCAAGGTCTCGCAACTCGCCCATCATACATACATCGGGATCTTGCCGTAAAACGTGCTTCAGCGCCGATCGGTAGCTCACCGTATCGATGCCGACTTCACGTTGATTGACGATACAACTCTTATGCGGATGTACGTATTCAATGGGATCTTCAAGAGTGATAATATGGTTGCGGCGCTCACGATTGATTTTATCAATCAGCGCCGCGATCGTTGTCGTCTTACCAGAACCCGTTGGCCCAGTAACCAGCACTAGTCCCGTCGGAAAATTCACAACGTCAGTTACAACCTGTGGCAAACCGAGCAGGTCGATGTCTGGAATATCAATTGGAATGCGACGAAAAACTCCCGAGACCGCACCCCTTTGAAAAAATAAATTGGCACGAAAACGAGCCATCGATTTCACGCCGAAACTGAAATCCAATTCCTTGGTCGCCTCAAAGCGACTCTTCTGCGAATCCGTGAGAATCGAGTAACAAACTTGTCGTGTTTGATCCGCAGTCAAGTCACCGGACTTGACTCGCACGATTCGGCCATCCACGCGTAAAACCGGCGCCGAACCTGCGACAATATGAAGATCCGAAGCACCTTGTTTAACTGCAGCCTTGAGAAGTTGATGAAGTGTAATCATATTGTGTCGTCTGCCACCGTTGAATTGACTACCTCTTCGATAATGGTCACACCCGCGCGTAACTTAAGCAACGCCGCTTGGCGAAGGGTTCGCATTCCAGCGGCCATCGCTTTTCTCTTCACTTCAAGTGGAGACGCACTCGCATAGACGGCCTCTTTGACTTCAGTGCTCATGCGCAACACTTCAAAGATCGCCATTCGTCCACGCATTCCGGTTCCATGACACTCTTCACAACCTTCACCCCTCTTTAGCTTTTTATAGAGCTCGAGATCCTCTTGCTTCACTCCAAGGTTAAGCAAAACGTCGGGTGGAACTTTATGGTCTATCCCGCAGCGAGCGCAGATTTTTCGAATCAAACGTTGAGCAATAACGATCGTTGTCGCCTCTGCGACAATGTACGGAGGAATCCCCATCTCGACCAGCCGTGAAACGGTCGACGACGCGTCGTTGGTGTGCAAAGTGCTCACCACCAAATGGCCTGTTGAAGCGGCCTTATATGCGACTTCCGCAGTTTCTAAGTCACGAATCTCTCCGACCATAATGACTTCCGGATCTTGGCGCAAGAAGGCACGCAGAGCCTCAGCAAATGTAAAACCAATAGAAGGCTGCACTTGCACCTGATTAATTCCATCAAGGTTGTACTCGACCGGATCTTCCGCAGTCGAGACGTTGACATCGGGCTTATTGAGCTCGTTGAGTGCGGAGTAAATCGTAGTTGTTTTTCCACTCCCGGTTGGTCCGGTGAGCAAAATCATTCCATGTGGTTGGCGAATGGCATCAAGAAAGGCCTCAAAATCATCCTGCTCAAAACCCAACTTGGTCATGTCGACCTGCAAATTACTTTTATCAAGTAAACGTAAAACTACTTTCTCACCAAATATGGTTGGCAGACAGTTGACCCGAAAATCGATCTCACGACCATTGCGCATTTTTACTTTCATGCGCCCGTCTTGTGGTTTACGGCGCTCGCCGATGTCCAACCTACTTAAAATTTTCACCCGGCTAATAATCGCAGCGGCGGCATTGGCCGGAGGCTGCGTCTTCTCGATGAGTGATCCGTCGATACGAAAGCGAATACGAAAACGTTTTTCATAAGGCTCGATATGAATATCAGAAGCGCGGCTCTTAATGGCCTCGGCCAACATGGCATTGACGAACTTTACGATTGGAAAGTCGTCACTGCTGGCCTCTGAATCAATAACTTCAACATTTGCCTGTGAACTACTTGCAGTCGCTGATTCCTGGGCCGCATCCTCGATTTCAGAGACGATATTTTCAATTTTTGAGCTTCCACCGCCATAATATTTTTCAATGGCAAGGCCGATCGAATTTTCCGCTGCCACGACGATCTCAATTTTACTCCGGGTCAGCAGCGCCAAATCGTCCTTAACGTAGATATTGCTAGGATCTGAGAATGCGACGACTAAACTTTTTCCCGCTTTAGAAACCGGGATCACCATATGTTTTTCGCATACCTGACGCGAGAGCATTTTGATTGCATCGGGATCAACTTCAAAATTTCCCAAGTCAATTGTCGGCAATGAAAATTGCTTTCCTAAAAATTCAGCAAGCTGAGCATCAGTCAAAAATCCTAAGCGCGTGATCGCCGTAGTCAAACGACCACCGTTGGTCTTCTGATCACGACGAGCTTGCCCCAACTGATCCAAATCTAAAAGATTGCTCGAAACTAGAAGTTCCGCCAACGCCTTCCTTGCGGACATAGGCTCCCCTTTTTTGGTGAGAAAAACGGACATATTTAGATTAATCGCTGGTGACGTTTTTTGTAACTAGACGTTGGTATGAAAATGGGAATCTGGACCACCCCGACTAAGGTGCAAGCTCACTCACTTATCGGTGGAGCGGTCAGTGTTGCGCGCAGACGGTCTTGGTAAGCCGCCAAATCGAGATCGACTTGAAACGCCCATTTCGCCCAGAGTGAATCGGTCCTCGCGGCGAGTTCGACTCCAGAAACTGTTCGCACTCCAGCATCTTTTGCTTCTTGCATTAAAATGCTCGGCTTAAAACTTCGACTAAGATCGAAGAGAAATCCTGGACGTCGTAAAAAATTAAGATAAGACAACTCGGTCAAAAGTTTATTGTCTTCAACACTAGGCGTACAATTTATAAGAACCGAACTTTCTCCGGGAAGGAGTACAATCCCCTCCAATGGAACCATCTGGATATTCATTCCGAAGAATCGAGATTTAACCTCTTTGATTAGCTTTAAGGCCTCCGCAGAATCAATATTGGTCACTAGAAAATTTTGAAATCCCGCTTTGAAAAATGCAGCGATCGCAATCCGAGCGGTTCCGCCCGCCCCCGCGACCACCACGTTTCCACGCGTATCCAGCTCCTGCCCAAGGTCAATCAGCAATGGACCAAAACTTTCGTAGAGAGCACAAAGCGGCCACCAGCCCAGCGGTGTTTTATTCATACCGTCGACAACACCAAGCAAAGTGGTCCACGACGACTGCACTTTCACATGTTTGACGACGTTCATCGAAACGCCGCTACTCAACCGGCAATGATCGAACGATTCAAGCTGCGATAGATCAGTGAGCGCCTCGGGCGCGTCGCCAGTCCACGGCACGTACTCATTCGCAACACCTTTTTCTTGCAGCATTTGCGAGAACGCCTTCCAGCGCGCCTCTTCATTGTTGCTGCCTAGAGCTGTCCACTTCTTCATTTACCCATCCTTAAAACTGCCCGAGCCTTTAGGATGTCGCTTTGGATCTGCTTCTTCAAGTCTTCAACCCCAGAAAACTTCTTTTCTTCGCGCAGGCGCTCCACCAATTCCACGTCAATGACTTCGCCTCGCCAATCGGCCACGGAATCCAGAACATGAGTTTCGACCTTCACCGTCGTTCCATTTTCAAAAGTGGGATTGGTTCCAACATTGGTTACGCTCGGATAAACTTGCCCACCAAAACGCACTCGACTGACATAAACACCGATCGGCGGCAGAGTTTCATTAATCACTCGCTGATTCAAAGTCGGAATGCCAATCGTTTTACCTCTACCCTGCCCCGCCACTACTTCGCCGCGCAAGTAGAACGGACGCCCGAGCAACATCTGCGCTCCATGCACGTCGCCCTTCACAATCATCTCGCGAATGCGCCGACTCGAAACCACCTCCGCACCCATACGCAGCGGTGAGACCACATCCACAGAAATTCCGCGCGCACCGGCCCAGCCACGCAAAACGTCGAGAGTTCCCTCTCGTCCATTGCCGAATTGAAAATCATATCCCGCCACAATATGGCGCGGATGAAATGCCTCACTCACATAGCGATTTAAAAATTCCTGAGCGGAAAGCTTCGCAAACCCTTTGTCGAAGGGCAAAATGACCAAAAGATCGACACCGTAGTTCGGCAACTGCTCAAAGAGATCCTCACGCGGGAACAGGCGCTTTAAATTTCGCTCGGGATGCAAAACCTGCATGGGATGAGGATCAAAAGTCATCACCACGCGCGGACCCGGGACTTCCTGTGCTTTGTGCAGCAGACTTTGATGGCCCAAATGCAATCCATCGTAGTTCCCAATGGTCACTACGCCCGATTGAAATTTTTGCTCAAAGGGCTCGAGCTGTCGCCAGATCTGCATGAGAGCTAAAATGACCGATTTTGGAGTCGGAACCAATTGAATTCTCAGTACAATTTTGATACGGTGCGGCGTATGTTCATCCCTCACCTTATTCGCCTCACAAATCGGCTGTGGAAAGGCCGCGGCCTTTGGCTGCGGATTTTGTTCTGTTGGGTGCTGGGATCTGCGATTTCATTCTTCGACGAAACCAAAGATTACGATCTGCGCTTTAATCTGCGCGGTTCGCAAAGTGTCGCCAAACAAATCGTGCTGGTTTTTTTCGATCAAGAGGATTGGAACGTCTGGCATGGACCGAGCTCCAATTTGATCCGCTCGATCAAAGAATTTTCGGTAGTGACCGATAGCTATTTTTGGCGTGCAAAGACTTGGGATCTCTTGCTGAGTAAAATCTTGAGTCAAAATCCGACCTCGATTGGCGTGAACTTCTTTTTTAACGAGCAGTTGCCGAAACCGGAAGAGAACCTGCATGCGCTCCTCGATCCGCGAGTCACTTGGGCCGGCCAACTCGACACCGAGGGTCGCCCTGCCCTTCCGCTTATGGCAAACTCCTACGGGTACAACGTTGCGCTCGTCGACTTGCGTGAAGATGAAGATCGCATCTTGCGCCGATTCACTTCACCTCTTGCGCCACTCCCGCATATGGGTTTGAAGCTGGCCGAGACCCAGACTGGAAGTTCGGTGCAAGAACTCAACTCATTTTTGGGTGAGACAAAGCTGATTGATTTCCGTGGCACCCCTCACGTTTTTAGTTCGGTCTCGGCGTTGGCCGTTTTGCAAGGCCGTATCCCTCCGAGTTTTTTCAAAGATAAAATAGTCATGATCGGAAGTCATTCGGTGCAGGCGCACCTGTTTCAAACGCCACTTGGACGGATGAGTCGCACCGATGTCCTGGCGCAAGTTGTGGACAATATCCTTAACAAACGTTGGATCTCTCGCATGTCGCCGTGGTTTTGCTCGCTCTACATGCTGGCGATTCTTCTCTTCACGGTGGCGTTGCTCACTCAGTACCCGCAGGCCGTGGCCTTTGTTTTTCTACTTTGGTTGAGCCTAGGGACGACCGCGCTCTCGCTCTGGGTTTTTGACTCGTTTGACTTTTGGATTCCTGCGTTTTCGCCATTGATCATGGTGTTGTTCACCTATGTCATTTTCTTAGGTTATCAACTCTCGCTAAAAGAAAATCAAACGTGGCGGCTCGAACAAGAAAAATCCTTGCTCTCTGAACTGGATCAGCTGCGCAACAATTTTATTAGTTTGATCAGTCACGATCTCAAAACGCCGATCGCAAAAATTCAGGCGATTTGCGATCGCCTGCTTTCGGGCTCGGTGAGCGACGAAGTCAAAGATGGCCTGCAAAGTTTGCGCAAAGAAAGCACCGAGTTGCATCGCTACATTCAGAGCATTTTGCAAATCTCGCGGCTTGAGTCGAGCCAGGAGCAAGTGCGCCGCGATGCCACCGATCTGAACGAAGTCGTCGAGAAAGTTATCACCCAAGTTCGCCCGCTCTTTGAAGACAAGCGCCAAACAGTAAATGTTGAGCTGGAGCCAATCTTCTCGATTGAAGTCGATAGCATCATGATCCAAGAGGTAATTTTAAATCTGGTAGAAAACGCCATCAAATACACGCCCAACGACGGCTCGATCAAGGTCAGCACCCAAGAGGTCGACGATAAGGTGATTTTCTCTGTGAAAGACAACGGCAATGGCATTCCGAAAGAGGACCGCGATCATATTTTCGAGAAGTTCTTTCGCGGCCAGGCCCAACAGAGTCAAATTAAGGGCACCGGACTGGGTTTGTTTCTAGTTAAGTATTTTATAGAGCTCCATGGAGGCGAAGTCTTCTTGGAAAGTGAAGTCGGAAAAGGTACAAGGGTGGGGTTCGCCCTGCCGTTATGAAGGAGTCCAAAGATGACCAATGAAGTAAGTGTCCTGATTGTCGACGACGAAAGTGAATTGCGTAAATCCGTCGCCTCGGTCTTGAGCACGACAATGCCCGATTTCAAGTTTGAAATCAGCGAAGCCGCCAGCGGGTTGCAGGCACTCGATATGGTGAAAGACTCGGCTAAGAACGCCGGCTTTGATCTGGTACTGATGGACGTCCGGATGCCCGAGATGAACGGTCTTGAAGCTCTGGCGCAGATCAAAGCACTCGACCCACGTATTTTTGTGGTGATCATGACCGCACATTCAAATTTGCAGGACGCGGTCTCGGCGATTCGCGATGGCGCCTACGACTATGTGGAAAAACCTGTGCAACCCGAGAAGCTCGCGCAGATTGTGAAAAAGGCCATCGAAACTCAAGAAATGGTCTCGAGCCTTGCGGTCTCAGCACCTATTTTGGACGATGATGTCGATACAGAATTTGTCGGTTCCAATCGCAAAATGCGCGAGATCTTTGATCTGATCAATCGCCTAAGCCAAGTCGACACCACGGTTTTGATTCGCGGTGAGAACGGAACGGGCAAAGAACTCGTGGCCAGTGCGATTCATTTTAACTCTCCCCGAAAGCACGGTGAATTCGTCGCGATCAACTGCGGAGCGATCCCTGAGTCACTGATGGAGAGTGAATTTTTCGGCCATGAGAAGGGCTCATTCACCGGCGCCAGCGAACGTAAAATCGGAAAATTTCAATTGGCCAATAAAGGAACGATCTTCTTAGACGAAGTCGCCGAGCTTAGACCCGAGATGCAAGTGAAGTTACTCCGCGTTTTGCAAGAGCGTCGCTTCACCCCCGTCGGCAGCAACCGCGAAATCGCCACCAGTGCCAGGGTGATCGCAGCGACCAATCGCAATTTAGAAAAAATGATCGAGGACTACGGCTTCCGGGAAGATTTATTTTATCGTCTAAATGTGATGCCGATTTTTTTGCCGCCGTTGCGTGAACGCCTCGACGATTTGGAAAATCTAATTTCCCATTTCGTGCGTCGATTCAATCGTAAAATGGGTCGCCAAATCCATGGCTTCTCGGAAGATTCTCTAACGATTCTTCGCCAGTATCGTTGGCCGGGAAATATCCGTGAGCTAGAAAACGTGATCGAACGCAGCTTTATCATTGAAAACTCAAACTGGATCACGCCGACGTCATTGTCCGACGGGTTGAAGGCGGCGGCGATGAGCGAAGTCGCCTTTGATCTGCCGGGTTCCTACTCTGGACCACTCGACTTTGATCGCTTCAAAGAGGAAACTGAAAAAGAATTTATCGTGCAAGCGCTGAAGGCCAACAAGGGTCGGATCAATCAAACGGTCGCGCAGGCGAATATTCCGAAGAACACGCTGCTCAGAAAAATTAAGAAATACATGATCAACGTGAAAGAACTCGGCGAAATTTAGAACTGCAGCGACTTGATCAACAAGTCGCCAGTCATTGCATCGAAACCAAAGCGGCTCGTGCCCATTGCGGACAACCCGGCCTCAGTCACGTGGCCCGCAAAATAGCTGCGGATCGCGCGTGTCGCGGTGTAATAGTCCTTCTCCGAAATCTCACCCTGTAGGGCCATATGACGAATCCGCGAAGTCAATGCCACGCGATCGGTACCGCGAACATAAGAGTCGCGAGTTTTAAGCAAAGCCTCCGTACCAATTAACACACGATCTGAATCATGGCCCAAGCGCACCACGTAAATCTCTTGAGCATCGTTACTCACCACGTCCCAAGTTCGGCTGAGCACCGACTCCGCTTGAGTGACCGACCCAAACAAAATAAATAGCGAAACTATCGATCGAATGAATATTTTCATAAGTGTCCCTTTGGTAAGCTGCGGGAAAGTAGCAGTAACACGCAGTCTGGCTGCCCTTTAGACGTTCCGGTTGCAAAAAAATCGGCCAGCACCGTCGGAAAAACATTCATAAACATTTCGTCTGAACTCGCTCTTCGTTTTAAATCGATATACGTGTGTCCGGATTGACTTCCCACGCGCTCCATCTCGCGCCCAAGCTTTATCCGACTCCAATCCGCAAGGCTTGGCTCATTCAAATCTAAATTTCGGTCTCGGCCCAAAAGGCTTTTTACGATTGGAAGAACGGACATTCCAACATAGCTCGCCCAAATGCCGCTGGTGACCGTCATCTCCGGAAGCTCACCTGAGTTCTGAGCCAAATAGCCGGCGGAAACCGCCAACGCTAGAAAGCCGGGGACGTACAGCATATGTCTTTTCTTAAGTCCAAGCTTGCGCAGTAAGCTTAGTCCTCCAGTTTGAGACCCAACGAGGTCTGAGGTTTTATTCCAGACATAGTTTAGCTCTAGGTCGCTCAGTCCACTTTTCGGTTGAACCAATAGCCCATTGTCATAGATGTAGTAAGTCGAGATTCCAACGGGATTTAATCTCTGAGCAATGATCAAACTGCGACCCAGATCCGGTTTCGATTCGTAAGACTCTAGGGTCAACGACCCATCAAATGCAGCAAACAATCGGGGACCGAAGTCTGGTGCACTCATATCGAGCTGTGCAGGCACCTCACCCTTAGGATGAGCCTGGGCTTGAAAACTAAAAGCCAACTGAAAAATGACTAAAGCAAAGAGCGCGCGCACAAAAGACCTCCGTTGTGAACCAAACGTAAGGGAGCAAGGGAAGTGCCAGTTGGTATCAAATATATGCCGCTGGGACACGGCAAATCGATGAATTGGACCGCTTTTGGGCCTGGTGAGGGCGGATTTTCGTCAAAATATCAGAGGCTTAAGAGTGAATTTCTTTCCACAAGGTGTCGCGTGAGCGGCGCCATTTGCAAGCCCCGAGCGGCAAGAGATTGAAGATACTCAGCGAGCACAACGCAAAAAGAATCGATTCGCTTTTCGCGTTGTCGGTCATGCAAGAGGACGATCGAACCCTCTCTTAAACGCACGGCCGACCGCCGAGCGCGTGCCGCTGACCACGGAATGACGGTGTCGTAAAATCGCTCGTTCCACAATACTAGGGGCTCATTCAGTTCGCGCAAGGCCCGGTGAAGCGGAGGAGTCACGACTCCCGCCGGTGGGCGAAATCCCACACGCTCAGGGAGACCCATCGCGACAAACTCACGCTCGGATTGTTCAATCCAATTTTTTAGCGCAGCACTGCCTTGAAAAAAAATCCCATAGCGATGATCCAGCGAGTGATTGCCAATCGAGTGCCCCGCCTGCAAAATTCTCTGCACTAGCTGCGGTTGCGCACTGGCCTTCTCAGCAATCAAAAAAAAAGTCGCATGCGCCTGAAATTCCGCAAGCACGTCAAGAACCCGCGGTGTGCTGAACGGGTCCGGACCATCGTCAAAAGTTAAATAGACTTGCCTTTGCGCAGAGGCAATCGAGCGGGTGACTAACTTTGCCATGTTTTGGCGCGAGCGAAAAACCCGCTGGCATCGATTGAAATTAATGGGAGGTGACTGTCTTGATTCGTGTAATTCAACACCGAGAAGTCCTCAGCAAAATCGCGACTCATTTTTAAGCCCAAATCACGACAGGCTTCCTCATCACTAACGATCCAAGTGCATGCACCCTCGCTCAAGTCCGATTCACCGATCCAATTGGCCAAAGTTTTATGCGATTCGACCAATGTGACAATGCAAACTCGGCAGGTTCGTTCAAACAACAGGCCGCGTGCGAGCTGCATACACTCTTCAGGCGTTCGGTACAAAACACTCACCGTGAATGAAGGGCCACTCAGCTTAAAATGAATCGAAGAAAAACCGGTGGTCGCATTGTGCAGACTATTTTGAAAAAGCACAGGCCGCGCCATTTGGCTCTTTGACCAAGTGGTTAAAAAATCCGCGCTGGTCTCAAGCTCACCGCTCGAGGACCCCAATACAAATCCAACATCACTGTTTCCACTGACTGAAAGATTTGGCACTTGCGCGAGCGCGCGTTCGATCGAACCCGTGGCCATGACCATATTTCGGGTGGCCTTACGCCAAGCGGGAGGCATTGCAAAGGCGCTGAGCTCCTCGGCCATAAAAATTCCACTGCCCAGAACTTTCAAACTCATAAACGCCTCGCTTCAGGATGCGAAATCACCAGCGCAGCATTCGTACCACCAAAACCCAGAGTGCTTTTCAAGACATGCAGGACAGGTTGTTGCACATCCACCATCGGGTGGCGAACCGGAATTTTCACATCAGGCTGAACAAGTCCACGAGTGTGCAATACAATTCCTTCGGTCATCGCGCGCACGATGACCGCGACTTCAAGCGCGCCAGAGGCTGCAAGGGCGTGGCCGTGCAACCACTTAGTCGAACTCACCCAAGGCGCATCGGTCCCAAAGAGTCGTGCGATCGCCAAGCCCTCGGCCAAATCATTCTGCAATGAACCCGTTCCGTGCGCATGCACCCAGGAAATCTCAGAAGGTTTCAAACCCGCCACTCGCAAAGCGGCATCCATCGCGCGGAAACTTCCGTCACCCTCTGGATGCGGGCCGGTCATGTGGTAGCCGTCCGTGCTAAAACCAAATCCACTCAAGCGAGCCAATGGATTAGCACTTTTTTCCTCAAGGCAGATCACCGCCGCCCCCTCAGAGAGGTTGATCCCCTGCCGAGCTTGATCAAACGGCCGCGCGGGTTCATTCGACAACAATTGCAAACTACGAAAACCTTCGGTCGTTAAATCGCAAAGCACTTCAACACCAACCACCAGACAGCGTTTGACTCGGCCCTGACGAATCCACATCGCACCCATAGCCAAGGCCTGGGTCGAGGCACTGCACGCTGAAGTCACCAATGAGCTAGGGCCTGTATGTGCAAAATGGTGTGCCACTGAACACAGCAGTTCGGCGAGCGGTTGGTTGGCAAAAACTTTGCGAAACTGCTCACGCGTTGAGCGGCCGTTGATAAAATCAATGAAACCAAAATCCCACATCAAGAGCTGACCGGTGGTGGTCGCTAAAATCAAACCATCGTCGGGTTCGAGGGATTTCCAACCTGCTTGGGTCATGGCCTCGCCAGCCGCCTTCACGCAAAATGCCAACGCGCGATTGTCTTGCACCGCCGGTGAAAATTCGCACAGCGAATCGGCAGACACTCGACCGAGGCCGTTTTTAATTCCCGAATGACCGGCGAGTGTATTTCGCCATAGTGAATCGACGTTAGGTCCTAAACACGAAACCGCGCCGACTCCCGCAATCCAAACCGACCGGGGCTGAACGATGGACGCCATCTCTGGACTCAGTTCTTTCGATTGTCTGTGACAAGGTCGGCGACGGTGCCAATGGTGCGAAAATATTTTTTGCCCATCTCGGCATCATCCACCTTCACCCCAAAATGATGTTCCACGGCAACAATGACTTCAAGAATGTCGACGGAATCCAATTCGAGTCCGCCCTCACGCAGCGAAGTGTCGGCGGTAAAGCGCGAAGGCTCCATATGGTGCAAATTCACCGAGTTGCGAATAAGGTGAATAACTTCGTTCAATATGGGCTGCGGCTCAGTTGACATAATCGGGCCAATCTAGTCAGATTGCGCCCATCGGGCAACAGCGGAGTGGAGTCTTGATTTCTAAAACTAGCACACGGTGCATGTGGTCATTTACCTGGGTTATCGCCCTGAGCGGTGCTTTAGCTGCGGCCTCCACGCCAGTTGGCCGCGAGGAGTTGAAGACGGCCCTGGCCCGCTATCAGGCGATCAAACGCCTGGATGTGGACTTTAAGCAGACGAAATCGCTTAAGGATTTGAACCTCACATTGAATTCTGAGGGGCATCTAAACCTCATTCCCCCAGACCATGTCCAATGGAAAATCACCAAACCTCAGCCGCTGACGGTCGATCTAGAACAGCAGAAAATCACCATTCGTTCGGCTTCGGGAACCGAGACCTTTTCCCAAAGTGAAAATCCTTCCGAAAAGGACCGTAAGAGTTTCGCTATGATGCTCACTTGGCTGAAGCTCGACGCCGATGCGATTTTGCAAAAATACACTGTCAGCAAATTGAAAAGTCGAACTTTTCGTTTCGTGACCAAGGACCCCGGTGAGCCCATGTTGAAGTCGCTTGAAATGGAACTCACCGAGGCCGGTCACGTCGCGACTCTTTTGTTTCAAGAGGCCTCGGACGATGAAATGCGCTTAGTTTTTGCTCGTCCAAAAGTGATCTACCGTAAGGCCAAATGAGAAGTTTAATACTCGCCGCTTTTCTGTTTGGCTGTGTTCAGGGATTCGCCGTTCCCAAATGGTTTGATCAATCCCATGAGATCTTTTTAACTCCCAAACTCAACACCATGGCGTCGAACTATCGCGACTATCCGATCTTTTGGTGGAATTTTTTAATTCTTGATGGCGAAAGCAAGTGGTCCGACATCGACGCGCTTTGTGCGCAACTCTCTTTAGAAAAGGATTTGGGAATTCAAAAGCTTCCCTGCCACTTTGATCTCACCCAGCTGAAGGGTCTGACCCAAGACTGGCTACGCGATCTGCCGCTGCGGACCACCATGCCCACTGAACA
Organism: Pseudobdellovibrionaceae bacterium; assembly: GCA_043757545.1. Classification (GTDB taxonomy): domain Bacteria; phylum Bdellovibrionota; class Bdellovibrionia; order Bdellovibrionales; family UBA1609; genus JALHOQ01. The sequence continues at coordinate 68,262 of JAYVPG010000021.1, forward strand.
CGAATACATTCGTCGCCTGCAAGAGACCCTTCTGAAGGCCTCACTGCCTATGGATCGCGGCTTGATTGATCTTTTGCGCATGGATCCGTTCAACTCTTTGCAAGATTTGAAGGCGCGTGTGCAAAAACGCATGCAAATGGACCTGAAACTGCGCGGAGGATTTCTAGTTGACGAGAAATCCAAACGTATTCTAATCCCGATTCAATTCTCGTTCTCACCAGCCGACTCGGAGCGCACGCAAGCCTTTGTTGCCACCTTAGATCAGCGTTGCGCGGGACTTCCGGGATGTACATCTCTCGCACTTTTTGGTCCACATGCCTCGACCAGTGAGAACGAGTCCCAAATTCGCGCCGATGTGGATGTTGTCTCGGTTTTGGGAATCGGCGCGATGGGTGTCTTATGTTTCTTTATTCTGATGAGCGGTCGCCGCCGCTTACTCAATCTTGTTCCGCTCCTTTTGTTTTCTATCGGAATTTCCATATGGGTCACGATTCTAGTGTTTGGAAAAATTCATGGCATCACCTTGGCCTTCGGTCCCGGAATTGTCGGATTGAGTATGGACTACGGAATCCACTCGGCATTTTTAGACCCCCGCTCGCGCGAAACCTGGCGTGCCAACTTGGTCGGATTGTTGACGACGATCGTGATTATGATCGTGCTGGGCTTCAGCGTGATCCCTTTGCTCAGACAAATGATGTTCTTTGCCACTTTTGGTTTGTGTTTTAACTATTTAATTTTTTATCTGACGATGCCGCGCTGGCCCCAGCTTTTCGAAAGCGGGTTTTATAATTTCAAGCCCAGCAAATGGCGACCGATGAATGCTCTCGCCATTTTATTTTTGGTCTGCGCACCTTTGATATTTTTTCGTCCCCTGCATTTAGACGTGCAACACCTGAATTTTGAAACCGCGAAGACGGTCGACCTACGCCAGTGGTTTTTCAAAATGGCCGGCGCAGGTTCGCCCTATCTGATTGTTGAACATTCGCAGGCTCCCCTCGAGAGCTCGACCGAACATCTGAAATGGGCCGCCAGCCAAGAGATCTCATACGAGGGAATCGCGGGCTATCTTCCTGAGCCTGACACTCAAGCCCGAAATCTTATGTCTTGGCGCCGTGGCCTTTGCGCAGGATCGACGCCAGAGACCGGCGAGATAGAAAAAAAGTTTTTTGCGCCATTTTTCAACTTTACCGAATGTCAAAAATTAGTGCCCAATCTTTTGACTCGTGAGGTTCCCGATTACCTGAAGGACTTCCACCACGCAGGCCGTTTTGTCGGCTTATTTTTCCCCAAGGATGAAGCACAAATCGCCGCCTTGAGTGCGCGTTTTCCGCAAGCCTCGACACCGCGAGAAATCTTTTCGAGCTTTCCCAAAATTTTATACAGCGAACTCCTGTGGATGATTCCCCTCGCGTTGATCGGCGCCTTCTTTTTTCTTTGGCTGCATTATCGCCGCGTCGGATGGTCAACCCTCGCCGTTATCCCCTTTCTGACGGGGCTCGGTTGCTATGCTTTGATGTCGGTGGTTTTTCAAATACCGGTGAGTTTTATCTCGATGATCGGTCTGATTATGGTCTTTGGTTGCAGTCTGGACTATGGAGTTTTCGTGATGGACTTCTTGCTCTTTCGTAAAGAGGATCGTCCAGGAGTATGGAGTGCACTGACCCTATGCTCATTTGCCACGATCGCTGGATTTGCTCCGCTCGTTTTCGCCCACCATCCAGTTTTGCGCGACCTCGGTCACGCTCTGCTGTGGGGAACCGTCGGAACTTATGTGGGCAGCTTGTGGGGCATCCCCTCAGTTTACGGCGTTTTAGAAAAATGGAAGCGGAATCATGGCGCGCGCTCTTAGGGTCGCGGCTTATATTTTAATTTTCGCGTCGACCTCGATCATCAATATCTATCACGCAGGCGTGTTTCCAAAACCCACGGTCGCGCTCGACGAGAAAGCTGAGGCCGTGTGGATCGATCGCCGAGAGGCCGGGATCAACCAACTCATCCTTAAAGGACCGCCATTCGCCAGGGGACGTGAAGCCGGTGCGCGAACGGCGCATTTGCTCTTGGAACAAGAGGAGCAACTCGTCCATCAGCTTCGCCACATTCTGCCCACGGACTTGATGGTTCAGGCGATGGTCCTTGGGGCGATCACTTATTTTCAAGGTATCGACAAATATTTCTCGCGAGAAAATGTGCAAGAGATGTACGGCACCTCGTTCTCAGCCCCCAAGTCCTTCGACTATCTCGCGGACGGCTTCACGCGACAGATCGCCTATCACGGACTTCATGAGGTCGGACAAATGATGGTCGACCAGGGTTTTGAAGACATGGGCTGCACCGTCGCCGCCGTTCCCTTTAAAAATTCATTTGTGATTGGACGCAATTTTGATTTTGAAGGCGGGCGGATTTTCGACAGCGAAAAAATCGTCAAATGGGTTTTCCCGACCAAGGGTTACGCCTATGTCTCTGTGATCTGGGCAGGAATGGTGGGCGCAGTCACCGGCGTGAATGAAAAAGGCGTTTACATATCGATTAATGCTGCGGGAAGCGCGGATCATCGCCGAATTGGTACGCCCTCCACACTTGTTCTATTGGATGTCTTGGAAAATGCCGCCAATACCGAGCAAGCCATCGAGATTTTGCGACGCGCGCAAATGTTTATTACCGATCTATTTGTCATTCTCGATAGCGAAGGACATTTAGTCCGCGTCGAAAAGTCATCCGCACGGATGGAGGTCATTCCACTCCACGGCCCTTCAATCGTCACCAATCACTTGATCTCGAAGAGCTTCGTCAATGACCCGACCAATATCTTTCGCAAAAACGAACTTACCTCGGTCGCGCGCGCCGATCGCGGCGAAGCTTTACTCCGCGCCGATCCGCCTGCACGGTCCCCGACGGAAGCTGTTCGTCAAGTTTTGCAAGTGTTGCGCGACAAAGGTGTCGACGAAAATGGAGCTCCGCTCAATTTGGGAAATCGCAAAGCCATCGATGCGTTGATTGCCACCCATTCGGTGATTTACGATCCGATGCGTGAGGTATTCTATGTCGGGAAAGGGCCGGCCGTGGTGGGTTTGTTTAAGGGCTACGATCTCAAGGCGTCTTTCACTCAGCAAAGACCCGTGGTCATCGACGGCCTCCCCCAAGATCCAACTGTTACTCCCGAAGAATTCAACTCGCTCAAAGAGGCCAATCTAAAAATTTCGCAAGCTCACGCCGCAATCCGCGCCAAGCGATGTGCGGAGGGGAAAAGTTTACTTAACAAGATCCGTGAGCGATGGCGCGAACAAAGTCCGTACTATCAAGCATTGGGGGATCTCGAGGCTTGCGGCGGCAACCATCCAGAGGCGCGCGCGGCATGGAGTAGAGCACTCGCACTCCACCCCGCCTACGCACGTATGCAACGACAACTCGAGAAAGATCTAAATGAAAAATAATTTTCTCATACTCGTACTCTTGCTTTTCACTAGCTGTGCCCATCAAGCGCTCAAGCTTCCGCACTCTAGTGACCGACTTTTCCCTGAGGGCACTTACCAACACAGCGTCAAAATCCACACCGAACAACCTGCCCCACGCACCATGGAGATGCGCGGGATTGTCGCCTCACGTCCCGATAAACTCAAAGTCATCGGACTCTCAACCTTCAACACAACCATTTTTCGCATCGAAGAAGATTTGAAGACCGGCGAGATCAAAAAGGAATTCTATCTTGATATTATTCGGCAACACGAAGCTCGGTTTATCGAGTTCTATCAGCTTATTCGCGAATTGCTCATAGCGAAAAAGGGCGAGCTCGACTTTACCCGGAAAGGCGCACACTTTCTCGTCAGTGCGCCCGACGCGCAGGGAATTTATCGTCATATTCAAATCACTCATCCGCAATTCAGTCTCGATATCGAGGTGACGGCCTATGAGTTTTAAAAGTTTTCTGCGAGGCAGTTATTTTGCAGCTATTTTGTGGGGCACGGCGGTGATTCTTCTGCGCCGCTGGGCGTGGGATCAGGTTCCCACTCAGATTTCACCATTCGTCGTGTACTCAGCTCTTCTAGTAAATAGTTATTACCTTGCGCACCAAGTTCACCGCTGGGCGCGGCCGGAAGTGCCGACCAAAATGGGTAAAAGTTAAACCATTGATCGGGATACTGGCGAACCATCCGTTCAACCTCACGCGCATATTCACAAGCCCAATTGTAACATTGAGTCTCACGCGGCTCTTGATCATTGAAGGCGTAAACTTTTGGCGCGCGTGCAAAAAAGTTATAACCATCACCACTTTTGAAACCAAATGTGACGAGCAACGGCACGCGGGTCGCCGCCGCCAAACGAAATGCTGTCATATCAAAGGGCGCAAGCCTGCCTAAGAATGGAAGAAGTTCAAAGCGGTCTCCCAATGGGCGGTCACCCATCAGTCCAAGACACCCGCCATTCTTTAATGCCGAGTGAATTTCAAAAATAGCGTCGCCATTTACCCGACTGTTGAGCGAATGCACATGGGTGGGATCGATGTTCTCTTTTATCTTTTGAAAGCTAAGACCTTCGCTACGAAATTCCACCACATGGATCTCGTCAGTGAATCCATTTGTGCTCAACAATGCCGCCGCGAGATCCCAGCCGCCCAAGTGTGCGCTCAGCATAATTAGCCCATGCTTCTCACGCATCGCCTGCAAAATGTTTTCCATCCCGTTGGCCTGGGTCGAGAACTGTTTCGTGCTATGATAGCCCTGAAAGATGCGGTCCATCAGCACTTGCCCATAGCGAAAAAAATGCTTCATGATTCGCCATTGTCGGTGCAGCCAACGGTCTCCAGGTTCTACCAGCCGCCAGTACTCGTTGAGTCCACGACGCCCTTTGGGGGCAAAAAAATAAAAATAGGGAACAATGAACAGCAAACAACAATAGCCAGCTCTTAGGCCGGCATGGCGAAGTACGATTTTTAAAAATCCATTCCCCAGTCGACCGCCCCGCGTGCGGCCACTCCAGTTGGTTCGCGCCTTGCGATTTTTCAAATACCAGAACACGGCCAAGGTCACCAATGTGGTCGCCACACCAAGTCCCACTCCCAGAATTGCTGAGCCTTCGATCCATTCGAAAAACTGAAGCTTGGCACCCCCCGATTCACCGGCGTGAAGCCAAGTCCGACCAATATAGATTTCGCTCATGATCAACAAAGGTGCGAGCAGCGGGGTCGACACATGAGTGCCAATCCACAGCACTACAAAATTCAAGCGAAACAAAACTGAAACGCCGGCCGCGAGCAAAGTGTGAAATCCAAAAAATGGAGTGCAACCCAAAAAGACGCCAATCCCAAGGCCGATCGCGACCTCTGGCGGGCTACGATGCGTGCGCAACAAAGACAAGCTCACCAACGCAGCGTTGAGCAAAGAAATCCGGGCGTTGTCCCAAAATTTATTAAAGTGGGTCACCCGCTCACCTTTTTCGGGGTAGTGCACCTCGATCTCGACCTCGCGAACGGCAATTCCCTTCCACATCAGACGAATCAAAACCTCAATTTCAAAATCATAGCGATTGCACAGAAAGCGCATCGTCTGTAGCGGTAACAGAGGGTACAAGCGAAAGCCGCTTTGTGAATCCTTTATCTGCATTCCCGTTTCGTAGCCGACCCAGAAATTTGAAAATTTCCGTCCGAACTTACTGACTCCGGGCACCGTCTCGCTCTTGAGCATGCGATTGCCAATGACCAGATCCCATGGATGTTTACGAGCCACGTCGACCAGTTTCGCAATCTCACGCGCGAAGTGCTGACCGTCGCCGTCGATAGTCACCATATGAGTAAAACCATGAGTCGCCAGATCTTGAATGGCAAAACGTAGAGCCGCGCCCTTGCCGCGATTTTTTTCGAAACGATGCAGGCGCAAACGACCTTCTTCTAAAGCTTGGCGAACTTCCCACGAGTAAAGTGAGTTCGCAACCACAGTGTCCGATCCATCATCGATCACCAACACCGGAAATGGCGTGGTGGTTAATACATCTTTGACGACCTTAGAGATCGCACGCGAATTGTTGTAAGTGGGAATGACGACACATACGCGAAGAATCATAACAAGGCTTGCTCGATTTGTTTCTGCACTTCACCCCTCAACAAGTCCACCGAGGCGAAATCGCGTGCCCGAACCGGTGAAAGTGTTCGAACCTGTACGGGGCGGCGAAAGTTGATTCCGTGTTGCCCTTTTGGCCACACACAGTCGGTGTCCTTAAACACCAATGGAATTACCACCGCGTCCTCCTGCAAGGCAGCTAAAAATGGACCGGCCGTAAATGGTTGGAGGCCTTTGAACCCTGGGGCGCATCGTGTCATCTCCGGAAAAACATGCACTCGCTCACCCTGCCGCAATCGCTGCCTCACCTCAACCATGGCCAATACCCAGGCGTCGAGCCGTCCGCGTTCCACCCCAATCTGGCGCGAAGTGCGCATCATCAGTGATAAAAATGGAATCTTAAAGAGCGATTTCTTAGCCAAAATGCGAATTCCCGAGATGCGTGAGAGCAAAATAAATACGTCCAAATGGGACCGATGATTGGAGATCAGCAAAATCCCACGCCCCTGAGTCTCGGGCAGCTCAATTTGCACTTCTCCCGCAAACCAAGGCTGGGCTCGCATCAGCACGCCGACCCCGATGCGCAGAACCCGATCGTGCGCCCCATTCCATCGCGAAAACGGCTTGGTCAGCCAATAGACGGGAAAATAGAACATCAGACAAATTCCGCCAATTCCTGCAATCGAAATGAGGAAGAATATAAGCCAAAGCTTGGTGAGAATTTTGACTCCTGGTTTCATTCGGACTACACCTTATGGCCTTCATATGAATTTGGCAAAGCACTTGGCACTTGTAACTGGAAGCTCTTCGGGGATTGGCCGTGCGGTCGCGCTCAGGCTTGCCCGTGACGGCTTTCACGTCCTAGTCCATTTCAATCGCAATGAAAAAGGCGCGGCCGAAACCCTGAAGACCATAGTGGATGCGGGTGGCCGGGGTGAGCTTCTGCAGTTTGATACCCAAAACAAAGAGCAAATCGAAAAAAATCTGAGCGAGGTACTCGAGCGACACAAGGATTTGCGCCTGGATGTACTAGTGAATAACGCCGGCATCGCGAAGGACACCTTGCTGGGATTGATGTCCGACGAGGCATTTGACAGCGTGATGAAGACCAATGTCTACGGACCGTTTTTTCTGATGCGCTTTTGCACGCGCAAAATGATTCGCCAACGTTCCGGCTCGATCGTCAATATGTCCTCACTTTCTGGGCAAACTGGAAACGCCGGCCAAGTGAACTATGCGGCGAGCAAAGCGGCCTTGATTGCGATGACCAAATCTCTCGCAATGGAAATCGGTGCGCGCAATGTGCGAGTCAATGCCGTCGCACCTGGGCTAATTGAGAGCGAAATGATTCAAAAGATTCCTTTTCTCGAGGATTTGAAAAAACGTATTCCACTGGCTCGCCTGGGTCGCCCCGAAGAAGTTGCCGGCACCGTTTCATTTTTATGTTCTGAAGACGCGGGCTACATCACGGGGGCAACGATCAGTGTCAACGGCGGACTGTTTCCCGCATGAAAAACTATGACGTTGCGATTTTAGGCAGCGGCATCTCGGCACTCACCGCGGCGTTGATCCTTGCTAAAAGAGGCAAAAAAGTCGTGGTGCTTGAACAGTACGTAAAGCCTGGCGGCTATATGCATAGTTTTCGCCGGTTCGACGAGACCTTCGATACCGGTGCCCACTACATAGGTGCAATGGGACCGGGCCAACCCTTTCGCACGTTGCTCGAGTACCTTGGGATCTTCGATGAAAGTTTATTTGCTCCGCTCGACGCTTCGGGCTTCGATGTTTTTCATTTTCCCGAGGGAAAAGTTCAGTTCCCCCAGGGTTATCCACAAGTCGTCAACGAGCTAGCCGCGACTTTTCCCAATGAGCGCGGTGCGATCGAAAAATATTTTGCGCTAATTAAGAATATCTCTAACTGCTTTCCAACCTATCGTTACAATGACAATCCAGAGACATCTTTTCCGTCCGAGGCGCTGGATCTGTCGCTCAAACAAGTCGTCGAGGGCTTGACCTCAAACCCCGGTTTGCAAAGCGTATTCTATTCCTATTGCAATTTGCATGGCGTGTACCCAGAAGACGTCGCTTTTGGTTTTCACGCCATCGTGACGGACTCACTGATTGGCGGTCCCTATGGATTGAATGGTGGAGGCGACGCGCTCACCGCAAAATTCATAACGGCCATCAAGGCGCTCGGCGGAGAAATCCTTACCCAGCATAAAGTGACCGAGTTAAGTGTGAGCGACAATCGAAATATCGCTAAAATCACAACGAAGAATGGTGCGGAGTTCAGCGCTGAGTGGGTGATCTCGAGCATTCACCCCAAAGCGACGCTGCGTTTGCTCTCCGATCAAACAATGTTTCCGCCGGTGTTCAAAGAGCGCATGAAAAATATCAAAGAGAGTGTGGGCATATTTGGTCTTTACGCGGTTTGCGACCAGCGACCGATGCCCTCGCCGGCGCAAAACCATTATTTTTTCCGCTCGAGTGATCCACGCGCCATGTTTCAACCGACCAACCCCGGCGAAATCCCGCCGGTCGTATTTATGTCGAGTCCCAAACGCCAGTGGTTGACGAGTGAAAAGAATTTTCCCATCAGCATGCACGTCGCTTCGCCATTCGAATGGTTTGCGCCGTGGGAGGCAGAAGCCTATGCACGGCGATCGCAAGGCTACAAAGACTTTAAGTCTTCGATCACCCAGTCTATTTGGGGAGCGGTTGAAAAATATGAGCCTGGATTCAGTGGTCGCATTCGCCAACATCTGACGTCGACACCCCTCACCCACTTGCATTTCAACGGCAGCGAAGAGGGCTCGTCCTACGGAATCTATCACTCGATGCAAAACACCGGCGCGCGCGCGCTGGGTCCACGCACAAAAGTGCTCAACCTCTTACTGACCGGACAAAACTGTCTTTTCCCAGGCCTATTGGGGGCCGCGACTTCGGCGTTGCGCACCTGTGGTCATATCGTCGGCATTAAACCGATTTTGCAAGAGCTCAAAGCGATGGGAGAAAAGCGATGAGAGTTTTTATCACCGGCATGGGTGCACTCTCCTCACTCGGCAACGACGTGGAAACGATGTTCAGTGGTCTAAAAAACGGAGACTCCGGAGTCAAAGCCTATCCCGAGTGGCGGCAGTACAATGGACTCGGCTGTTATCTCGGTGCGCCCGTCGGCGCCTATGATATTATGAAAATTCCCCGCACCGTGCGCCGATCGATGTCGCGAATGTCCGAGATGGCAGCGCTCGCCACTCTGCAAGCATTGGGACAAGCGGATCTTAAACCCGGTCCGACTTTGAATTCACCGCGCGTACTTTTAATCATGGGTTCGACGAGCGGAAGTCCCGATACCCTAGAAACGTATTTTCGTAAACTCATCGAGAGAAATGGACCCGAGGGTCAACTCTCCACTTCATTTTTCAAAGTGATGAACCACAGCGTGGCTGCCAACGTTGCCGCCGCGATTGATTTCAACGGTGCGCTGATTTCCCCGTCGAGTGCGTGCTCGACCTCAACCCAAGCCTTGATCATGGGCTGGGAGCTGATCAAAGCTGATCTTTACGACATTGTCATCGCCGGCGGTGCCGATGAATTGCACTACATGAGCGCCGCGATTTTCGATATCGTGCAAGCCGCTTCACGTGGCTACAACGACGACCCGAATTCGGCACCGCGACCCTTCGATCAGAAACGCGATGGACTTGTAGTTTCAGAAGGTGCAGGAGTTTTAGTGATGGAGTCTGAGCGCTCGATGACCGCAAGGCGCGCACGACCGCTGAGCGAAGTGCGCGGCGGGGCTTACCTTTGCGACGGCACCCATATGAGTCAGTCGAGTGCCCAAACGATGATGAATGTAATGCAGGAATCCCTACGCAGAGCCGGACTTCAAGCCTCTGACGTCGACTACGTCAATGCACATGCGACGGCCACTATCCACGGCGACATTGAAGAAGCCAAGGCCATTTCGGGAATGTTCGGGCCCGGCATCGCGACGAGCAGCTTAAAAGGCCATCTGGGCCATTCACTCGCCGCATGCGGTGCCTTAGAGGCCATTGCATCGATTAAAATGATAGAGGAGGGCGTTTTGATCCCCACCAGAAACCTCACTCAGGTGGCCGAGGAATGCCGCGGAGTCCGCCATATTCAGGACCTGACGCCTGCCAAGCTGGCAACTATTTTAAGCAATAATTTTGCGTTTGGTGGAATGAACACATGTTTGCTACTCTCTGCCGTCCAATAACAAAAGAATGCTTAAGGCGGGACGATGACTCCGACTTCTGAAGTGATCCAAAAAGTAAATACTCTGATGAAAACAGGCTTTGAGATCCCTGAGGAAAAGCTCGTTCCGACCGCCACTTTAGTGGGTGACCTGGGTTTAGACAGCCTCGACGCCGTGGATATGTTGGTTTATATCGAAGAGACTTTGGGAGTTAAGGTTGAGGGCGAACGGTTGGCGTCGGTAAAAACTCTGCAGGATGTTTATTTATTAGCGGCGCAATCGATGCCGGTCGTGCAATCAAATCTGCAAATTTAGTGTCGCCAGTTTGCGCGCCGACGATTCTTCTTTCCACTCCACTTGCCATTCTGTCTCGCTCACTTTGTGCCATTCGATACGCACGACTTGATCGGGAATAATGGGGCTTAGAAATTTTGCAGAGACAATCGCCTTCACCCGAAGGTCCGACTGTTGAAGAACTTTTTGTAGAAGAACAGTGGAAGCATCGACAATGCCAACGGCCGGGAAGATAGGACTTTGTGGAAAGTGACCATTGAGATACGGCAAATCGGCAGGAATCTTCCACACCACATGAGTTGCGGTTCCTGCACCCTCAGAATAAATATTTGCGAAAACCTTGTCCGGGGAAATCATGTTCATCACCCTAACGAACTTCGTCGCAGAGTGAAAGCTTAATATGGCATGGTTGAGGTCTTACGGATGCACAACGGCCGCAGGCGATAACGCAGAGTCATTTTGGTTAGCACTGCGCAACGGAAGCGATCTCTCCGAGCCCGCACCACAGAACACGCGCGTTTGTTTATTTAAGGGCCCACGGCCGCCCAGCGTGCGCGAGTTGCTAAACAACCAATTACTGATGGCATTTTCGCAGGTGCACACAAGCCTTGAGCGCACGCGTCCCTTTGGTGTGATCTTCGCGTCCACCAAAGGCATGTCGAATGACTTTATTTGGAATGCCTCCAGCGAACAAATGAGTTCGGATCCGTTGACTCCGGTGTTGAAGGATTTTTTAAAACGCAGTGAACTCACACCCACTCGCTCGCTTTGTGTGAGCAATGCGTGCTCGAGTACGCTTGCAGCCATTGCACTCGCTCAGCACTGGCTTCGTCAGGATGTCGAACAAGTTTTAATCTTGGCCGCAGATGCCGTCACTCCATTTGTGCAAAAAGGGTTTCAATCGCTAAAGCTTGTGACCAATGGAACAGCCCAACCTTTTTCAGGTTCACGCAGCGGATTTTATCTTGGTGAGGCAGCGGCCTGTCTACTCTTGGCCCGAGAGTCGACCCCCGACGCGTTGTTTTTGCATGAAGTCGGACTCGACAGTGAAGGTTCTGCGGTCACCCGACCGTCGTTTTCTGGCGATAGCCTGGTGCGCGCAGCTCAGCGTATTCCTCAGCTTCTCGCAACTCCGCCGCAAGTGGTTGTCGCGCACGGGACAGGAACGCCGATCAATGATGAGACTGAAGATCTTGCATTTACAAAACTATTTTCTGATTTGACAAACAAGCCCCTTATCACCGGCACCAAGTGGTGCGCCGGTCATACCCTCGCCACCAGCGCGGCCCTAGACACGATCGCCGCGGCTCATGCGCTCAAGCACCAAGAGCTTTTTCATTTGCACACCACCGATAGCGTCGATGTGAAATTTAAAAGTCAGTATCTGACTCGAGGAGCTCAGACTGCAAAGAGCTTCTCTCGCATCATGATTTCCTCTTTGGGTTTCGGAGGAATGCACGCGGCCGCACTTCTGGAAAGGCGAGCGCTGTGATCGGAATCCAATGGCTCCATCACGAGTTTCAATTTCCCTCGAGCCAAGAGCCCGAATGGAGTGCGCAGGTGGAGCGCTGGTATCAGCTCGACGGGCCGGCCTTCGCGCTGACCGAAACTTTTTGGCGGGAGCGGGAAAAGCTTTCACGTGCACCTGTATCGATGCTCCTCGCAAGCCCCCAGGCCTCTAACTTGACCGACGCTGCTTTTGCGACTCAGGCCGCCTCAAGCCCCGCAAGATTCGTGCACACTTTGCCCAATATCCGCGCGGCTTCTTTGCTGCAAGTGATGGGCTGGGCGGGCCCCGTGATCTGCTTGCAAAATGACCCGGGCACCCTGATTTCTGGCTTGGATGAGGGACTGCGCTTCGCAGAGCAGGCTGAAGGGGACGTTTGGGTGCTCAGCGTGGTGGCCGGCGGTGACCGTTTTACCGGCCATATCTTTGTTTTAAGCCGAAACTCGCCGCACGCCACCCTAAAATTAGCGCGAAAGCCTCGAGGCACTATGGGATCGCCCTCTCCTCATGATAAAGATTTAATCTTTTGGCTAAACGAACCCGAACAAGCCGTGGGTCCTTTTATTGCCAATGGCTTTGAAATATTGAATTCTCGCGCCTTGTGAAGGAGAACGATTGAATCGCTGGGTCTTTGATGGACAAAACTTTAAAGTTTCGCAGCTGTGTGCGCTCGCCTTTCGCGACTCTTCAGCACCTATCGAAGTGGAAATCCCAAAAGCTTGCCTGGCGCAAATCGAACGCTCCCATCACGCCCTTTTAAAACTTCTCGAAACTCGCGTTCCGATTTATGGAGTCACCACCGGATTTGGCGACAGCGGCAATCGCACGATTTCCGCTCACCAAAGTGAACAGCTGCAAGAGAATCTAGTCGCCTATCTGCTTTGTGGAACAGGGCCGGTGCTTGCACCCGAAGTTTCACGTGCGATTTTGGCGATTCGCTTGAATTCCATGTGCCGCGGACTATCTGGGGTGTCTGTTGAACTTGTCGAGCGTTTGAAAATTTATTTACAAAATGATTGGCTACCGGTCATTCCGCGTGAGGGTTCGCTCGGCGCCAGTGGAGATCTGATCCCCCTCGCCTATCTGGCGCAGGTGATTCAAGGGGAAGGCGATGTCTACTCGGATGGAAAAATCCAGCCGATCGCGGCACTACTTAAAGCTCAGGACTTAACACCCTATCGCTTAAAAGCAAAAGAGGGTCTCGCGCTGGTGAATGGCACCTCGGCAATGGCAGGATTGTTTGCCGTCAATCTGACCCACGCTCGCTACTTGCTGGATCTTCTATGTATGAACACAAGTTGGCTCACTCTGGCGCTTCAGGGACGCACTGAGGCCTTTGGAACTTTGATCAACGAGAAAGCAAAGGCCAGTCGGGGGCAGAGTTGGATTGCCGCGAATGTGCGCACGCTGCTCGAAGAGGAAAACTATATTTCGAAGCCACTTGGCGATATTCGAATTGAGGATTCACGCACGCGCGATTGGGTGCAAGATCGTTACTCTCTTCGCTGTATTCCGCAAATTGCCGGCCCGATTTTTGAAACGCTGGAACTGCTCGACGGTTGGCTCGAGCATGAAATCAACAGCGCCTCTGACAACCCACTGATCGGCGACGGTGAAGAGATCGCCAACGGCGGCAATTTTTATGGCGGCTACTTAAGCCAAGGTATGGATTACTTAAAAATTTCGTTGGCCCATATGGCGGATGTGGTCGATCGGCAGGTGGCCTACATCGTCGACGACAAATCCAATCGCGGTTTGCCCGCGAATTTGGCGAACTGGCAAGGCCTACCCGAAGATGAGCGACATTTGCATCATGGTCTAAAGGGTTTGCACCAATCCGTATCGGCGATCACCTCTGAAATTCTCGCACGCGCGACGCCGGGTGGGATTTTTTCTCGCTCGAGCGAGTCCCACAATCAAGACAAAGTCAGTCTTGGGATGAGCGCCTCAGTTCAATGCGCCGAGATGCTCGAACCTTTGTTCACTGTGATGACGATGCACTCGGTGATCCTGGCACAGGCGCTGGATTTGCGCAAAGTGACGCTGTCGGGACAAAAGGCTCAAGCACAGTACGCGCGAATTCGACGCCATATTCCGTTTGTCGAAAGAGATCGTGCCTTGGGTCCCGCGATTCAAAGTCTGCGCGATGAATTTAAAAGTATTTCGTCTCAAGGAGCCGGCCTGTGTCCGATGTAGTTAAAAAACATGACGTCCTGGTGATTGGTGGCGGACCAGGTGGCAGTATGGCGGCAACCTTACTTGCGCAAAAGGGACTGGACGTCGGAATTATTGAGCGCGAAGAGTATCCGCGCTTTCACATTGGGGAGTCACTTCTCCCCGCCTCGATGCCGTTGTTTAAAGAAACCGGATTCTACGACGTGCTCAACAGTGGCAAGTACATCACCAAATGCGGTGCGCGCTTTATCGACTACCGCAATGAAGACGAAGTTTATTTTGGTTTCGCCATGGGGTTAAATCCAAATATTCCCACGGCCTTTGAAGTCGAGCGTAGTGAATTCGATCGCGACATTCTGGCCTTTGCGGTCAAATCTGGCGCGACGCTCTATCAACCCGAAAATGTGATCGAGATGGATTTCACCGACGATGGCGTACACGTGCAAACCGACAAACATCGTTTCAGCGCTCAATATCTTATGGATGTCTCTGGTCGCGATTCTCTGATTGGTAAGCGAATGAAAATTCGCGAAGTGAATGCCGACTTGAACAACGTTGCAGTCTTCGCACATTTTAAGGGAGTCGCTCGGCGCACAGGCATGGACGAGGGCGATATTACGATTGGTCTTTTGCCCGATCGCGCCTGGACTTGGATTATTCCGTTTAAAGGCGATGTGACCTCGATTGGGGTCGTGAAGAGTGCAAAATTCGCGGGCCACACCGATATGGAAGCCTACTTAAATGAAAATCTGCTAAAAAGTGAAACCGTGCGTGAACTGATGAAGAATTCCACGCGCGTGAGTGAGATTCGCTCGATTGGCAATTATTCGCACACTTGCTCTAAGTTTTTCGGCGAACGCTGGATACTCTCTGGCGACGCGGCGATGTTTCTAGATCCTATTTTTTCTTCGGGCGTGCATATGTCGGTGTCCTCGAGCAAATTTGCCGCAGAAACCATCTTGCGAGCCTTTGCAGACAAGCGCCCGCTCACCGACCCGGATCTTGGCGCGCCATATGAAGAAAAGGTTCGCAGAGGCGCCAAGCGATTTCACAACTTGATCTCGTTATTTTACGAGGGGCATTTCGTCGAGCATATGAAGAAAACTCTGACGCTTGAAAATATGCGCAAGGGATTCACATCCGCGCTAGCTGGCGATGTGTGGAACGAAAGCAACTTTCTTTTCAACAAAAATATTTTATGACCTTAAGGATTTGGAAGGGATACCACAGCCCGTCGCTCAAGACGTTGATCGCCAAATCGTGGGAGAATCACACTCTTCTGATACTCTGCCCACCCCTGCTCCAAGATTTTAGTTTTCTATCTGCTTTGCCCCCCGGTCCCACTGAAATCCATGGGCAGTGGAGCGAAAGTGAACGCGTCGCTCTGGCTTCTATCCCACGTCGGGGAAGTTTTCCGGGAACCGAATCTCCGATCCTCGGCGTTTTTACGTCGGGAACGCTCAGTCACACTCCTCGCCTTGTGCTCTATACAAAGCGTGGTGTGTTGGCCAGCCTGAAGGGAATTTTCGCGCTGTTTGACACG
Organism: Pseudobdellovibrionaceae bacterium; assembly: GCA_043757545.1. Lineage (GTDB taxonomy): Bacteria > Bdellovibrionota > Bdellovibrionia > Bdellovibrionales > UBA1609 > JALHOQ01. The sequence continues at coordinate 84,053 of JAYVPG010000021.1, forward strand.
CGGAAAATTCGCCATTTGTTTTGCTATCCTCAGGCCTTTCACACCTTCGGCCTTACGCTTGGCTACCTCGCTTCCCACGTCATGGGTTGGGAATTGCATACGCCCGAGGGTAAATACCAGCGAACCTCGCATGCGCAACGCATAGCCTTGCGTGAAGAGCACGTGCTGACACTTGGTACTCCGACGCATTTTTTCGATCTATTGAGCGTCACCAAAGAAACTGGCGCGAAACTTTATCCAAGTGACTCATGCATCATGGGCGGCGCCAGCGTTTCGCGCGAACTTTGGATGCGGGTGAGGGACGAGCTTCAGATCGCAGCGCCCAGTATTGGATATGGATGTACCGAAGCCGCGCCTGGAATCAGTCATTTGCCTCCGGGACAGGCGCCGGAAAATGACGGCGAGATCGGCTATCCGTTGACCTCCATTCGCTCGCGCCTGATTCCCGATCAAGGAGTCGAGATTTCTGGTGAGTCTTTGTGTTTTGCGGTTATACAAAATGGGTTGATTGAATTCCCGCGCTCTTTCCTGATTCGCGATCGCATCGAAACTGCGCCGAATGGAGCGTGGATTTATCGGGGGCGTCTAGATCTGCTGATGAATCGTGGTGGGGCGAAATATTCTCTGGAATTGATCGAAAAAACTGTACAGGATCGGCTCGGTATCGCAGCCGTTGCCTGTGGAGTGCGTGACGCGCGCCTTGGCGAAGACTTAGCGATGACTTTTGTGCAAAGCTCCGAGAATTCCAATGAACAGATCTTCGACAACGCAAGTCGCTTGATTCAGGACGTTTTTGCGCTGGATCTTAAACCTGAAAAGACGCGCTACGTGAGCGACCTCCCACTCAATGAGTGTTCCAAGCTCGATCGAAAATCCATTTGGACATTTTTTACCTAAGAGAGCACAATCGCACGATGAGTCAGGCTCAGGTCGTTCCTGTTCAAGAAATCTTTCAATATTTGCCGCACCGTCCACCTATGGTGTGGATCGATGAAGTCATTTCATTTGCCGAAAAATCCGGTGAGTGTCGAGTGCGCCTGAATGCCGACGGTCTGTATATGGATGATGTTGGGTTGCGCGCGACGAGTTGCCTAGAGTTTATCGCACAGGCCTATGGTTTTATTTCTGTTTGCCACCATATCTTTACGCTCGATCCAAAATCTAAACCGCTCAGCAAAGCGTTCTTAGCTTCAATGAGAAATGCCGAACTGCCGAGCCTGGGTACATTGTCGCATGTAAAGGTAGGGGATGTGATCTCGATCACTATTGATGGCGTTCGCCAAATGGGTCCCATCGTGATGTTCAAGGGC
>JAYVPG010000022.1:0-33709 GCA_043757545.1 Pseudobdellovibrionaceae bacterium
TGTGAAATGACTTCGACCGCGGCTTTTAGATTGCTCGCGATCTCAATATTGCGAATCACACCCATGCGGCTCAACTTCGACTTTAGATCTTCAGGCGTGGCGCAGATTTTAAATTCGATTTTATTTTCGCGTAGAGACTTTTGCAATTTTACAAATGCGGGAATGGCGCCCAAGGTGAGGTTCTTCAACTGACTCAGTTCGATTAAAACGTGGCGAACCTCTTTGAGGTCTCTCACTTCGCTCCAGACTTGTTCCAGCCGAGCGCAGTTGTTCTCTTGAAGTATGCCGGTGAAAAATAGAATGAGGATCGAACCATTGCGACGAATGGTGTACTCAAATGTTATCTCAGGTTGAGACATAGATTATCCCCCAGTTACGTACTACTCAAATAGTTTACTCTTCTGCGCGGGGCACCCAAGATCTTCTCACTTTGACTCAGCAGATTCTCAAAGCGACATCGATTTTGAGCTATTCTCTCTATGACTATTGAGCTGCGCCCGTGGCGACCGTCCCAAGTGGTTTTGCGGATGTGTCGCTTGCGGGTGTGCGATTGCCCACCGCAAAATCTACCGACGACTGAGGCGCAAGCCCGCCGACACTTGAGGTCGCAAGAGCTGGCGCATTGTTATTCAAATAGTTAGCAAACCCAGACGGATCGGAGCAAGGGTACGAAGTGCAAACATTTCCCACAACACTCGATACTGTGGGAGTCGCTCCAGGCGTCCCGCCTCCACCATTCACTGCCACCGGAGTAGTCGACATATTCTTAACGTATTTTTGTGCGATATCCGGAGTTAAGTATCTAAACGCGATCTGACGATCTCCATTTCCCACAGCCGCAGTGGCCGAGGGTTTTTTATTGGACTCGTTGATGGCGCTGCCCGAGACCGTACAAACCATAACAAATCCAGGAGTGGCGCTTGGCGCGCAGCTCATATTACTGTGACGCTTGCCACTGAGTTCTAAAAATCGTCTGGCCTCACGTCTCATCAAGTGGCTCTGATCGTCCAATTGATCAATACGCGCATTCGGATTGGCCGTCATGAAGTTGTCCTTCATTTGGCTAACAAGACTATGTATGCGCCTATCGTGCTTGCGTTGGAGCTCGTCAGCGTGTCCTTGCTCAAATTGATCACGGTTGCCACCGCTACCTCGATCTTGCCTTTGTTCATGGGTGTAATCATCTTTTGCAAAGGCGAGGCTTGAAATGCCAAGGCTACAAACTATTGCCGCCATCAGTATTAGATACCCGACAGCATGGAACATTAGTTTCGTCTCGTTTTGAGTCATCATAGTATTCACCCCTGAATTTAAGCGACCTGCATATCTCACCTCTCTTATGTGCAATCCCATGCCCGCGGAGCCTGGCACTACGCTCGTTTATGGCGTCAGATTGCCAACACCCGAACAAAGATTAGGCGACTTCTCTGAATGAGACCAACCGTCGTCCCGGCGCCCAGTCTCAAAACGAAAAATGCCCACTCTCTCGAGTGGGCATTCCCGTAAATATTCAATTTTAAATATTTAACTTAAACCAGCGACTAGTCGCGATCGTGATTCGTCAGTCTCTCAAAGTTTGCTTTGCGACGTGTCTTTGCTGCCAAATAGCCAGCTTTGCTTTGATAGATGTTCATCGCTTGAAGACTGAACGTTGCGCCTATTCCCTCGGTCTTAGAGATTTCAGCTGATCGACGGAGCGCGAGCATACTGTCGCTGAACTCAATACCCGCAGAAACTCCAGCCTCAAGAACAAGCAAATTGACGTTCGCTGCAAGGCTCAAGCTATGCTTGCCAAGAAGTTGACGCCAGTCGCGCAAACCAAGTTCACTAGTGGCCATATACACAGTCTGTTGATCTACGAAATTAAGATCGATACCGACCGCCGGGCCGATAATTTCAACATAGACATTTTTAGTGAACTTCTCACCAGTCACAAGGTTCTCAAGCGAATAACAATTCACTTTTGCGGGACCGCTTTTGTCGACTACGCCGACAATGAGTGCCACGGAATTGTTGACGAGCTTGGCCTTAATTGTACATCCCCATATAGGAGTACCGGGAAAAAAATCTGCATGTGCGCCTTCGCTGATAGCGCCGAACAATCCAAGGGTAAGTGCAGATGCTAAGATAAGATTTTTCATCATTGAATCCTTTCAATTAATAGTTATGCGCCCATGACCATACGATAAAATGTAAAAACTCCCTTCTAGCAATGTGCAGCCTTAGTCGCGGTTGCAGCTCTCTAGTACAAGTGATGTGCCACGACGATTTCGATTTGAAATCGAAAGAGCATCGGTCTGAGCTTAGTTTCAAGGATTCGACTTTAAAAATTACACGCCAGAGGCCGAGAATGGCGCTGTTTTGCGTTCGCTTAGCGACAATCGAGCCAACTCGACGGGCCTTGGTCCAGTCCAATATATCTAGTTACATTTGGCACACAAAATACCGAAAAGAATGAAGCATCTCTAACCAGGATAATAAATGCGTTTATTTATTTTCGTTCTTTTTGCGCCGCTCACTTTTTTACAATATGCGAGAGCGCAAAATACCGAGCTCAGCTGCATGCACGTTTTTCCGATTCAGATGCGTTATCTCGAACGACACGTCAACTACACCAAACTGACTCCGGAGCTAGAGAAACACACGATCGATCAATTTATGAAACGCATCGACGGCTCGAAAATTTTTATGCTCAAGAAGGACATCAAAGACATCGAAGCCTCTATGCACGGGATTTTTGAGAAGACGCGCAACCTAGATTGCGGACCGATGCTGAAAGCCAATGAGATTTTTGTTAAACGCGTGGAAGAGCAATTGGCATTTGCCAAAAAGTATCTTGCCGCTGATTTTAAATTAGATCCAAAAACCACCGTCCAATCCGATCCCAAAGATCGTGTGCGAGCCACCGACACCAAACAAGCGCAAACTATCTTTGCCAAGCAGTTACAATTTGACGTGGCCAACTACGTGGCTACGGATATCTCACTCGACGACGCTAAAAAGCACGTGCTACAGAACTATGAACGCTTCTTAAAGCACTATCGTGATTTTAAGAATCGCGATATTTTTTCGAACTACTTAGATTCTTTTGCCACGGCACTTGACCCTCACTCCAACTATCTCTCTGCTGACAACTTAGAAGAATTCGAAATTCAAATGCGCCTCTCTCTCGACGGGATTGGTGCGACCCTGAGCCAGCTCAACGGCTTTACTGTGGTCGAAGCGCTAGTTCCTGGCGGTGCCGCTCAATTGGCGGGTCAGCTGAAAGCCAAGGACAAGATCATCGCAGTCGGGCAAGGTCAAGACGGGCCTTATACGGATGTGATGGAGATGGAATTACGCGAAGTCATTCGCTTGATCCGCGGACCAAAGGGCACTGCCGTGCGCCTAAAAGTCATTCGCAAAGTGGCGAAAGAATCGCAACGCCTAGAGATCACCATCGTGCGTGACAAGATTAAACTTGAAGAGCAAGGGGCTTCGATTCTGTACGTGGATCGCGAAGTGGGCGGTCAGAAATTAAAATTGGGACTGCTCAACCTCCCATCATTTTACCACGATGAGCGACCAGATGGACCATCTGCGGCCACTGATCTTAAGAAGCTCTTAGCGGACGCAGTGAAAAACAAAGCGGATGCGATCGTACTCGATCTCTCCAACAACGGTGGCGGCAGTCTCCCCGACGCGGTCGACGTCGCAGGACTTTTTATTGCCACGGGAAATGTTGTAAGCCTTGGTCAGCGGGCCACGAAAGCCGGAGGACCATTGGCCTTCGATACGCTCAGTGATCACGACGCCACCGTCGACTGGTCGGGACCTTTGGTGATTCTGACCAATCGTGGAAGTGCTTCGGCCTCAGAGATCGTCTCTGGTGCTTTGCAAGATTACAATCGCGCGCTGATTGTCGGTGGCGATCACACCTTCGGCAAAGGCACGCTCCAAGCCGTTGAACAGTTGCGGCCTGGCCTTGGCGCAAGTAAAACGACGACTGGAATGTTCTTTACCGCTGGCGGCCAATCCACTCAGCACCGTGGGGTCAGCGGAGACATCGTATTTCCGTCTATACTCTCGCAAGATAGCGTGAGTGAAAAAAAGCTCGACTACTCACTGCCTCCGAAAAAAATTCCGGACTTTACGTCGGCGAGCGCCTTTGTGCGCGAAGGGCCTAGCGCATGGACTCCGTTGAACAAAGAGATCATCGCCAAGGTCAAGAGTAAGGCAAAGCCGCGTATCGAGGCATCCACTGAATTCAAAAAGATTCTCGGAGATCTCAAGAAAAGTAAAACGCCTGAAAAGACCATTTCGGTTTCCAGCATCTTGAAGGGTAAAGAGCCCAAGGCTACCGGTAAAGCCGATGATGAAGAGGAAAAAGTCGTTCCTATTTTATCGAAAGAAGAAAAGCGCAAGAAATACCTTGAGCGCGCCGACGTTCAAGAGGCTCTCAATGTCGCGGCGGATTTGATCGGCGAACTGAATACAGAGAAAAGTCGGGCCTCGAGCAGTCGTCATCCGACCTCGCACTAGCCTAGGCGGAACTCAGTATAGATCTTTTTTAAGAATAGAAGGCCGGTGGGAAGCGAAGGTGCACCGGTGGCGCCCGCGATGCGCGCGCCCTCTTGGGTCGGGAACTCCACGATATTCAGCTTCGCCTTCAGGGCGCGAATACTCATTTGAAATTCAATAGTGTAGTCAATCGAGTCAAGCCTCAGACTCGCGGCAGTCGTTCGCCGAATGGCCCGATAGCCGTTAATGGTGTCGGTGACGTAGGGCCCCTGTCTGCGGAACAACAAATTGATGATGAGCGTAAAGGCATTGTTAGCCCACTTGCGCCAGCGCAGAAGCTGCCCGTCTTCTTCGTTGCGCGCGCCCTTCATCATACGTGAGGCAATCACCAGATCCGCGCCTTGCTCAAGCAGTGGTTTAAAGCGCTTTAAATCTGCGGGATCTTCATTGCCGTCAGGGGAAAAGAAAATATAGGCGTCGGAATCAATGTGCTCAAACGCCTGTAAAAAAGCATCCCCACGGCCCCGTCTGGATTGCCGTAAAACGGGGATGCCTTGTCCGTGCAAATACTCAACGGTTCCATCCTTTGAACTGCCATCGATCGCCACCACGTAGTCAAAGCCCGCCTCAGGCCCAGGCTTGGGCATCTTCGGTAACATCACCTTAAGACACTCAACCTCATTGCGCGTAAGTAGGCAGACCGTAACTTTCATTCAGCAAATTTACTTTGCGACAGGCGCGGCAGCCTTAGGTGTACCACCCGATTTGCCGTAAACGATCGTGCAATATTTTGCATAAAATCCCAAGATGTTGCTGGAGGTATGATCCACAGCGACAACTTGTGCAACGCCACCAGCTTTTTTAGCTGTATCGATGCTCGCATCGCCAGTTGCAACTATGCCAAGAATCGAAGTCGCGCAAGATTCACCCATCGCGCTGCCTCCGTAAGCCTCAGTCGCAAACCCAGGATGTTTAACGTCTGAATAGAACAAGCCGTTGACCGGCGCTTGAGCCGTTGCACAGCCAGCTAGACCAGTGAACGCCAAAACGATAGTCGACATTTTTATGCATTTCATTGAGTTCCCCTTTAGTTGTATCCAAAGCGTAAACAGCTGAAACGCTTGGGTCAAACCGAAAAAGGAACTAATCGCGACAAATGACAGTGATTTTTGAATCTTTCTATCGAATCACGTCGACAGTCGCTGAAAGCGTAGCGCCGCAGCCATCGGGATTTTCATTGGTAAAGACCAATGGGATACTCATCCCCTTGTAATAGGTTGCTGGCGCAGTTTTGCAGTTCCCACGATCCAGTATTTCAAAGGTAATGCTGGTGGGCAAAACTTTGATGGGTGCCAAGTGCATCACTATGACTGAGACAATCCCAGGTTTGCGCGCAACTTCTGTAATTGGCGGATCGTTAATCACCGGCTGGCGAAGGCATTCGTCATATTTGAGCACGCCTTCGACCATAACTGCGACTTTTTTCGGGATAGGCTCGCTGGTGTGCACATTCACCCGATGATAGGGAACTCGCAGATCCATTGGGCAAACGCGCGTCTTGTGTCCTGGCTGGCTCTCGCCTTTGCCGGGCGGTGCACAGGCCGCAAAAAGAAGGGTGAATAAACTGACGAGGATAGAATAGGAGACGTTTTGTATTTTCATAGAAGCTATGATTTTTCAAAAAAACAGCGATGTCGAGCACGAATGCAATGCGATCTAATAGATCTCGCACATATACTCGACAACTCCTGCTTCGCGAAAATTCGATTCAAAGCAAAAGGTCGTCGGTTTAGTAACATTCAAGTAAATGGTCGTCACCCAAAGCTTGCCCAGGTTAGGGCGCTCAGAATCACCGAAGTAGCCACTAATATAAGAGGTCACTTCCCCGGGCGACCGAGTTTGCAGAGTGAACAAGTCCATGTACATTTTTTTTGCCGGTTCGCCACGAACGATTTCTTTGGCCGAAGCATTGAACGAAAATGCAAGAACGACAGCTGTGAGAACTTTCCATTGTTTAGACATTTACTTCCCCCTGAAAGTGAATTTCTTGAATGTGCAGATAGCGCAAAATCAAAACATCCACTATATAAAAACCCATGTGAGCCATTTTAGAGGCTATTGCTGCCACGCGGCTAGGAAGACCACGAGTGAACAACGAAATTCCAATTCTTTTCGAAGGTTCTGATTTGGTCGTCGTCGATAAGCCGAGCAGGCTATCGGTACATAATAACGAGGACCCAGAAAATTTACTGACTGTCCTCGAAAAACAGCTGGGTTTAAAAAAAATATTCCCCGTGCATCGGCTCGACAAGGAAACCAGCGGAGTGCAAATCTTAGCACTCAACGAAGCCAGTGCGAAGCGCCTGGCCGATGAATTTCAAAAGCGCTCTGTCGAAAAAATTTATAGTGGCATTCTGCGCGGTGAATTTAAAATCGCCAAGGGCCTTTGGGCTGAGCCACTCTCGGACAAAGCGGAAGGCCGGCGTAGCCCGGCGGGCCTACCCAAGGATCGGATCCCTTGCGAAACCGGGTTTCACGTCGTGCAAAGTTCAAGGTACTTTACTCTTTGTGAATTTCAGTTGTTGACTGGCCGCCAGCATCAGATTCGTAAGCACTGCACTTTGGCGGGTCATGCCCTGGTGGGTGATCCGCGCTATGGCGAACCCAAATACAACAAGATGATTGCTGAACGTTATCATAATCCACGGATGTTTCTGCATTGTGCGAGCGTCGGGTTGCTAGGAAAAAAGTTTGCGAGCCCGCTCCCCAAGGAATTTACCGCTATTTTGGCGCCGTTGTAACACGGGCAATTCGCGAGAACTCACTCACCCGCTTACCGCTGCGATTTGCCACGGCAATTCGCACATAGAGTAACCCGCCATTCATTTTCAACGGAACTTGCGCCCGGTCAGTGACCTTTTCGTTCCAATCGGCCGGCTTGCGTTCGGGGCTGGATTGTACGATGTATTTCTCCGCGTAGGGAACAGGATCCCACTCGAAATAAGTTTCGTCGTTGTACGAATACGTGGACATCAAAAGCGGTGCGGGCAAACGAACATCTAGCTGGCCTGTTTTACTTAAGCCCTCGGCATCACCAATTGAAATCACACGCCAAAAGATCGGACCGGGAGACGCTTTCTTCCATTCAAACTGTGTTTGCTTGCCGACATTTTTCTGCTCGATCACAGAAGTGAATCCAGAATCTTTCGCGATTTCAACGCGGTAACTTCGCGCGCCTGCCATTGGCGCCCAGCTGAGCGATGGGACCGCGGTCGGCAGTGGACGTTGCGAAGCCACCTCTCGCCCCTGCTCTTCTGGGCTTCTAAACTTCAAGGTGAAGGATTGAATCGGATGCAAGATGCGAGGACCCGATACATATTTTTTTGCGACAACGGGAATCTTCTTCACCGGCGCCTTGCGCACAACTTGAGAGAGGACCTGAATGTCGGGCGCTTTTTGCTTTATTGCAAAGCTGCCGATCGGACTCCAGCCGAAGTGACTCGACGGCTCCTGCATTTTGACTCGCCAATAGTAATTTCCGACGGGCAAATGCAGCGAGTTCCAGGTGCAAGACGGAGTCACTTGCTCGCGTATTGACTTCCTAAAACTCGGATCGCGACTGAGTTGAGCCAAGTAGGATTGCACCGAGGGGCGACACTTCCACCTCAGTTCCATATCAAATGTCTTCACTGAGCGCGGCACTTCAAATTCTTGGTTCAACCCCGGCATCAAGAGTTTGATCGGTGCCAGCGAGCGAAGCGAAAACTTTGACGGGCCAATGATGGGCTGACTGCCGCCAGGATAGAGGCGCCAAAAGTAATCCCCTTCCTCCAACACGTGAGTGGGTCGATAAAAATTCCCAGAGACCGCCTCGCCAATCAAAATGGTTTTAAAATCTTCTTCGTTCGAGATCTGCAACTGATATTGATCAACTGGAATATTCTGTGACCATTTCAGCGTGGGAGTTTGTTCGGCCTCAAGCCACAAGACCTCGGACTTCTCAGGCGATAATAGCAATACGGGCGCAGTCTTAGTCGGCACAGGAGGCGGAGGCAGCACGATCTTGGCTTGGCGAACGGCGGCAAACGGCGGCACGATCGTCGACGTTGTCACGTACCAAAAAACAAACGCACCGATCGCAGCTGTAGCCACCGCCGTCGCCCATAGCGGCTTCGAACGTGCCCGACGACGGCGACGCAAACTCCGTCGCGCCTTCTGCCGTGCCGAGATCGAATCCTTAGTCACCGCATAAAGCGTGTCGTCAGTGTTGGGCACGACGACTTTTTTTGGTGTCATGATTGAAACAAGCGCAAGCTGGCCGGGGCCAGAGGCACCCGAGGCATTCAAAAGCATCCCGGCAAAAGCCCGTTTGGCCGCGGCATCAGGAAGTTGTGCGCGATCCACATTGAGTTTGACGTCCTCGATGTTGTCGACGGTTTTTGCAAGCGCTTGCGCGAAATGTGGCGCCAGCGGAGTTCGACTACTTTGATAGTTCTTCAGATCCTCGAGAACCTCACGGACCGTGGCATAGCGATGCTCCGGATTTTGCGCGCACAGTTTGGCGATAATCACACGCATCTCTACCGGGATCCGAGTCAGCGCCTCTTCTGGAATGACCACATCTGATTCGGCCGTCGCGCGTACGCCAATGACTCGCGTTTTTGTTAGACTCACCAATGGCTGACCCACAAGGCATTCGTAAAAAATCGCGCCCAGGCTCCACAGATCCGAGCGAATGTCGGCGCGCGATCCGTTCACCACTTCGGGTGGCAAGTACGCCAGCGTGCCCACAAGCTTTTTACTTTTGTCAGCTTTTTCATGTTCCGCATCGCCGACTCTTTTTGCGATACCAAAATCCAAAATCTTGATTTGTCCATCGGGCCTGAGCATCAAGTTGTGTGGTTTAATATCGCGGTGAAGGATTTGCTTGTCATGCAGAGCGCGCATCCCCTTCAACAGCTGAAAAAACATGGGCGTAGCTTCATCGGCCGAAAATGCAAACATCGAGAAGAGATCGCTGAGCAGCGCACCCTCGACAAATTCCATGGCAATAAATTGAATGTTGTCGATGCGATCAATCGCGTGAATGGTCACCACATTGGGATGATTCACTTGGGCGAGCGTGCGGGCCTCCTGCAAGAAGCGGCGGATCAAATCCACCTCGCCCCGCGATCCCACTTTTTGCGCCGAGATCACTTTGAGCGCCACGCGGCGATCAAGGCTGTGTTCGTACGCCTCATACACTTCGCCCATACCGCCGCGCCCGACCAAACGCACGATGGTGTACGAACCTAGTTTTGTACCGGCTTCAAGAGTCTGCATGACCTAGTTTTTATCGGTAATATAGGACGGTGGCTGAACCGACCTTGGCCTAGGTCACGGCGCCGGAGCACACGTCGCACGTCCGCCCAAGAATTCGACCTTTGGAGAGTTCACATTGGCCACTCGCGCGCGCGTGGTAACAAGCGCTAACTCAGTATCGGGCGTCTTTGCCTTGGCAAAAGCCGCTTTGCAATCGGGTGCTGGTGTGGCCTTGATGATCCCATTGAGTTTTAAAACTTTCGGCCAACACTCTTTTGGTTCGAGCGCCAACTCACATTTCACGCTCACTTTGGCAAAAAATATTAGCGACGACTTTCCGCCCTTGCGCGTGATTTCAAATTCCTCGTCGATGCCATGCATGGATTTGAAGATTTCTTTGCCGGTCTCGATCGAAAACAATTGGAACTCGGGCAGACCATCTGCCATGTCCGCGCCATCCACTACCACCAACTCACCGGCGGCTCCGGCAAAGTAACCTTCATTGATCCGCAAGCTCACATTGCGGCCTTGAAAATCACCCGCGCAAAGATTTGCCCTCCCCGGTGTTGGATAGCGAATATAAATTTCAGCAGCGCCCACTTCCGCCGAGGATTTACTTTCAACGATCGCAAAGTCCGTGAAGTTCCAACAAGTCTCAGTCATAAGACCTGGAGTTTTCTTGAGCTTGGTTTGCGCGATAATTTTAGCCGTGGGTTGCTTTACCGCACCTTGCAGTTTGCCCTTTTTGAGCGTCCAAACTCCATCGGCAAAAGCCGACTTCGCAGGTGGCGTCGCCTTCACCGGCTGGGACGCCACCGGCGGGGACGCGGCCTGCGGAGTCGAAACATGTTTTGCAGCCGCAACCGGCACGACTTTTTCAACGGGAGCCGCAGGCGTCTCTTTGCTGACGACAGGTTCGCTCGCCGCGGTCCCTTCCGGACGCGGCGCTGGCGGACTCGCGCATGAAACCAAGGTAAAAAACGAAACGGTCAGCGCAAAATACATTTGAATTTTCAACATACTTTTTATTGTAAGCATTGAGGCCTCGCTGCCAAGCTTTTTCGCAACGATCCGTCTTGGCTAAGCGCGAACCCTCTGGTAAGTCCGTAACATGCTACGGCAATGCGTCTTGTTTCTACTTTTCACAATTCTGCTCCCGCAATTCGGTTGGGCCGAATCGTTTGAGACTGTGCCCACCGCGACCTTTAAGAACTCTGAAGGCGTTCCGAGCACGGCCCTGAGCCTGTTTCCCGCACCTGTCGCGGATTCGCCAGAGGCTAAGGGATATTTGATTTTGTTTTGGGCAGGCTGGTGTGTGCCGTGCAAAGCCGAATTGGCATTGATCGCCGCAAACCAAGAGAAATTGCTTCGCTGGAATGTGGTCGCGGTCAATGTCGACGACTCAGTGGCGAGCACCCGAGCTCAAGGCATTTTAAAATCAATTCAATGGCCGTTTGCCAGTCTCTATGACGAATCTGGAACACAGTTTTATCAAATCAATTCCTCTGGAGAGCTGCCACTCGCACTCGCCTTCGATCCGCAGGGGCATATGTTGCAAGTGATTCGCGAACTCAAAGAGCCCACTCTGGAAAGTTTAGCGGCGACCCAGTTCGCAACTACCAAGAGTCAACGTTGGGAAATCTCCGAGGAGACTCATTTCATTCGCCGCCAGCGCTCCGACGGAAACAGTGACGTCGGCGCCGCCACTCTGGGTGCGCGCTTTGCCACGCAACATTGGCAGGTCGGCGCTACTGAAAATTTAATTCAGCAAAAGCGCGACCCAAAACTGGGATGGACGCGCGCCGAAGATGAATTGGGGCCCAGCTACATTCAATGGCAGAATTCTTCTGCTGGTTCCGCTCGGGCCCGCTTGGGCGATGACTCGGTGGAATGGGGCAAAGGCGCTTTGCTCTCGGCACGCGCGATTCCGGGAACAGATATCAACGCTTCATTGCAGGGCGCACATTGGAGTCAAACGTTGGGATCTTTTTCCTATGCGCTGACCGCTGGACGCGTGCGCCAACAACTTTTTGGTTTGCAACTCGATCCCACTCTCGATCTGACTCAAGAGATTCCGCGGGAACACGCCTATGGCCTCACGGCCAACAAACTTTTTAAGTTTTCGAGCGGTTTGAACACCAAGCTCACCGCCGGCTTCGTCGCCTATCATCGCGACGCCCTTGCAGCGATCAGCACGACGTATCTGACCCCCTACCAGGATCAGCGGGCTCATTTAAATTTGGCTTTGAGCCAAGAAACTTGGGGCGTGGATGTCGCGCACACACGCTACTTTATTGAAACTGCGCAAGATCCGACGTTGAAAAGTAGCAACTCGAGTCAAGTGGATGCCTATCTACGCACGCAAGCGACCGCTCAATACCAACTCGGCGCAACCTACCTTGAAAAACACGACGCGATTCCGCGCACGTTTACTCCCGTACTCACCGAGTACCCCGCAACTCCCCTCACCATTGACGGCCTACGCACCTGGAGGCTCGCCCCTCGCGCCACATTCGGCAAATGGATGGTGGAACCGCAGTGGATTGCCGAACAATCCAACCGCCGCGACGATTTTGAGAAGCAAAACTCTTATGTTATGCAAGTGCTCAAACCCGAGAGTGAATTCAAAACGATACTGCTTTATCAACAGCATGGATCAAATCCTTTGGCGACCGATGCCTCCCAGATGGCCGGAGTCCTTGGCTTTCCGTTTTCACATAGCGTGGCCACGCAATTGGAGTACAAGGGCTACACGGCCCGCGGTCGCAACGGAAATCGAGCCTCCGATCAGTCGGGCCGCTCGGTGGCAGCTCAGTTGAGTCTAAAGATCGAGCGCGCGCTGCGCTGGACTTGGGTGGGTCAGCTCATGCTTTCGGTCACGGGTACAGAACAAGACGGCTACTATTTAGCGACCTCCGGCATCGCGGATAAGCACCTAATGGGCTACCGTTTAACCTGGACGCGCGGACCGCTTGAATTGCGAGTGGCCGCTTGTCAGGAGCCGGGCGGTCTAATATGTTCAGGTGGCGTTTGCGCTCAACGACCACCGCTCGACGGCTTTGCTGTTGAGAGCAAAATGCATTGGAATTTTTGAAAACTTTTACTGACAGGGGATTTATGAAATTTCTAATGGGCTTGATCGCAGGTTTGATTTGCGCGCCATCGGTTTGGGCGGCTTCACCGTTTCTTCCGATCAGCGCGACCAACACATTTCGCTCAGGCGAACGCGCGATTGTCGAAGCGGCGATTGCACAAGCTGAAACCGAAGGTAAATACGTATTTATCGATATGGCCGCGGCTTGGTGTGGCCCCTGCTTGGCTCTAGAAAAAGGTGAAGAAGCCAACAAAGCCGTACTGGCTCCGATCCTAAAGCATTTTGTTTATGTAAAGCTTGAAGAAATGCATTTGGAGATGATGGGCGGCGCCGACTTCATGGTGACCGAGATCCCTTGGTTTCCGTCGCTATTTATCTACAACCCCGCGAATAAAAGATGGTCCTTCCTCTATGCGTCTGAAGTCGACTCCCTCAAGACCACACTCGAAGACTATTTGGCGCATGAAAGTCTGTCGAAATATTACGTTGATCAGTTGAATGCGGACCTCGCTGGAAAAGATCCAGTCAGCGACGATACCGTCATGGCCGCTGTTGTACCGTTGTCCACTGAGAGCTCGGGCGCGGACCTGTTGGCAACGACGACAGCCGTGACCAAAATGATGACCGATCACCCCGATCGCTTTGCAGTTTCAATTGCCGATATGGAGTTGGAGTTCACCAATGTTTATATTCGCTCTATTGAAATGGGAAAGTTGACGTTCGAGCAGATTCGCGCGGCCGATCCCATGGCCTTTGCCGAGATCAAAAGCACTCCCCTTCTGCTTTCGCGCATTATGTTCCGCGCTCCCATCGGCTACGCAATTCGCACACGGGGCAATAAAGTCGCCTCTGATATGTGTGCCACGCTTTCCGGCAAGGTTGGCGATGCGCTCAAAGAAGCCACTCCGGAAGTTCAGCGTAAATTCTTGGTTGCGCGCGATTTGCAATGTCTATTGTTGCAAGTTCAACTCAAAGAAAAAAACGGCGCAGACGTCATGACCTTTGAAGCGACCTTAACTGATGCGGAACGGGTGAAAATGGCCTATGAGCTCAGCAAAGTGTATGCTCTCACCGGTACGAGTTTTGACAAAGCCACCTATTATGGAAAAATCTGGCAAGCCGACTATCTCAAGGGCTTAGCCAAGAGCCCTGAACTTTTAGCACGAGTACAAACGGCCACCGATGCTCGGCTATCCGCCTATGCCGCCGGAAAGTCGCATCCCTAATATGCAGCTGCTGTTCACGCTTCTAATTGGACTCTCAGCTTTCGGCGCAAGCCCAGAGGCTCAGATCAAGATTGCAAAAACGGATCACGCACTCACTGTGCAAGTGATTCCACCAGGCGGAACCCATCTTAATTTTGATGGACCGTGGAAGCTCGAGATCACGGGTGCGATACCGTTGAGTAATATGAAGGGCGTGTTTGGAATCGCCGACTTCGACAAAGCTACAGGGTCATTCACACTTCCCCTCGCGCGCCAGCCAAAGGCCGATGACCAGGGTGAGTATTCTTTAGTTTATTTTTTCTGCGCGGCGGACAACTCGTGGTGTAAGCGCGCTCAGGCAAAAGGTGTACTGTGAGAATCCTACGCACGATTTTATTTTTTACCGTCGCAGCTTTCCTGACCAGTTGCATGGGACGGCTTCACGACGAGAATGCCGGACGCAAAATTAATCCTAAGGACTACGGACTTGACGACACGCATGCAGCCCTCTTGGTCTTTGCGGCCGCGTGGTGTAAGCCGTGTATGAGTGAGATCCACTCTTTGAACCGTGCGAACTCCGAACTCAGTGACAAAGTTCAAATTGCTGGATTTATGGTCGAAGGTGCGCAAAAGGGTGTGCCCGCAGCACCGAAAGACAGCGATCTCTTCGTCACTCCGGCTGGCGAACATCCCAGCTACCGATTGACGGCCGATTCGGCGTGGAAGCTTTTCGACGCTCTTCAACCGAGCTCGGGTCGCTCGCTCCCCACTATGGTCTTTGTCAATCGTGATCACGTCGTGATTCGTATCGTTCAGCGCAGTATGGAGTACGAAACGGAACTGTTACCGCTGCTCCGTGCGCTCGCTTCTGACAGCACTGAAGTTCCCGGACCGAAACCCGGGCCCGTCGAGGATCCGCAAGGCAAACCAGTGAATATGACTTTTGCAGAATGGTCCGCAGTCGCCGACAATATCCCGGGCTCCGCGGTGTATGTAAATGTGGAAGCCGCCTGGCGGACTGGCTTAGAGAAATTCACGTGGACCGAAGATTCGATGCCGTTTGCCAGCGCACGCATGACGATCTATGCCTACAATGACGGTCGCCGCAAACTTTTATCGGCGATATGGGTGGCTGAGGATACCGGCTGCAAACTCACCGTTTATTTTAACCCGGACGGAACATACGACCGCTCCGAGGGCATTTGCCGATAGATGTCCAGCGCCGCACCATCCTCTTTTTATCAATACCCATTTAAAGATTTGCAAGAGCTCTGCGCGCGCGAAGAGCTTCCGCCTGCGAGCGCACGATATTTGTACAATTGGCACTACAAGAAAAACCGAAGAGAACCGTGTTCCCTAAATGGAATTGCGCAGAAGACTCTACGTTTTTTAGAAACTCTCGACTTCTCTTTGCCCGAAATCGCTACGGTAAAGGAATCAACCGACAAAACGGTTAAATTTCTATTTCGACTCCGTGACTTATCCACCGTCGAGACCGTACTGATTCCGTTTATGAACAAGTACACGATTTGTGTTTCGTCGCAGGTCGGCTGCGCAATGAATTGCAGCTTTTGCTTCACTGGCGAGCAGGGATTTAAACGCCATCTCGCGAGCGAAGAAATCGTTGGCCAATTCCTTCTGGCACAGCATTGGCTCACTGAAAATCGACCCGACGACGACCGCATTTTGAATATCGTCTTTATGGGACAAGGTGAACCGCTGCATAATTTCACCGCTGTCAAAAATGCGAGTGAGATTTTTTTATCTCAGCACGGGCTCAGCTTAGCCGCGCATAAGATCACGATTTCTACGGCCGGATATCTTCCCGGACTTGAGCGCTGGATAACTGAAATGCCCAACGTGAATATCGCAGTTTCGCTACACTCGCCGTTCACTGAAAAAAGAAATCAGCTCATCCCGATCAATCGCCGTTTTCCTCTCGCTGACGTTCTTAAGATCGTCGAGACAATTCCCAAAGATGAAAAACGCTTTGTAACCTATGAATATTTATTACTAAAAGACTTCAACGACAGCGTTGAAGACGCGCACGCCACAGGAAAGCTGCTCGAGGGCAGGAAAGCGTACATCAATCTTATCCCTTTTAATTCTTATCCGGGCGCGAGGTATCAACGTCCGGATCTATCGCAAGTGATCGAGTTTAAAGCGATTCTTGATACCTATCGCATTCCCACGTTGATTCGAGCGACGAAGGGAGACGAGATTTTAGCCGCCTGCGGACAGCTCAACACTCGATCGACTCCCGACTCGCACTTGAGTTTCGCTTGAATGTCATTTGGTTTTCACGAATCCCGACTTCCCCCGCAAACCTTGCAAAATGGGACGTAGCATTTAATCTTCACGAACTATGAAACATTCATTATTCCTCTCGTTCGTACTCGCGGCCTCCTTTTCTTCCATCCAGTGCACACGCCCAACAAGTCCTCACCCCGGTGCTGTCGCTCGACACGTCAAGCCCACCGATGGCGAAGAGAAAGATCCGCCCGAAGTGGCGCTTGGCGAAAAGCTTTTTCGCGAGCCCCGCTTCGCTCAATATTTTAGCCTGAACTCGAAGGGTGAATATAATAAAACTCTCGCGAACGGCGACATCACCGTTGAGTATCTAACAACCCTCAGTGGGCCAATTGCGAACCCTTACAAAGGTCACGCTGTGAGCTGTGCGGGCTGCCATTTGGTCGATCAAAGTGCCGCAACATTTGGTGGTGGTAGTCGTGCGTACACCGACTTTGCGCGTAGAAGTCCAATCCCGGATCGTGGTGATGGCCTTATATCCACCGCCCGAAACTCACCAAATATGGTTGGCTCGTCTGTAAACAAAGATTTTATGCTCCACTCGGACGGCGAGTTTGCCTCATCGATCGATTTGGTCCGTGGCTCTTTCACTGGACGAAACTTTGGTTGGCTGGCGAGTGAAAAAGATCTCGCGATTCATCATATCGCTGAAGTCGTGCGTCAGGACAATGGCATGTATCCGAACGACGTCGACGCCAAGAACTCTTATCCCGAGCTATTTTTAGCTACGGACTTCCTGGATGTCGCGCGAGCGAGCGACAAAGAGATTTTTGATGCTGTGGCAAAGCTTGTCGCGGCATACTTGGATTCTTTAGATTTCGCGCGCGATAGGGACGGCAACAACATTGGCTCTCCATATGATGTTTTCTTGAAGAAAAATGGCTTCCCACTGGCGCCAGAGAAAACCGAAACCGCGGAGGCCTATAGCCGTCGCCTCGCGATGCTGGTGACTGCGGCTCCAGCTGTGACTTATGTGACAAACGAAGATGGAAAATTTAAGCTCCATCCCCAAGATTTCAATTTCGGCCCCTTGGAGATGGAAGGATTTAAGATTTTCGCTGGCCGCGGACAGTGCATTCAATGTCACTCAGCGCCAGATTTTACCGATCACGGATTTCACAATACGGGAATTTCTCAACTCGAATTTGACAAGGTTCATGGGCGAAATAGTTTCATGGCGCTGCCCATTCCTAGTCTTGCCAAGCGCAGTGAGGACTTTAAAGCCTATCTGCCGGCGACCTCTCTGCACCCTGATGGTTCGGGAGTATTTCGCAGTATTCCCAATCGCGCGAACGCGGTGATGGCCGACCTTGGAGTTTGGAATATTTGGCGCAATCCAGATGTTCCGACTCCCCAATCCACTTTGCGTTTAAGCCTTTGCACTTCGCTGCAATTGACATGCACATCGGATGCGCCAACGGACGCTGAGCTCTTAGATTTAAGCATCGGGCTATTTAAAACTCCGACGTTGCGTGATCTTGGCCACTCAGCGCCTTATTTTCACACGGGCCAAATGGACCAAATCGAAGCCAGCGTGATGCTCTATATCCCAATAGCCGCAATGGCGCAGTCCAACGCCATTCGCAATGCAGACCCACGCTTGAAAATGATTTCAATAACCCGTGACGAAGTTGAACCACTCAGTGCATTCTTACGATCGCTCAATGAGGACTACGAATAGAGGCACATATCGAAGTCAATAAACCCTAATTGCTTTGATAGACGCCGCCTGCGGTGCCGCAAGCGGTCTGCGCGCTCGAAGGTGAGTATTGAGGTGGGTAATAAGTCACCCGAGTCTCATTGGTTTGGTTCGGCTCGACGATGCAAGTGCCTAGGCTCCCCGTATGGTCACAATTGTTTGCTGAGAATGTGCCGCCCGTCGATTCGCAACTGGATTGTAGAATCGCCAGGTAGCCGGGCTCATTGTAGTCAGAGCCCACCGACTCCATACATAAATTGAATGTCGCCACAGCTTTACGGTCGCAGGTGCCAAAGGGTTTCACCGATTGAGCAATCCCACCGCTCATGGCGTTTGGGTCATTGGCCGATGAAAACTTGCCACACGCGGTGGTATTCATAGCGACAAGTAGAATTAAAAACAAATTCAGTTTAAACACGTTCATCTCCACT
Source organism: Pseudobdellovibrionaceae bacterium (assembly GCA_043757545.1). Lineage (GTDB taxonomy): Bacteria > Bdellovibrionota > Bdellovibrionia > Bdellovibrionales > UBA1609 > JALHOQ01. Next base: position 18,541 of record JAYVPG010000022.1, read on the forward strand.
TCGCCTAGTCCAAGCACGTAAATTTGGCTTTGATTAAACTTCCCACCGGAGGCGCACTTTGCAATACGATCTTATTTGGCGCCACAAATGTGGAAGGCACTAAGACCAACGCTCCGCCAAGCGATTGTTCATAAGCTTTAGCCGACGTCGGCTCGACACTATTGCACGGGAGTGTGTAGGTCTTCGCCTCATTCACAATATTCACCGCCAACGAATTCAGCTGATTTTGATAGGTTTGAGTCAATGCACAAATATCGCCGACAATCCCGTTGGTCAGACCAGAGAGCGCCATATAAGTGGTGCCCATATTGGTTCCCGGACCATCCAAACACGCCTGTGTGCTGGTGACGATCGAGTGGAAAGTTATAGTTTTCGGAATCGTACTCAAGGTATCCAGAGCTTGGATGCCTGGAATAAAGTTAGCCGGCTGGTCTATGGCTTCGAGCGGAACGTATTGAGGGTTGGTCGGATCTTGAGAGCTACGCTCGTCTTCATCCGAGAGCACGATCACTGAAAAGGGTGTGTCCGTGCGCATGAAGCCGCGAGTTGTAGAGGCCGTGAGCTCTCTCTGCGCTGTCATTCGGGCGCCGGCAATTCCACGCTCGTCGCCGCTGCCGGCGATTCCAAGCATCACGGTGGCCTGAAAGGCAGCGTTCGCCGCAGTGATGTCCATTGTGTTGTCTAAGTAATAAGTACCCGCGGGCATTCCCGAAAATGCAACCAGGTCCCCTTGTTTTCCCGCACCGGCAGTTGCAATATCGGTCGAAGTAATCGCGACATGCCAATCGAGGGTTCCGCCACTATAGGTATTGAGTGCCGAGGTAAACGACGGGAATCCACTCTGTAAAAGCGCTTGCTCCTCGGACATCGAGCCCGAGTTATCGATCACAAACAGGATGTCGGCGGATCGTTTCACAAAGAAATACGAATTCTTAACGACACCGACAGGTGGAGGAGGCGGAGTTACAGAGGAACTCGTCGCTTTGTCAGCGCCCTTTTTAAACGCAACTTTAGAACAGCCGGCCGTGATGAAGCTTAATATTAATAGACCACAAGCTGTTCTAGTAAATGCTCTTTGGTCAATCATCCTGATCACCTCTTTGCTATATATGCAGCGAAACTCATGCCTAGATTTGTCTCAAAATGACATCGGACGGGTTCGCCTAAGTCCCTACGGGCGGGGCGAAAGTCTAGGATTCTTAAATCGAGAATGTTCGGAAATTTGTAAACATCGGGACGACCGATGTTCTTTCGACAGTATTCGCTGAATTCACATCGCTGCGAAACACGACATCAGCAACGACGACCATACAAATTGACCAACCTTTAATCAGTGCCTGAAACGCTTTCATTTTTTTCCCAAAAATTTGAACTCTCAATTTTGTTTTAAACGTTCCCAGAAATAGGTGTTATACGTTGCGTCATTCGAAGTGAACGTTCCCTATTTAACTTTCCGCCCGGCTGCTGGGCGCAGTGGAGAAGCTCTATGTCTATCTCAGTCCATTTTAAGCGAACTCTGGGTCTTGGCCTCACCTTAGCCCTCGCAGTTCCGCAACTCGCCTTAGCCCAATCGGTCGATGCCACAAAAGTGATTTTCCCGGGGCAAGCGCTACCCGCCGATCTCGGCTATACGCCGCTGACAATCGGTTCTGGAGCAGATGTCGACGTGCAAGTGCAGCCACGCGATTGGTTCCTATTGAAAGACAAAGACATGGGCCTGATCAGCCCCACGGCAGGCAAAACTTTGGATTACGTAGGCCCCGTGTTGGAGGCGCAAAATGCGCAAATTTATTATCGTTTGATTACCGGTATGATCTTAAAAGAATCAATGGTGCAAGCCGGTTTTAGCGCCAGCGAAGCCCGGCACCTGATCGAGAGTTCGCGCAATGCAGGCCAAAATTTCAGCTCGACTCCGCTTGCACAAATGGGTCCTCTGCCAAAAGGTTTAGCGAATCTTTATGAGAACTGGAATCGTCCGATGGCCCGCATGGCGGTTTTGCCCTATTTGCTGTTGCCCCTTGCGATAGCCAATGACCAATCACAGTTTCAACATTTCTTCCAAGGCTCGACTGAAGACTCAAGTCGCGCCATGAGCTGCTCGAACATCCAAACCCTTCCGCCCTTGGCGGCTGTGCAAAGCAAAATTTCCGATGCGCAAAAGAAAATGCAAGATCTCGATCTTCAACTGCGTGATGCCAATTCACTTTTACAGGCTTCAGGCAGCGAACAAGTTCGCATCTCAGATAAAATTAAAGCGGCCTCAGATACAATCACTCAGCAGCTTCAGTGTCTGACAACTATTCGTGACCGCGTCGCGCGTGGCGCAGCCATGCCCGACGACGCTTGTTTAAATTTGGCCAAGGCGATTATGCTTGATGGAGGCTTTGCTAAAGAGTGGGACAGCTTCACGAACGTGAATCTCAAAAACCCTGATGGCGACTTCAATCAAGAACAAAAACTTGATGCTCAGTTTACAGCTTTAGAGGGACAAATCGCGGCCACTCAAGCCTTACAACGACAAACTCAGCAACAAAGCGAGGAAATCCAACAAGAGATCTCGGCTAACAAAGCTAAGATTGACGGCTTAAACTCAGACCTAGAAAAAGAAAAAACTAACCTCGCTATGCTTGTTCAAGATCAACAAAAACTAGATGCGGAGATTTTGGCTATACAAGATCTAAATCATAAAATCGAAACTGGCGCCCTTGCCAAAGAACAGTCTGATACGGATGTTAAAGCCGCCGTTGACAACACCAGCACACGCAACGCGCAGCTTCAGGATATGAAGTCAAAGCAAACTCAGACGGTTGAAAATCGCGCGAAGATTGAGACCAACATGGCCTCAATGACCACGCAAATCGAATTTCTTAAGACCGAAATCGATAAAGAGACTGTGCAAGCCAACGCCAACAACCTGGTCCTAAACGACAAAGTCGATGGCCTAAATGTCAAATTGGCTGGCCTTCAAGCTGACCAAGAAAAGTTGAAACCCATTTACACAGCGGCTTTAGATGCCGCCAACTTCTCGGATTACATTTTGTCTCTTTTAACCAAGACGACAGCGAGCCTTAGTTCACAGCGCGAACAAATGCTCGCGGACTTAAGTCATGAGCAAGAAAATTCCGTTAACTACAAAAAACAACTCGCAGAAGTTCAAGCTGCAAAAGATGCGCAGTTCCCTGACTTGCAACAGTCTAACTCAGCCTTGCAGAATATGATCGCCGCGTACACCGATGTGCAGAATATGGGTTGGTTTCTCGAGACCGACTGTGCCGCGCGCAAGACGTTCGGCGCCTCGCCCAAAGGAATTTTCTTGAGCCGTGACTCGATGGCTCCAGCCGCAACACCTGCTACCAAGAACAATCCCGCGGCAGCCGGTGGCCCGGTTGAGGCCGGCCGTTGGGGTCTATTCAATACGGACTACAAGCGTTTCCAAGCCGCCATTCAAAGTGGCGTGTTGTTGAATTTACCCGGCTACGTTCAGACATCCGTGCAGCAGCTGATCGCGGATTACGATTCCGCCATGGTTCAATACTTGGATCCATCTATTAAGAAGTGCGCGGATGCGAGTCAGAATTTGGCCGCGGCCCCGTTGAGTGTTATGCGCGCGGTTTCAACTTCGTGGCAAAAGTCGGCTGCGATTTCGATGGCCTGTGCAACTCCATTGAACAACAAAGGCGTCGTTGGCGCTTTGACTAAAGAAAGCTTTACGACAAGTCTCAACAAACTATTGGCGTTTCAAGGATCAACCTTGGATCAAGCTTTACCGCAAGAAGGCCGAAGTCAGGCCGAAGATCTGATCGAACGTCATGCGATTTCACTCTTGGCGCGCGAAATCGCCACTATGTCTGGTGAAACTCGTCGCGACGAACTGATCAAAGCTCTGATCCAAGTCTTGGCTTATGACTACGACGCCGCGGCTTTGCAACAGCGAACTCAAGCGGCAGCACAAGGCAGCGCCAACTATGTGTTTGCGACGAACGCTCCCGGCCCCGCCGCAGCCACCGACGCAAACCAGCTTCAAGTCGGCAAAGCCTACAGCGTTCGCACACTCGGAAAAGTGATTTTGTACACTTCGCCAATCGCAAAGTCTGAGTATGACTCAGGCGCTTCTGTCAGCTTGAATGACCAAGTTCAGGTGCTCGCGATTGAGAACGAAACGGCCACTGATGTCGCTGGCTGGGCGCATGTGCAAGTGGCAGGAAAAGCCTTGTGGATGCCAAGCCTTGCGCTGCGCTCATCCGGACTCTTAGGTGAGGATGGACAAGTCGTTGCGGACCTGACTCTGCCGAGCAACTGTCCTCAGCCTCACCTTGTGCAAAGCTTAACTAACTTTAAAGCGAGCAGAGTTACCGTTTCACGCTATTCAAATAATCTTAAGACCGTGTCTGCTGGTAAAAAAGCAGGATATTGGATGATTGACCTGAACAAGTCAGAAAAAGTGGCTCCGGCCAATACTAAAAAAACGTACATCGCTTGCGAAAACTTTGTAGTTGCCGGTCAAACAGCGATGGTTAACGTCGCGGCTGACCTGCAAAACCAAAATGGTACGGACTTCAGTGCTACTCAAGCAGTTCGCTTGATCGAGGTACGTCCAATGACCGCCGCTAATGGAACTATGGTTTATATTCCATTAGAAGCTGTCGGTGGATTTGTGCCCGCATGGGCTTTCGAGAATCTAACGCAACCACGCCTTGTCATAGGCCCCGCACTTGATTCTACGAGCTGGAGCTTAGTGAAGTGATAAAACGAACTCTGGCTCTAGCCGCGATTTTATCCTTAGGAGTTTTAGTTTGGCGTGCGGCAAATCCGCGCGCCGAATCGAACTTGAATAATCGCTCGGCTACGCGAAAAGTGGAGCAAGTGGTGGCTGCGCCCGACATCCAAACTAAAAATGAAGAGCCGGCTGCGCTACCCGCCACTCCCGCCGAAGTTCCTGAGACTGTGATTTTAGAAATCGTTCGTACAGGCACAGTCTCACAAGTGTTGGCGATCTTGCCCAAAATCGCCCAAAGCTCAGATGAGGTGGTGCAACAGGCGGCCACTTTGCAAGCCTCACTCTGTCGCTTTCAAAACGATCCCTTGAGCGAGCTTGGCTTTGAAGTCATAAAGTACAAATTTGATTTATTGGTTGGTAAAACCAAGGCTCTTAAACCCTGGTCGAGTCTGTGCTCAGGCTAACTTAACGAAAAAGGAATTGCGTCCGTGATTAGCCTTGGTCCAACAAGTGATATTGTCGTAGCGGGTTTGCTGGCTATCAGTCAGTTAATCACACCCGTTCCTGAAAGTGCCATAAAAAAGGTGGAAGCCGAATTGCAAACTCGCCACACTTGCCAGGACTTTAAAACTGCAAGTGACGATTACGCGCAAAAAAAATGTGAAACTCTTAAAGAGGACCGTAGAAAATATAAGGAAGAATGTCAGGACATAGAAAACAAACGGGATAAGTCCGAAGTCCAATGTGCCACCGAACCTTCACTCCTCACCGATTTGCATTTTAAGCCACGCTCTATTGCTGAATACATGACTATGAGCAACGCGCAGCTGGTTGAGGAACTACACACCATTTGCGACGTCGTTCAGGATCGAATCTTTCTGGAACCTGAGCAGTGGTCTAGCGGAGTGACTGCCGATCGCAACGACCTCTCCAGCAAGATTGTGATTTTGAAAAATCCTGAGCTACAAAAAACTTTCTCGGCGATTTTGCAAGAAGCCGCAGACGGCACCTTCGACACCGTTACCGCTTCTAAAGTTGTAACTGCACTTTGCCATTGGAAGATCGATCGCAAAGCTGTGGCTGAGCAAGTCGACTTCACCGGTGCCTATAAATATTTAGGCGAGCTCACGAGCGAACTCCCGCGAGTCGATCGTTTGCCCGAACTTCCTCAAGCCAGTTTTGTTTTCGACAATCAAAATCAACGCATTGGCGAGATTTATGACACTCAGTATGTCACCCGTAATGGCGAGCGATATTTGGGTCAAGTCGGTCGCCGCCGTTCCGTTCGCCCAGATCAAATGCCCACGCAATTGATGAACGCATTTATCTCGATTGAAGATAAGCGCTTTCGCCAGCACAACGGATTTGACTTCGAGGCCGTCCGCCGACTGATTTACAGCGGCACGAGCGGTTCGGCTCAAGGCGGCTCGACCTTCACCATGCAACTCCTTAAGAATGCCTTCTTTGGCAGCGATGTTGAACAGGAACGCAGTTTGGGTAAACGCACTTTGCGACGTAAGATCAAAGAAATTTTGATGATCCCGTTAGTTGAGGCGGCTTACTCAAAAGATCAAATCTTAACCTATTACCTAAATTTGATCAGTCTTACGGCGAATGCTCAGGGCGTCTTAATGACGGCGCTCGACCTGTTCAACAAAGACGATTTACATGCTCTTACCTTGCCCGAAATGGCTTTGCTTGCGGCTATGCCAAAGGGCACGACGATTTACAATCCGCGCCGCTTTCCCAAGGCGGCGACCGCGCGGCGTAATCTGGTGCTCGATGCGATGGCCGATCAAGGTTACATCTCAAGTAACGACAGAGACGCCGCCAAGAGCGAGGCCCTCAAATTAGCGGACTCCGCAAACCTCGATCAAGGCCGTATCTATTCACGTTATTTTGTCGGCGACCTCGACAGCACCTTCCGCAAACTCCGACGTAAAAATCTGCGTGACGATCGGTGGAAGACCGGCGGATTTGATATCAAAACTGGATTCAGTCTGGAATTGCAGAGAATCGTAACAAACTCGGTGCAAAAAGGACTTTTGAATTTCGAGAAAAACGTCACCAACCGCTTTAAGTGGAAACCCTGGCTCGACAGCGCGACCAATCAGAATTTTAACGTAGCTAAGCGCGTAGCTCAAGCGGCTGCTAAACCTGACGACAGTGCTACGACAAATCAAGACACGGCGCTTGATCCGCATAACCCACTCGACGAGATCTTCGAATTTCTCAACCAGGCTCATCCTTATCCCGATACCTCTTGGGTTGTGGCGCTCAAAACCCCGAAAAACCCACAGTGGCAGCTTGCCGATGGAAAAACTGCCGCGGTTGTGGGTGGCGATCAATCCGTCTTTAGAAACCTAAAAGACTACGATGCGGTTGTGCTTGAACCGCTAGAAGATGGCACCTTCCGCTTGGCTTCACCAACTGAGGTTCAGGGTGCCGCCGTGGTAATGGACGTCGAATCTGGAGAAGTTTTGGCCACCACAGGTGGATTTACTTCGGGCCCTTATGGCAAGTTTGCTCAGAACTCACGCGTCACTCGGTCCATGCTTATGCCGGGTTCGACAATTAAGCCGATCACCTATCTCTACGCGCTCAATCACGGTGTACAACCTTCGACCGTCGTGCGCGATGGTGGAGTGCGCTTCCCCAAGATCGACGGCTGCCCGTTCATCTGGCATCCCAGTAACTACAAGAGCCGCGGCGGCGGACAAGTGACCGTGCAAACGGCACTTGAGAATTCAATGAACTTGCCGCTCGTAAACACATTCTTGAAGACCACCGGTTTGCCGCCCAGCTTGCTCGCCTCAGGCGATTTATCGGCCATTGAAGGCGAACAAAAAAATCAACTGGTGAACGCTTTCAACTCTGTATATGACCTAGCAACCGCCTTTGGCGCTTACCCAGACCGCCGAGAGATCTCGTCGACCACCGCACAGCCACTATGTTTTCCTTGGTTGCTTGGTGGAATTGAAACCACTCCCATGAATATGGTGCGCACCTATGCCGAGATCGCCAATGGCGGTTTGAAACGCCAGCCGATCTTCTTGCGCCAAGTGTTTAAAGATGAAACTCCGCTAATAGTCGACAACACCCAGACTCTGCGCGATCAAGTTCACGAGTATCGCGCGGCGGTGATCCACGGATACAATGTCGAACCCGCAGCCTTTGATGCGATTCCTGGAGTGACCCCGCAATCCATATACCAATTGCATTGGTTGATGCAGGGAGTATTACGTCGAGGCACAGCACGTGCGATGGCGGATTGGGCTGAATTGATCGCAGGTAAGACGGGCACGACGAACAACAGTAAAAACGTTTGGTTCTCGGGCTACAACAGCAAGATCGCCGTAGTGGTGTGGATTGGCTATGACAACGCCCAAACTTATAGTGACCTCGGAAACGCCACTGGTGGAGCGGTCGCGGTGCCGATCTTTAAATCTATTCTTGAAGGCTATTACAAAATGCATCCGGAAGAGCTAAATAATCCGCTTCCGACCCCAGCTGACATCCCAGGGCTTGTGAAAACCAAGATGAATTTATCTACAGGATCTGTTTATCCAGATGCAAGCGCGCCAGCCGGCACTATCGATGAATTTATGCTCGAGTCCGCTATACCTGTCGCGCAACCTAAACCCAAACCCGTAACAAAATTAAAAAAAATATAAAACAAAAGGAGATCTTATGAAAAAAACAACTATTCTCGCGCTCGCGTTCGCACTGGGTGCAGTAGCGCACGCCGATGCACCCGCCTATAACTTCGCAGACGCGAATGGGCCGACTGATGTCTTTGCGGCAACAGGAGAATTGAACGCTTCGATCTACAACGATTACACCGCTTACAAAGAGTGGAACACTACTGGCTCCGGCAAGTATTTCCCCATGGACGTTGCGCCACTATTGACGGGTCTTCCGGCGGGTGTGACTCTCCCAGATCCTAAGGGTGTAGACGCAAGTAAATACCAAGATCAAGCGGCTCAGTTCGCGGACGTGGTCAACTCGCGCAATCAAGGCGGCCGCCCCGCATTTCAACCTAAAGACGGAACGACCGCAACATTGGCTAGTGAGCAAAAGGCAACTACGATTATCCAGACTGTTCTTTCGGCAGTGATCGATAAGCCATTTGCGCAATTGAATCTCTCGGCCGATCGTCTCGCAGCGATGGCCGAATCTATCGACATGGATCATGCTTACTTCCATATCCCCGGAAGTTTTGCGCTTGAAGCTCTTGAGAAAAACCACAGTGCCGGTGCCGTAATTCAACCTGACAAAGACTATCTGTTGTCAGTGATCGATTTTCGCGACTACGGGTGTGACGCATTGAGAAGTTCGCTAAGCACCTATTTTGCCAAAATGCCTGAAAAGCAACGCTTGGCGAACGACTCGATTTACATGATCAGCCAGCTCGCGATGAATGTTCCTGCGGATGTGGCCGGTGTTGAAAGCTACTTTGGCAAACACCCCGATGCAGTTATGTCGCAAACCACTTTGTATGCAGATCACTTGATCCGTGGTGGCCGCACGATTTTTGCGTTTTTTGCTGAAGGCGAAAAGACCCGCATTATTTTGCTCTCGAACATTGGCTTGGCTAGCAAGTTCATGGTCGGAGTTAAAGGCGCACTCACCCGACAATATGTTTTGGGTGGCTTCGGTGGTGTAACGGGAATCGCATTGGCAGCCAAAGACGACCTCACAGCGTTGACGAACCTACTCTCGGGCGCCGAGCAAGACGTTAAGAGTAAAAATTCGTGTAGCCGTGGTCTGGCGTTGGGCTTGATCAAGTACTCTGAAAGCCTGTTCAACGAATTCGCGAAGTATATCGCGCAGTAATTTTCCGCCCGGTTTAAATATTAATATGCTATGCCCGACCGTACCTTTAGCGGCGGGCGGGCATGCCATTTGCTCTTAGATTTCGTATGTATGCACAGAAATCTCCATCTGCGAAAAAAATGAACTCGCTGCCTCTAATCCTGTCAATTTTTGTCACTCTGGGACTCATTATTGTATCGCCGCCTTCCTCATTTGCTGAGGGGACCAGCCCATGCCTCTCCGCTCTTGGACTCGAGAAGGTCACCAATGAGATAAATTCTATAGATCTGAAGTCCAATGTGACTTCGCTCGCAAGCAAGGCTCTTTTTAAGCGCGATTACCGCTCTTCGGATGCGGTGAAAACTTGGATCTTGGAGAACATAGATCATCCCACCTCATGGTTGGTTGAGATCAAGCCCAGTGAAAAAGTCGCAGCAAAACGGGCCATTGTCTTTTTGCTAAAGCAAGAAACTTATCCCTACGCACCTATCGAGATCTTTGACGCCAAAGTGGTCCAATATAATTCGCAAGAAGCGATCACCCAAGTGCTCGCAGAGCTGAATCTGAACGATATCGATGTTCAGGTTAAGTCTATCGGGCTAAAGGAGCAGCGGACCTATGGTGGCCAGGTGAAATATCTTGTTGTTTCACCACGATCATCATCTGGTGTCTTATCTGACTCGCGGGCCATCGAGATACTTCGCAAGGCATTCAGATAGCTTGATCTCAAGACCGCCGAATATATCCGGCAACCTACCTGCCGAAATCAGCCATTTTTTTGCCGGATTGCGCAAGCAAACGATCGATGACAATTGGGCCGGTTTAAGAAACTATTTGCATATACCCTTTCTTAAACAAGGACTCTCGCATGGACCGACAAATTCGCCTTTACACCGTTTCCGCCATATTGTTGTTCCTACTTCCTCAGGTGCACGCCCAATCAAACCTCAATGACGTAAGTCTTGAGGACCTGCTCAACTTGAAGGTGACGACCGCTACGAAAATTGAACAAAAACAGAGCGAAGCCCCGGGGATTATCACAGTCATCAAACGTGATCAGTTTAGGACCTATGGCTGGTACACGCTCAACGATGCGCTCTATCACCAATCGGGGTTTTTCCCCTCGCGTGACTACGATCGACACACGGTCGGCAGTCGTGGCAACTATGAGGGTTGGAATAACAATCACATCCTGCTTTTGGTCGATGGAGTTCCGTTCAACGATCCGATGTACGGCACGGCGTACACTTCGGAAATTACGCCGGTGTTTATGATGAAGTCGGTCGAGGTCCTACGCGGCCCCGGCTCAGCCCTCTATGGTACCAACGCCGCCAACGGAGTGTTGGCGATACAAACCGTTTCGGGACAAGATTTCAATGGTCAAGCGGATGCGAGCTTGCGCGCCGGTTCCTACGACACGAACCAATGGGATGTGATCACTGGCAACACACGCGAAAACTTTAGTTACGTCGTTGGTGCCAGCGGACTGTCTACCTCGGGATTGTCTTACGCCAGCTACGACAATTCGGGGATCATGAATGGCTCGGACTTGGCCAAGACGAAGATTCGCGACAATCGCAGCAATCGCTATGTGTTTTTAAAGGCTGAGGGCTTGAAAGAGCTCAAAGGCTTGACCATCGAATTTCATGATCAAGAATGGCACTATCAAACCGGCACCGGATGGCTGTTTATGGTTCCAGATCAACCCGATATTATGAGCGAATATCGCCAAGTCGTGACGGCCAGTTACAAGCCGACACCGTCTGGCAAGTTCAGCAATGAGCTCACGCTCAAATTTGAGCACAAAGAAAATGACTGGTACACCCGCTACGCACCCAATGGGGCCTATGGCGGCTTTTACCCCTACGGCGTCACCGAACATTTGGATTTTACCTTTGATCACTATTTTGGGCGCGCACAAACCACGTGGGACCTTGGCGGTCGCGCCAATGTTTTAGCTGGCTTAGAATCCTCGGCGTTCGTCTACAATGGTGATAAAACTCATTTGGCAAATACCGATACAATCACCAACAGCTATGCCCCGACGCCTAACAATGAAATGCTCCCCGCCGACGATGCCCTCGGTTTGATCACCGATAAGCCGATTGTCAATCTTGCGGCTTATGCCCAATTGGTGACAGGCGACTGGGTGCCGAAAGTCACTTTTACAACCGGCTTACGCTACGACTTAGAGACGGTGCACTACAATCAGGCCAAGGCAAACCCCGCCGGGACCGGCACTGGCACTCGCTCATTTAACCAAATGAGTCCGCGCTTTGCCGCAGTATTCGCCGCGACCGATGCACTTTCGCTTAAGTTTTTAATTGGCCGTGCGTTTCGCGCACCCGCCCCCAGCGAGCTGGCTGGCGTCAACACCTGGGCGCTTGCCAATAACATTCGCGGCTTGAAACCCGAAGTGATTACGACGTTTGAACTTGGTTCCGATTGGCGCTTATCGCCGAGTCTGAACTGGAAAGCCAATGCCTTTCACACAAAAATGGAAGATCAAATTGGCTACAACGCCTCGACGACGCCAGCTAACTTATCCACGAATATTTTCACCACTACGACGATTGGTGTTGAAACCGAGCTCAACTTTACGCAAGGCAAAGCCAGCGGCTTTGCTAACGCCGCCTATGCGCAGCGCCTATCAGAGACGGTTGCCGATACTACAGTGAGCGCTAGCAACAAGACACTGACCTGGGCTCCTGCCCTTACCGCCAATGTTGGCGCGGCTTACAATTTAATGTCCGACTTGAAGGTCGCAGGGATTTTGCAATATATGAGCGAGGTCAAACGCAGAACCTCGGATCAGGGGACAGTTGAAGCAGGTAAACGTGGTCAATCCATTCCCGAATGGTATGGGCTCGACACCAACGTTCAATATAAACTGACTAAGAACGATCAAGTCGATCTCGCGGTTCGCAATTTGCTCGATCGGCAAGGCACGATTGTTAAAGTTCGCGACTCGGCCTTCGATTACCATGTAGAGGGCATAAACTACTATGCTACCTACACGCATAACTTTTAAAAACTGGCTGACCTCGCTGTTGGTAGCCGAAGTTCCAGGTACTGGCCGGAGAGTTGCTTAGTACACCCTCATGACTCCTTGTTGTCCATTTTGTGCTTTTACCTCTGATTCCCTGTCCGGATATCCGAGAATCGTCCGCTTTGGCACGTTTTATCGAAAGTCGGATTCGAAGAGAATTCAAAGATTTCGCTGTTTGCGCTGTTCGAAGCACTTTTCTATGGCCACATTGCACAGCTGTTTTCGACAAAATAAGCGCAATAAGAATGAGCAGGTCCGCAGGCTTTTGAGCTCTGGGGTGTCGCAGCGGCGCGCGGCAAGAATACTGAACTTGAACCGCACCACGATTGCGCGAAAGCTCATCTTTCTTGCACAGGAGGCGCGACTTTTCTTCGATATCAACAACTCGATCGATACTAAGGCTTCAATTGTTGAGTTCGATGATTTGGAGACGTTTGAACATACAAAGTGTAAGCCGCTCTCGGTCACTTTAGCCGTCGAGTCTGGACGTCGACGTATTCTGGGATTTCAAGTGTCGCAAATGCCGGCAAAGGGACACCTTGCGAGAAAGGCGTTTAAAAAATATGGTTTTCGCAAAGATGAGCGCTCTCGAGGGAGAAAGGCTCTTTTTGAACGACTTCAACCGCTGATTGACGAGCGTGCCACGATCAAGTCAGATTCAAATCCGCATTACCCTGGAGATGTAAAAAAATATTTCCCAAATTGTCATCATCAAAGCTTCTTGGGCAGTCGAGGCTCCACGACGGGCCAGGGAGAGCTTAAAAAAATCAGATTCGACCCGCTCTTCAGTCTGAATCACACCTGTGCAAAGTTTAGAGCCGACATCAATCGACTTGTGCGTAAGACTTGGTGCACGACTAAAAAACCAGACCGTCTCGCCGATCACATCGCCATTTACTGTCACTATCACAACCAACATTTGGTATAGCTTCTACAAGCCGAGCACAATTGAAAGAAAGATTATGAATTTGAACTTCTGCGTCAGATCCTCGGCTGACCAGCAACAGCAAGGTCAGCCAGTTTTAAAATAATATCCCAGCCCAGCAGGCTGATAAAAAGCACGCGAGATTTCCGCCAAGAACGGCCAGTAAGCCAAGTTTCGCAAGAGTTGGTTTTTGATTCGGCGCCATGCCGCCGATTCCGCCAATTTGAATTCCGATAGAAGAAAAATTCGCAAACCCGCAAAGCGCATAAGAACAAATTAAAATCGTGCGATCGCTCAGTAGCTTTCCATTTTCGGCCAAATGCACATAGGCCACAAATTCATTGAGAATCACCTTTTCACCAATAAGCTTACCGGCAATCCCTGCCTCACTCCACGGAACACCCAAAAACCAAGCCAATGGCCGACAAATAAACCCAAGAATCATCGCCGCATTGAGGGGTTCAGCAATATTCAGCCATAATCCTACTTTGCCAATGCAAGCATCCAGCAAAGCAATGAGCGCAATAAAAGCAATCAGCATCGCGGCCACGTTAATCGCGAGTATGACACCTTCGCCAGCACCGCGCGCCGCCGCTTCGACAGCATTCGAGTCAGGCCGCTCATCTTTTATTTTCATCGCATCGGCCGTTACGGGTTTGCCATTTTCAGGAAAAATAATTTTTGAAATCACCAGGCCGGCACACGCCGCCATCGCACTCGCAGTGAGCAAATGTCCCGCGATGTCCGGCACCCGGTCGTGGAGCATACTGATATAAACAGCTTCTACACCACCTGCGATAGTGGCCATCCCTCCAACCATCACACAATAAATTTCCGAAGGAGTCATTTTTTCGAGGTACGGCTTGATCATGAGTGGCGCCTCGGTTTGGCCGACAAAGATATTGGCCGCTCCAGAAAGCGTCTCGGCACCGCTAGTCTTCATGGTTTTTTGCATCACCCAGGCAAAACACTTCACGATTCTTTGCAAAACTCCAAAGTGATACAGCACGGCCATCAGTGATGAAAAGAAAATGATCGAGGGCAGCGCACGAAAAGCAAAAATAAATCCCCAGGGCTCTTTACTTTCTGACAGCGGACCAAAAAGAAATTTTGAGCCAGCACCAGTAAATTCAATAAGACTCGTTAGGAATGTATTAAGACCATCAAAAATAAAACGAAAAATCCCTGGAACCCCTAATGACGGAATTCCCAAAATCGTGATGCCAACGGCGCCCTGCAGAAGTAGACCCTGAATAACACTCTTCCAGCGGATAGCTTTGCGATCGCGCGAAACGAGGACCGCAACGACTAAGCACAAAATAATGCCGAATAAACTCATCCAATGATTGCCCATGCCCTCGTTTAGTCTCATAATCCTAAGGTCGCAAGGTCAAATCGCCGTGTGAGCGACTTCGACATCCTAGACTATCCATCCCGAGCCTGTAGGCCAAAGCCGACGGCAATAAGAGCGAGCAATCAAATTTATTGCATGTCAAGAAGGTAGCGGCGTTAAGACCGCACCGTCACAGCCAACTATTTACACAACCATCCGGTCGCCGCATAGTATTGTCCAACGATGGATCGATCCGCTGTTGATCGTTTCGCGCATTCAACGACGGCTTCTATCTCATCCTTGCTTTTCACATTTGAGCAAAGAATCCCC
>JAYVPG010000023.1:0-2561 GCA_043757545.1 Pseudobdellovibrionaceae bacterium
CCAAATGGGTGAAAACTTGATCGCTTCGCGATCTCGCAAAATCCCACCCAGCTCAGACTCTCACGACTCGACTTCAAACTTTATCCACCGATCTGGGTACGATATCCAACCTACGCTCGGATTTGGCACCACCTACGAAATCAACTCAACGCGCGCGCTCACTCTCGACCTTACATATATGCGTGGATTAGTAAGCTTCTTAAAAGGCACGAACGGCTCGATCTACAACGAGGGTTTCGTGATCAGCGGCGGAATGATATTCTAACTTATTTTTTGCGAGCTCTTAGGTATTCGAAAAGAACTGGTAAGAGAGAAACGCCAATGATCGCGAAGATCACCAGTTCAAAATTCTTTTTAACCGCCGGAATATTTCCGAAGTAAAATCCCAAATTCAAAAACATCACGATCCAAAAAACAGCACCTACCAAGCTGAACCCAATAAACCGTGAAAGCGGAAGTCCCGTTAGGCCCGCAACAAACGGCGCATAGGTTCGTACAATGGGAATAAAACGCGCCATAATAATCGTCTTGCCCCCGTGGTTCGCGTAAAACTCTTTTGTGCGGTCCAAATGCTTACGATTGAGCCATTTCAATTCACGCTTGCCAAACAGGCGTGGCGCCGCCCATTTACCCACATGATAATTCACAAGATCTCCGCAAAAGGCCGCAGCGATCAAACTTAAACACATCAAGGGTAGGCTTAGTCCCGGCAGGCCCATCGCCAAGATCGCACCGGTCGCAAATAGAAGTGAGTCGCCAGGCAAGAACGGCGTCACCACCAATCCCGTCTCTGCAAAAATAATAAGTGCTAAAATAAGATAGAGGCCCGCGCCATAGTTCGTTGCCCAAATCTGCAAATGCTCAGGAAAGTGTAAAAGTTGATCCATCTATCCAAAAGGTTAAAGGGGACAGACGGGAAGCGCAAACGAAAAGTCTGGACCAAGCTGGATGCGCGGATCGACCACACCCTCGGGGAACGCGCCAAACGGAGCGCTCCACTCCACCTTGCCTTGAAACCTCTGACCACTTCGACGAAGGACTGTGCCTCGCGAGTTTTCCACTTCCAAATCTACAAGATTCGGTGCCGCCCACTTATCGAAGGTCATCTTCACATGACTGCTCGGGTAAAGGATCGTCTTTAAATCGACATCACTAATGCGACATTTGGGTCGATACAATAATTCAAACTCCATGTCTTGAGAATCTGCTGGAGTCTGAAGTTGAAAGACATCGGCCCTAAACCGGGTCTGATACCCTTCAGCACGTGGAACTGGGCGAGCGTTTAGAGTGGTCAGTAATTCGGTCTGTTTATCTACGAATCTTTGGCTCATTGTCGCCTCATCCACTACCAAACACGGATCCGCTTTCGCAAAAATGCTCTGACAACGTAAATTCGTGGCAAGCGCGTTCGAATGCAGCTCGTAGGCGTTCGCCTTTCGCTGTTGCTCCGTCAGAATCAATTCGGCCGCGGTGTCGCCGTCGATGCCGCCTTGAAGAAGCGCCTCTACCACTCGGCTACCTGCGGGGAACATTGGCGAGCCCGAGTTCCCTTCAACCGGTTTACAATCAAAAGAGGAAATCATATCCGGTCGCTCATTCAACTCGAAGGGAAAGGTCGCCTCATGGCGATGAACCAAACAACGAATCTCATCAATCGCAAGGTCAAAGCTGTTTGACGGTCTGTTGTCATCCATGCTCACTTGCGCACGTTCCGCGTTCGATAGACGATCGTTAACTACAAACGCATCGAGCTCTTGAATTTTCGTCGTTAGCTTCCCCGAAGCCAAGACCAGCGGGCTGATTCCCGAAATGCCGCTCTCCAGCTGAAATACCGCGACGTCAGGTCGGCCGCTCGAAACTGGCTTGCCATCGGATCTCGTCGGGCCAGGTGTAAATGTTTTATATAGGACTTTAGTGATTTTGCGCACAACCCGCGCCTTGGCATCCGTGCGCATGATGAAATATCCGGCCCCGGTCGCAAAGAAATCGCAATGCCCGTTGCTGAGAATTTTGTCACTGTCGATCAACGAGGCCGTGCAGCGCTCAAGTTTGTAGGCTCCACCAACCTTTGGGCTTGCGAAAACTAGAACACCAATCTGCTCCGGGCATTCTCCTTTTCGACAAATCAAACTGACCGACTCTGGTCGCCATTCGCTTTGCACCATGCCACTTGGAACTTCGACATTTCCAAAAGGTGCGGCCCCTTTGTTTAACCGATTGGTCGTGTCGACGCCCTTAAGCATTGTTGTGGGTGTTCCTCGCAGCTCCTTTTGGCCAGGAGAACAGGCCGAAAGCGCGAGGGCCAAAGTGCCGATAGTTAACAAAATAGAATGTGAAAAGGTGCGCATAGGCTAAAGAGAAGAGCAAAACCAAGGCCGTCACAGCCCTCTCATAGATTCACTTTTAGTGGAAAACGAGAGCCCAAAAACGGCATTCTTCGCCGCAAATAAGGAGTTATTTGCCCCCTCTCCGGTTTTTAGCGGGGTGCGGGCCACCTGTAGAAGAATTCGTCAGTATTTATAGAGAGATGGTTGAGATATCCGCAGCGTTGGAGGATCTTT
>JAYVPG010000024.1:0-33581 GCA_043757545.1 Pseudobdellovibrionaceae bacterium
TTTTTCTCGAGCCATGACTACAACCTGGGGTTAGTCTACTCAAGAGGTAAAAATCATGTCGGACAGTGCCATACTCAAGACACCTCGCAAGAGGACGCCCAAACCGAGCTGGATTAAAATGCGCGCTCCCGCGGGCGAACGCTATCTGCAAATCAAAGATCTTTTGAAGGGTTTGAATCTGGCCACTGTCTGTCAAGAGGCCCAATGCCCGAACATCGGCGAGTGCTGGGGCGGAGGAACCGCAACCATCATGTTGATGGGCGAAGTGTGCACGCGTGGCTGTCGATTCTGCAATGTGAAAACTGGAAATCCAAAAGGTAAGCTCGATGCGGATGAGCCGCAGAAAGTGGCCTATGCGATTTCGAAAATGGGAATGGATTATATTGTTTTGACCAGCGTCGATCGCGACGACCTTCCCGACGAGGGCTCGCAGCATTTTGCCAAGACTGTGCGCTTGCTCAAAGAACTTTCTCCGGACCTGTTAGTTGAAGTTTTGACTCCTGATTTTAAGGGCAACGAACAATTCATTTCGTATATCGTCGATGCTAAGCCGGATGTTTTCGCGCACAACGTGGAAACCGTGGAACGCTTGCAAACCCGCGTGCGTGACCCGCGTGCTGGCTATGCGCAGTCGTTGCGGGTTTTGGAGTTTGTGAAAGAGCGCGACGGTACACGATTTACGAAAACCTCGCTGATGCTGGGCCTGGGCGAAACGGACGAAGAGGTGCGCAGGACGTTGCGTGATTTACGTGATGTCGGCTGTGATGTGGTGACGTTTGGACAATATTTGCAACCACAGAAGCGCCATTTGCCCGTCGAGGAATTTGTGACTCCGGAAAAATTTGAAGCCTGGCAGACCGAGGCTGAGTGCATGGGATTTTTATATGTCGCGAGTGGACCTTTGGTGCGCAGCTCTTATCGCGCCGGAGAATTTTTTATGAAGGGCATCATTGGCAAACGTAGAGGACAAGAAGTGCATGAAGTGCAAGGGGGCTTATAAATGGCGATGCAAAACGTAAAACTTCCCGATCTCGGCGAGGGCGTCACCGAAGGTGAAGTGGTTCGCTGGTTGGTTAAACCCGGCGACAGTGTGAAGGCCGATCAACCGGTGGTCGAATTAATGACGGATAAAGCGACCGTTGAAGTTCCGACTCCAGTTGCGGGCGTGGTGAAAGAACTAAAATTCAAAGAAGGCGACGTCATCCCGATAGAAACCGTCATCTTAATTTTAGAGACCGACGGCAAAGGCGCGACAGCAGCGGCTCCCGCGGCAAAGGCCGCGACATCTGTAGCCAGCAGCCCAGCCCCGATGCAAATGAAAACTTCGACATCAAACGGCAGCACAGGAATGGATATCCATCCTCCCGTTGCCGGTGCAAATGTACTCGCCACTCCGGCCACTCGCCGCTTGGCGCGTGAAACAGGTATCGATTTGAATCAGATTTCCGGAACTGGATTGGCCGGCCGTGTGACTCGCGAAGATGTAATCAACGTAAAAGGTACAGGAGGTACTATGATCGCTCCAACAACGACTCCGATGGGCCGAGCCCCAGTCGCACAAATTCCCAAACCTGCTTTTGTTTCGCAACCGGGTGCACATGAAGAGCGCGTCCCGCTACGTGGTGTGCGCAAGAAAATCGCCGAGAATATGCAAATGGCGAAACATATTATTCCACATTTTACCCTTGTTGAAGAAGCACGAGTCGATGAACTAGTGAAGCTGCGCACACAGGCCAAAGCTGCGGCCGAAAAATATGGCGTCAAAATCACTTACTTGCCGTTTATCGTGAAGGCCTTGATCGCGACTTGCCGTGAGTTCCCCATGTTCAACGCAAGCATGGACGATGCCGCTGGCGAAGTTGTTTATAAGAAGTATTTCAACGTGGCTTTTGCAGCGGATACTCCGAACGGTTTAATGGTTCCCGTGATTAAGAACGCGGATTTCAAAACGGTTCTACAGACGGCGCAAGAGATTCAACAGCTCGGCGGCAAAGCACGCGAAGGCAAATTGGCGTTAGAAGATATGAAGGGTGCAACGATCACCGTAACCAATATTGGAAGCGTCGGTGGAATGTATGCGACTCCGATTATCAATCATCCTGAAGTTGCGATCTTAGGTATGTACAAGATCTTCGATAAGCCGCTGTGGACTGGTGAAAAATTTAGACGTGCACAAATGATGAACTTTACCATCACGTGTGATCATCGTTTGATCGATGGTGCGGTGGCCGCGAATTTTATGAAGGCGTTTGTGGCGCGAATTGAAAATCCCTCGCAATTAATGTTGGACATGATCTAGGAGATTTCTGTGGCGGCGACTGAAAAATTTGATGTTTGTGTGATTGGCAGTGGGCCGGGTGGATATGTGGCGGCGATTCGCGCCGCTCAGCTCGGTAAAAAGGTGGCCATCGTTGAGCGTGAGGCTTTGGGTGGTGTTTGTTTGAACATCGGCTGCATCCCCTCGAAGGCTTTGATTACTGCGGGCCACTTTTATCATCGAATGCAGCACGATGCGCCGACCATGGGCTTTGAAATGCCCGCGCAAATTAAAATCGACATGCAGAAGATGCAGACTTGGAAGCAGTCAGTTTGCACGAAGATGTCGGGTGGTGTTGCGCAATTGCTCAAGGGAAACACGGTGACAGTGTTCATGGGCGAAGCCACTTTCCAAAATGCAAAAACTCTCACCATCAAAAACAAAGAGGGCACGCAAACGGTCGAGGCGACGAGTTATGTGGTTGCCACCGGCTCGCGCCCCATTGAAATTCCGGGCTTTGCCGTTGATGAAAAAGACGTTTTGTCTTCGACGGGCGCCTTGGCATTGAACGAAAACGTGAAGCGCTTAGTAGTGATCGGCGGAGGCTACATCGGCCTCGAGATTGGCTCTTACATGGCGAATTTCGGAACGACCGTTACGATTGTCGAAGCGGGCCCTGCGCTACTCAATGGAGTTGCGGACCCGGATTGCGTTCAGGTTGTAGCGCGCCGTTTGAAAAAGAATGGCGTCGACGTGCAGCTGGGTGCGAAGGCCAAAGGATTTAAGAAAACCAAAGATGGTCTGGATGTGACGATTGAAATCGGTGGCAAAGAATCAGTGATAAAAGCCGATAAGATTTTGCTGACCGTTGGTCGTAAACCAAATTCCGATCAAACGGGATTAAAAACCATTGGGATTGCGCTTGATGAAAAAGGTTTTATCAAAGTGAATGCGCAACGCAAGACGAACCTTCCGGGCTTTTACGCCATTGGTGACGTTGCTGGTCAGCCCATGCTGGCGCATAAAGCCAGTCACGAGGGTGTTTTAGTCGCCGAAGTCATTGCCGGCGAGAATCGTGTTTACGATGCGAAGACCGTTCCCGCAGTGATCTTTGTGGATCCTGAAATTGCCTCTGTTGGTATGATGGAGAGCGAATGCAAAGCGAAGGGATTCAACGATCTTAAGATCGGTCGTTTTCCGTTTGCCGCAAATGGCCGCGCGGTTTCAATGATGGAGACTGATGGTTTTGTAAAAATCATCGCCGATGCAAAGACGCACGTGGTTCTCGGCATTCATATCGTCGGTCCTGAAGCGAGCAATATGATTTCAGAGGCGGCGCTGGCCATCGAAATGGGTGCCCGTCTTGAAGATATTGCGTTGACGATTCATCCTCATCCGACGCTGGGTGAAACCATGATGGAGGCTGCAGAGGCCGCTCTTGGTCACGCCATTCATATCATTCAAAAACCCTTAAGCACGGCAGGACGACCGGGCAATGGACATCGTCTGACCACATGAGACTCGAGAACTGGGGACTCATCGACTATGAATCCTCAGTGGCAAAGCAAACTGAATATGTTGATCGCGTGAGCGAGGGCGCCGAGGAGTGTCTAGTGATATGCACGCATCCTCCAGTGGTGACTCTTGGTCGCGCTGCAAGTTCAGAGGATATGCTCGGGTGGACGGGTGCTACCGTAGAGTCGTCGCGCGGCGGGCGGGCAACCTATCATGGTCCAAGTCAGATCGTGATTTATCCGATTTTAGATCTCAAAAAACCTCAGGCTGTATTTCGCGAACGCGATATTCATTCTTATTTGCGGGCGTTGGAAAAGATCACCGTAAGGTGTTTGCACGAAGTCGGATTACCGAGCGCCGAGGCGCGGACCTCTCAAGTCGGGGAAGTATCGTTGACTGGAGTATGGGTAGGAGATCGAAAAATCGCTTCGCTGGGGATCGCGATTCGTAAGTGGATCAGTTACCATGGTATTGCGATCAATTTGCTGGATGACCCGCAGGCTTTCAAAGGTATTCGGCCCTGCGGATTTAGCGCCGATGTGATGACTTCTGTAGAGCGCGAGTTGGGCGAGTCGGTGGACTATTTGATTTCGCAAAAACTTTTTGCGCGGATTTTCTGCGAAGGTTTTGCGAACCCGTCTCACGTTTCGGAGTCACATCTTAGAAATTCACTGTCCGCACCCGCGCTGTAAAACTACTTCGCTTTTAGTTTATTTTTTATCGATGGTGATGGCGAATTTTTTTACGCCGCCGGATTTTATGGCGTCGATGATACTGACCACGCGGCCATGGGTGACTTCGCGATCGGCGGAAATGATCGCTTGGACGTCAGGGCGTTTGCCGGCGAGCTCTTTAGCGTAGGCCGTGATTGCAGCTTCATCGGTTCCCTTGCCATTTAACGCTAGAGTTCCGTTCGTGCCAATAGTGATCGTCAATTCAGAGGGAGTGGTGTCTTCACCGCTTCCAGCCTTGGGTAAATTAATATTGATCGAGGGTTTCATGATGAACGGCGTGGTCACCATGAAAATAATCAACACAACGAGAATGATATCCACGAATGGAACGATGTTGATATCTGATATGGGCTCGTCGCTATCGCCGGAAATCTTGGATGCCATTGTGTACTAGCCCTTCTTTTTCGGACCGGTTTTTGCGTAAGCAAGACAAAGCTCTTTGACGCTTTCAAGATTTTGCAAAATGCCCTTCACTTGCTTTTGAAAATAGTTGTAGGCGATGACAGCAGGAATCGCCACGATCAAACCGATCGCAGTTGCGGTCAAGGCTTTGGAAATTCCCAACATCACCGCCGTGGCGTCGCCTTGGGACTGAGCCATTCCGCGAAAGGCATCCATAATTCCAAACACAGTGCCGAGCAGACCGATAAACGGTGCGTTGGCGCCCACTGTTGCAAGAAAGGCCAAATAACGCTCTAAGCGTGGCCGTTCGTTCAACGCGTACGCGCTGAAAAGTTCCTCTAGGCCACCGACACCATGCTCATGCACGTGACGCAAACCGTAGGAAAGTGCGCGGCCTTCTAAAGAATTTTTGTTCTTACCCAGCTCTTCAAGTTCGTTGAGGCTATTGGATTGCATCAGATCGCGCAGGCGATCGGCAATGCGAGCACTTTCGTTTTTAACTTTCGTCAGCGAAAACAAGCGCTCTAAAATAAAAGCGAGTGATAAAATGCTGAGTACAATTAGGAGCCAAAGTGTGACTTCGTGAGCCACTTGAGCCATCGCAAAGAAATTATCGGTCATGGAAAGCCTCCAGACGTAAATTATCTCTGGTGGGCTCCGATTGGGTCAAGGTAGGATCGGGTTGATGAGGTGAGTCGTCGTGATCACGTGTCTAAGGATCTTCGCGCTTTTGACTATGGTGGGAATATTGGGATGCGAGTTGCCCCATGAAACCCAGCCTTCAGTCCTTGTCATTGCGGTCGAAGGATTAAGTTTTGAAAACGTAAGCTGCGATAGCGAAGAAGGCGTCGATCGTTCCAACGAAGGCTTTCGGGTATTTTGTCAGGAAGCCGTGCGCTTTTCCCATGCCTACGCACCCTCGACCATGAGCCAAGCCAGCATGGCGTCGCTCATGACTGGACTTTATCCGTTTGATCACAGAGTGCATCACAATGGATCCGAATTTCTGTCGGCGCGCTTTCAAACTCTAGCTGAAGTGGCCCAGAGCAAAGGTTATCGCACACTTTTTGTATCCGGCGGCGCGCCGATTTGGCGGAAATCGGGCTTAGCTCAAGGATTTGAAGTTTTTGACGATGCGATTGAGGTGGGACCAGGGGGCTACTATCGTCCTTCCGAAGAAGTGGTCAAGCTCACCACGAATTGGATGGAACAAAATGAAGGTAGCCCGTTGTTCACCACATTATTTTTAAGTGATCTCCAATTTCCTCAAATTGCGACCCATACGAATGAGGGCGAAGTTCGCGAAAAGAGTGCCGAGGGCCAACTCGAGGAGGTTTCCGAGTCGCTCGGAACTCTGGTGCGCTGGTTAAAATCGAAAAAGAAATGGAACTCCACCCACGTGGTCTTGGTCGGTCTAAATTCTTTGCAGCACAAGGAAAATGATCCTGAGCCCGAGCCGCTCAGTTTGAAGTCGTCGAGTGTTCAGGTGACTTTATTTATCAAACCTGCGCGCAAGGAGAAAGACAACGTCATTCAATGGGCAGTCGATCGCAACGTGAGCTTAGTGGACGTTGGAAAAACGATGTTTGGCTGGCTGGGTTTGGAGTCTCCAGCATCGAGCATTCGTCAGCTGGAGCCTGAAAATTTATCATCGGCGTTGAGTCAGTCGGAGCCGGGCTGGCCCGAGAATCGAATGGTGCTGAGCGAAACGGCATGGCCCGATTGGCTCGAGGGTTCCGGCGTGCGCTGGGCAGTTCGTCAAAATCAGTTTTTGTATATTTATGACAAGCGCCCCATGATTTTTAATACGCTCACCGATCGCATGGAAGTCCTACCGCTCAAGGTCGGCGATCCGTTGTGGAACTCTCTAAAATCCGAAGTGATCACGCTGCTGAGAAAGGCGCGTGCCCCACAATGGAATGGAATGCGCCCGCGCTGGCTCAGGAAGATCGAGGTTGCGCGTGAACTATGGCGTGGCAGTGCGGTAATAAAACACCCACGCGGCGATGAGTCTTGGAGCCGTTGGTACCTGCGCAAGGTCTTGAGCGCGCACGAATGGCACGAGGTCAAACGCTTAGCCCAAGAGGTGAATGATCCGGTGGGCGTGTATGTCGCGATGAAGAACTTAGGCGAGGTGGTCATGCTGCCACGCAATCCTTGTGTGCGTTTGGTTCTGAGTGGAAAGGGCGATAAGAGTGAGTTTCAATCTGAATGCGACGATGAGCTCGTTCTGGCATTGCACTCTTGGCAAGCGGCAAAAGGTGACGAAGAACGCGCTGGTGCGCAAGAGCGGTTTGTGCGACTGAACTCCATACGCCTGATGGATCAAGAAATTGGTCGTCTGAATTTTTTGAGCGAGCTTCGCTGGGACGTGGATCGCGACATTTTAGAGGGGCCATCGACTCTAGATTATTTGCTGACATTAAAAGAGCTCGAGCCTTTTGCGAAAAAAACCTCAGCTCTTCTGAGCAACAAAGACCTGACTCTCTAAGCCCGTGCGTTTCTTAAGTTTGAATGCGATTCCATAAAGGACATCGTCCTCTACTGCTTTTATTCCGGGTAGAAAACCTGGCCGACTCAGGGTGCATATCTGAACACTCTTGGGCTTCACCATTCCGAGCACCTCGATCCACTCATCGAGCACCTCTGGCGAGGCATTGTTCACGTCACCACAAACGAAGAGCGACTGCACCACCGAGTCTTTGAGTTTATGCACGCCCGATAGAAATTTTGCCATTGTGATGCGCACGAGCGGGTCATTGACCTTTTGCAAAAGCGTGTCGTTGCCAGCGTCGACTTTGATCACGCGTTCATCGAGCAGGTTCATCCCTGAGATCACCTTTTTCACGTCGAGATGTGCGCCATTCGACAAGATGATCAACTTGGTCGAGGGAATATGCTCGTTGCGTAGTTCCACCAAGAGTTGCATCGCCTCTTCAAACTGAGGGTACAGTGTGGGCTCGCCATTGCCCGAAATCACAATCGCGTCGGAGGTGACCGATTTTTTAATATATTCGCGAAACGCGGACTTAATTTGTTCCAGACTTGGGAACTCATAGTCCTTGCGGATCTTATTCATAGTTAAAAGGGTTGGACCAAGATGGCAATAGACACAGTTGTACGAGCAAACTTTGCTCGCTCCGAGCAAGTTGATTCCCAGCGTAGATCCATAACGTAGTGATTTGACCGGTCCGTAGATTAATTCCATCTGGGTTTAATTATCTCTGGGAGGGGTGTTGAATTCAATGCCGCCCATTGGTCGAGTCTAGCCTTAGAGGTCGAAAATTCCCAACCAGAACGGGAGGTCTGGATATTCTTTGCTTAAGACTCCGCTGATGGATTCAAGGTTGGTCTGTTCAAAGGGCAGCGTATAGAGCAAATGCGAGATGATCGAATGACTAAGAAAGACTAACCGGTCACCGGGTTGGGTTTTAAAGCTCGAGACATTCATATTACTAGTCGTATGTAGGCCGATAAGATTTTGCGGCATCGGTGGCAATATTTCCGGTGAACGACTCAGCTCAGTCGACATATCAATTTGAATGCTGAGCGGGATCCAAGGCAGGCCTTTGCGCACCAAAATCAAATGTGGTGATCCGACTTGAGCGAAAGCCAATTCATTGTTGGAGTGAGCAAAAACCAGGAGCTCGACCCCGGCCGTGTACTCCGCATTATTCTCTTCGCGATAAATCGAATCGTTGGCCAACATAGTAGCCACGCGCAAGTTATTGGCCAAAGGTGAAAGGCAAGTGAGCATTTGAAACGGTGACGTCGCTTCGATGTCTTCCCGTGCAGAAAGTGTATAGTCAGTCAGAATTTCGATGGCGCGTTTGGCGGCATGGCGACCACCCCATGGGGTGGCAATGACTCCAAAGCTACCGTCTTCTTGAACCTTCACTTCGGGCGTGGGCCTGATGAGCTTTCCGCTATAGGAACGTTCGAGAAGCGACATTAGTTTCCGACCCCATACTTCTGGAGCTTGCCCTTGGCTTTTGTAAAATACTCGCCAGAGGGGACGTCATCTTTCATAATCTTCTTCCATTTTTCTTTGGCGCTGTCGACATTGCCCAGACTTTCTTCGAGCACGCTGTCTTCATAGACGTTCTTGAGCTCACGCTTCAGTTCGGACATCATTTGGTTGCGACTCTCTTTGGCAGCGACGTTGCTTCGATCTTCCTCTAAGGCTTTGGAGCAGGCCATATAAGCGTCGCGGAATTGACCTTTGCCGCCTAGGCTTTTGCATTGCTCAAGCATTGTGTCGATCTTCGATTTAAGCTCTTGCTTCACAGAGGCCAGCTCACGTCGAGCAGCGTTCTTGTTCCCGTCCGAATGTGGATAGGGAGTATTGATGTAGCGCTCATATTCGGCGGCGGCCTTAGCCAGCTGCCCGCTCTTATAAAGTTCTTTGGCTTTTCCGTAGTGCGCCATCCCTCTTTGCGTCTTTTTGTTTTCGGTCTTTTTTTGTTCGGCCGCGAATTTACGTTCTTCTTCGTGCATCTGAGCCCCGTGAATCATTTCTACGATCAAATGATGTTCTGGGTCGAGCTCCATAGCTTCAGCTAAGCACTGGCGAATCTCATCGACGCTGCCTTCCTCATTGAGTTTCGCTTTGCAAGCCTCCACGTATCCGGAGATTTGCTGTTCGATCTGCGCACGTTCACGCTCCTTGCGATCCTGGTCGCGCTGTCGGTGGACTAACTCGCGGCCTTGTTCACAAAACGACTGTAGCTCTTTTGAATTTTCATAGAGTGGAATCAACTCGTGCAGTTTGGCGAGCTCGGTCAAGCAAAGCTCATACTTCCCTTGCACATAAAGGTTGCGCGCCAAATTGAACGAGTCTTTCACTATTGAGCGCTGCTCGACTGTGAGCTTGTCAAATGAGACGCTATTGTTTCCGTTAGTACTTGTTGGACCGCGGTCGCCGGTGGACTTGGGCTTCGATGGCATCATGATACTGACAAGTAAGATTGGAATTAGGATAAATGTCGATATGCGAATGGCCTTTTTTCGCACTTCGGGATTGCGCAAATGGTGCAGACGAAACTCTTTCAAGCTTCGCGGAAGATCGGTGCCAACACTGCTCTCTTGAGCAAATCCTTCGTCCTGTGGCGGGTGCCAGGGCGCGGGGGGCGCGGCCAACATTGGATCAAAGGCTTGCATGGGCAGATTGTCGACACGTTTGTTAAACCCGACGTCGCGAATCTCAAAGGCCATATCAATATTCTTAATTGAAACTTCGTCGCCGCTTTCGATGCGCGTGGGTTCGTGCGGAGGAATGCGCTGACCGTTCACCTTAGTGCCGTTCGAACTTCCCAAATCGGTGATGAAAAATCCCTCTTTGGTGCGAGCTAGTTCAAAGTGCTTACGGCTGACGTGCGGACTATCCATCGGAATTTCGCAGGTGAGATCGCGACCAGCCACCCAAATATTTCCTTCAAGCTTAAGGACCTCGTCATCGGCGGTGTTGGGAAATGAAATTCGGAAATAGGGCACGAGTGTCGTGCCGCCGCCCGCAACGGTGGCCTCATTATTTGCTTTCGGTGAAGTGTGTTCCGCACCTGTTTCGGTGCTACCTTGCGGCTTATAAAAGGTGGGAAGGTTTTCGCTAGTTGTAGCTTTTCCTGCCTCTGATCGGGATGAGCCTGCAGGATCAAAGTGGAACTCATAAGGAGCGATACTGAACATGCACTCTTCACCAAGTTCAATGACTTGAACGGACGCCGCGCCTTTTTGCAACATGACAAACTTAGAGAGAGACTCACAAACCCAATGGCCGTCTTTTTCGTAGAATTTCAAATGATGGCGAGAGATTCCGCGTCCACTTGCGAGCTGAATTTGCGCGTCTTGTGCACGACCAGCAATGTATTCGATACCGCTCTCGAGAGTGATACGACTGACTTCTTCACCGTGGAGCTTGACGAGTAGGCGCGCCATTAGAAGCGTCCCTCCACCAAAGCGTTGCAGGCGTCGTAGTTGGCCTTTGCTTCTTTGTAGGGGGCGCTATTGGCGTCTTTGACCATGACCATCACATTACGGAATGCCGAGCGACAGGACTTGAATTGATTTTGATCGCGATACTTGCGGCCCATAACGATTCCATATTGCACCAGCTCATTAAATCGGCGTTGCGCCAAGCGAATGTAACGCGTGCATAGGACATGGCTGGGATCAAGAGCCAAACACGCCTGAAAACTATCCAGTGAACGTTCATATTGTCCTTTGCGATAGTCGCGAAAGCCGCGCACAAAATTTTCCTGCGCTTGGCGCGAGGTGATTGTCTGATCCAATTTTTTCACTGGTGTATTCTGCGCGGCCTCTTCCAATTTATTTGCGGTTTCGATATCGGCCTGAATCTGTTGCTCTGTACGTAGGCCGAGCTCCAACTTTTTCTTTTTCGAATTTCCGACAAATATAAACATGAGCACGAGTCCTAAAACGATGTAAAAGACGACCTTGCCCGGCGCTTTCTTTTTTTGGCTGCGTGGGGCGCTGTTCCGTTTCGCTTCTTTTTTTGCCGGACGTTGAATTGAGCGGACGGTTGGTAGCGAGGTCAGATTGAATTGAACTTTAGTGTCGCCAATCGTCAGTACGTCACCGTCGTGTAGCAAAGCCTTTGAGATCTCTTTGCCATTAACCAATACAAAGTTTTTCTCGGTGAGACTCTCGACTTCGCAGCCTTGCGGACCAGACTCGATGCGCGCGTGCTTGCGACTGCACTTGGGATCGCTGACAATAACGAACTCACACTCTGGACTACGACCAATAAAAAACGAGGCGCTATTCATCAAGCGTACGGATCCGCTCATTGGGCCGCTGATCACGGTCCACTTGGTTTCACTAGTTAAGGGAAGCGCGAGTGCGGAACTCATGCCTCATTGTCCTTAGGTAAAAGTACAATCAAGTAGTAAGCGATTTTACTGGTTCCAAAAATCGCCTGAGAGACCACTTGAAAGCTCAGCCCATTGAACTCAAGGTCATTGCTGGCGATATCGTCTGGGCTCTTGTCCACACGTTCAATTAAATCTTTGATGCTGAGTTTGAGTGCTTGATCGCTGAGCTCATTAAGGGTCAGTGTTGAAAGCTGTGCGGAGCTCAGGCCGATGCGTGATTCAAAGGCCTGATTGACGGCGGCGATGGAAAGGTCGGCGGCGCGGACACCCATCGCGGCAAAACCGATCAGCTCCACCAAATTGCCAATCTCTCGATTGCGATCATGTTCAAGGGCACGACTGCTATTGTTGTCCGGTCCCGATCCGCTCAGCGCGCGGGAGAGCGCACTTGAAACGTTGGAGGCAAGAAGTTGCATGGCGGGAAACATATAGTTGATTTGCACGGTTTCGTGACCGTCTTTAAGCGCGGCGTCCAACTGGACGTTCATCGTACGAATTGGATGCTCAACAATTTTATATAAAAAGTAAAAGAGCACAAGACCGAGCAACATAGAGATAAACAGTGTGGTGATAAATAGGCTTAACACCTGACTGTTATCGACGGCGAGCGAACCCATATCGTAGAAAACGACGGCCCAAGCGGTGATCGCCTGACTTCCAGTATCTGAATTGTAAAAACGTACAGGCACCATGGCCATGATCGTGTTGTCATCGACTTGCTTAACCGATTCTTTGTCGAGCTTGCGACCTTCATGCACGTAAGGCAAGTCGGGATAGATGCCGGCTTGAGCGGCCGGTGCGATGACGTTGCCGTCGAGGTTCGACAAGACGAATGCCTTTTTGACTCCGGGACGACTGGTCGCAATTTCGACCGACACTCCCGAGTCTTGACCTTGCGACAGTGCGGGAATATTGACTCGTGCCAAAGTCGTCGCGATGGTCATCGCGTGTTGCTGACTCTCTTCTTCGATGCTCGCCTTCAAGATGCGAATGAGCGGAATCGTTGAGAGCGTCGTCACCAATAGTATAAAAACGGCCATCAAACCGGCCAGCACCCACTTGAATTCGAAAATCTCTGGCAGCTTGTAGATCCCTGGCAGGATCACACGCTCGGAATACTCTTGCGCCAGTCCCGCCCAATGAGGAATTTTGCTTTGCACCAGATCCGCGACCGCCGAGCCTTGTGGCTGAGGAGCCATCGACGCATGCTGTGAATGCTCTTGCTGTTGTTGGTAAGCATTGTTGCCGTGACTTTGCGGAGGGGCGCCATAAACGGGATACGGCTGCCGGTATTGCGCGGCCCAGTTGTCGGGAACCTTTTGTACCTCGACCAAAATATCGTGAATGCCGATCTTGTCGCCACTCTTGGCTTTGCTCGAGCGAACTTGCACTCCATTTAAGAATGTTCCGTTGCGTGAGCCCGCATCGCTGACGATCAGTTTGTCGTCGAAGACTTCGATGCGCGTGTGCTCTTTGCTGACGTTGTTGCTGGGAAGCTTAATGTCGCAACTCGGCGCTCGCCCCATTAGAGTGGAGTGCTTGTTCAGCGGCACAATTTGTCCGGCCAATGGGCCGTTAAGAAAGCGCAGTATCCACATGCAACTTTTCTCCGACGCGAATGGGATGCTTTTCTAAAAATCCTGCACTGAGTTCAATCATGTGAGAGGCACGCCAAACGGGCAGCACCAATCTTCCAGGAGGAACTCGCTCAAGAATTTTCGTCACCACCATTTTTTTGTTCAAAAAAACAAAATCAATTGGGAACTTCATAAAAAATGTATGCGCGCTATTGCAGTTGGGAAACAACATGCCGTGGTCGCTGGCGAGCGATTGACGACCAAGCAAACCCTTCATGCGCGTCCAAGTGGTGTTGGCCACTTCAAGATTCGGCACGAGTGTTTGCTTTTTGCTATCACGCATCAGGCGCATCATTTGCCCCCATAGAAGAATTGCAGCACCACGGGTGCGAACACCATGATGAACACTGCGGGCAAAATTAAAAACATCAACGGGATCAACATAGCTTGCGAAGCTTTGGCTCCGGCTTTCTCGGCACGTACGAAGCGTTCCAATCGCATTTGGATGGATTGATCTTTCAGGACCTGAGCGATACTTGCGCCAGTCTCTTCGGCATCGCGAACGACGGCGACGACACTGGTGATTTCTGGAATATCTAAGCGATCGGCCAAACGAGTCAGAGCCTCGCGCCGTGAACTACCCAGCTTGATGTCTTTGAGCACTAGGCGAAACTCGTCAGCGAGGACGCTGTCCTCAGCTTTTTCCACAATACGCTGAAGCGAACCCATGAAATCCAGACCGGCTTCTGTGCTGAGTGCCATGAGGTCAATGAAGAAGGGAAGATCGATGACCACGGCGATGTAGCGTCGTCCGCGTTGCATTTTGCAATACACTCCCGGGAACGCATAACCGATCACACCAAGGCCGACACAAACGTACCAAGAAAATCCCAGCTGCAAAGCGAAGTTGGCAATTAGCAATGCGATCGGAAACATCACTCCCCAAAGAATTTGCAAACCAATGTACTCGTCTTCGTTTAACTCTTGCGAAAGGCCCGCGGTCAGAAGGTTGCGGCGAATTTTTTCGCGGTAGCTCGCACGCTGGATTCGCTGTGCGTGTTGTAAAGTGAAGTTGTGCACCAACGGACGCGAAAGATTGATTAAACCACTTTTCGATTTCACGGGCTCGTTGCCCGACGCCCAAGCCAGTGCCTCGGCATCCGCGTTGTTGGTGAAGATCGCGGTCGAAAAAAGGTAGACGCTTAGGGCGGCGAGTCCCAACCCTGAAACAAGAATAAAAAAATCAAAACTCAACATTCCAAACTCCGCACTTTTGCTTTAAACATAAAGCCATGTTGGAAATCGCACTTGCCTCTCAATCCCCCCGACGACGTGAACTGTTGAGTCAGGCGGGTTTTTTGTTCCGTGTGTTCCCTGTTAAAGTATCGGAAATAATTGATGAAAACCTGACTCCGCCGGAAGTGGCGTCTCATCTTGCGACAGTCAAAGCGCAGGCCGCTGTAGAACAGCGTAAAGAGCTGAAACAAAAGGGCTTTTTGATACTCGCGGCCGACACGATTGTGGTTTTAGGGAGGCGCATCTTGGGAAAGCCCGAGAATTTTTCTGAGGCGCAGCGTTTCCTGCGATCTCTGTCCGGAAAAACGCATAGCGTCATGACCGGATTGACCCTCCAGGAGAGTGGCTCGACGAACTTTTGGACAGGTACTGAGATGACCGAAGTGAAGTTCAGGACTTTGAGCGAGGTCGAGATTTCGGACTACATCGCGAGCGGAGAGCCGATGGACAAAGCTGGTGCCTACGCGATCCAAGGTGCGGGCGGGAAATTTGTCTCGTCGTACACTGGGTCGTGGAGTAATGTGGTCGGTCTTCCCATGGAACGTCTTGAAAAAGCCTTGAAGGAAAATGGTTGGAATGTCGGTCGCCGATCGCCTTAAAAAAATTCGCCAACGCATCGAAGTGGCCGCAGTAAAAAGCGGGAGACCGGCGTCCGCCGTGCGTTTGCTGGCGGTGAGCAAACTGCAGCCCACCTATAAAATCAAAGAGGCTGCGCTCTGCGGACAAATCGATTTTGCCGAAAATTATTTGCAAGAGGCCGCGCTGAAATTTGATACGGTGGAAAATGCGCGCTGGCATTTCATCGGGCGCATTCAGTCCAACAAGGTGAAAATGATCGCTGGGCATTTCGCGATTATTCATTCGGTGGATCGTTTTTCGGTGGCGCGCAATTTGGATCAGCTCAATGTGGGGAAGCCGCAAGATATCTTCCTGCAGTTTAATGTCGCGGCAGAGGATTCAAAGGGTGGGGCGAGTGAATTGGAACTTGAGAACTTGATGAACGGTGTGAGTCGTTGCGAAAATCTGCGTATTCTGGGCTTAATGGTGATGCCACCGCAAACTAACGATGCGGAAAGTGCGCGTCCCTACTTTGTTCAAGCGCGGGAGTTTATGCAGCGGTTGCGCCGCGATATGGCTCCTGAACTTGCAGCGCGCCATCCGCTGAATGAATTGTCGATGGGCACCAGTCAAGATTTTGAGGTGGCCATTGAAGAAGGCGCCACCTGGGTGCGGATCGGGACTGAAATATTTGGTCCGCGTGACGACTATGAAAAGGAGATGCAGTGAAAGAGGTCATCGGCTTTGTCGGCGCAGGGAACATGTGCCAGGCTTTGGTTGAAGGTTGGCTAAAGAAATCACTCATCGCGCCGGATCATATTTTAGTGAGCAATCGAACTCCCGGCAAACCACAAAAGCTCAGTGAACAGTGGAAAGTGAAGACGTCCGCGACCAATGAAGAACTGGTCGACGAATGCAACGTAGTGGTCTTGGCCGTCAAGCCACAGGATCTCATCGCCGCGATTGAACCGATTGCGACGACTTTTCGTCCCGATCAAATTGTCATCAGTTTGGCGGCGGGAATTCCACTCGCGCGTTTGAAAAAGATTTTGCCTCCGGGCACACATTTGGCGCGGGTGATGGCCAATACTCCTGCGCGAATTATGCAGGGAGTGTTTGGCTATTGCACGTCAGGTAACGATTTGATTGTCGATATGTTTATGGATCGCATGTTTAAACCGCTCGGGTTTACGGTAAAGCTCGATGAAGGCGAACCTTTTGAAGCGTTCACGGTTGCCACGAGTTCGGGTGTTGCGTTTATTTTCGAGATGATGATCTATTGGCAAGAATGGCTCGAAGAGCGTGGGATCGACGCAGCTATGGCGCAGAAACTGACTATCCAAACGTTTTTAGGAGCCTCGCAACTGGCCCTGCAGTCGTTGCCCCAAGGTCTTGGGGATCTTCAGGCGAAGGTCACGTCCAAGAAGGGAATTACTGCCGCAGGCCTAGAAAGCCTGCGGGAGCTGGAAATGGAGCGACTCCTAAGATACTCATTCGAGAAGGCCGCGATCCGCGACCGGGAACTATCGCAAGATTAGACTTGGCAAATCAAAACGTCGTCCCTTATCCTATATGTAGGGGGACCTAAATTATGCGAATCGCTCCAATCGATATTGCCCATAAGACCTTTCACCGAAAGATGATGGGATTTGATCCGGATGAGGTCATGGAATTCCTAAAACTTTGTGCGGCTGAGCTCGAGGGTCTAATCAAAGAACGTAACACCCTCCGCGAAAACCTACGCGAAAAGGAATTAGCTGTTGCCGAATATCGCGAACGTGAGGATCTGCTGAAGAGCACGATCACCACCGCCACTCGCATGTCGGAAAAAATTCAGGTCGATGCTGAGCGTGAATCCAAATTAATTTTGCACGATGCCAATCAAAAGGCCGACACGATCGTTCGCGAGTCCCGCGATTCGTTGAAACGTGTTTATCAAGAGATCAACGATCTCAAACGTGTGCGCATGCAGTTTGAAAACAATATGAAAGCGCTGATTCAGAGCCATCTCACGATGCTTGAGCAAGCGCAGAAAATTATGCCGAACCCCGAGACCAATCAGAACCAAAGAGTGAACGTCAGCGCGGAGACGCGCGATGCTGAAGAGACTGCGCTAATCAAAAGCAAGGTTTCTGAAGCGGTAAACAAAAAGATCAACGTTGACCTCTAAGATGGTGGCGTTCGGTTGCAAATCCACGTGCGGCCGAACGCCAAAGTAAATCAGAGCAACACTCTCTTAAAAGCTATTCGACAATTTGGTATTGGGAGCGGACGTGATCGCGATCCATGGCATCGAAGTGCCACCACTCGTGCTTGAGCTGCATAAAACCAACCGGCTCCATAACATCGCGAAGCAGTTGGCGATTCGCTATTTGAGTCTTGCTGAGCAAGCCCTCTTTTAAAAACTTAGCTTCGAGCTGTGGTTGTGCGATATCGCGGAAGTCGTCATAGCCGGCACCCATATCGAGTTCTTTGCCATTTTCATCGAGAATTGTGAGATCCACAGCAAAACCGAAGTTGTGCATTGATCCTTTGTCGGGATTGCCGATGTATTTTTCGCCGGGCGTGCCCACCACGTGATCCCATAAGATGCGTTGCACAGAGCGCGGGCGGAGTGCATCAAATATCAATAGTTTATAGCCAGGCTTTTTGGCGCGCAACCGCTCCACAGCTTTGGTCAGCATAGCCGCTGAAACTTTATGTAGGAATGCGCGATTGAATTTTCCGTACATATTGACGCCGACAAAATTATTTGTCGAAGCATAGCGCAGATCGAGCGCGAACTGTGCGCTGGGCTTGAGTTCGACAAAATGTGAAGAGGCCAGAACGTAATGCAGGGATTGAATAATCGTATCGTCACTCATACTGTTTTTCCTCCACAAGAGCTTCCGCTTCCGGCGGTGCAGCCGTAGCAATGGTTACCGACGACAATCGAACGATGGGCGAGCTGCTCGCCATTGAACTGCGCAATATTCATCTCAGGGGCGACTTTGAGCTCGAGCATTTGATTGAAGTCACAATCGTAAATTTGTCCATCCCAACCGACGCTGATCATGGATCGGCACATCACGGTAGGGACGGCCGCGGGATTGAATTGCTGACTTAGGCGTCGCATGTAACTTTCCAAATTCTTAGAGAGAACCAAATAGTCCATAAAGCGCGAGATCGGCATATTGGTGATCGCATATAAATTATTAAATTCGATTCCGTGCTGATCCCGTAAGCGCGTTTTAAATTCCAATTCGAGTTCGCCTTGATCACTGGGCAGAAAGGCACCATTTGGATTGTATACTAAATTCAGAGGCAGTTCGGGATCCTTTGCGTAACCGACAGCGTTTAATTTTTTCAACGCTGAAATGGATTTCACGAAGACTCCGTCGCCCCGTTGACGATCGGTAGTCGCACTATCAAATGAGGGAAGAGAGGACACGACCTCAACTCTATGGCGCGCATAAAATTCTGGAAGGTCTGCGTATTTCGCGTTGGCTTCAATAATAGTCAGATTGCAACGCGATATCACATGTTGGCCACGCTCGCGAATCTGCTCAACAAACCAACGAAAGTGCGGGTTCATCTCGGGCGCGCCGCCGGTCAAATCCACGATCGTAAACGGATACTGATCGAGCGCGCGAAGACAATGCTCGATCGTTTCTCGAGTCATAATTTCTTTGCGCGTCGGGCCCGCGTCCACGTGGCAATGCTTGCAAGTTTGATTGCACATCTTGCCCAAGTTCACTTGCAGAGTGGTCATTTGACCCATCCCAAGCTTGCGCTCAGTCAGTCGCGAGACGAATGGCGGAATATCCGGATTCGTTCGCGACAATTCATTGAGATGGGAGATCTGTTGCACGACATTCATTGGGTTAGAGGGACACCTTTTTCGCTTGCTTCATCATTTGCACGCCATGAGCGAGAACAGCGCCCCCTTTGATGGCGGTCGCCACATGAATGGCCTCCATCATCTGCCCTTGCGTGCAGCCTTTTTCTAAGGTGTCGGTGGTGTAGGCTTCGATGCAATATGGGCATTGAACGGCGTGAGCCACGGCTAACGCAATTAAAGATTTTTCGCGTGCGGTGAGTTCGCCTTTTTCAAAAACTTTTCCATAGTAAGAAAAAAATGCTTCGCCTAAAGGCTTTTGCCATTCCACGATTTTCGGGAACTTTTCTAGGTCGCCATCTTCATAGTGCATTTAGAGTCTCCTTCGCTTAGAATTCACTTGGTGTTGACCGCTATCCTATCGAGCTTCAATGAAGTCCACAACGAAGTCTTCTGGGCCAATCTCAAACTATTGGCGGAATTCCCCGACGTCGAGACTCTGGTCATTGACGGCGGCAGCCACGACGGCACGGCTGAAAAGCTCAGTCGCGGCCAAGTGCACGTCGCGCACGATTCTAAGCGGGGCGAGCGCTACAATATGGGCATTGAGCGCGCTCAGGGTAAACTGATTCTCTTGGTTCACCCGCGCACGCGACTGACTCGCGAGGCCATTGATTTTTTAACGCGAGAGCGATGGCAGCGAAAATGGGGCGCTTTTCGCCATAGCTTCGACATGGAGCACCCGCTGCTGAAGTTCACTTCTTGGTATTCAAACCATGTGCGTGGCCGCCGCTGTGGGATTTTCTATCTGGACCATTGTCTGGTATTCAGCGCCGACCTTAAGGCGTCGGCACATTTCCCCTCTGTCGCGGTCTTTGAGGACACATATTTCAGTCGAAGCCTCCGCGCGGTGGTCAGGCCTGAGCTTTTACCCCATACCCTTAAAACTTCGGCGGTTCGCTTTCGCAAAAATGGGCCGATTCGCCAAAGCGTACTCAATCAAATATTAAAAATTTTATTTTTCTTCAGAGTTTCGGATAAATGGATGAATCGTGTTTATGAAAAAGGTCTATCTTTGAATCAGCGTCGATAAAACTATTTTTTCTTTTCTAAACTTTTTTCGGTTTGTTTCATCAATAGCTCAACACTCATCGCGGGTGGTTTTGCCGCCGGCATGATCGGTTTCGGGCGTACGCGAGTGACTCGTTTACGCGCGGACTTTTGCACAACGGTCGGCACTTGGCTGCTGGGCACAGGATTGTCGTTGAATAAACTGTTATCAAATTTCTCTGGCTTAACATTGAAGTGTTGTCCGCTCGGTCGACTTTGTACCTGCGGGGCGGCTTCGACCGGCGGGAAGAACGCACCGTCGAACGTGATACCAACAAGCGCGGTCAAACCATCGGCACTGCTACGACCCATATAGGTGGTCGAACAACCGGCATACACACCCATCTGCCCAATATGAAACCCACCTAGGAGTGCGACTTCATGTGAACTCGGAGTCAGCGAGTAATCGCGATAACTGCCCCCTTGGACGCGAGTCAAATAGACATCGCGGCCCACATTGTCCGTGTCACTGTCATTGGTCATACTCGAGGAGCCGCGAAGCTCCGCCTGCATCCACCAAGCCGAAGACTGCGCATATTGCAGCCCAGCCTTGTAATTCAGCAACGAGGATCGACCCTCGTCACGATATTCATAGCCCAAAAATCCAAACGGCCGAAAATCGTCCCATTGATAAATCGCCCAAGCGCCACCTTTTAAGCGCAGTGCGCCCTCACCCAGAAGCGGATCATTGGATTCTGTTTTCACGCGAAAACCGGGATAAACTAAATCCGCTTCGGGCACTAAATCGAATGCGTCGAGCTCATACCAATACTGACCACCGACCCACATCTCATTTAGACCTGAATTTGTGTGAGAATCGACCGCAGCTTGTCCAGCGGATGCGCCGGCCGTGAATCGCCATTCATTGGTCCAATCAAAAATAAATTCACCAAGGCCCATCATTTGAGTGAGCTTGCTACCATTGGGCAGGGTCATCTTGCCGCCGTCGGGATTGTAGTTGCTGCTCGTGGAGAAATAGTTGAACTCGCCCTTGATCTCGAACTCGCCTGCGGTCGGCGGCGGCAAGAGCTGGGCTTGCGCGGTGAGTGACATCGTAAAAATAGTAAAAAATAGAGTGAGCATAAATATAAGACAATGCTACCTTACCTAAGACTTTTCACCAAGGCCCGAAAAATGAAAGACAAACGTCTCATCATTATTTTTCTCACCGTGTTCATCGATCTGGTGGGTTTCGGAATAATTATTCCAATGAACCCCTATCTGGCCAAAGTTTTTGGCGCATCGCCACTACAGGTGGGATTGCTGATGAGCGTGTATTCGTTGATGCAATTTATTTTTTCTCCCCTTTGGGGCCAATTGAGCGATCGCATTGGGCGGCGCCCTGTCATTTTGGTCAGTTTGCTTGGGGCGTCTTGCGCCCATCTTGGATTTGCGTTCGCCACGACATTTTGGGGACTAGTGCTGGCGCGCAGTTTGGCAGGCCTTTTTGGCGGCAATCTGTCGACGGCGATGGCCTATATTGCCGATATTACGGATGAGAAAGATCGCAGCAAAGGCATGGGCATGATTGGCGCGGCTTTTGGATTGGGATTTATTCTTGGCCCGTCGATGGGTGGCATTCTCTCCGATCTTGGCTCGAAGATGGGCTCCGTTCCTCCGGTTGGACAAAGTTTTCCTGCGGTTGTAGCCTCGATGATCTGCCTTTTTAACTTTGTGTTTGCGTACTACGCGCTCCCTGAATCTCGGGTGGGCGGAAAAGTCGTCAGTCGCGGTTCGCGCCTGCAGAAAATTTTAGGAGCGCTCGGCACGCCGGTACTTGGCACGTTGATGTTCGTTTTATTCTTAAATACCTTTGCCTTGGCCCATGTTGAGGCCAGTCTTTTTATGTATGTACAAGACGTCTTCGGTTGGTCGCAGTCTCAAGCCAGCTACGGCTTTGCTTACATTGGAGTGATCATGGTGATCACTCAAGGATATTTGATTCGCAAATGGCTGCCCAAATTCGGTGAGCGTAAAATTTTAATTGCGGGGCTTGCGCTTTCGGCGGTGGGTTTTGCATTGAGCAGTTTGTCGGCGCAGGTTTGGCTTCTGGGCTTAGGAGTGACGGCGCTCGGTTTCGGTAACGGATTGGCCAACCCCTCTTTGAATGGGAGCATGAGCTTACTCAGTGGCAAAGATGTCCAGGGCAATAATCTTGGAGTTTCACAAAGTCTTTCATCACTCGCGCGAATTCTCGGGCCTGCGGTCGGCGGCGCGGTCTATCAGCAGCTCGGTCCACGCAGTCCGTTTGTCGCGGCCAGCCTTGTGACCGTGGTTGGTTTAGGAATCGCATTCAGTGTACGTCAGCGCATGCCGCAAGGCGGACGGGCACACTAGATGGAGATCGGACTTTTCCAGCTTGAAAATATTTTCAACGCCCGCACTCAGTTTACTTTTTTAGATTTGCGTGAAAAATCAAGCTTGGACCTGGGCCCTGAGCTGAGCAAAATTGTCGCTCTAGCCACTCCGGTCACTTCTGAAAACATTGAAGGTCATTTAAATAGGATTCAAATCGCTAAGGAATATCCCGTTATTCTTCTCTGCGAGGACGGGCGAGAATCTAGCAAAGTGGCCCGAAGACTTGAGGCTTCGGGCTTTGTGAATGTTTATGTCGTAGCGCGCGGGTTATTGGGCCTCGAGTCGGAGCTCTGAGTTTTCCCCTGGTCCAAAACAAAATATAAGACGATGTAGCCAACAACTGTCGCACCCATGGACAACAAAGCCAGGCAGATGGCGAGAAAGCGAACCACTCCGACCTCAAGATTGCTGCGCACTGCGATTTTTGCGCAAACTCCCAAGAAGCGTGGATCCAGAGCCTCTACAAGTTTATCCTCACGTGGCAAGCTGATGGCTAAAAGCAAATAAACCCAGAAGCCCGCTCCTAAAAATAGTACGGAAAGCACCCAAAGAAGGCGGAAAACGCCCACCGGGATGTCCAAGGCATGTGCAAGGCCTTTACAAACCCCACAAATCGCTCCATCTTTTGCACGGACCCACTTGATCGCCATATATTCCTCCTAAAGAATGGGCTATAAAGAAGCCGAATCGGCGTATCCAGCAACTCATAACATGATGCACCGTGGGTAAAAGTGAAATTTGGGCTAGCCGGCATTGACGTTTGCTGGTCGGCGGATTTAAATCAAAGTTGTTTATTACTTGGCATTGAAAGGTTGAACAATGAAGCTGCTCTTTTTGAGTGATGATGCGGAACTTTCGCAAAAGATCTGTCGCGAGGCCGATAAACTCAATTGGACCTCCGTTGTTGTCGGTGATCGAAAAGCAATCGCCTTGTCCATGCAACAGTATGATCCGGATTTGTTATTGGTTGATATTGATGGAGTGAATGACCTGGATTGGATCACTGAGTCGCTTTTGCCTTCGAAGAAGCCGGTTATTTTTATGAATTCTGAGCTCAGCGAGGAGTTTTTGACCAAGGCATTAAATCTTGGTGCGGATGCCTTTTTACCAAAAAGTCTATTTTCGTCACGCCACTTCGAGGCTCGCATTCGCTCGCTGATGCGGCGTCAGGGTTTAGGGCAGAACAAGCTCTTTATCAATCGCTTGAATCTTATGGTGGACAGTGAGCGCTACAGTATTGAAGTGAATGGGCGCCCGATCGATATGACGCTGACGGAGTTTAAAATTGTCCGCGAATTGGCCTCCAAAGATTCCAAAGTGGTGTCGCGTCTTGAGATCCAAACCCGCATTTTTGGCCAAACCAAACTCAACAACCGGTCCCTGGATGTGCACGTTTGCGCCGTCCGCAAAAAGATCAAGCCTATGGGCCTTGATGTCGAGTCCGTGCGTGGGATTGGTTACCGGCTCAGTCCTTGTCCTCTCCCAGTCTAGGTGATACAGTTCCGAAAGCATGGAGCTTCCAGATCGATACAATCCCAAAGACGTAGAAGACCGCATTTACAAGTGGTGGATGAGTCGCGGCTATTTTAAAGCCGAAGAGAAATCAACCAAGATTCCCTATAGCGTAATTTTGCCGCCGCCCAATGTGACGGGCTCGCTGCATTTGGGTCACGCTTTAAATCATACCATTCAAGACACGTTGGTGCGTTGGAAGCGAATGAGCGGCTTCAATGTCTTATGGATGCCGGGAACGGATCATGCGGGCATTGCCACACAGAGTGTGGTGGAGCGCGAGCTGAAAAAAGAAGGCAAGAATCGGCGCGATATGGGCCGTGAAAAATTTGTCGAGCGCGTTTGGGATTGGAAGAAACAGTACGGTGAACGCATCGTCGATCAGATGAAGCGCCTGGGTGATTCTTGCGATTGGGATCGCTTGGTCTTTACGCTCGACGAAGGCGTGTCCAAAGCTGTGCGCAAAGTATTTGTCGATCTGTACAACAAAAATCTGATTTATAAAGGTTTGCGCCTAATCAATTGGAGCACGGCTCTTGAGTCGGCGATTTCCGATTTGGAAGTGGAATACAAAGAGCTCAAGGGTTCGATCTACACCATCCGTTACCCACTTGCGGACGGAAGTGGGTCAGTCGAAGTCGCTACCACTCGTCCTGAAACCATGTTGGGTGATACGGCGCTTGCCGTTCATCCCGACGATGAACGCTACCTGAAGTGGATTGGTCAGCAGGTGAAATTGCCGCTCACCAAGCGAACGATTCCGGTGATTGCGGATACGTATGTAGATAAAGAATTTGGCTCGGGAGTCGTAAAGATCACTCCGGCACATGATTTCAATGACTACGCCGTCGGTCAGCGCCATCAGTTGCCGATGATAAATATTTTGCACAAAGATGGAACTCTCAATGAGAACGCCGGCGCCTATGCGGGAAAAAAAGTTCCTGAAGCGCGCAAGCTCGTGCTCGCGGATCTCGAGGCGCAAGGTCTGTTGGTCAAAACTGAAGTCCATACCCATCAAGTGGGGCATTGTTCACGCACGGGTTGCGTGGTTGAGCCGCTTTTGTCGGAGCAGTGGTTTGTGAAGATGGCGCCGCTTTCGGCTCCGGCAAAACGTGTCGTCGAATCTGGTACGGTGGTCTTTGAGCCCGAGAGCTGGGCAAAGACCTATTTGCACTGGATGGACATCATTCAAGACTGGTGTAT
The DNA here is from genome assembly GCA_043757545.1 of Pseudobdellovibrionaceae bacterium. Lineage (GTDB taxonomy): Bacteria > Bdellovibrionota > Bdellovibrionia > Bdellovibrionales > UBA1609 > JALHOQ01. Next base: position 25,230 of record JAYVPG010000024.1, read on the forward strand.
TTCGCGCCAACTTTGGTGGGGTCATCGCATTCCGGTGTGGACCTGTTCCGCCTGCAAAAAACTGACGGTGAGTGAAGTCGATCCGACCCAGTGTCAGCATTGTGCAAGTCCCTCGATCAGCCAAGAAGAGGACGTACTCGACACTTGGTTTAGTTCGGCGCTTTGGCCCTATTCGACCATGGGTTGGCCGGAGGACACGGAGCTGCAAAAGACTTTTTATCCGACGACAGTACTGGTGACTGCGTTCGATATTATTTTCTTCTGGGTCGCGCGCATGATCGTGATGGGTTTAGAATTTAAAAAAGATGTTCCGTTCCGCACGGTCTATATCCACGGTGTGATTCGCGATGCTGAAGGTAAGAAGATGTCCAAGTCGACGGGCAACGCGGAAGATCCGGTGCAGCTGATTGAGGATCATGGCGCCGATGCTTTGCGCTTTACTTTGCTTTCGCAGATTCAAGGCGGTCGCGATTTGAAATTCTCGACGCAAAGGCTCGAGGGCTATCGCAATTTTATGAATAAATTGTGGAATGGCACACGCTTCTCTTTGAACAACTTAAAGGATTTCGAAGTTCCCGTGGGCGGTGTTGAAAACCTTCCCGTTAAATCTCAGCTCAGTGATCCGGATCAATGGATCATTTATAAATTGGGATTGGTTGAAAAAGAAGTCGACGAAATGCTCAAGGTCTATCGTTTTTCCGACGCTTCGAACGCTGTGTACTCATTTGTGTGGCATACGTTCTGCGATTGGTATTTGGAATTTACCAAACCGATTTTTCTTGAGGAAAACAATGGGCCAGAGAAAAAAGCGACGCAGCTGGTGCTCGCGCACATTCTCAACCGCATTGTCCGCCTGATGCATCCGTTTGCGCCATTTATTACCGAAGAGATTTACCAAAAGCTTCCGTTGCGTGGTGACGCTTTGATTGTGGATAGTTATCCGACCGTTAAAAATGACAAGGCGTTTATTGCGCTGGGTAGTGAAGAGGTTGCGCTCGAGCTCGATCTGGTGCGCGAGGTGATCACAGCGATTCGCAATATTCGAGGCGAAAATCGCATCAAGCCCGGCGTAAAAATGAATGTGCGCTTGGCGCCACTAGAAGATCGGGCGCAGAAGATTCTTGGCTCGAACAAGTCCTCGATAATGACGATGGCACGCTTAGAAACTTGCGAAATCGGCGAGGCAGGCAATCTGGCCAAGTGCGCGGTGCAACCCGTGCAGGTTAAAGATTTGAAAGTCGATGTGATTGTCCCGCTTGAGGGATTGGTTGATATCGAAGAAGAAGTAAAGCGCATTCGCAAAGCGATTGAAAAACTGCAACGTGAGGTTGCCTCGCTGACTGGTCGATTGAGTGATAAAAACTTCGTGGCCAATGCGCCCGAAGAGGTGGTTGAACAAGGCAAACGACAACTTGAAGAGTCTCGAGGTCAAATCACGACTCTTGAATCCGCGCTCGTGCGCCTAATTTAGGAAGGTCCAAAAATGTACAAGATGATAACCGCGACTCTCAGTTTGTGTTTGTTTCTCGGTTGCGCCACTACGACAGCGACGAAGTCGGCCAGCGAAGGGGCCAGCGAGGATGCGATGGAAGGCTGCCATACTCCACTCGGATTTATTCGCGAAGGCCGCAGTATGACTGGATACTTACGCCCAGTCGAACAGGGCGGAGCGAATTGCCAACAGGGTGAACTCACTTGTGTGAATGGAGTGTGGAGTGGTGCTTATATTCATCCGTCTTGCACTCGATTGAATTAAGGCGAAGATGTGCCCCCGCCTTCGGCGCTCGCGTTCAATGATCGGGCTGACTTTATTCCGCGGTACTTAACTGACCATCGCCCTGTACAAAAAAGTGAAACGAGTTCACGCTTTCTTTGGCGACTGTTTTAATAGTCCATTTCAGATTGAGTTCAAGTCCTGCCATCGGGTTTTCTTTGCTTCCCAGATTCACGGCCTGTTCGACTTCAACTTGTGCATTGAAGTTATAGCCCCAGACGACATTGAGTTCGGCTGGGATTACGGTGACGTTGGCTAAGTAGCGACCGACCCCGCTGTGACCTCCGCCGTAGGTGTAGTGCAGGCGAAAGCGAAACTTAGTCACTTCGATTCCAAATAGATTTTTGTAAGCGACTTCGAACGAGCGTGTGACGGGTACTTTCCAGCCGTCAAGATCGGACCAGCAGCTGAGTCCACGTGGCAAAGCGAAGGCTTCGGGAGTGGTGACGACGACAACGGGTTTGTTGGCCTCAACGATCTTCCAGATCTTTTCGCCAACGGTAATAACCGTCCCCCAGTCAATGGAGCCGGCGTCGTCCGTGGGCATTTTTGTGCAATCGTTTTCGACCAGTCGGATCGGCTCGCCACTGTCTTGAACTTCGCGCAGGTCGATGGAAACAACATCCCATAGACTCTGAGTTTCAATCGGTCGGGCGTGAGCAGCGAAACCAAATAGGACTGTTAAACATAAGATATAGCGTAACATAATTCCTCCCCTGTGGAAGACAACGCTAGCAAAAATCGAAGTGTAAATGCAACGGGTAAACCCTATTTCGTCAGGCCAATTTCGCGCAAACGCTCAAATAGGAAGTCGTTGGCCAAAATATCAGGAAATTTTGCGCCGCTTTCCTTACACGAAGGAATACAGGTCAATAGAGCGTCCGGATTCGGATGCATAAAAAATGGCATCGAGTAGCGACTGACATTGGGTCCTTTTGGGTTGACCACACGGTGCGTGGTCGACGGAATAATGTCATTGGTAATGCGTGCGAGCATATCGCCCGAATCGACAATAATCGTATCGGGAGCCGCCGCAACATCCAACCATTCGCCATCGCGAGTGAGCAACTCAAGGCCGCCACTCGAGGCACTGACTAATAAAGTGATTAAGTTTATATCTTCGTGAGCTGCGGCGCGGATGGCGCCTGGCTCGACACCAGCCGGAACGGGCGGGTAGTGCAAGAGGCGCAAAATCGAGCTGCCCGCATCGGTCATGCGCGTGAAATAATCCTTGTCGACCTCAAGCGGACCGGTCAGTGCTTGCAGCATAATTCTTCCGGTGTCATCGAGCGCTTGGAACATGGATTTGAATATGCCCTCGAATTCGGGAAGTTCTTGCGGCCAAACATTGTTCGGAAAAAAACGTTTCAGGCGATGGGCCTCGGGCAGATCGCGACCAACGTGCCAGAATTCTTTTAAGTCGGGGAGTTTAGAGGTCTTCGCATGTTCCGTTCCGAATTTGGTGTAGGCGCGCTGGCCTCCACCCTCTTTGCCGACGTAGGATTCTTTGGTGTTTAAGGGAAGCTCGAAAAGCAGTTCGCTTAACTCATAAGCTTTGCGCAAAAGTCCGATGTCGATCGGATGATCTTTCAAAATAACAAAGCCATATTCTTTTAAGCCGCCGAACAGCTGGTCAACAAAGGTGAGCTTTTCAATCGCGGAACCGTGCGTATAGGCCTTGAGAGATAATACCGGAACCTTTTGCATAAATGCCCCCTGAAGCCACTACCGGTAGCCGAAACGTCAAAGGTGGTCAAGTATTGGGCATTGCCAGGTTGAATGATGAGATGTTTTCAGGCTATCGTTGGCGGGAAGTCATAGACCGAACGTACAGAATGCGGTAGTTAAGACGTAAGAATGAAGAAGAGCCAGCATCGTGAATCTCTAGGCATCGTCAAACGCCACCCCGACGGATTCGGGTTTTTTATCGCCGACGAAGCCGAACAGCCTGACGTTTATATCCCAAGACAAAGTATGAAGGGTGTCATGTCCAATGACCGCGTGCGCGTGAGCATTGTGCGTGAGGCAGGTGGTGATCGCTTTCGCGGTGACGTGCTCGAGATCGTTCATCGTGCCTTTACGCGTGCGATGGGCGCCTATATATCGACCGGCCCTGGCAAAGGGGTTTTGCGCGACAAGAGTTTTGGTTGGGGCGAGGACCTGCGCGTCTCTTGCCCTCCCGATATTCGCTGCAAAGAGGGCGAGCTCGTGGTGGTGCAAATTGAGGACTATCCTGAGTCCGCGCGCGGATTTTGCGGACGCGTGATTTCAGTGATCGGAAATGTGGCCGATCCGTTGAACGATTCGATTCGCATGTTGCATGCGCATAACATTCCATTTCAGTTCAATGCGGCCGCGATGAAAGAGGCCGATGCGATTCCTCAGGAAGTCACGGAGCGCGACTGGGCGGGGCGCAAAGATTTACGCGCACTTCCGATCATCACCATCGATGGCAAGACCGCGAAGGATTTTGATGATGCGGTTTATACTGAGACCACGAAGTCTGGATTTCATTTGATCGTGGCGATCGCCGATGTCAGTCACTATGTGAAGATCGATGCGCCGATTGATCAAGATGCGTACATGCGCGGGACCTCCACTTATTTTCCGAATTTTGTGGCGCCGATGTTGCCTGAGAAGTTGAGCAACGAACTTTGCTCTTTGAAACCCAAGGTTCCTAGGCTGGCGTTGGTCGCCGATATTCATTTGAATTTTCAAGGGGAGTTTGAGAGCACTGATTTTTACGAGGCCGTGATTCAGAGTCAGGCGCGAGTGACATACGGCGAAGCGCAAGAAGTTGTGGAGGGGAATACTCCTCCCGAATTTAAGCACGTGGAACAAAATATTTTGCGCTGTGCAGATTTGGCAAAAGTGCTGATGGCGAAACGTTTTCGCGAAGGCTCGTTGGATCTGGAATTGCCCGAGACCACGATCGAAGTGGATGAGGGTGGAAATCCCGTCGATATAATGCAGTCCGAGCGCTTATTCGCCCATCGCCTGATTGAAGAGTTAATGTTGATGGCCAACGTTTCTGTGGCGCGATTTTTTAATGAGAAGCAGGTCGATGCCATCTACCGGATTCACGATCAGCCGAATCCGGATGCCATGAAAAACTTCGAATCTTTTTTGAAGGCATTTGGTTTTGTGCACAAACTTTCGAGTGGACATTTGCAAAAGAAAATTTCACAGGCGCTCGACCATTTTAAAAACCACCCGAAGAGTCATGTGTTGAATATGCTGGCGCTGCGTTCGCTGGCGCAGGCGAAATATTCTCCGCACAATGTTGGCCACTTTGGTTTGGGCTTTAAAGACTACACGCATTTTACCTCTCCTATTCGTCGCTATCCTGATTTGATTGTGCATCGCTTGCTCAAGGCGATTTTGTATCCTGAAAAGGGCTATCGATTGATGACGATGGAGCAGCTGGAAACCGCGGGAACCATACTCAGTGCCTGTGAGCAGCGTTCGGTGAAGGCGGAGCGTCAGATTTATTCGATCAAAAAAGCGCGCTTTATGGCTCAGCATATTGGCGAAGAATTCGATGGCGTGATCAGTACGGTGACTCGCTTTGGGTTGTTTATTTTACTTCGTCAGTTCGATGTCGACGGTCTGTTGCGGGTGGAAGAGCTCGGGGGCGATCGCTTTGAGTTCGATGAAGAAAAGATGCGACTGGTCGGCCGGAAGTCTGGTATGGCTTATGAAATCGGTGAAATCGTTCGCGTCGTCGTGGCGAAGGCGGATATTGAACAAGGCCAAATTGACTTTGTAATGGCGGAGGATCAACCACATGTGGAGAAAGCGCGGGAGCCTATTCAGAAACGCCGCCCGGCTAAAGACGATTCTCGGAGTGTTCGCAAGTCACGGGTTTCACAGCCTCGCCGTTCGCGCTAAACTCGGGCGCTTTGTCATTGATCGCATTTTAGCAAAAGATCTTGAGCAGTTCTCAGCGCCTGAGCGCATGCGCATGAGTTTTGAACAGCTCGGTCCCACGTTTGTCAAACTGGGTCAGTTGCTTGCGACCAGACCTGATTTAATTCCCATTGAATATTCCGAAGAATTTAAAAAACTCCATGATCAGGTCCCTGGCGTTGCGTTTAGCGAAATCGCCAACACCTTGAATGCCCATTTCGGCGCGCCACTCAACGAGATCTTTGACTCGTTTGATGAAACGCCACTGGCTGCGGCGAGTATCGCGCAAGTGCATCGCGCTCGCCTGAAAGATGGCAGCGAGGTCGTTGTTAAAGTGCAGCGACCTGGTATTGAGCGGGTGATTCAAGAGGATCTTAAAGTTTTGAAGAGTCTGGCCGAGTTAGCTGAGCGCTACATCCCCGAAAGTCGTCCGTACAATCCTAGTGGAATTATCACTGAGTTTGGTCGTTCGATGGAGCTAGAAACCAATTTTATTATTGAGGCGGGCAATGTGCGGCGGTTTGCGCTTAATTTTGCAAATGAGCCGAATATTAAAATTCCTCAGGTCTACGGTGAGTACACTGGTCGTCGGGTTTTGGTGCTTGAAGCTTTAAACGGAATTCCCCTCAGCCATCGGAGCGCACTCGAGCAAGAGGGAATTCAGCCTGAAGAAGTCTTAAAGCGCGGCTTGCGCGCATATATGAAAATGGTTTATAGCGACGGATTGTTCCATGGTGACTTGCATGCCGGAAATGTGTTGCTCTTGCCCGGCAATCAAATTGGCCTGATCGATTTTGGAATTGTGGGGAGACTGAACCGTAAAACGCAAAGTGCGATTGCGAATTTATTCTTAGCCCTGGCCGAAGAAGACTATGACCGTCTGGCTTATTTGTATGTGGATTTGGCGCCGTTTACTGAGCGGGTGGATGTCGATCAGTTCGCACGCGACATCCGAGATCTGATTGCTCCGTTCTTTGGCGCGACGATGAAGAATGTAAATATCGGTCGATTAATGCTCGATTCTACTGCGGTGGCGAGTCAGCATGGCCTGGTATTACCGGCCGAGCTGGTGATGTTTTTTAAATCCGTCGTGTCGCTTGAGGGCATGGGCCGCGTGATCGTCAAAGATTTCGATTTTTTAAGCTACTCGATCGAGTTTGCGAAGGATCTGATTCAAGTGCATATGGAGCCGAAGCGTTTGTTCTCCGACGCCTCGGTTTTTGCACGGGATATGAACTCGCTGGTATCGACTCTTCCCCGCCAGGTGAAACAGGTTTTGCGGCGGCTGAATGACCCAGACTTTTCATTGCAAGTTCGATCCACCGATTTGGAGTCGCTGCGTAAGACGATGGAGCGAGGCTATTGGCTGGTATTTTTCGGCCTTATATTGGCCGCAGTTACGCTAGGTTTAATTCTACGTTATTGATTCAGTGGGTCTGACTCTCGACCGTCCAGTTTTCTATACCGCGGGCCTGCCGGCCGATGCCAACCCTCCCAAAATCTGATTAACTAAGCTTAATATTTCTTGATCGAGGTTGAGCCAATGTTTCCAGTGGATTCGAAAATTCTCATTGTGGATGACTCGAGCTTCGCGCGCACCATGCTAAAAAATTCACTCGTTGAATTGAAGTATTGGAAACTGCTCGAAGCACAAGAAGCGCGTACTGCACAAAAGATTTTGCTCGATGAAGAGCAAGTTAAAAATCCCGTTCATCTGGTCATTGTCGATATTCACATGCCTGAAATGTCGGGCTTGCAGTTGCTCAAGTGGTTGCGCGAACGTCAGACGTTCAAAAATCTTCCAGTAGTTATTTTAACCTCAAGCCAAGACAAAACCGAAATTTTAGAGGCCGGCAAACTCGGCGTGAGTCATTACATGATCAAGCCCTTCGACATGGCCACGCTGAAAGAGAAGCTCAACAGCACTTGGCAAAAACACGGGCAGAAATATTTTGAAGTATTGGGTGCGAAGATATAGTAGGGCCCCTGACCTATAGCAGAGGCCCCGTTGATCGGCTGTATTAACCCAGCAATTTTATCGCCACATTCTGCATCTGGTTGGCTTGTCCAAGAACGGACACGCCGGCCTGTAACAGAATGTTCGTACGAGTCAGCTCTGCTGTTTCTTCTGCGATATCCGTGTCACGGATACGCGAGTTTGCAGCCGAGAAGTTCTCGTGCGTGACCGCCAAGTTTGCGATGGTGGAGTTCAGACGATTCTGCATAGCGCCGAAATTCGCGCGCATCGCATTCACAGAAGTCATCGCACTGTCCGTCACCGACAAGCTGTTTTGAGCTTGTTCCTTGGTGGCCAATCCCTCAGCAGTCATACCCAACGCTTCAAGCGTTGAATTTGCAGCTGACGAGTTAAAACTGATGCGGTCTTTGAAGGGGTCGTTCATCACACCGACTTGAATGTCGATGATTCCGCCCGTACCGTTCAAGAGATCGCGTCCATTGAAATGAGTGACTTCAGACACGCGCTGAATCTCTGATTTCAACTGCTGATATTCCACATCGAGAAATTTTCTCTCTGTGTCGCCAATCGTGTCTGATGCCGCTTGGACACCTAATTCGCGTAAGCGAATCAACATATTGGTCGTTTCTTGCAAACCACCCTCCGCCACTTGCACAAGCGAAACTCCATCTTCAGAGTTTCTTGACGCTTG
>JAYVPG010000025.1:0-33531 GCA_043757545.1 Pseudobdellovibrionaceae bacterium
TAACCGACGCGGTGAGAGAGAAATTCTGAGTGGTCAGAAAATCCGGGTAGGCTCACTTTCACTGCATATTCAAAAAGAGACGGATACTTCAATTTCGAAAAGAGCCTTCGTCTTTCGTTCTCTCGCAAGTGATGAAGCATTGAAGTTAAAATCTCTCGCTCTTTATCGGCAAGCAGTTTGGTTTTGATAAGTAAATCCTGATCACTAAGTCCGTTAAGATTCATAAAACCTCCCAATTGAGAATTGGGAATCTATCACGACAATTAATAGTCGAAATTTTCGCTTTATTAGGCGAATGGAAAAGAAATGAAGCTAAATATTCGAAGGTTCTAGCATATGATATTTACGTCGCGCCAACGGAATCGTGGGTGATTAAATATATGATTGTGACAAGCCTTAAGATTTAATTTTGTAATTGAAAGAGTTGACCAAAACGTCGTCAATAAAAAAATCGTGCCTGCTAAATATTTCTTGTCTCCGAAAATTGGATCGGGGTAGCGCGGTACTCATCCATCCATGAGAGGGCTTTCTTCCGGCCCTCGTGGCCGGAAGACCTAAAGGCGGGGAATTGATTTTTTGATCCACGGGCCAAATATCAATTTTGGATTCTAATCCATTTCATTCCCGGCCCGGACGGCCGGGAATTGTGCCGCTCAAGGATGGTCGAGCATCGCGCCAGCGAGATCAGCTGCGACCCTTGCTAAACTCCGAGCACATCAAAGCAAAATTCCTACCTTCGGCGCCGAAGGTAGAGCGTTCATCTAAATAATTTCTAAACGCGCGTATTTGACGACGAACTTTTTAAAAGTCTTGTCGGTGAAGATGACGCTGACTTTTTGCATTTCTCCATCGCCCTCGACTTGATATATCGAGCCGACCCCGAAGGTGGGATGGCGCACGCGCATGCCTTTGGCGTAGCCTGCGCCCTCATTGTCGGAGCTATGTTCGTAATCGGGCATCACATCGAAGTCGCCGGGCTTTGGCCCGCCCGCGGAGCCGCTGCGTGCGGGACGTTTCGAGGTGAATGAATTTGCGGAGCCGCTCGTGCTCGCGCCGCCACCGCTACCGAATTTTTCACGGTAGCGGTCGATAAAGTTTGGGCGTTGAATGCGACTTTGAGCGTGGATAAATTCTTCTGGGATCTCTTTAAGAAAGCGTGAGGGCGGATGCATTTGCTCTTGTCCCCAGACCCGTCGTGAACGGGCATAAGTTAAAAATAAGCGGCGGCGGGCGCGAGTCATACCTACGTAGGCTAAGCGTCGCTCCTCTTGTACACTGTCAGGATCCGAAGCATCCATAGAGCGCGACGAGGGGAAAAGACCTTCCTCCATCCCGACAATAAATACGACCGGAAATTCTAAACCCTTCGAGATATGCAAAGTCATCAGCGTGACATAGTTGTCACCCTCTAAGATGGAATCTGCGTCCGAGACGAGCGCCATTTCCTCGAGAAAGTTGGTCAGGGTGGCCTCGTCGCCGCGTTCTTGTTCGAACTGGCGAATCGCGTTGGCGAACTCTTCTAAGTTGTCGATGCGGGATTGCGACTCCGGAGTGTTTTCTTCTTTCAAGCGCGAGACGTACTCCGTAGCGTCGAGCAATTCGACGAAGAGTTCCGAGAGTTTCAGATTTTTTGCTTTGAGCGCAAGGTTGTCCATCAGAGTGCGGAACTCGCGCAATTTCCGAGCGGCACCCGCGTGAACCAAGCGATGTTCGGCAGCATAGAGGACGGCGTCGTAGAAACTGATCTTCTGTTGAATCCCGGCCTCTTCAATTTTATCGACCGTGGTTTTGCCGATTCCCCGAGCGGGAACGTTGATGATCCGTTGCACGGCGATATCATCGACGGGATTTAAAAAAGTCTTCAAGTAGGCAAGGATGTCTTTGACCTCCATGCGTTCATAGAACTTTACTCCGCCGACGAGTTTGTAGGGAATACTATGACTGCGCATCAGATCTTCGAGCACGCGGGACTGGGCGTTGGTGCGATAGAAGACCGCAAAGTCGCGATGACTAGTCGGCTCACCGTTTTCGGCGCGCATCAGCGTTTCGATATTTTGCACCACAAAGCGCGCCTCTTCGTACTCATTGACGTCTTCGTGAATCCAAATTTTTTCGCCATCTTCGTTTTTCGTGAACAGGGTTTTGTCTTTGCGTTGCGTATTGTTCTTGATCAGATGTGAGGCTGCGGAAACAATCGTCTGGGTCGAGCGGTAATTTTCCTCGAGCTTGATGATTTTTGCCTCTGGAAAATCCTTTTCGAAGCTGAGGATGTTGGTGATGTCGGCGCCTCGCCACGAATAAATGGACTGATCCTCATCGCCCACCACGCAGAGATTGCGATGCAGTTCGGCGAGTTGTTTCACCAACAAATATTGAATGTGATTGGTATCTTGATACTCATCGACGGAAATAAATTGAAAGCGATCTTGATATTTTTTTAAGATATCAGGATAGCTGCGAAACAAATCGAAAGTTTTAAATAATAAATCGCCAAAGTCGAGGGCATTGCCGCGTTTCATCTCTTGCTCATAGACGCGGTAAACATCTAGCGATTTCTCATCCCAAAAGAGCGAACCCTTCTTGGCTAGATCCTCTGGCGTAAGTGCGAGCTGTTTGGCCTCGTTGATCCGCGCTTGGAAACCGCGTGGAGGATACATTTTGTCATTGATGTTCAAAATGCCGAGCACTTTTTTGACCATCGACATCTGATCCGAGTCATCGTAGATGCCGAAGAATGGTTGATAATCTAGCAAGTGAATGTCTTCGCGCAAAACGCGTGCGCAAATCGAGTGGAAAGTCGAAACCCACATACGCTCGTAAACCGGAATGCCGAGTTCGTGCAGCTGCTTGACCACCCGATTTTCCATCTCGCGCGCGGCTTTGTTGGTGAACGTGACTGCTAAGATTTGATCCGCCGTGCACTCACCCTGAGCGATCAAGTTGGCCATGCGATAGGTGAGAACGCGGGTCTTACCCGAACCGGCACCGGCTAAAATCAAAAGGGGGCCGGTCAGTGTGGCCACTGCTTCGGCTTGCCGCTCGTTCAAATCGTCTGCAAATTTTTTCAAAATGGTCATAACTTCGTCATGGTTAAAGACGCGAATTAAGAATTGTTTCGGATGTTTAGCAAGAAAATGGTGCAATATAATGCAACTTGTCATATAGCCTAGCTCAACTAGGAAAAATTAAATGCTCAAGTGGATTCTAATCTCCCTCGCCTTGGTCGGATGTACGCAAAATGCGAAACCCGGCGACGAGAGCACCTATTTGCTCCCGTGGCCAAATGCGCAGGGCGTGTATGAGCCGCGCGAAATAACACTTTCAACGCTGGCTTCGCCTTATGAGGCAAAAGGGGCTGCGGCCGAAGTTCATTTTCAAGGCGTGCTGGGGGACAAGGGATTTACCGGCGCCGTGGCTCGCACGCATTTGACCAAGGCGGGCCACGTGTACGTTCCGCTCGATGCGGAGAGTGGACTGGTGCTTTCGGTGTACGCACAGTTTGAGCGACTTTATCAATATGAACTTGCACTTGGAACTGCGAACCAATTGTCGTGGCCACGCCAAGTGGGGGTTGAGTTTGTATTGAACGTGTCGGAAGGCGACGCACACAACAACGCACATTATTTTCAAAATGCCGATGCGATCGGACTCTTACCCTATTCACTTGATCGTGTGCCCTTCGCGCTCAATCACGGAATCGTTGCGCACGAACATTTTCACGCGCACTTTCAGCATGAGGTTTTGAATCCGCTCGAGAGTTTCGAGACTAAGCGAACGCCCGACAATCTAGATCCGCACAGCGCGCGACAGTTGAACAATATTGTTCTGCGCGCGTGGAATGAAGGACTGGCTGATCTGTTTGCCGCGATTTATGTTGGGCGTGCCGACTTCTTTAGCAACAGTGTTCCTCAATTGGCCCGCGCCCGCTCGCTATCTGAAGACCTTATTCCATTTTGGACAGCGGAGGACCTGCGCCAACGGTCAACTGCTGAGGTGCTCAGCGAGGATCAGCTGATGGGCTTGGCGTACAGTCAGGGTACGGCTTTGGCGAGACTACTCTTCCGTCGCGCGATCCGCGATCCCGAGTCTCCGCAGAAATTTATCGCACGCATTCTTCAGCGCTTAAAAAATATCCCGGCGCAAATCAGTATGGGCCTTGCTCTGGAAGTGATGGAGTTCGACGTGATTGTTCCGATTTTGCTCGACGGTCTAGATCCTGATCGTGAGGCGTGCGCAGATTTGCGTGCCACGATTTCTAAAACCACTTTGCTACGGAGTTTTGCTAAATGCTCCACTCGTTAGTCGTTGCGGTACTCATCTTTAATGTTAGTTCGGTGTTTGCGGCGAGTTCCAAGCCTGATTTTGCGATGGGTATGGCGATGGAGAGCCGTCTTGAGCAGAACGTCAATCCTGACTATGCCGCCACCCGCTTCAATGAGCAGCTTTATGGCAAGCTCCGCTTTTGGCCATGGGCGGTTTTGCTTGAAGGTGGACTTGAGGGGCGCGAATCATCGTCAGGTTCCTATCGTGTGAAGACTCAGACGGGGACGGTAGCAGCGTGGGCGCGCTATGAGTTCATACCTGTGACTCGTGGCTGGTCGCCCTTTGTGTCCATTGGAGTGGGCGCTTACTTTGACCGCGTGAACACGCAAATCGACACCTACGATGACACGCGCAGCAGTCGTCGCGGCCTTATGGGTCTGGGCGGAGGGTTAACTGCGAGTCTGTGGCGGTATTTGTTGTTGGAAGCTGAGGGGCGGATTTCGGGGGTTCAGGAGCGCAAAGATCCGTTGTACTCGGCGCTCCTTAGAATCGGTGTGCAAATCTAATTACTGAATGACCTTTTGAACGTAAGCCGATTTTGTGTTGGCTTCCTTCATAAACTGGGCGCGGAAGTCGTTGGCGGTCTTCATATTGTTAAACAAGCCAACAGAAACGCGGTACCAAGTTTTCCCAGCGACAGCCGCGGCGAAGTAAAATGCGTTCCAACCTTTTCCCTTAAGATCAGCCGCATGATTCTTCGCTTCTGTTTCCGCAGCGTAGGAAGCCACTTGAACGGTGTATTTACCAACAGCCGATGCCGCGACAGAGGGAAGTGAGCTTGCAGGCTTACGCTCCTCTTTCATCCCGTCGGTCGGGGCTTCGCCTTTAGCGACTTTGTCGGCTGCTTTGTGCACGCCATCCGCTACGGACGCTTTTGCGGCAGGAGCGGCTGCGGCGACAGGCTTGGCGTCGGCGCTTTTGCCTCGGCTATAAGTCTTATATCCGCTGGCTTCTTTCTCGGCTTTTGCAGGTGCGGTTTCAGGCTTTGCTTCTTCGGCTTGCATCGTCTCGCCGGTCGCGACTTTTTCTTTGGTGACGAATTCCTCAGTTAGGTTTTCGATCTCTTTCTCGGTGATCTTGTCGCCGCCTTCGACTTCTTTGCCATCGACAGACGCAACACCACGATCTGCTTTGGTATCACCCTCAAGCGCCATGCGGCGGTGATCGCTATCACTCACTTGCTTGCCGACAAATGTTCCGACAGAGAACGAAAGTAGCGAGATGAAGAACACGAGAACAACTTTCACCAAAGTATCGGCTTTTGAACTGCCTTTTTCTGCGGACATATTTTTCCTCCAGGAGTCTTATCTAAATCTTAATCGGTTTCGGGTGTGCGGGTCAACCTTGCCAAAGCCTTGACTTCGGCTTTGAACCCCTATTGAACGGAAGGAGTGAATAATCTCGACTTAGCGCAAGCTCGCGCAACCGCTTTGAAGGCTTCTCAGGCAGGACGTAAGGTCCTATTGCATTATTTTGGTCAGCTCAAGAAAGTCCAGGAAAAGGCTCAGGCCGGTCTAGTGAGCGAAGCCGATGTGGAGAGCGAAAAGGTCATTGCCGCCGAATTGATGCGTGGCCTGCCAGGCGTGACAGTATTGGGTGAGGAAGAAGCGTTCCTGAGCAAAGAAGAAAAGGTGCAGGCGACCAGCTGGGTTGTTGATCCCTTGGATGGCACCACAAATTACGTGCATGGATTTCCGATTTTTTGTATCAGCATTGGCTTGCAATGGAAGGGCGAACTTGCCGTGGGCGTGATTGACGTGCCGATGCTAAATAAAACTTATACGTGCTGCAAGGGGCAGGGAGCATTCGTCAATGGCGAAAAGCTCTCAGTGAGCAAGCGTGGAGTAATCAAAGAGTCATTGCTGGCGACAGGATTTTTCCCGGACAACGTGAATGCGCTGAAGACGCAGTTAGCAATTTTTTCAGATCTGGTATTTGAAGCACGTGGGATTCGGCGCGCAGGAGCGGCCGCTTACGATTTATGTTTAGTAGCCGAAGGTGTGTTTGATGCGTTTTGGGAGAAAAATTTAAAACCTTGGGATACGGCTGCTGGGGCGTTGATGGTGCGTGAAGCCGGTGGAGTCGCCTGGAACTACAATGGCAGCCCATATAATTTGGCAGAAGACTCTATTTTGGCGGGCAACCCGCAGATTGCTCCTCTTATTGCCAAGCGCATTCAGATGCTCGGCACCCCGGGCTAGACCTCGACTTAGGTTTGGCTTTTTCCGACCTCGACTCTCAACAACTTCGCGTGAAACTCCGATCAGTGAGCACTTGTTTCCTCACTTGGAGTTGCGATGAAATATGTTGCGGGTTTGATTGTCAGTTTACTTGTATGCGCCTGCTCTACCGCGCCCAAAAATGAACCGTCTGGAGCGATAGCCTCTCCCGAACCGCGCACGCCTGCGGCGAGCCATGCTTCTCCGATTGCACCTAAGGTTCCGGTCGCACGTCCCAGCTATGACATTATTCAGCTACTCAGCCAAGTTGGACTTGAGCGCGACAGCAAAGATCTTGGCTATGCGGAAAAACCGTTCGATGGCTGCCAAGTGAAAGTGAAAGATGAAAAGGGGAAATGTGGTAATCGCTATCTGACCGTGGTTCATTTTCGCTTGGTTTGCCGAGACAGTGAAGAGACTACGGAATCGATTGCAACTAACCTCACCCCTCTCTACAGCGAAAAAGTAAAATGGAAGATTGCAGGTAGCGAAGGCATGACGAAAACCGATGGTGACGGCTACGGCCAGGTGCGATTGGTTTCGGCCCGACCCTCGCTAGGCCAGCGCTTTGTGCTGATTGTTGGCAAACAATTTTTGGGTCTGGATATTTCCGAGGTTCGCCAAATCGTGGTGCCCAACTATTGGTGCAATCAAGCGACGGCTGCAAACGATGACGATCTTTCGCCCGTTGTCTTTGTGAGCGATGTTGTGAAGGACGAAGAATAGAACTCACGACAAGTGTCCTGTCAAAAACACACGGCTAGCAAAGTCGTTTTGTCGGTCTAGGGATCCGCTAAGTGTGTGAACTGCACCCAGCTCATCTCGAAAAACTAAATCAAAGCCTTGTCAAAATCCCCGAAACTTAATCCTAAGTCGTGTTGGCACTGTCGGTGCTGTGTATGGCAGTGGGAGACCTTGTTTCGATATTAAAAGGGGATAGTCGTGGCCGAACAGAATCCAGCACCAGCACCAGCACCAGTACACCATGATACGTCGGGATCATCAGGCGGTAAGCCTACACTCTTCATCCTTCTCGCTGTGATCAACATGGCAGTCGTTATCGCGGTTGGAGTCATGCTCTACCTTGGTCAGAAGAAAAAAGAAGCTGAACCTGGAATCGACGACGTCATCAAAGGCGAACACGAGCAGCACGAGCGCGAAGAGAAGAGCAAAGAGTTTATTGGAAAGCTTGTTCCCCTTGAAACATTCCTAGTCAATGTCTCAGGCAGTCGCGGTCGTAAGTTGGTGAAAATGAATATGGAACTTGAAGTGACTAATGCAGAAGTGCAAGAAGAGGTCGAGAAGATCAAGCCAAAGATTCGTGACTATATAATAATCATTGCTTCGAGCAAAACATTTGCCGAGATCTCGACCAAAGAAGGTAAGGATTCTCTGCGCGAAGAAATAAAGAATCAGATCAATTTGTTTTTGACCAAGGGTCAGATCAATAAAGTGTACTTCACCGAGTTCATCCTCAACTAAGAAGGGTTTTGAAGAATGAGTCAGGTACTTTCACAATCCGAAGTTGATGCCCTCCTCGCCGCGGTTTCCGAAGGCGAGGTTGGTGGCAGTAACGGTGGCGGCGGTGGTGGCGGCGGCGGAGCCGGTGGCAGTCCCGGAGATGAGCGTGTTGTTGTCGTTTATGATTTAACCTCACAAGATCGAATTATTCGCGGCCGCTTGCCGCAGCTCGACGTTATCTATGAAAAATTCATGCGATCATTTCGTGTTTCGCTCTCAAGTGCTTTGCGCAAGATTGCGACCCTCACTCATGCTTCGACTGACTTTTTAAAGTTTGGTGAGTTCATCAATACTTTGCCGATGCCTACATGCATGAGCGTGTTGCGCTTCAATGCTTTGCGCGGTTCGGCCCTTTTTGTGATCGAGAGTAAATTGGCCTATGCCTTGGTCGATAACTTTTTTGGCGGCGCCGACCGTCCTTATACAAAGATCGAAGGCAAAGACTTTACTCCGATTGAATTGTCGATTGTACGGAAGGTTGTGGATCTCGCGATCGACGACTTGGAAAATGCGTGGGCCTCGGTTGAAAAGATCGATGCGAGTTTTGTGCGTACAGAGATCAATCCCCAGTTCGTCGGCATCGTGCCCCCAACAGACATCGTCATTGCTTCGACGTTTGACGTTGAGTTGGAGAATGCCAACGGAACAATCACACTGGTGATTCCTTATGCGACGATCGAGCCGATAAAACAAAAGCTCGCCACTGGTTTTCAAGTGGAATCCGATCAAACCGATAAGAAAATGTGGACCGCGATTATTCGCAGTCAGCTCCTCGATACGACAGTGAATGTGAATGTGAATTTAGGTGAGAGTGAAATCACTTTGAATGACCTAATGGGTTTGAAAGTGGGAGACGTCATTCCGCTTGGTCAAGATACGACCGGCGAATTCGATGTGAATGTTGAAGGGGTTTCGAAGTTCAAAGCGTATTACGGTATTCATCATGGGTCGGTGGCTGTACAAGTCACGCGGCCCATAGAGAAGTGAGGGTAGGGGTATGGCAGACGATAAAAATAATCTTGCGACGGCGATAGAGTCCGAGCTTCAACCGGCGCCTGCGCCAGAAGTTGATCCCAAGATGCAGGGCATTCCCGACACCAGTCATCGCAACCTTTCGCTCATCATGGACATCCCATTGCGGGTGGCTGTGGAGCTGGGTCGCACCAAAATGGTCGTCAATGATTTGCTAAACCTGGGTCAGGGTAGCGTCATTGAGCTGAACAAGCTGGCCGGAGAACCGATGGAGGTTCTGGTCAACGACAAATTGGTGGCACGCGGTGAGGCGGTCGTCGTGAACGAAAAGTTCGGAGTGCGATTGACGGATATTATCTCGCCAAGTGAGCGAGTGGAGCAGTTGAAATAAATTTGAACTCTTAAGACGGAGAGATTTATGAGATTCACAGTAGTGATTCTAAGTGCCATGCTTTGCCTTTCAGCTCGCGCTGAGGGCACCGGCGAAAAAAATACGGATGACGATATCGTAGCGGCGGCAGAGAAGCTCGTTGCTGAATCGCAAACTGCAAAAACCGATAGCGCGGACGCGAAGACAGAAGCGGGTTTGGCGACGACGACAACCGCTACCGCGACTACAACGGCGTCAACCGACGCTAGTCAGTCGACTGTTGCACAAATCACCGCGGATGCAGCTAAGGAAAATGAGATTCCTGCTTTCACAAAAACTGATAAGCAAGCCAAGAGCGAAGGCACGCTGATTTGGCGATTGGTTGGCAGCATGGCTTTTATCGCTTTAGTCGGCGGAATTTTGGTTTTTGCGAGTCGCCGCTGGTCGTTGAAAAAGAACAAAGGTGGGGAAAAGACTCGTATCGAGGTTCTGCACCAATATCACTTAGGCCCAAAAAAGAGCCTTGTTCTGGTTCGAGTTGCGGGCGAGGCGATCTTAATCGGGGCAACAGATCACTCGGTCAATATGTTGAAAACAATTACGCTGATTGATGATGAGCTCGAAGGCGTGCTCGGCAAAGATTTCAATGGCTTTCTAGAGGACGAATTTTCGGTCGAAGACATGCGCACGGCGCTGTCGCGGGCTTAGGAGAGCGAATGACGATCAATCGCTGGATGATTTTTGCTGGATTCGCGTGGCTTGCGACCTTACTTTTGGGCACTGCTGCCCATGCTCAGGTCACTTTGCCCTCATTGAACCTTGGCTTTAAATCCACCAACAACCCTCAAGAAATCGTGAGCGCGGTCAAGATTATCTTGATGCTCACTGTTCTCACGTTGGCTCCGGCGATTCTGATTATGATGACCGCGTTTACGCGAATTATTATTGTATTGTCATTTGTGCGCCAGGCACTGGGCACTCAACAGATGCCACCGAACCAGTTGCTGGTCGGATTGGCGCTGTTTTTAACGTTTTTTATTATGGCGCCGTTTTTCAATAAGATTAACGAGGATGCTCTACAACCATTTTTGAATAATCAGATCACGCAAGAGGCGGCAGTTGAAAAGTCGCTCGCCCCTCTGCGCGTCTTCATGTTTCATCAGACTCGCTCGCAAGATCTTGAGCTCTTTATTCGCCTAAGCAAAATGGGAACGCCAAAAACTCGTGCCGATGTTCCCACGATGGTTTTGATCCCGTCGTTCGTACTTTCCGAGCTAAAAACCGCGTTTATTATTGGCTTTATTATCTATTTGCCGTTCCTGGTGATCGACATGGTCGCAGCCAGCGTGCTCATGGCGATGGGGATGATGATGCTTCCGCCGGTAGTCATATCCTTGCCGTTCAAAATTATGCTGTTTGTTTTGGTCGACGGATGGACTTTGCTGGTCGGTTCTTTAGTGAAAAGTTTCGGGTGAGGTTAAAATGTCAGAAGAGCTAATCTTAAAACTTGGACAAGAGACACTAAAGACGACGGCGATGCTCTGTGGCCCACTTCTCCTTGCAGCGCTGGTTGTCGGTTTGATCGTGAGCGTTTTTCAAGCTGTGACTCAGATCAACGAGGCGACTCTGACTTTTATTCCGAAGATGGTTGTGGTGGGCATCGTGTTGGTTATCGCCGCTCCTTGGATGATGGATGTGATGAGTGGCTTTACGGTTCAACTTTTTGAAGGTCTAACGGAGATGGTGCGCATTCGATGACCGAAGTTTATAAATTCTCGGAAAGCGAGATTCTATTTTTTGCCCTGGTCCTAATCCGCATGAGCACGTTTGTGGTCAGCTGGCCGGTCTTTGGGGTTGAGACGGTGAGCGCGCATATAAAAACGCTTTTTGCATTGGTGCTCACACTTGTCATTTTTCCCACTTTACATTTTTCAGCCGCTCAGGCCGCCGCTATGCAGTCGAGTATCGTCTTACTTGTTATGCGTGAAGTTCTGATTGGTCTAACCATGGGTTTTCTCGCACGCTTATTTTTCTTCACGTTTCGCATTGCTGGCGAATTGATGAGTCAAGCGATGGGTCTTGGGGCTGCGGCGATGTTTAATCCGTCACTCGGCGGGCAGTCGAGCTCTATCGAGCAATTCTATACCACGCTCGCGTCGCTCTTTTATCTGGCAGTCAACGGACATCATTATTTGATCACCGGCTTGGTGAACAGTTACCAATGGCTCCCGCCGGGTGTTCTGACTTTGAATACCTCGCAGTTTGCCGGAGTCGGGCAAATGACCCAAGAAATTATCGAACTTGGACTTCGCTTTAGTGCGCCAGTGGTGATTTCTATTTTGGCGGTGAATTTGGTCTTGGGAGTGGTTGGAAAGACAGTTCCGCAGCTCAATGTCTTGGTCACCAGCTTTCCGATTAATATTATGATTGGTTTATTTTTAATGATGATCACCTTGCCCATGATGATGGATCAGATGGGTGAGTTTTTATCGTTAAGCACAACGCAGGTTTTTAAGTTCGTAAAGAGTTTTTAAAATAGAAAGAGGATAGCCACGGATGGCTTCAGAAGCAGACACAGGCGAACGGTCAGAAGAGGCGACACAGCAGCGGCGCGAAGATTTTCGCAAGCGCGGCCAAGTCGCCCAATCGAAGGAGCTTTCCTCCGTTCTGCTACTTTTTGCGGGAGTGCTTCTGATCTGGTTGATGAGTCATTTTTTCTTCTTGCAGATTTGGGAAGTCTTCAATCAGTCTTACGGTGACTCGCTAGTTGTTGCTGCGCGAACTGGAGATTGGAAGCACGTCGCGGGCTTTGCCTTTTCAAAACTCGCGTTGATTATCGCGCCGGCTATGGGCCTTTTCTGGTTAATTGGATTTCTCTCTACGATTTTACAAGTGGGATTTCTCTACAATGAGGAAGCCCTACAGTTGCGCTGGGATCGCCTTGATCCCGTTCAGGGCTTCGGACGCATGTTCAGTCTGCGCGCGATTTTTGAAGGGTTAAAGGCGATTTTAAAGATGGTCGTTATTTTAACCATCTCTTACTTCATGCTGAAGGACCAGGTGGAGCGCATTCCTCATTTGATGAGCTTCACTGTTCCACAGATCATGGGATTTCTTGGCACCTTGACCATGCGTCTGCTCGGTGGCGTGGGTGTTTTTATGCTTTTTTTGGCCACCGTCGACTATCTCTATCAGAAATGGGATCTCGACAAGCAGATGCGCATGACCAAGCAAGAGATCAAAGAAGAGATTAAATCGCGCGAGGGTGACCCCTTGATCAAAGCGCGTATCAAGCGCATTCAACGCGATATCGCTAGTCGCCGAATGATGGACGACGTACCAAAGGCAGATGTCATTATCACTAATCCGACCCATATTGCGATCGCATTGAAGTATGACGAAAACATGGTGGCTCCGATGATTTTGGCCAAGGGAGCCGACCTTATCGCCGAGAAAATTCGTGAATTGGCGCGCGAACATGGCATTCCGATCGTGGAAAACAAACCACTGGCGCGAACGATATTTAAAACTCTAAAAATTGGGCAAGCGATTCCGCGTGAGCTTTACACGGCTGTGGCAGAGGTACTTTCCTATGTATTCCGTTTGAAGAAAAAGGTGAAGAGCTAGTATGGAAGCGATTTTCCAGTTTCTAAAAAAGTTTGAGAAGTATTCGAAGAACGCGGATCTGCTGGTCGCGATGGCGTTGATCGGGATTCTAGCGGTGATGATTATCCCGCTCCCCGCATTTATGCTGGATCTTGCATTGACGGTTTCTCTTACGCTTTCTCTGTTAATCCTGCTGGTTGGAATTTATACCGATCGCTCTCTCGACTTCAGTATTTTTCCGAGCCTCTTGTTGTTGACGACTCTTTTCCGCTTGTCACTCAACGTTGCAACCACTCGTTTGATTCTATCCAACGGTCATAAGGGCGAAGGCGCTGTCGGACAGGTGATTCAGGCGTTCGGTCACTTTGTTGTGGGTGACTCTTATGTCATTGGATTTGTAGTCTTCGTTATCTTGGTGGTCATCAATTTTATCGTTATCACCAAAGGTTCTGGTCGAGTGGCAGAGGTCGCGGCACGTTTCACCTTGGACGCGATGCCTGGAAAACAAATGTCGATCGATGCCGACTTGAATGCGGGCTTGATCAGTGAGACCGATGCGCGGGTTCGCCGCAAAGAAATTGAAAAAGAAGCCGACTTTTACGGATCGATGGATGGTGCCAGCAAATTCGTCCGCGGAGATGCGATCGCCGGGATTATCATTACGATCGTCAATATTATTGGTGGGTTATTGATCGGTGTCTTTCAGCGCGGTCTGGATTTCTCTACGGCGGCGAAGACCTACACGATGCTGACGATAGGTGACGGTCTCGTCACTCAGATTCCCGCTCTGATTATTTCTACGGCTGCAGGTATCGTAGTCACGCGTAACTCAGGTTCGCAAAACTTGGGTCAAGAGATGGCGACTCAGTTGTTCTTGAAACCGCGCGCAGTGGCGATCGTAGCTGGGATTGTCGCAATCTTTGGTTTAGTTCCAGGTCTACCTACAGTTCCGTTCTTCTTTGTCGCAGGTGCATTGGCTTCGATCGCATGGACCATTGGCAAATTCAATAAAGAGAAAAAAGACAAAGAGCAAAATGCCAAAGACGAATTGGCACGTAAGCCTGTTAAGGAAAATATTGAGTCCATGTTGCCGCTCGATCTCGTCGAGCTCGAAGTCGGCTACGGATTGATCAACATCGTCGAGAGTGACCAATCCGGTGACCTGCTTGAGCGGATCGTATCCATTCGCAAACAGTTTGCGCTGGATATGGGCATTGTTGTTCCCTCTATCCACATTCGCGACAACTTGCAATTGCAGCCCGGTGAATACCGCGTCTTGATCAAGGGCAATCGCGTTGGTGGTGGAACTCTTCGACCTGACAATATGCTCGCGATGGATCCTGGAAATGTAATCTCTCCGGTGCCGGGAATTGCGACCAAAGAGCCCGCATTCGGCTTGGATGCGCTATGGATCGGCAAGAGCCAAAAAGAAGAGGCAGAAATTGCCGGCTACACCGTAGTGGATCTTCCAACAGTTATGGCCACTCATTTGACAGAAATCGTACGCACTCATGCCCATGAACTCTTCGGTCGTCAGGAGGCGGATGCGCTTATCGAGAATTTCAAAAAGGCATATCCGAAAGTGGTGGCCGAAGTCATTCCCGATGTGCTCCCTCTCGGCTCAGTGGTGAAAGTGCTACAGAATCTCCTGCGTGAGCAGGTGTCTATTCGCGACATGCTCACCATTTTCGAAACGCTTGCCGACGAAGGGCATAAAAATAAAGATACTGAGTTGCTGACTGAGAGTGTGCGCAAGGGCCTATGCCGCTCGATCACTCACAAGTACTCCAACACCGCCGGTGAAATTCCAGTGATGACTCTCGCGCCACGAGTGGAAGAGCTGATCTCCAATTCCCTGTTGCAGACGGAACAAGGTGTGCAACTAGTGATGGATCCTCGTCAAGCGCAGGGCATTTTGACTCAGATTTCTAAGACGATTGAACAACATCCTGAGATTGCGGGTCAGCCGATCTTGCTGACCAGTCCGACCGCACGACGCCATCTCTTTAAGCTAACGAATCGATTCTTACCTCAAGTCGTAGTCTTGTCACATAACGAAATTTCTTCCGACGCGCAAATTCAAGCGGTTGGATTAGTGGAGCTGGGCCATGCAGGTTAGAAAGTTCGAAGCAAAGACCATGAAGGAAGCCTTGGATTTGGTGAAGGTTCATATGGGACCAGAAGCCATCATTCTCTCGGCGAAAGACAGTCATCGCGGATTTGGCCTAATGGGCGAAAAAAGTGTCGAAGTTACCGCCGCAGTCTCAGAAGAAACTTTGCGCAAGAAAAAAGTTGCCGAGAGCAAGTTACGTGAGGATCTACGCGAGCGTTTTCAACAAATTCCAGCTAGCAAGCAGCGTGAATTTATCAACCGAGTTTTTAATGATGGTCAGGTTGAAAAAAAGGAATTGGCTTTTGTCGGTGGTCCAAGCTCGAGTTCTGGGATTGCTTCACGACCTAAAATCTCACAGACCTCACGCGCTCAGGCGGTAGGTATGCGATATATCGATATCGCTGAAGACGAGCCAGCAATTGTCGATCAAGGGCGCGATCGGGTTCGTCGCGCCGCTGAACGGGCACGCATGGCCAGTCGCGATGTTTTGCAAGATCCACCCAAGCGCGTACAAGCACAGAAGGTAAAAGCGACGACTGCGCCAGTTGCCGCGCCTTTGGCTACGGCTCCGGTTCAGACGATGGCCTCAGCGGACATGCGCGCACTGGAATCACAGGTTCGCGAATTGAAAAATCTTGTCGAACGTTTTCAGACGATGCCGCAGAATCCAATGTCGATGCATCCGGGCGCCGAGCAGGGATTGCCCTTTGAGTTGAGTCCAGTTTATCAGCGACTGACGGGTCAAGGGATCCAAGTTCAAACGGTTTCGCAAATGTTGAAGAAGGCTCAGAAGGAGTTGGATGTTGAGTCCATCAAGCGACCGGCAATGGTCGAAGCTTGGATTGTGCGCCAGCTGCTGAACACGGTTGAAGTCTCCAAAGCTCCGACCGACGGTCGCTATCACGTGTTTATGGGTTCGACGGGCCAAGGTAAAACGACCTCACTGGTGAAGTTCGCCTCTGAACTTGTTCTTAAAGAGAAAAAGACGATTGCGATCATTTCTCTCGATACGATAAAGGTCGGCGCAGCAGATCAGTTGAGAATTTACGCGCAAATCTTAAATGTTCCGTTTGCGATCGTGCGCACTCCCGAAGAGTGGCAGGTTGCACAGAAAAAATTAGCACATGTGCAACATATTTTAGTCGATTGTCCCGGATTGAATTTGCGCACTATGGAAGAAGTCGATTGGTTAAAACGTATGCTTCCTCCTCCTGAATTTAAGCGCACAATTCACTACGTGCAATCCGTTTTGGCCCGCGATGAAGAGGCCATGGATTTAGCCGGCCGTTATCAGATGCTTGGATTTCACGATGTGATTTTCACCCGTCTTGATGAATCCAGCCGCCAGGGGCTAATCCTCAATTTTCAAGAGCGCTTCAAAGTTCCGCTGCACTCATTCGGCTTCGGTTCCAGAATTCCCGAGGACTATGAGTTTGCGACCAAAGAGCGCGTTATCGATTTTATTTTTAAACTCACTAAGATTTCGAAGAAAGAGGAAGCTCCATGATCAACAACTTAAGTCTGTCCGCCAAATGTTCGGATAGCACGCGCACCATTAGCATCACATCCGGAAAAGGTGGCGTTGGTAAAACGACATTGGTGTGCAACTTGGCATATGAGTTGGCCAAGGTCGGCAACAAGGTCCTAATTCTCGATGGTGATCTTGGGATGGCCAATGTCGACATCATGTTCGGTCAGCGCGCCAAGCTGAATATCAGTCACGTACTCGAAGGGCAGTGCACTCTTGAAGAAGTGATGATGGAAGTCGCGAGCAATGTTTTCTTGATCCCCGGTGGCTCGGGAGTTTATGGATTGAGTCGCTTAGATCCCATGCAGAAGCACACTTTGCTCGATCAAGTGGGTCAGTTGAATCGCAATTTTGATTTTATGATTGTCGATACCGCGCCTGGAATTGACGACAACGTTCTCTATCTCAACTCCGCGGCGCAAGAGATCATGGTGGTTGTGACACCCGATCCGTCCAGCCTAGCGGATGCCTATGCCTTGATCAAAGTACTGAATCAACGTCACCGAGAAAATCGTTTTTCCGTCGTTACCAACATGGTGAAAGATGAAAATGAGGCTCGCCAAGTTTTTCAAAGACTCAGCGATGTCGCTTCTCGCTTCCTGTGCGTAAGTCTGGATTATCGTGGATTTGTGCCTAACGATCTCATTTTGAGACAGTCTATTCGCAGCCAGCAGCTTGTGGTTGAGGTACAGAGCCGTTGTCCAGCTAGTCTTGCAATTCGCGCGCTCAGTGAAAACCTTAAGAATTCAGAGCGTTTTACAGAGTTAAAAGGTGGCTTGCAGTTCTTTTGGAACCAACTCTCGGGCGTAGCCTAGACGTTGGTAATTTTGCTTCAGGGGCTGATTTTAGATAGAATTATTATAAGGGGCGAAACGCGATGGCAAATAATACCAGTAATGCGAATTCCAACTCATTATTGAAAAAGTACAAAGAAGAGCCCAATAAGCTGACCTCGCAGCAGAAGGATAAACTTATCCTTGAGTACGCTCCACTGATTAAGTTTATCGCGCAGAAAATCGCAGTTCGTTTACCCTCAAATATTGAGTTAGATGACCTTATCTCGAGTGGCGTTATTGGTTTGATGGACGCGATCGAGAAATATGATCCGACCCGTGATAATAAATTTAAGACCTATGCGGAGTTTCGTGTCCGCGGTGCGATTCTCGACGAATTGCGCGCTCAGGATTGGGTTCCACGCTCGGTTCGCGATAAGGCGAAAATGCTCGATCGCGCGACCATTGAACTCGAATCCCAGCTCGGCCGCTCGGCGAACGAGGAAGAAGTTGCCGGCAAGCTCGGTATGAATATGGAAGAGTACTTCGACCTGTTGAACCAAGTTCGCCCGATCAGCGTTCTTTCGATCGATGATGCGGCCACGTTCAGCAACGTCGATAAGAAATCGATTTTGAATATTCTCGAAGGCTGTAAGCTCAACAACCCACTGACTCAACTCAATATGAAGTCGGTGAAGGAAGTTGTCGCCAAGTCGATCGAGGATCTGCCCGAGCGCCAACGTCTAGTTCTGTCTTTGTACTACTACGAAGATTTGAACTTAAAGGAGATCGGTAAAATCCTGCGCGTCACCGAGAGCCGAGTCTCTCAGTTACACGCCCAGGCGATCTCACGCCTACGCGCCAAACTCCATCAATTCTTCGAAGACCAAGAGCTCGAGTCCGCATAGAGAGCGACGAGAGCTATTTTCTGCGATTGGCCTGTTCGTCAAGTCGCCGCTTCTTATTTTCTGACCGTGCGGAAATATGTGCCATGACTAACAAAAAGACCGCGCCCAACATGACACCGGCGAGAGCAATTAATTTTTTGTCCATTCCGCCTCCACTCCGCAATAGAATACAACGACTCCGCTGAAGAACCAGAATAGCACGTTGGTGATCAGTATCCAACCGACGTCGTCAGTATCAAATACCGAGTACATGGGGCCGAAAACCATCACGAGAACGCCGAATTCCCGCGCCCCTTCGGCATAGGCTTCGACTCGTCCACCGTTTTTATCCTGCATATTTAACTCCTTACCCCGATCTATGCAATACGGTGAGCGAAGCCTGATCGAATAACCATTGTGAAGAGTCGGTTCTGCGTCCGACGGTCGCACGGCAAATCCGCGGCAGACTGGTTTTGGCTCGAATGGCGAGCGAGATAAGATTGCAGGAGTGACTCCGAGATTCACAATCAAGGAGTCCTACATGCGATTATATTTCTGCGGTTTGAGCCTTTTACTGCTGGTGTCGGCTTCCTCGGCCTCGGCACAGAACTATATTATTGGCGGGCAAGAGGTCGATGTGTTGGATCCCATCCAAGCCGCGACAGTCGGGATATTTGAACCATCTCCTGATGGCCATTCGGGCTCGCTTTGCTCAGGAACGTTGGTGCGAAAAAATATGGTTCTGACGGCTGCGCATTGTATTCACTCGAGAGGACCTAAACCCACGGTGATTTTTGGTCCTGAATTACATTCGCCCACGGTAATTCAACGGCCTGCTGAGGCTGTAGCTGTCAATCCGAAATGGAGCACGCACGCCGGCGTAGGAATGGACCAAGGCGACATTGCGCTGGTGAAATTTTCAGGAGGCACGCCGCGTGGATATTCAAAAGTCTCCACCGCGCGCTCGGATGCGGATATTCCAACGGGCTCGCAGGTCACCTTGGCCGGCTACGGGATCTCTGACGCTCACGCCAAGACTGGTGCCGGACGATTGCGAAAAGCAGACGTTCAAATTCTTCACAACCGTCCGGGCAAAAGTGAAATGATCTTAGATCAGTCGCATGGTCGAGGTGCCTGTCACGGCGACTCCGGTGGACCAGCCTTTATAAGCAAACGTGGGAAGATAATTTTAGCTGGAGTAACCAATCGAGGTTACCCTGGCCGCTCACCCGATGACTGCGGCCATCAAGTTGTTTACACAAAGGTTCCCGCATACCGTTCGTGGATCCAAAAGAGTGAGAAACAATTGGACTCGGCTCCGGCGCCGCCGATTTTACTCACTAAAAATGCAAATATGCGAAAGAGAGTGGCGCTTTTAAGTCATAAAGCGAATTTGCGCAGCCACATGCACAAACGAAAGCACCGCAAGCGATCGGTTCGCGCAGCGGTCAAAAGGCGAAAGTCCTAACTTTCACTCCATCGCTTTCTTGATTTTCGACATGACCCGAACTTCCATCTGGCGGACCGCCTCGCGGGTGGTTCCGTACTTATCGCCGATCTCTTGTAGTGTCATCGGTTCGTCAGATAATAATCGCGCATCGAGCAAGAACTGCTCACGTTCGTTCAGCTCGCTGCGCAGTTCATCGATGCGTTCGGTGAGAATCTTCAATTCTTCCCGCTTGCCGAGTTGCTCGTCGAGTGCGGTGGGATCGGCTTCGCTTTGCAGATCGAGTAACCGCGAAGAACTACCTTCGTCGCTCACCGGAGCGTCTAAGCTCACATCGCGTCCACTTAAGCGTTGTTGCATCTCTTCGACCTCATCGGCCGGGATACCGAGCCTGCCGCTGATCTGGGCAATACCGTGCTCAAGACCCATTCGCTCCAACTTGTCGCGTTCTTTTTGCAATTGATAAAACAACTTTCGTTGATTGGCAGTCGTGCCGATGCGGACCATTGAATACTGGCGCATCAGAAATTCTTGAATATAGCCGCGAATCCACCACACGGCATAAGTGATTAAGCGAACACCTTTGTAAGGATTGAACTCTTTTACCCCGTGCATAAGTCCGACGTTGCCCTCTTGCACAAGGTCGATCAGGCGAGCTCCGAACTTGCTGTACTCGGCGGCGATTTTGACCACGAAACGCAGATTGCTGGTCACCAACTGCTCGGCAGCCTTGGGGTCTCCGGTTTCACGGTAGCGAATCGCAAGCGCCTGCTCTTCTTCGCGCGTCAGTAGGGGATAGCGACCAATTTCAGACATATAGCGTGTGATTGGATCGCTAGATACCAACCCCTTCGCATCGCTATCTGAAAAATCCAAAGCCTCATGAGTTTCAATTTTCCCATCCTCAGGGTCGCCATCCGACGTCGTATGTTTCTCATCGAGTGAACGATCAACGACTTCCGCCTCAACAGCTTTAAAGCCTTTGAGCGACTTTGCCTTGGTCTTTTTAGTGGTGGCTTTTTTCTTAACGGGTTTCACAGCTCATCCTGCGGACTTTTCGCTTACGCCAAAGCCTCTTCAAGCTTTTTCTGGAGGGTCTTTTCGACCATGCCTTTGACCAGAGCAAGATGAAACGGAAGATCGACCGTGATGACCACATTCGAGCCCGGACCATTCGCTTTGATGTTCATTTTCGCCTTGAACATTGAGCCGTCCGCAACGCCCGAAAAATCCTTCGCGTTGAACTCGCACTTATACTTCGCATCCAATTTTCTTAGGTCTTTGTCGTTCGAGAGCATATCGGATACGCGTTTGAAACTGTCGCCGGCACTCAATGAACTTTGTTTTTCGACTTTGATCGATGGCATAGGGGTTCAGCATAGTGCATCGCTCACTCCAAGTCCAGGTCAGTTCTGGTTGATCGATGACGGAGAGCATGAGAAGCTAATCCCTGAGGGATAAACCATGGCCTTTCTAAAGACGCTGAAAAGAACAAACCTATGCGGCAGTTTACGCAAAGAGCATGTCGGCAAAACCGTTGTGCTGATGGGCTGGGTCGACACGCGTCGAGATCATGGGGGCTTAGTCTTTATTGATTTGCGCGATCGCGAGGGTCTAGTGCAAATCGTAATTGATCCGTCCAACGCCCAAACGCAGGCCGCCAAAGATCTGCGCGGAGAGTTTGTCGTCGCTTTGCAAGGCAACGTGCGCGCCCGTCCCTCGGGAATGACGAACAGCAAAATCGCGACCGGTGATGTGGAGGTCGAGGTCACCAAGTGCGAAATTTTATCAGAGGCCGTGACGCCACCGTTTTTGATCGATGATCCGAAAGTGTCTGAAACCTTGCGTTTGAAATATCGCTACCTCGAACTGCGCAGTGCACGCTTGCAACGTCATTTGCGGGTTCGTCACGATGTCGCACATATTGTGCGCAACTACCTTTCGGATTTGGGATTTCTCGAGGTTGAAACTCCGATTCTGTACAAGAGCACCCCTGAGGGCGCGCGCGATTATTTGGTTCCGTCGCGAGTGAATCAAGGGACTTTTTATGCGCTCCCGCAAAGTCCGCAGACACTGAAGCAATTATTAATGATCGGCGGCAGTGATCGCTATTTCCAAATCGCTCGCTGTTTTCGCGACGAGGATTTGCGCGCGGATCGCCAGCCGGAGTTTTCGCAAATCGATATCGAGATGAGCTTTGTCGACGAAGACGATATTTTAGAAATCAACGAAGGTATGCTACGCACGATTTGGAAAAAGACTTTAAACGTCGAAGTACCAGAGATTCCGCGTATGACTTATTTCGACGTGATGAACAAATATGGATCGGACAAACCCGATCTGCGCAATCCTTTGCAACTGCGCGACGTCGCTGAAACTGCAAAGGGTCACGGCTTTAAAGTTTTCGATGATGCCATTGCACGCGGTGGCTCGGTGAAGGCACTCGCGGTGCCCCAAGGTGATAAGTTTTCACGTTCGGCCATCGACAAACTTACAGCGACCGCAAAACAAATGGGCGCCAAGGGTTTAGTTTGGTTGAAAGAAGAAAACGGCACGATCAATTCCTCGGTCGCAAAATTCTTTAGCCCCGAAGCACTGCAAAAAATATATCAACAGGCGGGTGGAGAAAAAGGCGGCGCCGTATTTATCGTCGCCGACGATTTCGATATCGCCTGCTCGGCGCTCTCGATGCTGCGCAATCAACTCGGCCACGAATTGAAATTGATCGACGAAAAGGCCTTCAAATTTCTATGGGTTGTCGATTTCCCGTTACTCGAATACGACGGCGACAATAAGCGCTGGGTCGCGCGCCATCACCCATTCACCGCGCCCAAAGACGAACAGTTAAAAATCATGCTCGATCGCGATGAGAAAAAATATCCAACCTTACTGGCCAAAGCCTACGATTTAGTCTGCAACGGCTACGAAATCGCGGGCGGCAGTATGCGAATCTATCGCCAAGCGGTACAAGCCGCAATGTTCGAGGCGCTTGGCTTAAGCGACGAAGAAATTAAACTCAAGTTCGGTTTCTTCATCGAGGCACTGAGCTACGGAACTCCTCCTCATGGCGGAATCGCGTGGGGAATGGATCGCTTGGTGATGTTGCTAGTTCACACCGACGCAATCCGCGACGTAATTGCGTTTCCAAAGACGGCGAAAGCGACGGACCTAATGGCCGAAGCCCCAAGCCCCGTCGCCCGTGAACAGCTCCTCGAGCTCGGTATCCGTTTAGCTACCGCTCTAGAGACAGGAAAAAAGGAATTGTAAGAGCGCCAGAGCCTCGAGTGTTGCCTCCGTGTTGAGCTCAAAAAACGCCCACAGATACGACTTTAGCCCTGGGTTGAGAACAAGAGTTTGGCCCAGATCAAGAGTAGCTTTAATAGAAACAAGTTCAACCAAAGCAAACTCTTAAAAATTTCCCAATTCCTCCGATAAGAATCACAGTATTGGACATACCGCTTCATCATTTTCGACTCCCTTCTTGTGAAAGGGAGGCTTTCTTCTCGAGGCTCTGGCAAGAGATAACCACTGCAAAGTGGCCCACCTCTTGACCAGAGCTTAAACACCGATTCCAACCAAAAAAATCCGCCCCTCGGAACCCCATTCAAAAAAACTCTCGGGCGTCTCCCTCTCCTAGACCAACGTGCAGGAAAGTTCTCCGTCACTCAGATCCCTTCCCATTCAATACCCTTGGCCACTTAGAGACTTCTATTCATTCACTGGGGGACCTCCGGCAAGCGTGAAGCGTTCGCGCCACCAGGCGCGATGCCGGCGAGGGCAAGGAGCCCGAGTCCCCCGGTGAATGAATAGAAGTCTCTAAGTGGCCATGCGTACGAATGCGAATTGATCCCGAGAGGAAGGAGAACTAACCAAAAGTCCAGTGTATCAATTCGAGATTCGAACCGATAGGTAAGACGGACAAGAAGGATTCTTGTTCACTCTCCTCACACATGGAGGTGCGGAATGGAGAAAATTAGTCATATTGTTCGAGGCAGTTCACGAGTCGCCTCGACCGATCTTAAGAGTTCAGGGGCTGTGCGCCCGGGAACTCCTGCCTTTGGCAGACCGATGGGCGAGTCCGTCGCGGTCACCGAAAAAGGTGAGACGACTGCTGCGCGCGCCACTGCGATTAACAATGAGATCGCCGAGCATAAAAAAGCCGGTCAGCAAGATCAAATTGTGAATCAAATGGCGGATTCATTTTTTATGACTCGCATTCGCCGACCCGACGATGAAGTGGCGGCAGGCAAAGGGAAAGAGCCCAGCGAAGATGTGTCATTAGGTGAAGCGAGCGACGCTGAACCCACACAACCTTCAGGGTTTACACCGCGCGGTTCATACGTCGACTATCACGCTTAAGTCAGCGGCTCGAGTAGAAATCCAAAAGACTCTAGGGCGGCCACCTTAAAGATGCCTTGCAGGCGTCGGTGGCCTCCCGAATATCCACAGACCACTAGTGCCTCCACACTCAATTGAATCAATTGTCGAATCGCTTGTACATTCCATTGGGGCGCGCCCAGTTGCACCAGCATTTCCAGGCGGAGCAACGCCTGTCGGGCTTCGCTAGCGTGCAGTGTTCCTAAACTTCCGCTATGTCCTGTTGCAAGTGCGAGCAGAAGGTCCTTTGCTTCTCCACCGCGCACTTCTCCCATCACGATTCGAAACGGTCGCATGCGCAAACTTTGCCGGACCAAATCGCTGAGAGTAATTTCGGGCAGTGAGGCGCACGCATTGGCGCGAGTCAGGAGCTTAGTACTGGCGGAATTTGGTCGAGGCAGTTCGTCAGTGTCCTCGAGGATCACGACCCGCTCATTTTTCGGAAGTTCTTTCAGACACGCACCCAAGACGGTGGTCTTTCCGCACCCGGTGGGGCCGAGAAAGAGAACATTTTTTCGACTCTCAATCAACGAGCTCAAGACTTTCGCCTGTTCTTGGTTGGACCATCCCGCATCGACGAGCTGCGAAAGAGTCCATGGATTTTCCGGCAAGCGCCTTAGAGTCAAATGAAAATGACAGTGGGTGAGGGGAGCGCAGCCTAAGTGGACGCGAAAGTCCCGCCACCTTCCGTCGACAAATGGCGCCGCCAAATCCACTTTAATCTGGGCTGAGGCACAAAGGCGATCGACGAAATTTTTAAATGTCTGTTCGCTGAGAAACGGATCCATATGGCGCGAAAATAGGCCTTGCCGCTCAAACCAAATTTCATCGGCCCCGTTCACCACGATTTCTTGAATCGATTTGTCATCAATGAGCTCCACCAACGGTCCAAGTCCAAAAAATTCTTGTTCCATACGTTCGTGCAATGCGGGGTCACACTCGCGGATCAATCCGCGCAGCATTTCGTCGGCCGAAGGGCGCGCCAGATCGCGAGAATCGAAGCTCCACGCACTTTCAAAGCGCTGCAGAATACTTTGCACCAGAGCAGAGGCCTCAGGGTTCATCTCGCACCCAACCTTCTGGCATTTCTACTTTGGTATCGGCTTCGGGAACATAGATCTCGGGGGTGACGAAAATCACAAGCTCACTTTGTCTTTTCATATAGGATTGGCTTGAGAAGAGTGCGCCCAAGATGGGAATGCGGGTCAGGTAGGGCAATCCCTCCTTCGATTCACCGAGTTCTTGGCGAAGAAGTCCGGAGATAGCGATAGTTCGCTTGCCTGGGAGATCGAAATGACTTTTTACCGTATTCGACTTTAGCGCTGGGATTCCTTCAACGGCGTTGGCCATGTCTAGCAATGACACTTCAGTTTCGATTTCTAAACTGATTGATCCTTGAAAATCGGCTTGAGGCTTTACGCGCAAAAGAACTCCATGCTGTTTCCAGATGACGTCGTGGGTAGTCTTGGAAATAATTCGAATGGGAAATTCTCCGCCTGCGTGAAATCGGGCTTCACTTCCGCTGCGACATAGCAAATTTGGCGAGGCTAAGATTTGCGCTTGTCCGCGGGCCTCTAGCGCCTGCAGGGCCACCATTAAAGCATCTGGTGAACCGGCGAGGTGCGGAATAATCTGAGCTTGATATTCGCTCGGCCACCGAACTCCAAATTGCGTGGAATCCTCTTTGGAGAGCTCCGCGAGAATCACCCGGGTCCGCACCAACGGCTGCAACATCAATTCAGAATCCGTCGATTCGATTCGAATGCCGTAGGGTTTAAACAAATGCGCAATACCGGCTTTCAACCCCGCCGCCGCTTTTGGCACTTGTGCGGTAAATTCTGGATCGGCGCGAAAACGCACCACAGGAAAGCCTTTTTCTCGAGCCTGTTGACCTAAAAAATCAAGAGCCCGGCGGGCGACGTCCGGCAGCGCTTGCGCCGCAAAAACATACTCACCTTGATGTGTCCGCGCGAGGTCCGCAATGCGTTGCCAATCCGAAAATCGAAGGAGAGTGCCACCGATAGAAAGTGGGTTGGTATCGGACCGCAATTTCAAGCCCATCATATTTTTGAGCAGGTCTCTGAGCGCGAGCGAGAACTCCTTTTGATTGCTTAAGCTCACTCGCACCAAATAGCTTAGGTTGCCAATGATCAAGGGGCTCACTCCCGGCTTTAGGCCGACAATTTTCACGCTAGAATTGCCGTCGATGACTTTTAAGATTCCTCGCGTGCCGACGCGAATGGATTTTCCGGAGGGCGCGGACAAGCTGCGCGCTTCCCCAACGCGAAGCCAGAGTTCTTCGCCGCGGACGAGAGTCGGAAAAATAAGTAGGAGAATAAGTAGGTGTTTCATCCTCTGACAGCGATGCAAAAGGGTCGTCCGTGTGGCGTCCGGTCAGATTCGAAAAGGGGAGTCCGGCGTCCGGCTAGTCGGACGGAAGCGAAAAGGAAGCGGCGAATTTGCCTTTGGGGGAGTCGACCTCGAGTTGAGTCCCCAACCGCCGAAGCACCGCCTGTACGACGCTCAAGCCAAGGCCCGTGCCTTTCGAGTGGTGCATGATGTTTTCATCTAGAGAAAATGGCTTCAATATTTTAGCAATAGTTTCGGCTTTGATACCTTTGCCTTCGTTCACCAACGAAACCTGCACGGTTTTTCCGTCCAACTCTTTGCTTTCGAATTCAATTTCGGAATTTTCATGACCAAATTTTATCGCGTTGTCGAGTAGGCGCGAGAGCACTGAGCGTAACGCTTTGGCATCTGCTCGTACTTCACCTGCTTCAGTCACTAGATTCAGGGTCATACTCTTTTTCTCGAGCTGACTCTGGTACTCTGCTTTCAGCTCACCCATTAGTTTTTTGAGATTAATGCCAGTGACCTTGATCGGAAGGGTTCCGGTTTCCGCGGAGACAAGCTCGAGTGAATCATTGATCAAGGCTTGCAGTCGATCAGCGCTAGTTGAAATTCGCGAAACATATTTCTGTTGATCGGTATCTAATTCGGATTCTTGCAAAAGACTCAAAAAACTTAAAATCACGGTGAGTGGAGTCTTGAGCTCATGATTGATCAGAATCATAAAATTCGATTTCGCTTCATCTAAAGTTTTGAGTTCTTTAAGTGCAAGCTGCAGCGCCTGATTTTTTTCTTTGAGTTCAGCGGAAAGATCATAACGCTCAATCGCCTTGTCGACTGTATTGGCTAGATCGACCGGATCCCACGGCTTGGTCACATAGCGGTAAATCTGCCCAGAGTTAATCGCGGAAATTACGGATTCAATATCGGTAAAGCCAGTGAGCAAAATGCGAATGGTATCGGGCTGCGTTTTCATACTCTCGGCGAGAAATTCAACACCGGTCATACTTGGCATGCGCTGATCGGTGACGATCAATGCGATTTTTTCAGTTTTCATTAAACGCAATGCTTCGGCGCCGGAGGTCGCCTTGAAGACGTTGTACTTGCGGCGAAAGAGTCGCTCTAAGGCATCGACGTTGTCGACTTCATCATCTACACAGAGGATCGAGTGTTTCATCTTTATTTAGTTTAAGGGCGTAGGCGCACAATCGGCAACGGCAATAAGACTTGGGCGCGTCCTAAGTCGAAAGTCGAGTGTCTTCGGTCGACGCAAGTTTTTTGTGGTTGTGGCGGACACGGCAGCTACACAGGCTATGGTCTGGGTGGTACTCCGACGATCGCACCCTATATTTCTCCGTCGCCTACCGGACCGGGCAATCGCCCGTTGCAGATTCGATAGGATTGCCTGTAATTTTGAGAGATGCGAATCGAAGCCTGTTTCGACAGTCATGTGCATTGGGCAGCTACCGGAGAATTTTCTTCGCGCTTGCGCTTGGATCATTTGACGGCTCCGTCTGAAGTGAGTGATTTGAAAATCGAAAAATTTCATTCGCGTGGCAGTTGGCTGATCGGCTTCGGGTGGGATGACAACAAATGGGAAGTGAAAGCCCATCGCTCTATTCTCGACAAGCTTTTTCCAGACGTGCCTGTCGCGTTTTCACGCTGCGATGCTCACGCTTTGTGGGTCAACACTGCCGCGCTCAAACTGAGCGGTTTGTGGAAAAAAAATCCAGACGCGGGTCATGGTGGTCGCGTTGATTGTGATAAAGATGGATGGCCGACGGGAGTGCTAGTCGACCAGGCCTCTGAGGCCGTGGAGAAATTAATTCCACAGTCGAGCGCCTTCGATATGCGTCGTCATCTTTTAAAAGGCGTGCAAACGTTTAACGAGGCCGGGTTTACCCATATTCGCGATATGACTTGCAATGAAGTGCAGTGGAATGAGGCGCTCAAGCTCGACGCATCTGGTTTGCTCACGCTTGCGGTTGAAGAATTTTTTTGGCTCAAAGATATTGCTCAACTCGATGAGACCGTGAAACTGGTCCAAGAGGCACGTCAGGCAACCAGTCCCAATTTGCGAGTCAAGGGACTGAAACTATTTCTCGACGGGGCACTTGGCTCCGAGGGAGCTTGGCTTTCGCGATGCTATCACGGCAGCAAGGCCAGCGGCTTAGTTCTTTGGGAAAAGGCGGCTCTTAAAGAGGCGCTTGCCCGATGTTGGGAAAATGATCTTGAGGTCGCATTGCACGCCATTGGCGATCAAGCGGCCGATTGGCTTGTGGATATCTGTGTGGAAATGAAGAGCGCTGGAACAACCGGACGCGTTCATATTGAACATGCGGAGTTGCTGCGACCTGCAACCATCGCAAAAATGGCAGGCCTTTCCCTCGAGTGCCACCTTCAGCCTGCGCATTGGCTCAGTGATCAAAATTGGCTCAAAGATAAAATCGGAGATCTTGCGGAGCACTCGTTCCCTTGGAGGCGTTTGCAGGAGGCCGAGATTCCCTTTGATTTTGGTAGCGATGCTCCAATCGAGCCACCAAGCCTAAGTCGCACCTTTCAAGCCTTGCGCGACTCTGCGGATGCCGGGGTTCCGCGCTTGCTTGGTCTTGCGACAAGTTACATGGGGCATCGCGATCTGTCGTGGGCGCCGAATTCGTTTACTCAGGTGGAAGAAGAAGTCCCCCAACATGTCGTTTTTCGAGGCGAACATATTATTTAGTAGCCGTAAGTGGTGGTGGTTTGTTTGTTCTCGTGACTTTGCTGGCCCCGAACAATCAAAACCGCAACCAAAGTGCCTACTCCGGCCCAAAACCACTTAGATTCATAAAATGACGACGATTTTTTCACAGGCGTAGGAATTCTTGAAATTTCGTCTGGGGAAGGCACAACTGGTTTCAGATCGAGACTCGCAAGTGCCGATCGATCACACTCCGCGCTAAAAAAGAGTTTTTTACTCGCAAACTCGTCGGCTCGGCGATGAAACTGACTCTGCGCACAGCTGCCCTCGGCCCACGCCGTAACAGCCGGTGAATACTTTTCGATTTCTGAAATTTCTAAGTTCAACGTTTGCGCAATCCATTGATCAGAAAGATAGGTCACGCGAACAGGCCCGGGATAATTCGACCAAGTTCCACATTCCATTTTCTCGCAGCGTTCGCCGTTGATCAAAACTTGCGACCATCCCGAATTCAGTCCGCGCAGAGATATTTTAACTTTAGGCAGCTGCTGAGCCAATTCGGATCTCCGAGCCAAAAGTGGAGGTGGAAACAAACTCGCGTCGTATTTCAATCCTCCGCCGAGAAGCAACGATAGGCCCAGCCAGCGATCGCGAGCTCCAGCGTCCGACTCGAGCTGTGCCAGCCGTAAGTAGACTTGCAGAAAAATTTCACGATCGCTTCCGGCCCAATCGTCGCGCGGCAGAAGCTCGAGGACCTGAACAAACTTTATGCGAGCGTCTCCGTTCGAAACCTCAAGGAAGGCCTTCTGAGCTGCCGCAAATAAGACGAGCAGGCTTTCCCGTGCGGCGGAAGACGGATGTGCTCCCAAGTAATGTTTGGTCGGAGAAACATAGTCGCCGTGCGCCCTGAGGGCCGAGCGATACTCCAACGTCTGACTTTGTGGAGCTTGGATTAAAACGGTTGAGGCGTGCGCCCAGCTTAAGGTTGCGGCCAACATCAAAATCCACATATTAGCTTCCTTCGTAAATGATTTTTCTTTTGTTCTCTTTGAGTTCCTTTACAAATTCCGTTCCACCTTTTTCCGGGCGCTTGACCACTACGGTGAATTGTCCGCCAAAGCGGAGCACTTGCGCGACCTCGTTCTCGCCCACTAAGATTGCGAAATGTGAGGGATTTTGTGGGGCTCTAAGAATTCGAACGTTGCGCGCCACCAAACGTTGCTCAGGTCTATCTGGCGCGCCGGCCTGGAATAGATCGACCACCCCGAAACGTCCGAGAATGGAGTCCAGTGCCTCGTAATTTTGTACCTCGATCGGCACCAACACGAAGCCTTTCGGAATATAGGTATCGACCTCCGGCCGAGCTGCGGACATGACGGACGATTGGGCGGTGTCCGGACGAAATAGTAAACTTAAAAGGATGGGAATCAACGCCAGCCCGGCGGCTGACCAAAGAATCTTTTTTTCCCAGGGCTGTTCGAGATATTGTCGCCAAAATTTTTTCATTTTTTCTCCCTTGAGAGTTGGCTGGTGGAAAAGAGTCGTGCGCCGACTTCTGAAAATTCGAAAAATGCGAGAACCAGGCTCGTCAACGCCAGCATGATAATCAGTAGTTCTATGGCGCTTTGGCCGCGAGAATATGAATTTGCCATCGTTCGTCCCTTTCTTGCAGAGTCACTGAGCATTCTGTCGTCTGAATAAAATCAAGTCCTTCACCAAGCTCCG
Organism: Pseudobdellovibrionaceae bacterium; assembly: GCA_043757545.1. GTDB lineage: Bacteria > Bdellovibrionota > Bdellovibrionia > Bdellovibrionales > UBA1609 > JALHOQ01. The sequence goes on from JAYVPG010000025.1 coordinate 30,891, forward strand.
GAAATAGGTTCAATAAATTCACGCGGAAGCGAAGGCGTGTCTGTTGAGCCCGCTCGAATAGCGGAACTGGTTTGTAGTTGGGAGTCAGCGAGGTTATCGGCTTTGGTTCGACCGCGAGCGCGCGAAAGAAATATGTCGGAGTCTGAATTCCGCTAGCAGGTAAACGCGAGGCTCGACTGCGCAGTTCGCGTTGCCCCTCGCTGCGAATTCTTTCCGCCTCTGTCAACAACGCCCATTGCCGCGCGCGGAAGGCCGTCTGTGCCAAGATCACGCCTAACTGCACGGCCTTTGCCGCCGCAATCGCATAGGGAACTCCGGAGCTCACAGCGGCGGCAAGGGCGTCGTCCGCAATGGTGCGCTGAGTGCGCAATGCGGTCGCTTGCGTGTTCATGTGCAGAAGTTTCTCGAGCGGCGAGCGCAAATTTTCTTGCAGTCGCGAGGCCGATTGAATGCAAATCGCCTGCGCGAGAGATTTTCGTTTCAAAACGCTATAGGTCACCGCAAGTGAAAGGGCGAGCGTGAGAAAAAGAGGCAATAAAATCAAGAGACTCACCAAAGCAAAGCCCTGTTCTTGAGAATCAGTCGAGGTGTGAGATCTTTGGCTACACGAAATGAATAGTCTTGGTAATTCCATCGGACCTCCGCTGACCAATTAGTTCCCGAGCTGTGCACGTCACTTGAGATATTTCCCCATGGTATAAATCGTCGAACTTGATCCTCGAGCTGACGCCGACAACCCGGCGATTCCACCGCGGCACAGTAGAGTGCCTGCTCGCTTTGATATTGGATCCATGCCCGCGCAAACAATAAATAGGCCGCGAGCAAGAGTCCGCTGACGAACGCCAACAGAACCAGCGTGACGGGAACGGCCTCGAGCATCGCGGAGCCGCGTGAGTTAATGATCATCGCGATTGGCCGCGCCATTCATAAAGTCGCCGAAATCCGCCTTGCGTAGATCGTCGTCCGAGATGCGTTCGTGGGCTTCACTGCGTTTCTTGTCACTCTGCAGAGCATGCACCACGTTGGCTAAATTCACTTTGACTGATTTTTGCAGAATGCGAACCATGCCCATGGTGGCGACGCCTACGAGAGCAACAAGAATCACATATTCGATAAGACTCTGACCTTTTTGATTTTGAAGAAGACGCATGATCGAACCTCCGTGTGGAGCTTCTTGCACACGCAGGACATGGATCTATTGGACGTAAAATGACTTTAAGCGAAGAGTCGGCCGCGGTTCGGACGACGTCGGACTATTTGGTCTTAGCGGCTTTTACTGGTTTGGCTTTGGGGGCGCCGACGCGCAACGATTTTCGGCGTTGCACAATTCTCTCTAAAATATCAAAGGCTTCGCGTTGCAGGTCGTTTTCGTAAACGAAGCGATAAAAACCCTCAATCTCATGACTTTGGCGGAATTTTTTAAGCGATGTGGGCAGGGATTCACTGGTGGAGAAATCGATCGATGAACCATCTTCTGAAAGTTTGACTTTTTCGGCCATGAACTTCTCCTTTTGACGAAGCTCAGTTTTAGAGTAAATCTTGCCTGGGGTCAATTAAAGCGTAAAGCACGACCCATAAAGGGAGTTGAAGCGTGCAGATTCTAGATGGCAAGCTTGTCGCCGAGGCCCGGCGCAAGAAAATCAAAGCCCAGGTCGACAAACTGCGCACCGCCAAAGGGCGCTCGCCGGGTCTGGCGGTGATTTTGGTCGGCGACGATGCCGCAAGCCACGTCTATGTCGCCAACAAGCTCAAAGCCTGCTTGGAGGTGGGGATTGTCTCTACCGAGCGCCGTCTTCCCGAAAACACGACCGCGCAACAGCTCAAAGCCACGATCGACTCCCTCAACGCCGACCCGAAGGTCGACGGCATTCTGATGCAGCTGCCTCTGCCCAAGCATCTCAACTCTGAGGAGGCGATCACCTGGATTTCGCCGGAGAAAGACGCCGACTGTCTGACGCCGCAGAATCTGGGTCGGCTATGGAGTGGAAAACCGCTGACCACGCCGTGCACGCCGTGGGGTGTGATGGTGATTTTAGAGCACTATGGAATCAATCCCTCGGGCATGAACGCCGTGGTCGTTGGGCGCAGCAATATTGTCGGCAAACCCATGGCGCATCTTTTGGTTGAGGCCAACGCGACGGTGACCGTTTGCCATTCGAAGACTAAGAATCTCAACGAACATACGAAGCGTGCAGACCTGGTGGTTGTGGCTGCGGGTCGCTCCGAGCTGCTCGGCAAAGGTGACTTTCGCGAGGGCAGCGTCGTGATCGACGTTGGCATGCATCGAAAGCCTGGAGAAAACGGCAAGAGCAAACTCTGCGGCGATGTGCGCTTAAAAGAACTCGAAAATTTCGTGAAGGCCGCGACGCCGGTGCCTGGTGGAGTTGGGCCGATGACTATTACGATGTTACTTGAAAATACGCTTCGTTTGGCTGAGCGGTCTAAAGCTTAAAGAATTCTGGCGACTGCAGCTCGGCAGTGGTTATCGTGAATTTCACCCGAAGGCATAATCGTATTCATGGGCGGAAATTTTGTATTTACGAAACTCTTCGGATTGAATCCAAACTTAGGCATGTCACTTGAAATAAAATAGATCGCGAGTTTGCGATCGACGTATTTGCGGATGTCCAATGAGATCGAG
>JAYVPG010000026.1:0-9381 GCA_043757545.1 Pseudobdellovibrionaceae bacterium
GACCGTCGCGGAGAGGTGGTCGAGTGGTTTAAGGCATACGCCTGGAACGCGTACGTACTCGAAAGAGTACCGTGAGTTCGAATCTCACCCTCTCCGCCAATTTACGCAGCAGTAAATTGAAACTCCGGCTTCGGCGCAAGTGACTAAAGTTCCACTCCTTTAAGTCCGTGAAAAGTAAAAAGAAAACAGCAATAAAAAAAGATAAAGTTCGAAGGCTGATTCAGTTCGATTTTCTCCATCATCACCCGAGAATGCTCCAGAATTCCTGATTTGTGCTATTCCTGTGCTACTTTTTTGCTACGGGAAAAGTAAAAAATCGGAGCTTTGGAAACCTGGAATCCTCTATGTAATTCTCCGTAATCGCAGTGTTTCGTAGTTTCCAAGTTGGGTTGTCTGGAACGGACTAACCAAAGGAGACAAGAAACATGGCCTTGAGCGATCAAAAACGACATCAAAGTGCTGCAAACGTCCTAAAGCGTTTGCGCGAAAAAGCAGAGCTGACCACGCGCCAAGCGGCGGGGATCATTGGCGTCACTCATACGACGATCAGCCAATTTGAAAATGGGAAACGCGACTTTGCGGGCTACCGAATAGAGGAGCTTGTAAAAGCCTACGGCTACACGATGGATCAATTCGAAAAGATCCTCGGCCACAAATCCGTCATCAGTTACAAGGACGACTGCCTCGCAATGATCGAGCAGCTCGATGACGAACAGCTCGGGGCAATCCGCGCAGTCATCTCTCAGCTTTTACGCAAACCCCTGAATCAAAGTGTCGCAAATCCGAAGGATGAAGCGGCGCTTTCGGATCAACTCACTCAATAAATTTTAAAAACTAAATGGAGCAATTTATGGAAACCAAAGTAGCGAAAACAAATTTGAAAACGACTCAAAAAATGAAATCAATTCGTATCAGCCTAGAGAACCAGAAGAAGGCCGAAAAGTTTCTCAATCTGGCGAATAAAAAGAAAATTGGTAGAACCGTTAAGTTTGACCAAGCGTTAAGTATCGCCTTGGACCTTTTGACCGAAGATCACGCCAAAGTGTTACAAGATCAATCCCTTTCCAATGAAGACCGGAAAGAAATTTTGCGGCAGAAGTGGGCGGAACTGTATGGGCCTATTTCGAAGGACGCCTTTACTGGCGCGATGCTAACAAAGGACTTTTCGGAATTTCTGAAAATTACAGAGTCGGCAGAAAACGTCGCTCAGATCTCAGCCTGAAGTTAGCCGTTTATAGCCAGGGCGAGCAATTTCTCGTCCTGGCTGACGGCCTAACTCGCCCACTAGAAAACACCGAGATCGGCGAGAGTTTTGTTTATCTCGGAAATAATTCGTTTGAAGTCTTTAGGAATTTTATCGGCGGCGTTTGTGCTAATGGATTTGCCAAAATTCCGCCACCGCCCCTGTAGCGTTTCCACTTCCGCCTCGCTGAATTTGAGTTCTCCCAACGGTGTCTTTCGATTTTCAAAAGTTGCGGAGATAGCTTTTTTTAGTTTTCCCGGCTCCATTTCGGCGCTGCGGAGGAGCAGAATCATGTCGAGGTAATCTTTCATTCTGCTATTCGCACCGCCCCGTGAGACTGCCGTCTCAAATTTCTCCGCGAAAATGACTTCAATCGGATACGCCCAAAGCTCGATTTCTTTTTCAAAGAGTGGCGTGTCGTCATTCGCCGAAAGATGAATCGAAAGGTTTTGCGGTTTTACGATGTCGCCAACGCCTAAGTCTATCGTGAGTTTGGTTTCGGTGGTTCCGAGCTTGGCGACTGCTGTGACTGCGAATCCAGGATAGTTCATGTGCTTATGCGCGAGCGTTTTGACCGTAACGCCAGAAAACTTGCACCCGTCTTCCAGGTCAATGCTAGACACCGCTTTTACAGCTTCGCGAACCGCCTCTAGGTTTGCGTCGATTCCGCGCACAAGAAAATCAAGATCCCGCGTTACTCTGTGAAGGTCGATGTATTGGGTCAAGCAGAGGCCACCTTTAAAGATGAAATATTTCTTATGCTCGGAGGCTGCAAGCCGCGCGAGCCACCGCTCTAAAACCACCTCGTCCCATACCTGATTGAAGGTTTTGCCGTTTGCTTTCGCAATGGCCGAAATGCGATTTTTGATAGATTGTTTTTGCGGCTTACTCATCGAATTGCATTGCCTCTAGGTACTGCTCAATATTCACGCGCAGAGCTTTCGCGTATTTTACAAGTTTTCTAAAATCTGGCTTGGGGCCGTTTGATGGATTGAGATAAACCCGCAGCGTTCTCAATGCACTTTCGCGTGAAAGAAGCTTAAACGCGTCGAGCACCGAGCGTTCGCGGTCGAAAATGAAAGTGCTGTATTCACCTAGTTTTAGTGGTTCCCGTCCGAGAGTTAGATTTCTTGGGCGAATGATTTTCGCATTTGGGCGCTTTGGAGCGCGAACCGTATTCGGTACGGCTACCCAGTGTTTGCGAGGCATCTCCTGAGTTAGGTCGTAATAGCGCAGCGCCGAGACGCCGCAGATCACGCCGCCCGGTATACTTTGCGCTGTTTCGAGGAGTTCCTGCCATTCCACAGGCGCCGTGGATTCGATGTTTGGATTTCGGTAGAGACCGCGAGCGACGCGCTCAATAGTTCCCTGATTGGCATAGTACGCTAAGCGGCTTGGGTGAATTCCAAGAGCCTTTGCGTCTTTGCTCGTAAATGAAGGGCGCTTTAGGAGGCGCTGAAACGGAGTAATGCCCATAGATTGACTTTAACAAAAGCACTCAATTATGTCAATGAGTGCATTCGTTAATTCTATGATAAGTACCTATAATAAAAGAGAAAATGCGTGCGAATCATGCTGATTTTTCATCAGATTCTCGGTTTGAGACGTATTCCTCGACCTTGGACATATCGAAATATGTAGAGCCATTGTCAAAGCTGACTAGCGTTTCTCCATCTTCTTGGTCAAGCCATTCACCTTTTGCAATATCCCAGCTTATTGGGTCCAGCTCCTTGATGGCCGAAGCCGTGTCATAGGTAAGCCAGCCAATTTTGGTTTCCTCGGGATAGCAGTCGCGCACCGAATCCTCAAAGAGTGAATCTGTATCCGCGCTTTCAATCTCTTCTAAAAGTTCCTGCACGATCCATTCGGTGCCGTATTCAACACCGCTCCCAGACAGGTGCCGCATTAAATCGTCGGAACCGCAGGTCAGGCAACGGCCGGTCAGTGCATCTTTGTAGCACGAGTAGCAAAAGGGTCGGCTCATCTTAAGAGCAATTGCATTTAATCTGTCGAGTAATTCTTGTTTCATTTTGGTTTTCTCCTTCGGTTACTAAAAAAAATAAGGAGAAGACCGGCGCGACTTGCTCGACCGCTCTTTAGGCCGCAGGCCGTTTCAGATGGGAGTGACAACGTAGTTGGCGCGAGGCTCTGAAAAGAGTGGTCGAATCTGCAAGGCGTGACGGACTCGACCAATATTCTTCAAACAAGGGGGCATGGATGCTCCCTTGACCGCTAAAAAAACAAAAAAATACCCAGGAGGTCTCGCGACCTTCTGGGTTGGAGGAGCCATTAGGCTCCCGCTGCTGCAAGCATCTGGGAATTTTTCACGATCGCTTGAGCGTAAGCGGCTGAAGCGAATTGCTTCATGGCTTGAATAGCTTCCAGCGAAACCACTGTTCCGTCTTTCTTGGTGTAGGGAATATCAAGCAGGTGCTTGATAAGGTTTACGCTGATAAATGCAGGTACACTGCCCTTTGATACGATGATGGTTTTCTTGTCCTGGGACAGTTTCACGATCGTGTTAGTTTGTTCTTTCATTTTAGTATCCTCCGTTAGTTTGGGCTCCCAACCGTTGGGGCCTTCACAAAGTGAATCAGGCCCCAAGGTTCGGAGACAGTGAGCGAAGGGTGGCAGATCCCACGCCGCTAGCTTTTGTCGGCGGCGGCTGTGACAGGAGCAAAGCGCATGGCGCAGACGAGCGCAGGCGTGGAAAAGAGCTGATGCACGAAGAGAGCGGCAAAACGGAAAGGAGGATGAAAGAGCAAATCTCACCTTCGTGACGGCGGTAGTACGGAAATTCCTCAGCGAATCATGGGACACAACCCAAAAATCGCGTTCAACCCAGCACCGCTCTGATGTCCCTATCCAGACGAACTGGTATCGGGTGATGAATTTCGCCCAGTGAATGACCCCTTCTCCTTCGGGTGAAAGGGGAATCATTCATGGATCAAAATTCAAACTACATCACTATCGAGTGCAACCTTCGCGTGCAGATGCGCGACTATAGACTGGTGCTTGGAATGAAACGAACTTGGATCATTGCGATTGTTGTCGGAGTAATTCAGCTTGTCGCATGGATGCTCAAAGGGCACTCATAGAGTGTCCTTGCCCAAGGATGGGCATTTTTATTTATAGGAATAGGTCTTTCATAAAAAAAGCTCCTACTAGACAAAAGACTACGCACGCGAAACGCTGAAGAAGTTTCGGTCGAATGATCCTCTGTGCGTAGCCCCCTAGGAAAATCGCGAGCGCGGTAACGGACCAAAGCGCGAGAGTAGCTGAGCAAAAAACCGTTAATAGATCCTTGGTTTTGGCAGCAATTGTTACCGTCGCGAGTTGAGTTAAGTCACCCCATTCAGCAATGAAGATAACTAAAAATGAACGCCATGCAGTTAGCCAGAAGTCCGTCGAGCTTTCAGTCGGTGGCGCTTCGCTTGAGCAGTCTGACTCAGTTGATTTCTTCCATTCTAAAGCGGCAAAAATAAAAAAGATTACGCCAGCTCCAAAATGAACCCAGCGTTCGGGCAATTGACCGATAATCCCCCCGAACAAGATCGCCACAGAACTTTGGATGACGAACGCCAGTGCCACGCCCATAAAAATAGGCCAGGCGCGACCCCGTGCAGCCATAAGAAGCGTTGCAAATGCCGTCTTGTCTGGAAGTTCAGCGATAAAGATGAGCGTGAAAGTAGAGAGAAAAAGTTGCCAGTTCATATAACCTCACTTGTTTTGCCGTGAGGTTATTTCGAGAGAAATAGACGACACGGCGAATTTGAATTCGCGTGTCAGTCTCGTCAACAAAGTAAATTTGCAGCTACACCGGGGATTGTGCCCAGTATGTCGATGCAGCTCAAGGGCTTCAGACCCTAGCGACTACTCCCTAACAAGTTCTTTGTAACTGAATGCCCCGCTGGGGTCAAAGCCTTCGGTAAGCATCGGCTGGTCACAGCAGATTCCATCCGAGTTTGAAGCGGAGTTCATTCTGGTCGCGTTCTTCGTAATTATAATTTCCTGAGGGAGCGCCGGGTTCAGTAGAGTACGCGTAAGGCGGGCCGCCCATTAGCTGCCTCATGTAAGATACAGTCACGTACCAATTCTTCTGCGCGAAGTGAAGATTTGGTCCCGCGAAGAAAGCATTGTTGTTCTTCTTCCCATTCAGAATATCCCGAACGTCTTTGAATTCAATTCCAGCGAACCAATTTGGGATAAAGCGGTAAGATGCACCCCCGGAGTGAGTGATTACAACTTCGTTCTCGGCATCGGCAGAGCCTGGAAATGTCCGAACTTCCGTTTCTATGCCCAGATTGTAAACGAGCACCAATTGGTCCTCGAAAAAGTCCTTTTGGAGAATGAGCTTGTTTTCAAATTCATATTGTTCGGTGGTTTTTCCGTCGATCCTGAATTTTCTAGCAAAGAGTGGTTCAAAGGCAACGCTAAGTCCAAAGCTATCAGTGTATGGACTTAAGAAATTGTACTTTAACGCTGCCTTAGCGCCTTGGAAGTCGAACGAATGCTTGCTTGCTGGATATTGATCTTCGCCAGTTGCTGTCTTCGGCCACGCATTATCGTAGTCCAAGGCTAAGAAGAGTAGGTAACCGGCGACTTGAAACTTCGGAGTGATTCCGCGTTCGACTTCTAGCTGAATTTCATGTGCCTGATATTTACCTCTTCCTTTGTCCCATCTAAAGAGATCCCAGAGTGCAATTTCACCGGCTCCAGCAGGCTGCGTGTCGGCTCCGTATGAGTTTGCAAATAGAGATTCATCTGCTGACGCGACCCCGGATGAAAGGATGAAGAAGAGAATTGCAGATAAAAACGAAGAGTAAATTGCGGCAGTCAAAAGAACCTCCGGTAGCGGCGCTTTTCCCTTCATGAGTGAAGCAAAAAAAATAAACCGATGAAGTTGAGTAGCATTGTGTTCTGACTTTGAGAATCATTATCATAAAATGAATGGGAGATGAGAACGGTCGGGTTTTACGACGAGTCAAAACCGTGAACCGGATTTTCAACTCCAATTCGGAACTGTTCGGAAAGTGATCGGTGATGGAGGCGCTGAACTAATGGCCTAAGTATCCTGGCAAGTCTTTGGCTTCTGAAGAGCGCGCCAGAACTGCGCCCTCTTCAATGGCGCGAGAGAAATTATCCTTCACGATCTGCCGCGAGACGCGAGTTCTGAAGAAATTCGCCCACAAGAAACTTGCGTAGGGGGAATTTGTGTCTTCGTATGCGCCCGTCTGCTTTTGAATAGCCCATGCGAGACTTCGATAAATATCGTCTCGAAGATGGCTCACGTCGGAAGGAAGGTCCGAAGGAACGTGCGGGCCATCTCCATTCTCGTCAAAAAGATAGACAAGATGCGAGCTGTCCATTTTTTGCCAAAAAGTAGTGTCAGTCAGAGCGGACCAATCTTCTTGAATTTCGAGATTCATTTCTTCAACGCCAGCATCGAAGAGTGCTCGCGCCAGGTGATGGTGGTCGGTCATAAAAAATTGGTGCTGGGGACCAACGACGGTCGGGATCGTATGTTTCTTGAGAAATTTTTTAAGCTTCTTCTCGCTCATGCCTTCGATCTCAGATTTCTTCTCATTCACCTCGATCATTCCAACGGAAAATTGCGTTGGATGCACTTGGAGAATTTGGATGGCACAGACATCGCCTTTGGTTGTAGCGCCACTACAAGTATCGTTCTTTGCCAGCGCAAGTTTCGAGTTGGAGAGTAGGATCAGAGTGAGTAAAGCCAGTAAGATTTTTTTCATGGGTTAAGCGTTTCAAGTTTGTTTGACCTCCGCAAGACTCAAGCAATTGCGGGCTATGTCAAAAACCGAAAGCTAACAAAATCGTCTGGCTGTGGCTCTGGGGCATTGCAGCTAGATTACAGAACCGTTATCTAGGCGTCAGCCCGCCGTAAGAATCGCGATTCTCAGTCAATTAGACCACTGCACCCTGCTGGATACGTTTAACTTTACACTGGTTAGCTGATATTCATAAGTCATGCGGATACTGGTCGTTGAAGACGAACAAAAGACAGCCTCGTTTCTCCAAAAAGGTCTCACTGAGCAGGGCTTTGTCGTGGATTGCGCGGACAACGGCGAAGACGGTTTGCATTTGGCGCGGTCGCAACAGTATAGCGCTGTGGTTCTCGATGTCATGCTGCCGAAACTCGATGGTCGCTCTCTTCTCTCTACCCTTCGAACTCAAGGGATCGAAACGCCAGTCCTCTTTTTGACGGCGCGGGACGCCGTTCATGAGCGCGTTGAGGGGCTTGAACTCGGGGCAGATGATTACATCGTTAAGCCCTTTGCGTTTTCAGAATTACTTGCGCGCTTGAGGACTATCTTACGTCGCGGTCCCGGACGTGAATCGAAAACGATTCATATTTCTGATTTGGAAATTGATTCGGTTCACCATAAGGCGACCCGAGCGGCCCAACGGCTTGATCTAACACCGAAAGAGTTTCTTCTCCTCTCCCTATTAGCAAGAAGATCGGGCGAGGTACTTTCTCGAACCGTAATTGCGGAGCAAGTTTGGGACATGAATTTCAACAGCGATACGAATGTCGTTGAAGTTCATATGCGCAGGCTTCGCTCAAAGGTTGACGATCCTTTTGAAAAGAAGTTGATCCATACCGTCAGAGGGGTCGGCTATGTCCTCGAAGACCGAGGTTAGTACTGACGTCACAGGCGTTGAATCAAAGTCTAACAAAACTTGGTCTCTCGCGCTCCGGCTGACGCTCTGGTATACGCTCTCGGCGTTCGTTTTGGTTTCCAGTGCAACAGGTTTTCTCTATTGGTCGCTCATACATCATCTTGAGGCCGATACTGAGCGACTCCTCAATGAAAAGTCAGAAATCTTAGTTGGTATATTAGATAAATCGCCAGTCTCCTTCACAAGGCTCAAGGATGAAGTCGAAACGGAGCCCGAGGCGCAGAAACTCAATCGTATGTTTTCCAGAGTGATTGCGCGCGACGGTCGAATACTCTCTGAGACCGCCGGTATGCGCGAGGAGCTTCCTTTGAGGACGATTCATGGCTCGATTGAATCGGAACCGAAGGCCAAAATCATACCTATAAAATCAAAAGCAGGGCGTCCCTTTCTCGTTCTTTCATCTAAAGTGCCTAGTGCTGTCCCATCGAGCGAAAGCGTAGTTGTGCAAGTCGCGTTCGACCGATCCTCCGAGGAGGAACTTCTTGAAGACTACCGAGAAGGAATCGGCTGGGTTCTTGGAGTGACGATCCTACTGTCTTCTTTAGTCGGATACGGAATTGCTCAAAGAGGAATGAGGCCGATCAAAAATATCGTTGCGACGGCCGCTCGTATAAAATCCACCACGCTCAATGAAAGAATCAACTCTGAGCATTTCCCCAAAGAGCTTTCAACGCTGGCCTTTACGTTCAATGAAATGCTTGATCGTTTAGAGGAGTCTTTTGCGAGGCTCTCACAGTTCTCCGCCGACATTGCCCATGAACTTAGAACGCCGCTAAATAATCTGCGGGGCGAGGCCGAAGTTGGACTCAGCAAAACCCGGTCGCCGAAAGAATATGAAGAAATTCTGGGCTCGTGTTTAGAGGAATGCGCGCGGCTTTCCCGAATGATCGACAGCCTATTTTTCCTGGCACGCGCGGAAGACCCTCAAGCGCAGATCAAGCGCGAAGTGATAAATGTGCGTGGGGAATTGAACAAGGTGTGCGAGTTTTATGAGCCCGACGCTCAGATTGCCGAAACGAATCTTGAAATCGAAGCCGATGACGGCCTCATCTTCGCGCTCGACCGATCCCTGTTCCAAAGAGCGGCTGCAAATCTTGTAACTAATGCGCTTAGGCACACGAAAAACGGTGCAATAAAAATCTCCGCGGCCCGCGCGAATTCTTCGCTCGTCATTGATGTGGTTGATACGGGATTGGGGATTCCGAAGGAACACTTGCCCTTTCTGTTTGATCGTTTTTACCGAGCAGACCCCTCGCGCACGACATCGACCGGAAATATGGGCTTAGGGCTGGCTATAGTAAAGAGCATTGTTTCCCTTCACAAGGGATCGCTTGAGTGATCTTCCCCCGAAAAAGTGGACACGAAAATCAGCTTGCTAATGCTAACTTCTCGCACTGCTCCGGACTCAGGTAATCGATGCCGGAGTGTCGTCT
>JAYVPG010000027.1:0-33211 GCA_043757545.1 Pseudobdellovibrionaceae bacterium
TGGTTAATCTAAATTTCGCTGACCTCGTCTAGAACATAACGTCCTTCGGAGTGAGGTTCAGTTTAGATTTCCGTGTCCACTAAAACGGGGGAGGGTCAAACTCCGCAATTCGATACGTTTGTTTTTCAGCCATCTTTTACCCCATCGCCACGTGTGTGGATTTGTAAGAATGTTCTTGTGCACACTCTTTCACGCGCTTTTTAAGCAGTAATCAGGTAGAAATTTAAAAAAATTACGGGAATAGGAGGCGTCATGATATCGCCTGATGAAGTAGATGAGGCCATCGGTCGAATGCAAAAGGCCGCAATAGTTTACCGCATGTTCTTTGAAAGTAATATTGAGGGCCGCGAGGAATTCTTAGGGCGATATAGTCGACTGACCGACGCGTGTAAAAGAATGGGAAGGTCGCGGTCGAAGGCTTCCGGCTTGCTGAGAACCGAGGAGATCTCTGTTGATCTGATACGTCTCTATGAATGTTATTTAACCCACAGGCAAACGGCTCAAATGGCTGAGTTAAAGAGAATAATTGGTGAACGTCTCACCGAAGCGAGAATAAAGTCATTGTGTGTGTCCCCCTCAGAAGTAGCGAAAGTCACAAGCAATAAAAAAGGCGGGCCGTTTGATATTGCACTCAGAGTAACTGGTGAACTGTGGGGCGTTTCCGAAAAAACTATTCGCGATAAATTGAAAAAACAAGGATATCCACATTCCGCAAAAGACATTCAACATATTGTAAAACGTGCCTCAAAGACTGCAAATAATCCGAAAGTCTAAACTGCGTTTGCTCCAATCATAATAACTTCCGCGGTCTCGGTGTCAGCGCAGCAAAAATTTGCCCATGACTCCATCAGCTTCCGTCGCTTAAGAAATAAGTCCCCGCGACGATATGCTGCCTCAACCTTACTGCCAACTTTATGTGCGAGAGCCATTTCAGACACTTCGTTTGAGAAGTGCGTATTTTCTGACGCCCAGTCTTTGAAAGTACTGCGAAAACCATGAGTAACAACACGGAGTCCTTTAGAGCGAATTATTTTAAGCAAAGTCATGTCCGAAAGTTGCTTTTTGCCCGTACGGCCAGGAAAAACCAAATCACATTCTGCTTCCTTTTTCATGTGATCTAAAATCTCTAAGGCCCTATTGGAGAGCGGAACTCGGTGTTCTTTGCCCGATTTAATCCGGTAAGCCGGGACGCTCCAAATATTTTCCGAAAAGTTAAACTCTTCCCATCGTGCGCCTAACGCTTCGCCAGTTCTTGATGCTGTAAGAATGCAAAATTCAAGTGCATAAGCGCCCACAGTCCTATGTTGTCTAAGATCTTCCATAAATACTGCGATTTCCGCCACGGGCATTGCCGCGTGATGCCTGTGGGGACTAATTTTTGATGGATTCGGAAGAAGTTTGTCGAGGTGTCCAACCCACTTAGCTGGATTTTCACCGTGCCTATACTTGCGGGCCGCCGCCCAGTCTAAAATGGCTCCAATTCGCCCCATTAACCTGACTGCCGTTTCTGTACGAGAATGCCAAATCGGCTCAAGCACTCGCAGGACCAAATCGGTGTCGACGTTCTGAACCAAGAGGTGCCCCAGGATTGGCATTGCGTAAGTCTTGATTGTATTCCGCCATTGGCTGCGATGCTTTGCGCTTTTCCAGCTCTGGCAGTGTGCCGCTATATACGCCTCTGCACATTCCTGGAACGTAATCGTTCTTAATTTCTCAAGCGCCTGTGTTTGTTTGGCTTCCTCGCGCATCTCGATTGGGTCTTTGCCTGCTAACAGCAGTTTCCGCGCTGCCTGAATTTGTTCACGAGCATCTGCTAGAGAAATGAGTTCAATTGAACCTAGTCCCATCTCCCGTGCTCGACCCATTAGAGTGAACCTAAATAGCCAAGATTTTGTTCCTGCGCTTGTCACCTGAAGATACAGGCCGTTGCCATCGCCATATCGACCTTTCTTTGAAATTCGTGATACTGCGAGAGCATTTAACTTTCCCAATTTTGTCCTCCAGTTCTTGCATGAACCCACAACCTAGCCCACAAGCAAAGAGTGGATTGTGCCGATCAACGACGGTTGTCGGCGAAGCGAGTCCAACCAGAGGTCATAGTCTTGAGACTGCAAAGTCAATACCGGTGGAGGTTTCGACCGGCGGTGGACCCCTGCAAACTAGACACATTGCGCAGGTGTAGATGGATCAGCGGACACCCTCTCCGCCATTTTAAGAAGTAGAAAAAGAAAAAGTTAAGAATCCAGAAAAAGTAAATTAAATCAACAGAGTAGCCCCGAGGGGTTTTTTGAGTCCACTTTTACCAAATCATTCTTTCTCATAGCTAATCATTCTTCTCGTAGTGAGTTTGTAGTTCGCGCGTGTAGTTTGCGGCTTACAAACTACAAAACTCGCATTCGCCCGAAATCCTGGCGTGGACGGTGGGAAACCGGAGGAAATTGCGCGACCGAGAACTCCTCGCAAACCATTCGTCCTTGATAACGAAGTTTAGTGAGGCTAATTTTTGCGGTTTGAGTCCTCATGCTTTTCATGGTGATCATGATCCTCATCGCGTTCACACTCTTTTTTATCGGCCTTTGAGAGGCTTGGCAGCTGAGCCAGGAAATACTTTGAATTGTAGAGTAGGAGTGCACGCCCCTCCGAGGATAGACCTTTACACTTTTTCTCATCCTTAGCTTTTTCAATCAGCTCACCAATAGCCGCTTTCAGTTTACGCTGATCGCAAGGACCCAGGTGCTTTTTTGCCACTGCAAATATCTTATTCAGATCTCTTTCAAGCTCTTTGCCTGAAATCCATCCGAGCGAGATGGATTGATCTTTTAGTGAAATCAAATACTCTAAAAAATTTGTTGGAACAAAAATTTTAGGCGGTGCCTTAGGGCCGATGGTTTTACCGATCCACCGAACTTTACTTTCGAGGGCTTCCGTTTTTTCTGCATTTTCATCGTATTCAGAGGGTAGCTGATCAAGGTCGATCCAAGGCTCTATCAATACTTCGCGAATACTTGGTAAACCAGATGAAATCAATGAAAAGCCTGATTGCGACTTTCCGGGACTAATCATGTAGGAAACATCTTTCGCCCCCCAGCCGTAAGAACCGTTATCGAATCCAGCAAGTTTGCCGTAACCACACGTCCAATTTGGAGGAGCAGTCGAACCGACACCTGTTACTGTTCCACTTTTCAGAGCGTCGGTAGAAGAAGCCCTGAAATAGCTAGAACAGTGTTGACGGCTCTCATTCGAAGACCCAACGTCAGATTCTTTATTTTGGCCGAGAAAAATATCGACTGAAGATATTTTTCCGTCATTTGCCGCCGGATTTGCTATCGAATACTCGTATGTATAAATGTCGGACGATTTAGCTTTGACAACAACACCAAGTTTCAGGTTTCGAAGTGGACTCGGCCCTTCATAGGCGTGGACCTTGCCGACCATACCAAGCAATGTAAAAATCAAGAGTATCTGCACTTTCATATCGACTCCCTTATTTAAATTCGCAGTGAACAGAACCTTCGGGCACTAGCCTGCCACTATGATTCTTGCATATTCTTTGCAGAACCGGTTTAGATAAATTTACCCATCCGGCGGGGCAACTCCCCTGTGCCTGCGAAGATTGGCTGCTAGAACTTAAAGCGCAGTGATCAATATCTACGCTCTTGCCTTCGGCCCCGGAGTGGCAAGTGACATGATTTGCGCGGTAATTGCCGACGGAGGATTGATTGTAATAACGGGAGGTACGGTTGGAGAAAGACCAAGGGCGGTCACGACAATCGCTACAGGTGCCGATATCGGAACTTGCCCGACAAAAGCAGTCAACTGGGCATCCAATATTCCGTTTATGAATTGAAGTGCTCGTGGTCACAATTCGCCGCCAGTGAGATCAACAGTCGTGGGCCTGCTAAAATCAGTGACAACGACGCCGCTGCTATCCTCGGCAAGAATTCTCAACTGGAATGGCACTCCGGAATCGTGAACTCCGGACGGGCCGTTGTCGACAACTAAATGTTTCACTTTCGATGCGGCTTGATTACCTGGGTCGGGCTGTCCTCACGCGCCAGCTTCGCCAGACGTCGAACTTGCCGATGGGCCGCTGCCGGACTTGCTGCAATTTTGAAACACAACGGCGATTGTCGACCCGATGGTCAGGGCGAACAGAATTTTTTTGATTGTTTTCACATTCACAGTTTTAGGCAGCGAGCCTAAGTTTAAAAATTTCTAGTTTGTTTTTCTGTTTTTTAGCTTTAATAGATCGCCCTTGGCCCGCCATTAGCGCACGAACGGTGTCGTCAATCGCGTTGAGATCTAGCCACATTTCACCGTAGGCAGATTGTCTCTTCCTCCACGCGTTTTCATGGTGTTTGACGTCGGTTTTCAAATCGAAATTGAGTTGTCGAAGTACCGATAGAAGGTCTCGGATCTTGTTTTGGTATCCGTGACTCGACACGTAGTTGAATATTTCTTGAAGGGCTTTTGTTTTGGCACCGCCTGAAAGCCTCATCGAGGAAACGGAGCGTAGGCCATCGCGGAGTGAGTGAGTCAGAACCTCAAGCGCCAGCGGACTGATAACAAACACTCCACCATCGACAAACGAACCCGACGACTTGGGCGGAAATACGTTTGTGATCAGAACTGCAAAATCAGCGTTTCTTTGTTTTACTAATGCGATTTTTATGCTTTTACACAGGGCTCGCCAATCTAAGCCAACAAAAAAATAGAACTGAAAATGCTCGATTTTAAAATGCGGGGACGGCTCAGATGAATTGGCCATTTCAGGTATAAAAAAGCCTTCACATAGTTTAATGAAGGCCACGTTACAATTAACATGTTGAATTTTAGTGGCTAGTTACAATATTTGCTAACAATTCTTGGATCATATTGTCCCTGAATGGCTTTTTTGCAGGCGGCTTCATTTCCACAATACGCAGCCACTGCATTCGGAGCATAATAACCTTCTGTTGCGGCGGAGCATGTACTCGCTGAATCACAGTATCTACTAATAATATTTAGATCATATTGTCCCTGAATGGCTATTTTGCAGGCGGCTTCATTTCCGCAATACGCAGCCACTACATTTGGACCAGAATACCCTTGTATGGCAGCAGAGCACGCCATAGATACCGCGAAGGCATTTAAAGGCAAAATGCTGATCATAAGTCCCAGAAAAATTAAAAAACTATAAGCTTTTTTCATATATTTAACTCCGAGTAATAGACTAAAAGTTTAGAATCAGAATAGGCTTATACGCGCCTAGTCAATTTTAGTCAATAATATAATCTAACGGCATTACGGACTCGCTCAATATCAAAATAGTGCGGACACAGAGCAGTGCCCGTAGTCCCACCAGTTGCGGTTACAGTAAAACCACTCATTGCCCGAAAAGCCATCTCCTGGAACTATCATTGACATGTAGCTACAAAATAGCTACATTTAATTATGACAGGCCTTCAAGGTAAACGCTGGTACTTCTTTATTTGGGACGATAGCAACGAGGAGCACTTGGCTAAACATCATATTGAGTCTGATGAAGCCGAAGAGGTGTTTTTTAATCGCTATGTGATTACTCCGAATAAAAAGAAGCACGGTCCTCGTCGCTATAGAATTGACGGACGAACAAACCAAGGAAGAAGACTGCGGTTGATTTTTGAAGATATGGGCGAATCAATGGCCCGAATCATTACAGGATGGGATATATGAAAAAGAAAGCAAAGTCTTATAAGTACGATGCAAAAGAGTGGGATGAAGATCGCTCCGTGGAAGTTACACCAGAAAAGAAATCTACGGGCGTATCCACAAGTATTCGCCTACCGATGGAGATGGTTGCCAAGCTTCGTAAGGTGGCCAGGAAAAAAGGCGACATCGGCTATCAAACTTTGCTCAAAATATGGATTGCTGAGCGCCTTGAGAAAGAAATTGCGTAGTTTAAAGCTCTATCTCAAATATAACCACAGAGCGGAGTTCGCCTACTATCAAGCTCTCTCCGCCATTTAAGTTTGAAAATCAGAGCAAGTTTCAAAAGTTCGAAAAATTAAGTCAAATCAAAAAAGTAGCAAGAAGGGGTTTCTTGAGCTCACAGAGCTTCGTCATTGAATATAATCGCATGTAACGGTCCTCGTAGTGGTTTTGTAGTTGGTGACTGTAGTTTTGCTGCGAGCGACTACCGAATCCGAAAATTCATTCTACAGGTACCAAAACAAATTCGAAATGTCCTGATGAGGGCAGAATCCAGCAGACCTTGGCTCTCGGTGGGCTCGCCGAGCGTTAACGGTGAATTTCAAGTCGCTCCACTGACTTGCAAGCTTGCCACGCTAAGATCTGGACTACACACGTGGGAGATTTTGCTCACTACGTCCCCAAATGTCTCAACCGAACTCAAGGCTTAAGGAAAGGAATATCAATCTCACCGCCTCGATCACGTGCAAAGTTCAAGTTTTTCACGCCTTCAACTCCAACAGCGTTTTCCGAGTTTTAATGGCACGGTGTAGGCACTGTACTAGCGGAAGTGAAATTTTAGCATGCTACTTCTTCGCCTGATGGTGTTCCCTCAATCTAATTGTCGCGTCTCACGTTCTTGACGGCGGTGTCGTCTCACTTACCTGACGGCACCCGGAAGGTAGCGTTTTCTAAGTCGTCTCTTTATCCATGTCAACATCCCTGGTTTTTATCCGCCCTTTAAGCCTGTAGCTGTCGCCTTCGAACGCTACGTAATGGGCGTGCTCGAACATTCGATCGACCGTGGAGTTTGCGAGAACAACGTCGGGGAACACCTGACCCCATTCGCTGACCGCGCGGTTCGAAGTCAACACCAGCGCCGAGGAGTATTTACGGCGATCAAGTAGATCGAAGACCTCCTCGGCCACGTCGCGCTCCATGGTGATCACGCCCCAGTCGTCGATGATCCATAATTTTGCAGCTAAAATTCTTTTAAAAAAATGATCCAAGCAATCGCGGGCTTTTGCCGCGATGATCTGCCGCGAGAGTCTCTTCGCCGATGTCCAGAACACTCGATGGCCTACGCGGGTCGCAAGATGACCGATGGCGAGCGCACAATGAGTTTTGCCTACTCCCGGCGGCCCTAAAAATAATGCGATCTCGTTGCCTTCTAAAAAATGAAGACCCGAGAGCTCACGTAGTTTTGCTTCCGAGATCTTGGCGTTAAAACTCCAATCGAAGTTTTCAAGCGTCGTTAGTTCCGGGAACCCGGCCTGTTTGATCCGTGCTTTGAGAGCATTTTCTTTCCGACCGTCGAGTTCACGCTCGAGTAGCTCGGCGATCCACTCTAGATTCACCGCTTTTTTATGTTTGCCCAATATGTCATCGATGTCTCGCGACGCCGTCGCGAGTCTCAGCGACTTCAGTTGGGTTCTTATTGTTTCTACATTCACTTACTTCTCCTTGGTTAATGAAGCAGCGACAGCTGCTCCTCATAATCTTTCATCGAACGCACGAACTTATTTTCGCCCATCGGTTTTACCGGCTCCGTAGCCGCCGAAGGTGCTTTCGCTTGAAGCCTGAGCAAGCTTTGCACTATTCGGTAGCCGAACTCGCCAAGCGCGATGGCGTCCCGGCACGCGCGGTTGATCGCGGCCTTTTCGTATTTCTTATCTAAGGATAAAATTCCCCAGATTTTTCTGGTGTCGATGAACCCTTGCCCCTGCGCGAGCAAGATCAAGATCATGCGCTCAACATCTGGCCCAAGTTTCAGCGCACGCTCGCGGTAAAAAGACCCCTCGCCCATCGCTTGCTCCCAGGGTTTTAGATGATGAGCCTTTGTCTGTTTCGAGCGGTGTGGATCTGTCAGTCGGTCGTGCACCTCAACAAGTTTGCCCTTAAAGTAAATTGTAATTTGCGTCTCGCCGCCGATGATGAACACGTCTTTGTCGACCATGTCCTCATTGAGCGAGTAATATTTATTTTCAAAGCGCACGTGACCGTCTTTGCGAACCTTGGCATCCGCAAACGTTTCGATCTGGTAAGCCACCGCCGGTAGCGGTTTTAAAAAGTTCAACTCCACTTGCAACAGATCTTCGACGGGACGACGCTGAGTCGTCCCATGCCTCCGCTCGTTTGCGATCTCGAGCTTTCTTGTTAAGTATGACTGGCTCTCTTCAAGGCCCGACCACTCCGAGCCGTGCGCCTCGTAGAGTCTGCGCACGAACGGCATCATCCGCTCCACTTTGCCTTTCTTCTGCGGATCCCTGGGCGGTAAACACTCGATGGCGAAGCCATAGTGGTCCGCAAAACGTTCGAACGCTGGATTTAATATCGGCTCGTAATCTGATGCCTCGAGCGCAAAGCATTTCGGATTGTCAGAAGTTATTTTTACCGGCACGCCGCCGAGCTCAAGTAGCATGTTGGCGATCGACTCGAGTGTCGATGCCACATCGTTCGTCCACACCAAGCGCACCATCATGTATCTAGAAAATCTTCACAGAAACTGATATGCGCGGGGTCATATTGGACCGGTATGACCAAGAGTGAATTCCTATTCATTTTTGGACCTCCCGATAAAAACAACCGAACTGTAACTTCGACGAAAGTTCACGAGCAATGGGTATATGACGTACACGTGGCACACACGCGCTATTTTTATTTTGAGAACGACGTACTTACGATTTGGCAGGACTGATAACTAGCAACGATGCGTTTCCTATGCGGTAGGCTAATAATTTAGAGGTCGTTGTCGCTTTTCGAAGCCAAAACATTAATTGCAGATTTTAACTCGATCGACAGATATTGTTGCCTAATCGGACTGACTGTTTTACTCAGGCGGGCAGGGCCAAGCTACTTCGCCGAACCAGAATTTCCATCTCCAAGATTCGCAATCGCTTGGTGCGATCTCGGCGGGAATGCGATCACCCTCAATTCCGCTTTTGGCTCAATATGAAACACATATTGAAACTTCGACGAAAATAAATAATTTCCTCAATTTCCTTCAGCCTAGACCAAAGTCGGCCGAAGAGCTGAGTGCTAAATAAACAAAACATGTTAACCATAGATAGAGGACGTTAATGATACGACTCGTGTTATCGACCCTTCTTTGCTTAATGCTATTTGAGAATCGAGCGATTGGACAGACGGCGCCGATTGTTAGGACTTACTTCGTTCATGTTGACCCGCGGGGAACATACCTTCCCTATGACCATCAATATGATAGCCCCAATCCCGCGACTCGATTTGACCTATCGATTCTATATAACGATCCTGAGATCATGTTGAAGCCTGGAGATCTAATTGGTCTTCAGGAGGTTGGAGCGTTCTCCTATAACGGACATTCAGGTCCAGTGGCAAACGGTCTCCTGGGTGTATTCTCCGGCGCGGGTAATTTATTGTTTCCCGGTCCTGGAGGTTTTCCGTCTTTCGTAGTGGGTATTCCGACGTGCGCAGGTCCGATTCGGTTGCCGTCGGATGTTCTACAAGACTTTTTTATAGCGCAGAGTCTAATGGTTTTAGTTGAAGTTCCTCAAGGAGCTGATTCACTTCTTTTTACTTCTGGCGATTGTTTATACGCGGACAACACCGATCCGACTGGGGGCTATGGACTCACAATTCAGGTCACAGTAGTTAAACAGTCATTTTCAGTGACTCTCTCTAAGGCAGAAGTTTATCCTGCCAAAACAAGCGGAGACAACAGAACAACTGTTCGCGCTCAGGTCAATGGTGGTGGGAATCAAAATGGAGCAGGACTTGGTGGAAAATTGATCCAGTTTACCTCGCAGGCTGTCGCGCTAACCGGAGGGCACAATCACACTGGAAGCCGACCGACAGGCACGTTCAATCCTCCCTCGTGTATGACTGACGATTCGGGCTCTTGTTCAGTTGAGTACTCGGCTTCTGAAGTCGGGGGTTCTGAGACGATTTCCGCGATATTGAATGGGAATCCAATACAGCAGGATTCGAAGGACCTGACCGTTAAGATACCCGGACTGCAAAGTGCTGAGTCCGCAGTGGGCATTTTGAATGGGAACTTACTTCGTTTCACGGGAGCGAATAACTTTCACTCAGACAATCATTTTATCAAGCCAGCTAACGCGGGCGACGTGATTGGACTTGCCAACGATATTTTCGATTCCTACCAAGCAACTGTCGGACTCAACGATATGAGTCTCTCTGACGGAGGATTATTTGACATTGGCCCACCTAAAGGACTTTTTTGGAAAGCACCTCATAGTTTGCATCGCGAGGGAAAAAGTGTGGATATCGACCACTGTGCCCTTAGTACTGTCGCCGACAATCCAAACTCACAAGGGAATTGTCCCGTTGGATGGATAAGCTTACCCAAGCTTAAATTGCGCAAGATTTGTAAAAATAATAACGGCGTGTTGATTGACGAAGGCCCTGTTCACTGTGAGTTTCACTAAGGAGTGACTGCATGAAATACCGACTAATTGGCGCATTATTGTTGTCGTGTTTTGCCTCAAATATCTGGGCCTATGAAGGACCAAAACCGTTGCGAGACATAAAAGTGAACGCCTCAATAGATTCCAACTCGACGGGTGTATTCAGTTTCCGATACGAAATCTTAAATCCATCAACGAATGATGGGAGCATATATTCAGTGGATCTTTTTCTCAGTCAAGATCCGGCGGTGGATTCAAATACATCTTCAGTTAGTCTTAAACAATGTCCGCACTATGGGCGGCAATCGTCTGTTAACGCTTTGAAGGTTCGGTCAGGCACGTCAATCGGGTCTTCGGCGCCTGCCGGTTGGGATTGTGGATATGGAAGACTTTTGGGCTTTACGTCCATATCTTATGGCTGGGGTGCCGAGGACGATCCGTATTTAATCAAGCCAGGAGGATCAAGGAAGGGCTTCTCACTGACGTCGTACGGACTGCCTGCTATTCGCGACATACTGGTAGAGCCGAACATTGAACTTGATCAACTACCAAAAGAATATGAGGAAAATGTTGAAAAAACTGTGGCTCTCGAAGTCAAGGTGAGATGGCTGGGTAAAACGATAGGACCTAAGGCTCCGCCCAAAGTATTCGTGGCAGCGGATTTCTTGGACTATTTGATATCGTTGAAGAGCCAGTCCGTCTCACTTAAATGGATCACTGACAAGGAGCTTGAAAAATATCTGGACAAGATATTTACAAGAGCAAAAATGAAATTAGGCCCGTGTGATCAGCGTGAATTAAAAGAGGCTATTGGAGAGCTGATTGAAAAGGCAAAGGGAGAAGATAAGCGCAAAGGTCTCTCCTCCGAGGCGCGTGCACTCTTGCTTTATAATGCAAAGTATTTCCTGGCTCAGTTGCCGAATCTCTCAAAGGCCGACAAAAAAGAGTGTAAGCACGATGATGATGATCACCATGACAAGCATGAAGATTCAGATAGCAAAGATTAGTTCGACGCTACGATGTTGATGGTTTAGGAAGGAGAAGCAACGAACGCCTCTGAATTTCTTGAATTGAATCCTATTCCCGCGAGCAAGAAAGTCGAAAAAAAATAGCCTAGGTCTTGGCCTCGGGTTTAGTGGCCACAACATAAATTGCCTGCGGTATCTTTTGGGGCTCGGAAAACGAGTCGGTCTCATCACTCCACCCCGCCAAATTTTTAAGACAAAACTTGAGCATTGTGCGGTCACCTTCCATGGCAAGACTCAAGGCTTTTTGAATCAGTGGGGGCCGAAAATGTTTCAGCGGTTAGCCTTGAGCAATTCAATCCTATCCGGACATTCCCGCTTGCAGCGCTCGTCAACAAGCTCGCCAACATTGCCGAAGAACTTGGCGAAATTGACAAGTCGGCTGAAGGATTGCTCAAACAAATTGTCACTGGCGGCCTGGTTACAATTGAGCGAAAACACAAAGATGCCTTCGAGTTCGTTCCAACGGCACGCCTGACCTTCGCAACAAATGTTCTGCCGAAATTTAGAGACAGAAGCAGCGGACTTTGGAGGCGACTACTTTTGATAGGTTTTCCCAATCAGATTCTCGATGAATCAAAGCAGGATAAGAACCTAGCATCCCCTGATTGGTGGGCATCAACCGGAGAGCTCTCGGGTATATTCAATTGGGCCTTGGAGGGCTTGCTTCGTCTAATTCAACGCGATCGTTTTGTTGAACCACAAGAGTGTGTCGCCTTAAAGAACGACTACAGGAATGAATCGAACTCAGCACTGATGTTCCTTCTTGAAAGTTGCGCGCTAAAGGACGGCAAAACAATTGCCTCCAATAAACTATATGCCACCTATCGAGTTTGGGTTGAACAATCAGGCGGCGCGGGCCTGGCTCAGATTTTGTTTACAAAAGAAGTAAAGAAGGCCTTTTCGGGGATATACCTGACAGAGAACCCACAGCGACAGCCTGGGGGCACGCGGTCACGGGACTGGCTTGGACTCGATTGGACAGATGGTGCGCCGTCATGAAAAAGGTCCTGCGCTGGCACGGGTGGCACAGGCCAATTCATTTTTGCAGGAACTTTAACTCGTTCTTTGTTGAAGTAAGTAGTCAATACCAAGCAGGGCTCAGTAGAGCCAATGAAGTCTCAAACACGCGTGCCACCCGTGCCAAGGAACATTTGACTTGGATTGCTAAGTGAAGCATCCGTCAACGGCAATGTTCTTTGAAAATTTGGTGAATCGGGAGGAGTTGGCCGGAAGATTGAGCCTCAGTCCTAGTTACATCTCGAAACTTATGCGAGATGAGGGTTTGCCCTATCTGAAAATCGGTCGCGCCACCCGATTCAAATTGTCGGAAGTCGTGGAGTTCCTCGAAAGGAGGAAACGTCCATGACTAAGAAATTCGATTCAAAATCATTTTGCGGAAAACTCGTTTGGGTTTCGGTTCCGAATCAACGTGGCATCCGACGCAGGTTCGCGTGGCACGATTTGAAAAGGCGATACGAAGATCCTCTTTGCGGTCCAATTTATGAGGCTCGTAGGGTTGCGGGGAGAGGCAAAAATAGAGTTTCTCGTACTTTCGGTGCGCTTCAACCGGCCATTGAATGGAAAGACAGAAGATCACTCGAACCAATCGACCAGAGCCTCGTGCACGCGCCACCTAAGGCGGAGTACTCGGTTGGGCAACTAATCAAAGACTTTCGTACAAAACGATTTTCGTTTCTTAGCGAGGGTACGGTCATCATTTATGAACGCCTCTTTTCTTCGTTTGCCCCATTAACAAGTTGCGCCGCCGATAGCCTTACACCCAGGCATGTAAGTGAGTGGGTTGACTGGCTCAAGAGTCCTGCCCGCGCCGCTGAAAGTCGCCCAACGCGAATTTCATTTGAAAAAGAGCTAGGCCTACTTGGGGTTCTGTTACGGTGGCACATCGAGGAGAACGATGATTCAACTTTGGTGTTTCCAGTAAAGCGAAAGCACTTTGAACGGGCACAGGTTCGTAAACGGTCAGCTAAAAAATTTATTCTCTCCGAGGCTGAGCTTTCAACGTGGCTGAACGCACTTCGAACATGGGATCCACTCTTCTATGCTCTAGCTTTTGTGCAGGTAGCTCAAGCATTGCGGGTTTCTGAAGTCGCTGCAATGAAGTGGAACAATCTTGATCTGTCGATAGGGCGCTACGAAATTCGCGAGCATCTCGTTTGGCCTCGAGTTGGCGGTCGTCCTCCCGCATTGCATCAAGGCACGAAAACTCAGAGAGATTCACATTGGATTCCTCTGTGGGCGGAGGTTCAGACTCTACTCACCGAGCTGCTCAAGAGTAAGAGCGCGAGCTTAATTTTCACCAAGACTGGTGAGCCACTCCAATACCGGCAAATTCAACATGCTTACGATCGTGCATTTGCGAAAGTTGGACTGCCACATCGCGGGACTCATGTTTGCCGGCACACTGGATCGACAATGTTCCTCGACAAGACTCAAGACCTCTTGGCGCTGCAGCAGCTCGGCGGCTGGAAGGACCAGCATATGCCTCAGCACTACGCGAAGGTTCGCGCGCATCGAGCGGAGAAGGCCATGCGGGAGAGCGAAAGGCGACTGACTTTAGTCAAAGCCGACAACGAGGCTTGCTTCTGACACGCCCCACGAGGGGACAAATGGGGACAGAGCGGAAGGTGACTTCGTTTTTATTTGAAATCTCAAAGTGTTGAAGAAAGGATGGTAGGGAATGCCGGGCTCGAACCGACGACATCCACCTTGTAAGGGTGGCGCTCTACCAACTGAGCTAATTCCCTAAACTGAAGGGCCCAAGCTACAGTAGGGCCCTATTCCTTGTCAGCCTCTTTTTTAGCCGGACAAGTTCTTATTTTTTGGTTTTATCGACCTTTACCAGCCGATATTGAACCTGAGCGTGGGTGGTATCTTCGGTGGACTCTAGGGTCAATATCGGCACGAGTCCGCTATCGCACTTCTGAATCGCATCGGAGTAATGCAGTTTAATCATTGCCCACATCGAAGGCGTTCCCGCCATAGCTGGGTAGAGGCCCAAGCGGATCGTCTTCTGATTCTCCGACATCAACGTGAAACCATCGGAAAGAATTTCACCCTTCATGTCATAACGTGAAACGTGAACCAGCCTAAAGCCATTTTTGCGGATGATCGTAATCTTAAGGTCAATGTACTCGGAGTCTGCAGACTCCGTGAGCATGTACGTTCCGCTCATATTTTCCCAATCAACGGGGCACTCTTTCGCCCACGGAAACGGCCAGGGAAGAGGCATTCCTTCGCTATGTGGTTCGCGAGCTTTGGCTGGAAGCACACAAACAAGCAGACTCATCACAATCAATTTTTTTAGCATCCCCATCTAACTACCCTCTCCCGACTTTCTCACTGCTCAATTTGAATTTTAGCGTTTCTATTTAAATAGTAGCCGTTCTTCGCGCGATAAATATATTTCGGCTTGTCGAAGTCGGGCTCGATCAACTGGCGCAATCTTTTAATCGTCACATAGATTTTATTGTCGTGGACCGAAGGGTCGTACTCTTGCTTCCACACCGCTTTTACCAGGGCTTCTTTAGAGTAAACTTCGCCCGGACTGCGCAAGAAGAGCTTGAGCATGTCGAGCAAAATAAATTGGTTCTTAAAATCGACTTTGCCTTTTTTCCGCTCCATGACCGAATTTGAACCGGAGCTGAAAACTAAATCATAGTTGGATTCACTCTTGCCCGAGATCTTTTTATTCACTTCCGCAATTTTGCGCAGCAAGAAGACAAAGTTTTCGGGATCGGCCATCTGCTGGGCAAGACGCATATATGTTTTTGCCAGGTCGGCCTCACCGGCTTCCGCATAACAAAAGCCCATCGCAAAGAGCAGAGTCACATAGGTGAACATGTTTTTATGGTTTTTAAGCGCCTCAAACGCTTTCCAATAAAGATCAATCGCATCATCGTAGCGTTTCATGCTGACCAGGATGTAGCCGTTGAGGATCTGTGACGAGACTTCCAAATCCGGAAGCTTCAACACCTGAAAGAAAACGCGCAGATTGTAAATTTCTTTGAGCGAATCATCGATGCGCCCCAAACTCCAGTACACTGCCGCTAAGCCGTGGATCGCGTAGCACATGTCTTCTTTGGAGTCGTCGGCCAGCGCGAGTGCCAAGGCCTTTTCGAGCAGTTCGAGTGCCTGCGCGAATTCTCCGCGATACGTGGCGACTAACGCAAATGTGTAATAGGTCGTCGAGTTCAATTCGATTTTTTCACACTTTACGTATTCGTATAGGCGATCTTTTACCGTTTGCATCGCCTTTTGGTCTTCCATCTCCGCGTACATACGCAGACAGAGAGTGAGACATTTGATGTAGAAACGATGTTCTCGCTCACGCGCGTAGACCAAAGCGGCCGCTTCAAGTTTGACGATGGAGTTTTTAAAATCACCGAGCTCACCAAGAAGTTTTCCCATTTGGAAAAGCTCGTTGGCTTCAACGTTGTTACCGATGGAAATTTTCGTCGAATCAGACGAAATGTTCACCCTCTGCTACCCCTCACAAGACCGTCTGGTACCTGTGTTCAAATTTTTAGTGCAGATGGGAGGGCGTCACAAGCGAAACTCTAGAACCCGTAGCCGTTGTGGGTTTTACAGGGTATGGTCCGCTAACGCGCAATGGCGAAAACTCGGTGTTATCTTCCGAGTCTTCGCCGCACTAGCTAATTTAGTGGGTCTGTTGGGTATGGCCCGTGTACTGCGCGCGGATTCCGGTTCCACGTTCGCCGCGGACTTTGAAAATCTCTTTCGCATTTTTCACATCGAGTGCATTGACCAAAACTTGGTCGACGTGATCGACGAGCACGATTTTTAGATCTTTCATGATCTCTTTTGGAATTTCCTTAAGGTCGCGCTCGTTCTCTTTCGGGCAGATAATCATACGAATTCCCCCGCGATGGGCGGCCATGACTTTCTCTTTCAGGCCGCCGATGCCGAGCACTCGGCCACGCAGCGTGACCTCGCCGGTCATCGCCACATTGCGCTTCACCGGGACACGCATCATCGCTGAAACGATGCTGGTGGTGATCGCAATGCCTGCGGAGGGTCCGTCCTTCGGGATCGCGCCTTCGGGAACGTGAATATGCACGTCGGAGTTGGCAAAGAACTCTTTATCCACCCCAAAGAGCGGGCCGCGTGAGCGGACGTAGCTCATGGCCGCCGAGCAAGACTCCTTCATCACATCACCGAGCTGGCCAGTTACGGTGAACTTGCCCTTGCCGGGAACGACCGAGACTTCGACCACCAGCAGATCTCCGCCAACTTCGGTCCACGCCATACCGTTGGTAAGGCCGATTTCATTCTGGCCTTCGATTTTACCGAATTTGAATTTATTTGCACCCAAGTACTCGGTCACTTTTTTAGGAGTGATGCCGTGAGTGACGTTGGACTTGCCGTTCTTTTTCGAAGCATGCGCCGCCTTCATGTCATCGCGCACGATCTCTTTCGCCGTTTTACGACAAACCGTCGCGATCTGACGCTCAAGATTTCGCACACCCGCCTCACGCGTGTAAGAGCGAATAATTTCTTTGAGCGAGGGATCATTGAAGGTCACTTTGCGATCCTTGAGTCCGTGCATCTCAATTTGCTTAGGCACCAAGTATTTTTTCGCAATGTTGAACTTTTCAGTCTCGGTGTAACCCTCGAGCTGAATGATCTCCATCCGATCGAGCAGCGGGCGCGGGATTGGATGCAGTGAATTCGCCGTGGTGAAAAATAGAACCGGCGAAAGATCGTAGTCTACTTCTAAGTAATGATCTTGGAACGTGTTGTTTTGCTCCGGATCCAAAACTTCGAGTAACGCCGAGCTCGGGTCGCCGCGGAAATCCATGCTCATTTTATCGACTTCATCGAGCAAGATCAGCGGATTGCCTTTGTCCACTTTGCGCAATCCTTGAATGATCTTACCAGGCATCGCGCCGACATACGTTTTTCTATGACCGCGAATTTCAGCCTCATCACGCACGCCGCCGAGTGAGATGCGGGTGAAGGGACGATTCAACGCACGCGCCACTGAGCGCGCGAGCGACGTCTTACCGACACCGGGAGGGCCGACCAAACATAGAATTGGCCCACGCAGTTTATCGGTAAGCGCCTGCACCGCAAGATGCTCGAGAATGCGCTCTTTTACTTTTTCCAAACCATAGTGATCTTCATCGAGAATGCGCTCGGCTTCATTGATGTCATGTTTTTCTTCGGCGTAGTCTCTCCACGGTAGATCGAGCATCCACTCAATGTAGTTGCGTACAACAGTGGCCTCTGCCGACATCGGCGACATCATTTTTAATTTTTTGACTTCTTTGCGCACGCGCTCGCCAGCCTCTTTGGTCCATTTTTTCTTGGACGCACGGTCTTCGAGCTCCTGCAGCTCAGCTTGGTAATCGTCTTTCTCGCCCAGCTCTTTTTGGATCGCCTGCATTTGTTCGTTGAGGTAGTACTCTTTCTGCGATTTCTCCATCTGCTTCTTCACGCGACTGCGAATCTTTTTCTCGACTTCAAGAATTTCGATTTCGCTGGTCATAAGATTGAGCAGCTCTTCCAAACGTGTCCCGGGATCAAAGATCTCGAGAATTTTTTGTTTGTCTTCAAGTTTCAGATTGAGTTGCGCGACGATGATGTCGGCGAGCTCGCCAATATCTTCGATCGTTGAAACGCGCATCAGAATTTCTGGTGGAATGCGCTTATTCAATTTCACATAAGTTTCAAAAGTCGACTTCACCGAGCGAACCAGCGCTTTGGCTTCGGTTTCATTGGCTATGGTTTCACTGATGTCTTCGCAATCGACCATAAAGAAGCCGTCGGTTTGCAAAAAATCTTTGATGCGAACGCGGCGCTTACCCTCAACCAAAACTTTTACGGTGCCATCCGGCAGACGAAGAAGCTGGATAATGGTGCCGACAGTTCCCACAGAATAAATATCCTTGGGCTCTGGGCTATTAGTCTTCGCATCACGTTGGGCGGCAAGCACGATGTCGGTCTGCTTGCTCATCGCCTCTTCCAGAGCGTTGATGCTCTTTTCGCGGCCAACAAACAACGGCATCATCATGTGCGGGAAGATGATCAAGTCACGTAACGGAAGCAAAGGTAGCTTTTGAACCCCTGAAGAACTCGCCGGTGTGCTCATATTCCGCTCTCCTCTTGAAAGGACCTGCCGCAAACCTCAGTGGAATGCGTAGTCTTAGATTCAGTCTGAAGGCATTTTGAGCCGACGTCAAAGCCGCTTTGGTCGGTCTAGAGAATTAAGTATTTATAGTTCACAAAAGAATAACGCGTTGGCGCCTTGGGCAGTGATAAAACCGGTTATTTTATTAACCGGTTTTCAACTATGCAGATTCGGCAGAACTTCCACTGGGCTTAGTTTCCGTCGCTTTCGTCTCGCGACCTAATACCACCTGCGGTCGAGCGTGCTTGGTGATGACCTCTTCAGTGATCACGACCTCTTTGACATTCGGAGCAGAGGGAATTTCAAACATGATGTCGAGCATCGCGCTCTCGATCACGCCACGCAGTCCACGCGCACCTGTGTTGCGCTTGATCGCCTCTTGAGCGATGGCCTTAAGTGCTGCATCTTCGAATTTCAAATCGACGTTCTCATAGCTAAATAGCTTTTGATACTGCTTGGTCAGCGCGTTTTTCGGCTTCATTAAGATGTCGATCAGCGCGGCTTCATCGAGCGGGTCTAGGACCGCGATCGAGGGCAAGCGACCAATGAACTCCGGAATCAAACCAAAGCGCACCAAATCGTCAGGCTCAACCTTTTGCAAGCTGTTCTCGACAGTGTTGCGCTTGTCTTCTTTGGTTTTGATGTCGGCAGCGATACCCATTGAGCGGCTGGAGATACGATTCTCAATGACTTTATCAAGGCCGACGAAGGCTCCACCCACGATAAACAGGATGTTGGTCGTGTCGATCTGAATAAATTCCTGCTGCGGATGCTTACGTCCACCTTTGGGCGGAAGATTTGCAACCGTACCCTCAAGAATTTTTAACAAGGCTTGTTGAACGCCTTCACCGCTCACATCGCGCGTGATCGACGGATTTTCGCTCTTGCGTGAAATCTTGTCGATCTCATCGATGTAGATCACGCCCTTTTGACATTTTTCGATGTCATAGTCCGCGGCCTGCAGCAAATTCAAAACCACATTCTCAACGTCTTCACCCACGTAACCGGCTTCAGTCAGCGCCGTTGCATCGGCCATGGCGAAGGGAACATTTAAAATCTTAGCAATCGTTTGTGCAAGCAAAGTTTTGCCCGAACCGGTGGGACCGATGAGCAAGATGTTGGACTTTGAAATCTCAACGTCTTCTTTCTTACTGCGGCCGCCCTTCATGAAATTGATGCGCTTGTAATGGTTGTGAACAGCGACAGACAGAGTCTTCTTCGCTTTTTCTTGGCCAATTACATAGTCATCAAGGAAGGCTTTGATATCGACTGGCTTCGGCACCGAGAGTTGAACTTTGCCACTCTCTTCGCGGTCGCGCTCTTCGGCGATGATGTCATTGCACAGCTCGATACATTCGTCGCAAATATAAACACCTGGGCCTGCGATGAGCTTCTTAACTTCTTTTTGGCTCTTTCCGCAGAAACTACAGCAGAGAGTTCCGTAGTTGCTTTTCTCTTTGTTCATTTCTTATCTTCCTTCGTTAAGATCTTGCGCTTCTCGACTAGGTGATCCACAAGGCCAAACTCGATGGACTCTTCCGCAGTTAAATATCTATCACGGTCCATAGCTGCCGTAAGGAAGTCAAAATCACGACCCGTATGTTTTACATAGATTTCTGTGAGTTTGCGCTTAGTGGCGACCATTTCTTTGGCATGAATTTCAATATCACTCACCTGACCCGATAATCCCCCACCCGAAATCAGCGGTTGATGGATCATGGTTTTCGAATGCGGAAGGATGTGTCGCTTCCCCTTAGTGCCTGCTTGGAGCAAGAGCGAGCCCATGCTGGCGGCCATTCCGATGCAGTAGGTGCTCACTTCGCACTTTACGAATTGCATAATGTCGTAGATCGCAAGGCCGGCCGAAACACTGCCACCCGGCGAATTGATGTAAATGTGGATTTCACGGTCCGGGTTTTCCATCTCGAGGAAAAACATCTGCGCAATTACGCTATTGGCCACATCGTCGTTGATGGGCGTGCCCAGCAAAATGATGCGCTCCTTGAGCAGCCGCGAGTAGATATCGTAGCTGCGCTCACCGCGCGCGGTCTGTTCGATGACGATCGGGACGAGATTCATATTCACTGTTGTACTCCCGCTTTTGAGGCCCATACCTCAATATGGAACTTAATTTCGTTCTGACAAGGACTTCTCGGGTTAAATCCTTTGAAACTGGAGCGATCTGAAATCCCTTTATTCGACTGATACGCTGTGCTAGAACCAGCCTCAAGTCGAGTTCGCCTTCGTAATATTTCCGCTGTGCGTAATCGACGCCATCCATTTGAAGGAAAACAAAATGAAACTGATTCTACAAAAGGGCCGCGCCTCTGACCTCTCCACCTTGGTCGTCTTTCTTGCGAAAGATAAAAAGTCTGGAAAACCTGTCTCGACTAAAGTCAGTACTGGGCTGCAAAGTCTAGTCGATTCTGCGGTAACGGACGCGAGCTTTGCGGGTGATCGCAAAGAATCGGTATTTTTCCGCGATTGCTCAGTGGATGGTTACAAAAACGTTATGCTGATGGGTCTAGGCGAGAGTTCGAAAGTGAGTGCGGAATCGATTCGCGCTTCGACCGCGATCGCGTTTAATTTACTGAAAAATCACAAGGTCACATCTGCTGCATTCTTAGGCGACTCACTGTTTAAGTTCGTTCGCGACTCGGCGTCTGTCGCACAAGCGGCGTATGAGGGCGTTGGACTCGCCGACTACGATTTCGACGATTTGAAAACGAAGGGGAAAGATAAAGCGGGCAAAAAGGACGGCAAGAAAGAAACCGCCAAGGCGAAACTTGAGCAAATCACTCTGCTCACCTCCAGCGCTCCGTCAGCAGCTATGCAAAAGGCGATGAAGAAAGCTGAAATTTTAGTCGATTGTCAAAACTTCGTTCGTCGCCTGGCTGATAATCCGGGAAATTTTATGACTCCCACGATTTTGGCGGACGAAACCGTGAAGGCCGCAAAAGGCACTGGTCTGAAAGTTACAGTTTGGGATCGCGCACGTATTAAGAAAGAAAATTTTGGAGGCCTGCTGTCAGTTTCGTTGGGCAGCGATCAAGAGCCGCGTTTTATTATCATGGAATACAAGGGCGCTGGTGCAGGCAAGGCTCCGGTCTGCTTTGTCGGCAAAGGTCTGACTTTTGATTGCGGCGGCATTAGCATCAAGCCGTCTCAGGCGATGGAAGAAATGAAATACGACATGTGCGGGGGCGCGGCCGTGATCGGCACGATGCTCGCGCTTGCAAAGATGAAAGCCAAAGTAAATGTCATCGGCCTTGTGCCGTCGACGGAAAACCTGGTCGGTCCGAGCGCGATCAAACCGGGCGACGTATATTTTGCACGCAACGGTAAGTCTGTTGAAGTGTTTAACACCGATGCGGAAGGCCGCCTGATCTTGGGCGATGCATTGGCGTACGCGAGCGAGCAAAAGCCCGCAGCGATTTTTGATGCTGCCACTTTGACCGGCGCGATTTTGATTGCGCTTGGCAACACCTACACTGGAGTTTTCACCCGCGATGCAAAGCTGATGAAACGTATTCAAGCCGCCAGTGACGTCACTGGCGAATGGGTGTGGCCGATGCCGCTCGACGATTTTCATGTTGATGATATGAAGGGCACGCATGCGGACCTTTGTAATATCTCTGGCGGCCGCATGGCTGGGAGCTCGACTGCAGCGGCGTTTCTTGAAGAGTTCGTAAGTCCCGAAATCCCGTGGGCACATTTCGATATTGCCGGGACTGCGTGGAACGTGAATTCACGATTGCCGTATCACCCCAAGAAGAGCGCTTCGGGCGTGATTCTGCGCACATTTGTCGAGCTCGCGGAGAGTTTCTAAGGTTTAAGTCGAAAAACCGATCACCTTCGACGCTGAAGGTGATCAGGCAACCTAATCGACTAGCGTCACAACTTTTAAACTACCAATATCGGCCCCGGAACTGACGATGCCCAGAGACTGAGGTGTGACGTGAAGATAGAATATCACTTGCTCATCGGATTCTAGGGTTTTTGGCGGCATACCGCGGCTCGAGAAGAGCTTTACTCGCCAGTGGTTAACAAAGTCCCGCGAGGACATTTCCATAACCTCACTTAAGAATTTTTCCATGTGCTTTGAGTCAAGCGGACCTTTAGTCGTCTCTACGACGACTCCATTTTCAATTCGCTTAATGGTTCCTAAATATAGGTCCCTAAGCTCGGCCCTGGAAATCTGACTGTATTTAAAGTCGCTTGATGCCACCACTTTAAAATCGGCGCAAAGTGCCACTGCAGGAGCCAAAACTGCGACCATTACTAGGTACAGTGAAATATTTTTTAGAGCTCTAAACATAGTCGCACCTCTTGTTAATTTAATATTCGCTCAGCACTAAAACACTAGGGTGTAGATCCGATTAAAACAAATTATTTTTTAAACCCCGTTTTTTCTTGCGCTCTTAATGCAGTTCAGTAACCTGCATGCACGCCTAAAAGTCGTTAGCTAGTGGAGGAAACTGTGATGCGCAACAAAATGTATCTTTCTGTGGTCGGACTTATGCTTGTCTTTAGCGGGCGAGTATCAGCCGCCGTCGGAGGAATTGAGGTCAACGGATTTATGTCGACCGGCCTATCATGGATTGATGATAGCAAGGTGATTTACAATTCGGGAATTACGAAAGACCCTTCCTCCGACAAACTCGACGTTTTTGGTCTCAATTTCTCGAGTCGATTTTCGGATCGCCTGTCGTTTAATGCCATCACCGTGATTCGCGGCCGCGAAGCCAACCCCACTCTACGACTGGATACGGGCAATATAACGTACCAGATCAATGATACGTGGCGCGTTCGGGCCGGGAAACTTCGCGCGCCCATTTGGTTAATCTCCGATTACCTGGATGTTAAGTCCCTACAGCCATGGGCGAGACCACCCGAGGAATTCTACGAAGCGCCCTTTGATGTTTTCTCCTATAACGGCTTAAGCCTTATTAAAACCATTCCGGTCGGTCGCAATTTTGTCGAGCTCGAGGCTTTTGGAGGAGAGGGTAAAATAGCAGTTAAGGAAAAGCGTATCGAAATTGAAGGCGACCTACGTGACTTTGCGGGACTTTCTGCTCGTTATTTTGGCCGCAATTGGCAGATTAAAGGTTCTTGGTCGCGTACCGACGTGAAGAATCATACCTATTGGGATTTAACTCCTGCAAATGGCACTGACTCATTTGGCGATCCGGCCAAAAACCGCCAAGCGCAAACAATTAATCCAACGCCCATGGATACCGCTAATATGCAGTTCGCCTCTGTGGGCGTGCAATATGATGGCTATTTTTTCCTATGGGCGGAGTACGGAAAGCTTACGGCCGGTAAAACCACGTCACAAAATTATCCGAACTGGGATTCGGTTTCGAGTAATAAATTGACCTTTGCGGAGTGCAATTCCTATTACGTGACTCCTGGATATTACTTCCTAAACCGCAACTATCTGGCGCACTTCACCTACGCCCTGGTTGATGATAAAAAGTTTATCGGAATCATCGATGGCGCGCACCGCTCCTATACGCTTGGGTTAAACCGATATATCGGTAATAACTTTGTAGTGAAGGCGGCATGGGGCCAGTCGGCACCGGTAGATATCCATCATAAAGACGGTCTGTTTAATTCGATTATTGTTACCAGGCCGATCAATACCTACGATATTGCCCTCAATATGACCTTCTAAGGGTATGCGAGCGCCGTCACTTTGAAGTGACGGCGTTGGCTATCTATTCAGCTTTCCAATCGAACGAGAGCAGCTTGGGACGGGCTTGCTTGAGTAGTGGAGTATCGAGTGCCAATGACTCATCGGGATTGTTTTCGCTGTACAGACGAATCGTCCATAACGTCCAACTCTCGGGCCATTGGCTTGGGATTTCTTCCAGACGAACCATGATGGGGTCGTCACCGAAGACCTGCATCTCTTGATCTTTAGGTTCGGAGTTGACGATGTCTTGCATGGGAATCCATACCGTCTCGAGCAGATTGAGATTCTTTAGCGAGTGACAGCGGCTGTCGACGATCATGCGTGCGGGGTGATCGCCCTCCGAAATTCCCGTTCCAATAAAAACAATTTCGATATGATCAAAAACACCACTGTGATCTTGCACCTGGCAGCCGAACTCTTTGCCGCCGGATTTGCGACTGAGCAAGGGATGTCCCAATTGAATACCGATTCTTCCAGACTCTCTAAAAACTTCGGCGTTGGCGAGCAGCTGAGTGTGGGCCGAGCGATAAAGTGTTTTGCGTTCGATGCTGGAGTAGTCGTTGAGCGTGCGCACCGCCGACGGCGCGCGTTCCTCGCCGACATAAACGTAAACTTGGCCGTTCCATGCGCGTTCATTGAGGTAAAACCCCATGCACAAACAGAACACAAAGAATGCGGGCACTATGGAAAACGGTAGACGCATATTCCTTATTATCGGCGAATTTATGACGTCCCTTTAAGATACACGCAGGTCCCAGATCTAAGTCTGGGGTATGACCTAGGAACAGGGGCCTTCGAACTTATAATTTTTAAATTCAACGCCCAACTCTTTGGCCTCTTTCGCAACAGAAAGAAATGCCAGCTTCGCCACCCAGCCGTAAGCGTTTTCCATGGGACAGCCCTCAAGCTTCACGCTTAAGTCGGCAATGCATAGGCGTTGGAATACGGCACCTGGAGAATTCAAGCTCTGCTCGTCATCTTTTTCGCCGTGCGCGCGCAAAAATCCACCCGCGAGTTGGCAACCGATCATGTACATCACTGGCTCAGCCGTGCGGCCGCCCTCGGCTTGAACCGTTGTGGGAACGCCCTCTTGAATAATCACTTCTGTAATTTCGCGGCCACCTTTTGCGGCTTTCATTTTTTTGCGCGATTTATTATTCCACGTCTTGATTTCGTCCGGGTGCTTCACTTGAATCACGCCAAGGCCATAGGTGCCGGCATTGTTTTTCACATAAAGAAACGGCTCGCGCTCGATACCATGAGCAGCGTAGTTTTTCTTCAAGCGATCAAAGAGTTTCTGTGCCTGCGCGGCGAGTAGGTCGCGACTCTCTTCGCTTTCGACGTCGAAATGCGAGAAGACTTCGGTTTCGACTTGCAGCAGCCAGGGATCAACTTTCAACATTTCGCAAAATTCGCCGGCGAGCTGATTGTACACCTTGAAGAAACGATCTTTGCGGCGACGGTACCAGCCGAGTTCATAGGGAGGATTCATCGGCGTGGTAAGGCCCTTACTCCACTCCTCATACTCTGTGCTGAAATCGTTGTTGCTAATAATTAGATCGGGTTTGAATCCTTCGATTTCGACTCCACCGCCCGAGCGCAATGCGGAGTGCACTTGCACTTGAGTCCCAGAGGCGCTGGTGACCGAAAGTGGCGCGGACAGCGGACGCGGAATCGCCAGCTTCACTTCGCGGCCAGCACCTTCAAGAATAGTGCGCAGGGCGACCACATTGTCCCAGTAATAGGGATTTTGCGTATGCTCTTCAGTGAGTAAAACGAGTTTCTTGGTGGTCGGTCCGTAATGACTATCTAAAAATACCTTTGCGATCTCCATGGAATTTTCGCGATCGACATTACAAATATTATTAAACCCGGCAGGAAAAATATTGGCATCCACTGGTCCGATCTTATAGCCGGCGTCCCGAATATCGAAGCTGGAGTATATGGGAAAGCTGAGCGCTTGATTGTGCGAGCGGAACCAGGCGCCCATTTTATCGCAGTTTTCGACGATTTTACGATGGAGAATTTCGTGATTCATTTTATCTCTCCGATGGCTTCTTTAAGATTAAAGCCGCACCAACCACGGCCCCCGGAAGCACTAGGAGAGTAAGTCCGGGTATCAACAATGTCAACGCGAGGCCCACCGCCATCCCCGACCACTGCGCCCACTCGCGGAATAAATAGGCTAAACGCCGCCGGAAACCAAAGCCCATGGCCTCAAATGAATAGTCCATGCAATCAAAGCCGAGAATTAGCAGTGCACCCCAAAGCGCAAATATGTTCAGTACAGGCAAAAATGAAAACATAAATAAAATAATTCCAATCGAGAGTAGTAGCGCCGCTTTGAGTAGACTGGCTTTGATCATGCTTAGCGTTTTGCGTGCCCATTTTTTCCACGCTTTCGACTCTTCGGGTTTCTTCGCAAGCCGCCAGAGAGTCCGATCCGCGAGCAAGGTATAGAACGGAACCGCGACCACCATCTGCACGATATACATCACATAGATCGACGAAATAAAAACCAATATGCCGCCACCCACCACCAGCGGATAGTATAGAAAATCGTGCCAAAGTCCCGCCGATAGGCCGATCCAAGTGTTGATTAGATTCTGCACCCACAGTGGCAAGTACTTCCACAAAACGCCAATCAAGAGCACGGTGAACGAGAGTGAAATTAAAAACGGAATAATCGCGACTGTCAGCAAGCTGCGATTGGCGAAAAGAAATCGCCAACCCTGAAACCAAAAGGTCACGCCGGATTTAAAATCCTGGTGACGCGAGCTGGTGCGGCTCATTTGCGAATGGGTTTCTTTTTCTTGGCGCCATCGGGTGATGCCTCTGGCTCTGGATTCACCAAACGACCAGTGCGCTTTAATCCCTGACGTCTTTCAGCCTCAGGGGTCAGGCGATTCTGTTCTGCCACCTGGCTCAACTCAGTTTGTAAACGAGATTCGGTTTTGTCGAGCATGGCAAATACCGCATCGATACGCGGCTCGGGGCGAGGCATACGGATTTTACGCAGCTCATTGATGGTTTGAACCGCACGTGTGTAAAATTCGCGACGCTTATTTGGATCTTCAATTTTGAATTTCCAAACATTGTCATAGGCGTTTTGCAAATCATCGCTCGCTTTGCCCGACCAGACCGGATGATCCATTTCCATCGCCTGCAAGAGATACGGCTGCTGCATAGCGATCGATTGCAGAAATGTTTCCGGATCGACTTCGCCACGTCGCTGATTTGGACTCAACGAGCCCATTAAAAATAAAGTTCGGGCAACCCGCTCGGTTTGAACCTTTCTCCCGTCGCGGGGTTTTACGACACCCTTTAACCCGCGGCTCGCCTGAGTAAAAAACTGCAGAGCCTTAGTCCGATTGCCAATTCGTGCATAGGCTGCAGCCAAGCGTGCCGGAATTTCCGCGTCAACAATCTCGGGCGGCAAATCTTTTCCACGTTTACGTGCGTCGAGTAGCGCGGTGATTTCTTTCGTGTCTTGTCCCAAGCAACCGTACATCACACTTAGACGGAATAGTGCTTCGCCTTCGATGCGCGTGAATTTTCCAGCCGAGCTGCGCACCACTTGGCGATAACGCTCAGCCGCCACTTTGCACTTGGTCAAACCCTCATAAGCCGCGCCTGAATTATAAATCGCGACTAAGTCGAGCTCAGACGCTGGCTTCTCGACCAACAAACGGTCAAAAATGGTTGCTGCCGACTCATAGTCTTCGGCCTCAAGCGCCCGAAGGCCCTGCTCAAATTCACTCGACGCAGTTTCGGGTTCGGAGCCGACACGCTTAGGTTTCGTAGCACAGGCAAAAAAACTGAACGCTAAAACGACGATTGCGATGTTTTTCATTTGGTCAGTCTCCATTTGTCCTTGATAGTGTCTGCCACTTGCTTCAAGTCTTCAATACCTTGTACGGTATTTTTAAAATCTGGAAGTTTAATCACTGGCACAGCGCCGCCCAACTGAGTCTCAAAGCGATCGTAGGTCACCTGCCGATGCTTAAAGAATTCAGCGAACTGCGCATAAAATTCTTTTAATTTAATAAACTCAGGATCGGTGTCCCAATGGGTCGGCCAACGACTCACCGATTCACTCCATTCGGGAAACCAACGATTAACTATGACGCCACACAAATGCAGTTTTTCTGCGCTCAAGTCATGTTGAAACTCGAGCGCCTCTTTGAGTTTAGTTTCGTCAAATCCGGTGACCAAAATAAATCCGGTGGTCTTTGCGTGCAGCAGGACATTCACGTCGCGACTGATCGCCGCGACTTTTCCCTGCAAATGGTAAATGTGACTGAAAAAATCTTTAAGCTCATGAATAAAAACACTTCCCGTCACGGACTCGAGTGCCGAGGTCACCATGCGCGTGCCACGATTGAGCGTGCGGCGAACAAAACTCTGCTCATTCCCCGCCTCCGAGAACCAACCAATTACTGAATCTTGAAAGAGCGCGTAGAGCCTCTCCGGTGCCTTCAGAAAGTCGACGGCATTTTGCGTCGGCGGAGTATCCAGGATAATAAGATCGTAATCTTTGGAGCGCGCCGCCGTGAGCAGACGCACCAGCGAAGTGAACTCCTGACTGCCATTGAGATTGGAGACCAGTTGTTGGTACAAGCGATTGTTAAAGAGCTCTTTGGCGATTCCCGTAGTGACAGAGCCGAGTACAAACTGATCGAATTCACGACGTGGATCGATCATCGAGGCATGCAGACCCGCAACTCCTTTGACCGCAACATCTTCGCCTGGGTTGGATTCAATTCCCAAGGCCTGCGCCAAACGCTGAGCCGGATCAATCGTCAAAACCAAAGTGCGCAAACCATTTTCTGCCGCGAGCACGCCAAGACTAGCCGCCATAGAGGTTTTGCCAACGCCACCCGTTCCCGCACATATCAATACGCGATGGGATTTCAACATCTCAATCATACTTGAACCCCGTTTAAGTGGGTCGATAGCTGGCGAACCTTCTCCGCGACATCGTCAGCAAAAAGCCAAGGCAAGACTTCAAGGTTAAGGCCGCGCACCTCGAGTCGCGTCTTCATCTCTTGTTGCCGCTGCAAAAGGATCGTCAAGTAATCGGCAAAATCATGGCCGCTGTATTCGCTCAAGCGTTCAAGCCGCACGGGACATTCGAGCCAGCGATTGAGAATGAGATGCGGACTTTGTTCCATCTCGAACTGAATGTCGCGCGTGAGCTCGAGCCCTTCAGTCACCGGAAGATCTTCGGGAATCATCACGACATAAAAACGGGTGAGCTTGGGATCTTTAAGAACTCGGACGATCGCGCGCGACTGCTCACCCATCGGACCAAACGGGATGGCCTCGCCAAGTCCGACCGGCGCCCGCCAAAGCGCGCGGAAATGACCTGTCGAATAGGTGTCGACGACTAGATCGTCATAAGGAAGAGACGGGCCCATACGCCGCGAACCGCTGGTGATTTTGCCGAGCAAGGCGAGTTCGCGGAGTGCCGGCGCCGCGTGAATCAGAGACTTCATGACTTTATTGTCGAAGAAAAGCTTTACGACGCGTTCAATTTTCAAAAGATGATGTAAATATTCACGCAGACAGGCCTCACCCTCCCATCGCACGACACTCAAATGGGTGGTGATTGGGAGCGGATGGGTACTGATCTCGCCCTGAAACACATGGCGAAAGTAACTGCGCTCGCCCAGTTCAACCAATAGAGTTTTGCGGCCTCTTCCGGCAAGGTTCCACGCCAAAGCTGCCGCCACAGAGGATTTCCCGACGCCACCCTTGCCCGAAATCAGGTGAATCACTCGTGACCTCGTGCGCCGCAACACATCGGCCGCTTAGCAGTTGGCAAACCGCGGCATAA
Source organism: Pseudobdellovibrionaceae bacterium (assembly GCA_043757545.1). Classification (GTDB taxonomy): domain Bacteria; phylum Bdellovibrionota; class Bdellovibrionia; order Bdellovibrionales; family UBA1609; genus JALHOQ01. The sequence goes on from JAYVPG010000027.1 coordinate 30,074, forward strand.
AGGGTAAATCAGTCGTGAATTCAAAGGAGTACTTATGAAATCGACTGTCGATAAACTTGCAGGTTTGTCTCGCAAACTCACTGTTGTAGTCCCCACCGAAAAGGTTCAGCAAGCATTCGACAAAGTTTATAAGGCAATCCAAAAAAAGGCCAACATAAAGGGCTTTCGCCAAGGTAAGGCGCCGATCGCCACGATCAAGTCGATTTACGGGGATCAAGTGAAGAGCGACGTGGTGAACGATCTGATCAACATCGGTTACCAGACGGCGCTTGAAGAAAATAAAATGGAACCCGTTGGTCATCCCAAAGTCGCGTTTGAACCGATTCAGGAAGACAAAATTTTTACTTTTACTGCTGAGTTCGAAATCCGTCCCGAGGTCAATGTGAAGCAATTTGAAAACCTCGCCGTGTTGAAAGAAAAGTTAGAGATTCCAGAAACACGTATCAATGAAATTTTAGAAAACATTCGCACCGGCCAAGCCGAATTGACGACGGTTTTTGAAGACCGCGCCGTGAGCATGGGCGATGTGGCTGTGGTTAACTTTGTGGGTAAAGTGAATGGCGAGCCGCTTCCCAACGGCTCGGCCGAGGGGCATGAGTTAGAAATCGGCGCAAAGCAATTCATTGATGGTTTTGAAGAAGGTTTGCTCGGGATGAAGATTGGCGACAATCGCAATTTGAATTTAAAATTTCCTGAGGGCTATCATGAGAAAAGTTTGAGCGGTGCGCCCGTCGCATTCGACGTCAAACTCACCGGTATCAAAACGAAATCTCTGCCCGAGCTGAATGATGAATTGGCAAAAAAGGTGGGCGACTTTGCTTCCCTCGATGCGCTGAAAACTCAGATTCGCAAAGACATTGAAGAAGGTGAAATCAAGCGCATTCAAGAAGAGATGAAAAATCGCGTGGTCAAAGCGTTGGTTGAGGCAAACCCTGTCGAAGCTCCAGAGAGTCTGGTGGCGCAACAAAAAGAAGCGCTGATCGAGGATTTTAAAGGCCGCATGAAGCAGCAAGGCCTGCCTGAGGGTGAGTTTGAAGAGTACAAAAAGAAATGGGAACGCGAATTCGAAGACTCTGCAAAGTTCATGGTCAAATCCACATTCTTACTCGACACCTTAGCGGACAAACTCGGCCTGCGCGCGAAAGCCGAAGAGATCGATCAGAAGATCTTGGAATACGGTCGCACATCTGGAATCGAGATGGCGCGCTTGAATGAGTTCTACGCAAAACCGGAGCGCCGCGGCCGCCTTGCTTTTCAGGTGACTGAGGAAAAAGTGGTCAACTATTTGGTCGAAAAAGCCAAAGTCACTGAAGTCGCGAAAGAGAAGTTGCCAAAAGAATCCGAAATTTGAGGCGCTTGCGATATACCTAGCGGATTTTCGGTTGCGTCGCCCCCGCGATCTATTGCTAAGCTGCAGACACATCTTCAAACGGGGGGTTTATGAAACTATTGGCAGTTTTAATTTTGAGCTTGTTCTCAAGTCTCGCTTTTGCGGGTGGTGGATATGGTCAGCGCCCGAGCGATGACCAATGCAATATGACCTATGAAGGTTCGTTTCAATTCGGCGGCGGCCCGCTCACCATTACCTTTGAACGCACCGGCTACAACACCGTCGATGTGATTTCTAATTATCGCGGCTGGGTTGTTTACGGAGACGGGTTCTGTGACGAGACCGGCGTGCGCTATCGCTTACAAGGCGCGCCCCCACAATCGGGACGATTCTTTTATGGACCCTATGGTGTAGAGAGCTTGCGCGGAACTCAATTCGTGAATGGCCGTCCTTACCAGGGATTTCTAGTTTATCCCCAGTAAGTTTTTTCGACTCTTTGAGCGCCTACTGAGTTTTCGTGGGCGCCGGAGTCGGATTCTTCTTTTGATCTTCGATCACATACCAAGCTTTAAGATAGTTGTAGGCTTGCTGCGCTTGGAAATCGTCTTTCAACATTTTATCTTTAACTGAAAGCTCTTTCTCAGGCTTGGTTTGACTCTCGGTCCACCAGTACTGAACTTTCTTTGGCGAGGATTTTTTCTTCGCGTCTTTCTTCTCCTTATCAGTCACTTTCTGGGCATGTGAAACTGCGGCGGGACCGGCACTGTCTTCGCCCTCTTCACTATCGCCGATCAAATGTCCGTGCATGTCTTTTTCACGATAAATATCGTGTTTCACGCGGGCTTGATCGAGAAGATCCGGGGCTAAATCCTCAAGCTCAATGTCCGGAACAATCCCGTATGCTTGAATGCTGCGGCCACTGGGAGTGTAGTAGCGACCCACAGTCAGCTTAAGGCCGGAGCCATCACCAAGTTTGACAACTGATTGCACAGAGCCTTTTCCGAACGAGCGATGGCCCATAATCAGCGCTCGCTTATTGTCCTGCAAAGCACCGCCGACAATTTCCGAAGCACTTGCTGAATATTCATCCAACAGCACAATCAAAGGGAAGTTTGCCAATGTTCCACCCTTTTTGGCATAAACGACTTCCTTCTCCTTTTGATTGCGGCCCATCGTGCTGACAATCACGCCCTGCTCAAGAAACAAATCGCTCACTTGAATCGCTTGATCCAGTAGTCCGCCGGGATTGTGACGTAGATCGATAATCAAACCGCGGATCTGTTTGTACTTCTTCTCATGCGCCTTGAGCACTTTTTCTAAATCCTGCGCTGTATTTTCGATGAAGCTCGTGATGCGCACATAGGCGTAGCCGTCTTCGAGATCGAGATATTTCACGGATTTAATTTTTACGGTGCCACGCTCGATAACGAAATCTTTGGGACGATCAAAGCCTTCACGGAAGATTCCCATTTTGATTTTTTGGCCCTTTTTGCCCTTCAGGCGCTGGGCAGCTTCGACTAAGCTAAATCCTTTGGTCGACTCACCATCGATGTCGGTAATTTTGTCTCCGGCTTTGATCCCGGCTTTCCATGCCGGCGTATCTTCGATGGGAGAAATGACCGTGAGAATTCCATTTTGAACGGTGATCTCGATGCCGATACCGCCGAACTCTCCGCTCGTCTCCGTTTCAAACTCTTTGTAAATATCTGGAGGCAGAAAGTTGGTGTGCGGATCGAGTTCGCGCAACATCCCTTTGATGCCGCCGTAGATTAATTTTTTGGTGTCCACTTCTTCGACGTAGTATTGCT
>JAYVPG010000028.1:0-9302 GCA_043757545.1 Pseudobdellovibrionaceae bacterium
ATAAAATACGTCGCCAGGATAAGCTTCGCGACCAGGAGGGCGACGCAAGAGTAAGGACAGCTGGCGATATGCCTGAGCGTGCTTAGTTAAATCATCATAAATAATAAGTGCATGTCGGCCAGAGTCACGGAAGTACTCGGCCATCGTGCAACCCGAGTAGGGGGCCAAGAATTGTAGCGGCGCGGGCTCAGAGGCACTCGCCGAAATGACCGTCGTATACTCCATCGCACCTGCATTGCGCAGTTTTTCAACCACCTGGGCAACTGTCGATTTTTTTTGTCCAATCGCCACATAAAAGCACTGAACGTTCTGACCTTTTTGATTGATGATGGTGTCGATCGCGATCGCCGTTTTTCCAGTCTGACGATCGCCAATGATCAACTCCCGCTGACCGCGACCAATCGGAATCATCGCATCGATCGATTTAATTCCCGTCTGCATGGGCTCATGAACAGATTTACGAGCTAGAATCCCAGGCGCTTTGATTTCCACCAAACGCGTATGCTGAGACACAATCGGGCCGCGACCATCGATCGGCGCGCCCATAACGTCAACAACCCGACCAAGAAGTGCTTCGCCAACCGGCACTTGCACGATTTTTTTCGTACGCTTAACCGTGTCGCCTTCGCGAATGTCACGATCATCTCCGAAAATAACCACACCGACTGAGTCGGCCTCCAAATTCAAAACCATTCCGGTGATCTGATTGGGGAACTCTACAAGTTCTCCGGCCATTACCTTTTCGAGTCCGTAAACTCGGGCCACGCCGTCGCCCACCGACAAGACGCTGCCGGTTTCGGCAACTTCGATGGCTTTGTTGTAATTCTTGATTTGCTCTTTCAATACCCGACTAATTTCGTCGGCGCGAATGTTGGTTTCCATGTTACTGGACACTCCTAGTTAGTTGCTCGTTTATTCTCTTTAAATGCGAAATCAATGAGTCGTCAAAAGTAAAGCTGCCGACCTCCGCAACCAATCCACCCAAAAGGGCAGGGTCTTCTTTGTAGGTCAGAATCACTTGCTTCTTAGTTGCGCGGCCAACCAAAGTTTCAATTCGCGCGCGCTCTTCCGGAGCCAGAACCGTCGCCGAGCGAACAGTGCCGCGAGTGACGCCATGAGCTTCGTCCGTAATTTGCTGATAGGCCGTCAAAATTTCTTTAAAAATCCCAAGACGATTTTTTTTGCCAAGCAACAGGATAAAGCTCTTTAACGCCGCAGAGATCGGCAGGGAGTTGACCAGCTTGTCGAGCGCTGCGATTTTATCGGCAGGACGAATCACTGGAGAGAATAAAAACTGGCCCACTTCTTTATCGAGCTGAAACGCTTCGTTCAAAACGCGCATTTGATCAAAGACGACGTCCTGCTCGCCGCCATCGGCCGCGAGAGTGTAGATGGCCCGTGCATATCGGGTAGCCAAAAGCATGTGTTTCATCCGCCCACGACCCCAATCTTCTCAACAAACTCGTTCTGCAATTTCTTTTGCTCGCTCGAACCCAAGCCTTTTTTAAGAATCTCTTGCGAGCTAAGCAAAGATTTTTCCAAAAGTTCTTTGCGCAATTCCGCCCTCGCCTTTTCGACTTCGACAGTCGCGGTTCGCTTGGCCTCTTGCTCAAGTTTTCCGGTCAAACTTTTCGCCTCTTGAATCATACGGCTACGAAGTTCTTCGGCCTCACTGCGCGCGCGCTGTACGCTTTGGGCCGCACTCGACTCTAATTTTGCCAAGCGCTCTTTGATAACGTGATTCGTTTGCTCAGCTTCACGGCGAGCTGCTTCGGCACGATCCACCAGCTCTTGATAGGTCTGCGCCCGCTGTTCAAAATGAGCCTTCAACGGTTTGCGCAGCAAAAATCCGAGCAGTCCAAAGAGAATGGCAAAATTAAATCCTTGAACAAATATGTTTGCCCATGGAATCACGACCTCATGATGCCCATGTTCAGCGATCGCATCTGCGCCATGTTCTTGGGCCCAAGCCATGGCCATAAGAAAAAAAAGTTTCATGCGCTTAAATCCTTACCAATTAATTTCTGATTGATCAGCTGAGACACGCCGGCGACCTCTTGACTGAGCTGAGTACGGGCCGCGCCCATTTCTTTCTCGATTTTCTTCCGCGCCTCTTCGACCAACGATTTCGTTTTACTGCGCGCATCGCCCACCAAGCGGTCGTACTCTTTCATCGCCTCGCTACGACTCTTGTCATAAACTTCGCGAAAGCGGTCGTTGGCTTCTTGAGCCTGCGTCGAATAGCGTTCTTCAAGCTCGCGCGTTTCGGCAATAAACCGTTCCGCCAATTCTGTTTTTCCGAGGGTGCGCTCTTTGCGCTCATTGAAGGCACTAAAGTAAGGCTCAAAAAGCAAATATTTGAGCACGACGAAAACGACGAGAAACATGACCAGCTGTATGCCGAGGGTATAATTGACCCCCAGTTGAATGAGTAGATCCATGGGAAATGGCGTCCTTAGCTTTGATGAAGTCGCTTTTTATATATGCGACTAAATGGGCGCTGTAAATTAATTCTTCGGCATATATGAGGCGCCCTCAAAGAGGACCCCCTCATCGATGCGCAGAGACGGGGTGGTCACCGTCCCCTGGAAGATGGCCGGAGGGTGCATAATGACTCGTCGACGCGCAAAGATATTTCCCTTCACCGCGCCACTAATAATAATTGTCTCGGCCTCGATTTGCGCCTCTACATGGGCGCCGGGATTGATCACTAGGGTGTCATTGGTAAAAATCTCGCCACGAAAATGGCCCCCAATGCGCACGGTCCCCTCAAAGGTCAGCCGGCCATCGAAAGAAGCACCCTTTTCGAGAAGTGCGGTCACAGCATTCGCGTCGTTCTCTTTTAGCTCTGCCATGACTCCCTCAATCGATCCGCGATCTGATTTAGCTCTTGGTCCGAGTAAAAATGTATCGATATTTTACCCTTTCCATCAGCGTAATCTAAATTGACCTTAGAGCCGACTAACTTCTGGATTTCTTCAGAAAGGGTCTGGGCCATTCTGGAGCGAAGAGCAGAGTCCGAATTGATTTCGGGCGCCGCAGTCACCTTTGTCTTTGTGACTAGCTTCTCCAACGCTCGAACACTCAATGCTTCTTTGATTGCCTTGCGCGCCATCGCCCCTTGCGCCTTAGGATCGGTGATCGTGAGGAGCACCTTGGCTTGGCCGAGTGACAATTCTCCCTTTGACACCATCTGTCGAACAGTGGGCTCGAGCTGCAGCATGCGCAAGACGTTAGCGACCGTTGCCCGATCCTTCCCAACCTTGTGAGCCAAATCCTGTTGGGTCAGGTTATATTTTTTTATAAGAAATTCATAAGCTTCGGCTTCTTCCACCACATTCAAGTTTTCCCGCTGAATGTTTTCGATCAGCGCCAGCTCCAGCACCTCTTGGTCCGCCGACTCTTTTAAAATCGCCGGAACCTCTTTTAGTCCTGCGATTTGAGCCGCGCGCCAACGACGCTCACCCGCTATAATCTCAAAACTATCGACGCCCTTTTTTCGGACGAGAATCGGCTGAATAATGCCTTTTTCTTGAATTGAGTTGGCGAGCTCTTGCAAAGGCTCTTTGTCGAAATTTTGTCGCGGCTGATTGGGGTTCGGTTCGATTTTCTCAATCGCAATTTGCCATATTCGCATATTCGCCGGGACCGTGGCTTCAACAAATCCTTGCTGTAGTGCCGGTTCATTTCGGCTCGGCATTTTTTCGCTCAACGCCTTCAGCGCATTTTCTCCGCCCGGTGCCGTTTTCGAAAAAGCGCCTTCATCTGTCGAACCCAAGAGGCTACCAAGTCCGCGACCAAGGCCTTTCGGCTTTGCGCCGCTTTTCTGCGAATGCGTATTCTCAGACATGTAAATCTCCATCAGTCATCGGCGTCTCGGGGGGAACTTCATTTTGCAACGGAGCTTCCGTCTCGGGAGCCACCGGCGCAACGGTTCCGTACACGCGTTGATCGAGCTCTTCGGCAAGCTCTCTATATTTTTTTGCGCCGACCGATTTCGGATCGTACTGAAAAATAGTCTGACCGTGGCTCGGAGCTTCGCTCAATCGAACATTGCGCGGAATGATGGCGCGAAAGACCTTCTCGCCAAAGTGCGATTGAATTTCGGCGACTACCTGGTGACTTAGATTATTTCGCGCATCGAACATCGTGAGGACGATTCCTTCGATTCTAAGGTCTGTGTTTAGACTTTTCTTAATTAATCCAGCCGTGTTCAGCAGCTGGCTGAGCCCCTCGAGTGCATAGTACTCGCACTGCAAGGGCACTAAAAAAGTTTCGGCCGCAGAAAGACTGTTCACCGTGAGAAGCCCAAGGCTCGGCGGACAATCTATCAATATATAGTGGTATCGCTCGCTGATTTCAGCCAGCGCGCCTTTGAGCCTGTATTCTCGCTGGGGCATATCGACAAGTTCAATTTCGGCTCCCACAAGGTCGGGGTTTGCCGGAACGATATCCAAATCCTTCATTTGAGTAGTCTGGATAGTCTCAAGGATAGGCTTTTCGCCAATGAGTACTTGATAGATATTGCACTCTTGATTTTCATATCTCTTGACGCCAAGCCCACTTGACGCGTTGCCCTGAGGATCCATGTCTACGATGAGTACTCGCCTGCCTAAGTCATTAAGCGCCGCGGCAAGATTCACTGATGTCGTTGTTTTGCCTACTCCGCCCTTTTGATTAGCCACGCATATAATTCGCGCCATACCCCTCCCAGATCTAACTATGTTTATTCTCGTTGATTCTGTGCTTGATCCTCAATGTTTTCATGAGCTTTGCCGATTGTTCCATGTAGAACATAGGGAGTCCAACAAAATGAGTCGCTCCGGGGTCAGTCTGTGCATGCTTTTTGTGTGCATATTGCTAGTTGGGTGCAAAAAAGAAGAGCCCAATCCTGAGCAATTGGACCCCATATACAAAGATCTTCGCTCTCGCTTCGAGAGTATCCAAAAAGAGATTGTGGAAGAGAATAAAAAGCAGGTGGATATCCGGCGCGCGCTCTCTGGGGCTGAGCCAAATTCCACGGTTTTGCGGAACGCACGCCGCGATCTGCAACAATCCATCGTTACGATCGCCGATCTTGAACAAAAGGAGCGCTTTTATCGGATTCGGACTGAGCGAAGGCTGTTGGTCGATCAAATTACCTACAAAGCGGCTCTGCAAAAGAATCTGCCTTGGCCCGAGCCACGTGAGTACTCTGAGTATCAAGTGAATACGCGCCTGCGAGAAGCGAGCAGAAATTGGAATGTACGAGTTCCAAAAACACTCGGAAAGGCGGCCGCGGCGGCAAAAGCCAGCGGAAAAGACAAAGAAAAGGCCGAAAAGAAGGAAGAGTGATGTTCCACGTGGAACATTTTTAGATTTTCTGAGTACTCACGATTGCCCGACGGGCCTGAGAAATAGGAAGAGAATAATCCCCAACAAGCTGTGGCTTCCAGGCAGAAATCAATTGCGACGGCAGCTCCGCCACTTCGCTTGACCAACTACTGCCCTTTAAATGGAGTAAAATCCCGCCAGGTCGAAACGCTCGATTACATGCGAGCACTGTTTTTGAGATCGAGGCGAATCCTCGGGAAATTCCACACTCGAGCTCTTGTCCAAGCAAGGTATCAAAGCGCACGTTCAAAACGTTAACATTTTTCAAGTCCAAAATATGGCTGACATGTTTTAAGAACTCGGCCTTGCGGCTGTCGCTCTCCACCAACATAAATTCCCGGGAAGAATCCATCATGGCCAGAATAAGCCCGGGAAACCCGTTGCCGGATCCGATGTCATGAATGCGCTTAGGAAGTTTACTTTTAAAAATAATTTCGGCAGCCAAGAGGCAGTCAGCGAAATGAGCTTCGTCCGCCTCGCGCTCGGTGTTACGCGAAATCAGGTTGACCTTCATATTAAATTTCATGAGTTCGGCGTGATAGCCCTTGAGCTGAGTGAGCAACTTCGGGTCAAGCTTCGGAAACCATGTCGCAATGCGCCACATAGCGTTTCCGTCCTTTGCTACCTTTTCTTTTTCGGCGGGCTTTTTCACGACTGCGGGTAAAAAGCGACCGGTGCGTGGCCGACTGCTGCTCAAACTTCGAACTCCCTTGATCTGCGTTCCTGGCCTTTTAGATATACCAATATTGCCTGAATCGCCGACGGATTTACACCACTAATTCTTTGTGCCTGCCCGAGTGAGCGCGGGCGAATGCGCGAAAGTTTTTCGACCTCTTCGCGAGACAGTCCGCGAACTTTTAAATATTCCAATTCAGTCGGCAAAGTCATCGACTCCATTTTCTGAGCTTGGTCGATCATGTCGTTTTGCCTTTTTATATAACCCGAATATTTAATTTGAATTTCGACAGGCGAATACACGTTGTCGTCTGAATCGATCTCCACTCCAAAGCGCGAAAGAGATAAACAGTCGACCTCGTCTCTACGAAGTAAGTCCGCCAATTTAATCGGCTTTGAAATAACTGGAGTGCCCATATCTGAAAGTATTTGCTGAGTTTCGGCGTTGGGAACGATGGCCGTGGACTCCAACGTCTGCAAAAGAGTGCGTTGCCGCTCCATGAGCTCAGATAACTTTGAGAACTCCTCATCATTTAACAAACCCGCAGTTTTTGCGACTGCAGCCAAGCGTTTGATTGTATTGTCTTCTCTTAAGACCAGTCGAAATTCAGCTCGAGAGGTCATCATGCGATAGGGCTCTTTGGTTCCCTTCGTCACAAGGTCATCAATCATCACTCCCATGTAGGCTTGATCGCGACCGAGCACCAGCTCCGGCTGACTTAAATTTTTCAAAGCGGCGTTGGAGCCGGCGAGCAATCCTTGGGCGGCGGCTTCTTCATATCCGCTCGTTCCATTAATTTGTCCGGCTAAATAAAGTCCGGGAATAAGTTTGGTTTCGAGCGTGTGGAAAATTTGCGTGGGCTCGATGAAGTCATACTCGACCGCATAACCCGGCTTGAGCATCTTCACATTTTCGAGTCCGGGAATCGTGCGCAAGAATTCATACTGGACGTCTTCGGGCAGACTGGTGGAAATTCCCTGCAAATATATAGAGTCGGTGTTTAGTCCTTCGGGCTCTAAAAATGTCTGATGGCGATCCTTATCTGCAAAGCGCGTGATCTTATCTTCGATGCTTGGACAGTAGCGCGGACCGACACCTTCAATTACACCCATAAACATGGGCGACTTGTTTAGGTTTCTGCGAATGATTTCATGGGTTTCTTCAGTTGTGTAACTCAGGTAGCACGCAATTTGTGGCAGCGCTAAGGTCTTTGGGCTGCGAAAACTAAACGGTATAAATTTTTCGTCGCCCCATTGAGCAGACGTCTTCGTCCAATCGATACTGTCTTTGTGTAAACGCGCCGGAGTGCCGGTCTTTAGGCGAGTGACTGAAAATCCAATTTCTTTGAGCTGATCCGAAATCCCGCGCGTGGCTTTGTCGCCGACTCGGCCCCCCGAGGTCTGGGTCAATCCGATATGCATGACTGCATTCATAAAAGTTCCAGTAGTTATCACAACGGCACGAGCTCCGATGGAAGTTCCCTCTTCAGTCACCACGCCCACACATTTTCCATCTTCGAGCCACAGGGTTTTCGCTTCGGATTGAAGAATCGAAATATTCTCGTTCGAGCGCAATTTTTCGCTCATGTACTGGCAATACAGGTCTTTGTCGTTTTGCGACCGCGAACCGCGAACCGCAGGACCTTTGCGCGCGTTCAAGCGTTTGAACTGGATGCACGTAGCGTCGGCCGCCTGGCCCATGGCTCCGCCGAGAATATCGATCTCGCGAACCATATGTCCTTTGCCCAGGCCACCGATCGACGGATTGCAACTCATGTACCCGATGCGATTCAAATTGGTGGTCACCACCAAAGTCTTTTGACCTAGACGTGCAGAGGCCAGCGCGGCTTCAATGCCGGCATGACCTGCTCCCACAACTATGACGTCAAAACGTTGCATGATTATTTTCCCAGACAAAATTCTGCAAAAACTCGATCCATCACCTGATCATCAAAACTCATCCCAAGAACTTCATAAAGTGCGCGCATTCCGATTTGCAATTCGAGCGCGATCAGATCCGGACTTTCCTCTTGCAGCATCAAAGGTACAGTCGCCTCAAGGCTGGCGCGCAAGTCTTCCAGACCTTTGAACTGGCGTGCATTGCTAAGCAGAGTGGAGTCTTCGCTGACTTCGGTTTTCAGGCGCGCCTTTAACCACTGACGCAACTCTTTTAATCCCGCGCCGGTCGTCGCGCTAACAGGCAAAACGCCTAACGCCTTTTCCGCGAACTCATCGCCGACTTTCAAATTCACCTGCAAATCGACTTTATTAATAACAACCGCAGTTTTATTCCACGGAATCGCATGGAAGAATTCGCGGTCTTCGGTGCTCGCACCATCTTGTGCATCTAATAAATAAAGCACGAGATCCACTTCTTGAATTTTGGCCAACGTGCGCTCGACGCCTATTTTTTCCACCGGCTCATCACTGATGCGCAATCCGGCCGTATCAATCAGCGTGATTCTTAGTCCGTCGTCAGAGAGTTGCGCCTCTACAAAGTCCCGCGTCGTCCCCGCAATCGGCGTGACGATCGCACGCTCTTCTCCCGCAAGTGCGTTCAACAAACTCGATTTTCCAGCGTTCGGCCGACCGACCATCGCCACCTGAAAACCGTTGCGAATAATCAGGCCTTGCCGATATCCCGCGAGCAGCTGGCGAACCGTCTCTAAAAGTTCTTCAGTTTTTTTCGCAAGCTCGCGAGGAGCGGTGATGACAATGTCCTCACTGGCAAAATCAATTCCCGCCTCAAGATGCGCGAGAATCCAAGTCATTCGATCCAGCAAGCCCTTCAGGGTGTTTGAAAACTCACCTTTGAGTTGGCGCAGCGCCAGCTGGGCAGCGCGCGAGGAGCGACTCTCGATCAAATCGAGCACACTCTCAGCTTGCACCAAATCGATGCGTCCGCTCATAAACGCGCGATAGGTAAACTCACCGCGCTCCGCGGGACGAGCTCCAGCTACAATTAATTCCCGCAAAATGTCATCGACGATGACTTCGCTGCCGTGACATGAAATTTCAAACGATGGTTCGCCGGTGAAGCTGCGTCCCTCGGCAAAATAAGAGATGAGCACCTCATCCAGAGGACGATCGGATCGCGCGGCTTTTAAAAAGCCGTAGTAGATTTTGTGAGATTCCGGTTTTTCGGGAAGGAACTCTGCCAGTTGACGTGTGATCTTTTCTGCCTGAGCTCCGCTGATTCTGATGATCGAGATGGCACCAATCCCGTGCGCCGTTGCCAGCGCACAAATCGTATC
>JAYVPG010000029.1:0-33193 GCA_043757545.1 Pseudobdellovibrionaceae bacterium
GAACACGTTGGAGCAACTCGAGTGAAGAGTTCATTTCAGCAGTCACTGTAAATGGATTCCTCCTTCAAGTACCTCCAAGGCCCGAGGGTCAGTCACCCCTTGGGCTTTGGAAACCTCCAAAGTAAACAAATTTTATTAACCCGACAGGGGATGTCCTATTCGTTTCGTCGTCGGCCGGATGCTGGCTGTGGGCGGGTGAAGTGGATAGTGGTTCTAGGAATGGGGCCAGAACTAGGAGGATTTATGGGCTTAAGGATCAATACAAATATTGCGTCAATTGGGGCGCAACGTACTTTAGCAAAACAACAACAACGAGTGGAACATGCGCAATTGGCGCTGTCTTCTGGCTCGCGTATCGTAAAAGCTGCCGACGATGCAGCCGGACTCGCCATCTCAGAAAATATTCGTGGCCAGCTCTCCGGTATTAAAGCGGCGCGAAACAATGCGTTCAACGCACAATCTCTGATTCAAGTGTCAGAGGGTGGCTTGAATGAGATCAGTAACATCATGATTCGTTTGCGTGAGTTAGGCGTACAAGCCGCTTCCGACACGGTCAGTGATGTTGAGCGATCGTTCTTGGACCAAGAGGCACAACAGTTGACTCAAGAGTCCGACCGTATCGCCAAATCAACTAAATTTGGTAACAAAGCGTTGCTCGATGGTACCGGTGAAGAAATGGAATACCATGTAGGTCCGTTTGCCGATGAAGAGCAAAACGTTATTCGTTATAAAGTTTCTGCCGATGCGACAAACTCAACTCTCGGTATCGACAGTGTGTCGATGACTGATAAGAGCGGCGCTCGCGCGACCCTCGATGCGGTTGACCAAGGCTTGGTAAAAATCGGTCAGATGCGTGCGGACTTCGGTGCCGTGCAATCTCGCCTTCAATCAACGACAAGCAACTTAGATATTCAGTATGAAAACTTGTCGGCTGCAAAATCACGTATCTCCGATGCGGATATCGCTTACGAGAGTGCTGAAATGACCTCTGCAAGTATCTTGCAACAGGCTTCTATCGGTGTTCTTGCGCAAGCGAACCAAAACGGTGCTGCGGCCTTGAAACTTATATAAGTTAAATTGAAAGAGTGGATTCACTAAGCCCCGTGTCTGGCTGGGATCCGCTCTCTTTTCAAAAACAAAATCAGCGTTTTTCCCTTAAGGAATTTGGGAGCTGTCGCGCCCACAGACACGCAGCTCCTTAAGCCCGCCCTGGGGATGACCCACATCGCCCCCAGGGTTTTTTCTTTTTACCCACCTAAAATTTATTCTGAAACACCCAGGCGTTGAAGATTTTGGCGAGCATCAGCTAAATTGCTGTTGAGGCGCAGAGCCTCACGAAATTTCGCGATAGCTTCGTCCCTTTTTCCAAGATGAAATGCGGCTTCACCGGCGCGAACGTAGGCCAGGGCCATGAGCGGATTTAGAGCGATAACTCTTTTGAAAAGCCGTTCGGCCTCGCTGAATTTTTGCAGACGCAAATCGAGAATTCCATAGTTGTAGAGCGCAAAAACGTTATCGGGCATTCGCTCGAGCGACATCTTAAAGAAGTGTGCGGCGACTTCGTCGTTGCGATGTTCGTAGTCCGATTGGATGTATATGTAGCCCAGCTTTGAATAAATTCCGCCGTTGGAAGGATCATCTTGTGCGAGTTCTTCGAGCAGGATTCGGGCCTCCTCAAAGCGTTTGGCGGCGGAGTAGTGCACGGCGAGATTGGTGCGAGCGCGAACGCTGAGCGGATCGAGCTTCAGGGATTCCTTCCACAGGGCTTCCGTAGAGGCGTAAAGCGTTTGGCGTTCGCGGGAAATCACGGACTGCCCAAGGGCAATTGCTGCGACAAGAATAGTGATGGCAATCGAGCGTGCCTTCCACAGCGGCCCCGCCGCGAGTGCCAGCAGGCTGCCGAAAACTGCAAACAATCCTAGATCTGAAATATACGCGCGTCGCTCCACGCAGAGATCAACCGTTGGCATAAATGAGCTGGTCGGTAGAAGACAGAGAAGATAGAAAATCCAGCCAAACCCCGCGATCTTTGCGATTCGGGTTGAGTCGCGGCGAAGTCCCGCCCGCAATGCGAGAGCCGTTGCCACGAGTATAGCTAGCCACGCTGCGGACTTCGCGAGCGGAGAGAAGTCGCTTGTGTAGTAGAGGTGATCGATCGTTAGCCCGACCGGCCGGATAGTGAGAGCGATGTATTTTAAAATTATCACACCCTGTGCAAAGAGATATTCGAAGCGTGGAACGGTCGATCCACGCCCCTCTAAATCTCCCAAACTTCCAAAATATAAAAACCGAAATGCGACGTACGCCACGCTGACTGAAATCAAGGGAATATAAATTCTCTTGATGCGCTCGCGCGTGAGAATTTTTCCTGTAAAAAAATCAAATGTCATCAATAGGGCTGGAATGGCCACGGCACTTTGCTTTGAGGCCAGGGCGAGGATGAAAAACAAAATCGAGAAAAGTACCCGCCACAGATCCGTTGAGCGGGATTGTACGAGCGGAAAGAGTGCTAGAAGTATACAGGCGGCAGAGAGCAGGTCGCTCAATCCATAAATGTAAACGGTCGTTCCAGCCATCAGTGGTGACGTTAGAAATATGAACGCTGCGACCGCGCCGGCGAAGAGTGAGTACGTGCCAAAGATCTGCAGCATCAGGGTTGTAGTCAACAGCGCCAGTAGCGAAGCATTCAGGGCGTGCGTGAATGTGTTCACGATGTGAAAGAGCTCGGGGTGACCTTCGCCAAACTGCCAACACAGCCAGTAAACAAAATAAGTCAGCGGACGAGACGGATCGTTGTGTAGTTGGGTAGTGGATTCCGGATATTGAAAGACAAAATTGTGAATAGAGAAAGTCGTAACCTGGAGATCTGGGTTCTCCATAATTTTAGTCATATCATCGAGTACAAAAGGGCTTTCCCAGGCGTCGTAAAGTGCGAAGCTGGTGACAAATATGGCAAGGACAAGAAGTGCTTGTTTAAGCAGAAGAGATTTTTTTAGCGCATTGAGTTTGAACACTCGTCTAGGTTAACCGGTGCTGTACGTGCAGGCAATGAAAAGGGCCTGAGTGACAGGCCCTTCCTCGTGACGATCGGAAAACTACAGGACGATCTTATTGAGAAGTTCGGCCTCTTCCTTTTCGGTAGAGGGAAGAATAAGCAGTCCCATTTTGCGCGCGCGACCGGCGTCTACTTTGTAGGCGGTGCCTGTCACTTTGCTACTCATAAACAGGGGCGTTAGAACCAAAGGCCAGATCAGGAGCATGCCCCAGCTCTTTTTGCAGGTCGGCTCAGAGTTTCCGCTTGCAGCCCACTTGACGTTGCCAATCGCGCTGGCGCCTTTGCCGCGCGCGCTAGCGATCATCTCGCGCACTGAAGCGGCTGCCTTCTCTTCGCAACTGTTCCAAATTGCGCCACCATTTTCTCCAACCACAAGGCCGAGCTCTTCGCCTTCCAGGCCGGCGCTCTTGATCGGGATCTCGCGGTCGACGTCGGTGTAGTTGATATTCGCGCGATTGGTTGAGCACGCGGCGAGGGTGAAGGCTGAGGCGACTACAACGTGAATAAGACTTCGTTTCATTACTAGTTCTCCTTTTGGATATAAAACTGGATTGATGGTGCGAGCTTTGCGAGATCACTGCTTTCAGGTCAAGTCGACCGCTCGCGGGCCGAACGCATCCGAACACGCGCTGAGAGGATTTGAATTTCGTAAAGCGCAGCTTGCACGTGGGTTTATGTCTTGGTTCGCTGGCCCTAACAAGACTGAACGTTTAGTTCGACCGCTCGATATAAGACATCACTAAGGTCGCGCGCCCTCGGTCGGGTCGCTAAAGGTCTGCGTGCATGATGTCACTTGAATGAATCGAGTTGAGAGTAAAACACCAACCTAAAGTCCAGTTCATAGCAGACGATAGTCCAGTTTTCCTCGACGCGACTTTAGTTCGCCCAGACCTAGCCGAATTACTAGTATGTTCGCAAAGCAGCGGTTGGGAAAAAAGAGATGAGAACCTCTGGGGAGTGACTGCCCTGGAAAAAGTTCGCTTGTAGTCTCTATGTTCTACTTCTTCTGCTCCGACGTGTTCAACCCAAGCCGCAAGGAAGCGTGCGCTAACTCAAACAGGCCTTGAGTAGGTCAAGGCGAGTATGCCGAGCGATGGACGCTCATAACTAAAAGGAGCACCCAATGGGTCTCAGAATTTCTACAAACATGCCGTCCATCGCGGCACAAAGAACAATGTCAGGTACTTCGCGTGAATTGCAAAAAAGCTTCGCGCAACTTTCTAGCGGCAGCCGGATCACAAAGTCCGCTGACGACGCTGCCGGCTTGTCCATCAGCGAAAATTTAAAGTCCACAATTCGTGGATACACTCAGGCTCAGCGCAATGCCAACGACGGTATGTCGATGGTGCAAGTATCTGAGGGTGGTTTGAGTGAGATCTCGAACATCTTGACTCGCTTCCGTGAGTTGGGCGTGCAGGCGGCTTCTGACACTATTGGTGATACAGAGCGCGGCTTTGTCGACAAAGAGGTTCAACAATTGAAAAACGAAATGCAACGTATCGCTAAAACCACGCGTTGGGGCGACACGGTATTGCTTGATGGTTCGGGCAAAGACTACAGTTTTCAAGTTGATATTAATAATGACGACTTCAACGACCGTATTACTTTCGATGCTAGCCAACAAAATGCGTCGACGGACAATCTCGGCACCGACAGTTTCGATTTCACTTCTAAAGAGGGTGCTCGCTCGGCTCTTGAGGTTGTTGAGACTGCGCAAAGACAAGTAAACGGATACCGTGCCAATTTGGGTGCGATTCAGAATCGCTTGATCTCCACTTCTGAGAACTTGGGCGTGGCGATTGAAAACTTCTCAGCTGCGAACTCGCGCATCCGTGATACAGATGTTGCTCAAAGCTCAGCTGAGTTGGCTCGCAACAACATCCTCAGCCAAGCGTCGGTTGCGGTGTTGGCTCAAGCGAATCAACAACCTGCTTCAGCTCTGCGCTTGATCAACAGTTAACTACGATATTCGGTTAAGTTTTTAGGGGGAGTTACCTTTCTCCCCCGGTACTTTACCTACCCGAGTGAAGCATTTTTCACTCGGGGTACTCTTTCGCTCAAGACTAGATATATGTCTGAAGGCCCTTTGTCTTGGGCCCAATCATTGGTCCTGAAAGACCCCTCTTTTGGTCGTGTTTTGCACGACTTTCATCCAGAAAACCCATGTCCTTCGTCCAGATTCGCTCGACCCGACTAAAGACTCTCCCAGACTCGTCGATAGGTTGGGTGTCTGAAGTGCTCGACCAAGTGGTCTGGCTCCAAGACGGATACTAAAAACTAAACTTATGCTCATTGGATTTTTGAGCTCTCGGATGTTTTGGCTGAGTAGGTACGGCTGCGACGTTTGAGTGAGAGGGATCTCTTTAACTATCGTCCACACGGCGTGTGGAAAAAGGGAGAATATCATGGGTCTCAGGATTACAACAAACGTCGCGTCCATCAACGCGCAACGATCGATGGGCGGCGAACAACGCGAGCTCAATAAATCTTTCGCACAATTGTCCTCAGGTAGCCGCATAACAAAATCGGCTGACGACGCCGCAGGGTTGTCGATCAGTGAAAATTTAAAATCCACGATTCGTGGCTATCAACAGGCTCAGCGCAATTCCAATGACGGTATGTCGATGGTGCAAGTCGCTGAGGGCGGTCTAGGTGAGATCTCAAATATATTAACGCGAATGCGCGAACTTGGAGTCCAAGCGGCTTCAGATACTGTTGGTGATACCGAGCGTGGCTTTATCAATAAAGAAGTTCAACAGTTGAAAATGGAGAGCGAGCGTATCGCGCAAGTGACTCGTTTTGGAAAAACTCCGCTGTTGACCGGACAAGGCAGCCCCTATGCCATCCAAGTCGATATTAATAATGACGACTTTAAAGATCGAATTGAATTTGACGCTTCGGCGATGAAGGCGACCACTGCGGATCTAGGAATCGCGGACTTTGATTTTTCGGATAAGATGGACGCTCGCCATGCGCTGGAAACTTTGGAAGACTCACAAAAAATGGTCAACGGCTATCGTGCGACATTGGGCGCGATTCAAAATCGCTTGATTTCGACTTCAGAGAACTTGGGTGTTGCAGTAGAGAATTTCTCGGCCGCGAACTCACGCATTCGGGACACCGATGTTGCGCAAAGTTCCGCTGAGCTGGCACGCAATAACATTTTGATGACCGCTTCGGTCGGCGTTTTAGCACAAGCCAATCAACAGCCCGCTCAAGCTTTGAAATTGATTAATTAATATTTAATGCGAGTTCATAGGTGGGGAGAATAGTGCCGTTCGCGGTATTCTCCGCTCCCTGCCGGCCATACCTTACCCGGGGATCGGTTTCGATCTCCGGGGTGCTTTTTTCGGGCGATGCTGATAACGTTCTCGCATGTCGCTCATCCCACTTCCAATTGATCCGTTAATTCCTGAAATCGTTTCGCTACTGAGTGCAAATCGGAATTTAATTTTGACCGCCACTCCTGGCGCGGGAAAAACGACTCGACTCCCTCCACATCTTGTTCGGGCAGTTTCTGGAAAAATCGCTTTGCTTGAGCCTCGGCGTATGGCGACCGTGGCCGCCTGTCATCGTGTTGCTGAAGAGACTGGCTGGAGTGTTGGGGGCGAGGTTGGATATCAAGTTCGCTTTGACGGAAAAATGTCGGCGCGAACTAAGATTTTATTTATGACCGACGCTTTGATGCTGCGGCGCTTGAGCGATGATCCTGAACTGAATGAGTTTGATTTGATTGTACTGGATGAGTTTCATGAGCGGAACTTGAATCAGGATCTAATTTTGGGATGCGTGCGTGAGCTGCAGGAACTGGGTTCTAAAATTAAACTTTTAATTATGTCCGCGACCTTGGATGTGGGGCGATTGCTTGAGTTCCTTCCCGGTGCGAAGCATATAGATGTGCCGGGAAAGGTTTTTCCCTTGAGTATTCGTCACTTCAACCAACCTTTGCGTTTGCAAACGGATAATCATTTTTATGATCGACTGGTTGGCGCGACGATTTCGGCAGCGCAAGAGACGCGCGGAGATGTGTTGGTATTTTTACCAGGCGTGGGCGAGATTTCGCGGGTGGGGGAGCGATTGCAGGGGCATGGACTCAAGCGCGACATTGTGAGTTTGCACGGTTCGTTGCCGCTGAATCAACAAAATGAGGTTCTGCGCGCGCCCCAACGTCCGCGCGTGATTCTTTCGACCAACGTGGCAGAGGCCTCGGTTACTGTTCAGGGCGTGGATTTTGTCATTGATAGTGGTTTAGCAAAAGTGATGGAAATGAATCCTGGCTCCGGATTTTCTTCTCTCGAGCTGACCCGAATTGCCCAATTCAATGCGCGACAAAGAGCGGGGCGTGCGGCTCGTGAGAAGGCCGGTGTGTGCTTGCGCCTATGGACCTCCCATGAAGAAGCGACTCGGGCCGAACAAATGCCGCCGGAATGTCAACGCAGTGACCTTTCTTCCGCATTGCTTTTGCTTTCGCACCTTGGGGTTACGAATTTTTCAGAGTTTGCGTGGCTGGATCGACCATCGACGGTGATGCTTGAGATCGCAGAGAGTTCGCTACGCAGTTTGGGTGCAATTGATTCCGCCGGTCGATTGACTGAGCTTGGGCGCCGGTTGATTCAGTTTCCGCTGCCTCCCCGATGGGGCGCGCTGTTGGCGCGGAGTGAAGAGCAGGGTATTGGCAAGCTGGGTGCAAGGTTAAGCGCATTGCTCAATGAACGTGATTTTGTCGATCGCGCGGCGACCACAGAATTTGAATGTGATGTGATTGCACGCCTGGCGTTGCTCGAGGAAATACAAAATCGCGAGAAAGGTCTTGGGGTCAATTTCAACCAGGTGCGGGCAGTTTTGGATAGTGCACAACAGCTCGAACGTTTGTTGAAAAATCCTGGACGAATTCCCCCGGATCTAGAATTGAGCGTTCGTCGACTTTTATTGACGACCCAGACGGATCGCTTGTGCCGCCGGCGCGGGACGAGTGAGCGAGGACTGATGGTGGGCGGTCGGGGCGTGCGTCTGGACACAGAGACTCAGGTGCGCGCGAGTGAGTTCTTTTTAGCTCTACAGGGCGTCGATTTGCCTGGTAAAAATGAGACCTCAATTGGGCTGGCATGTGGACTGAGCAAGTCGTTTCTTTTGGAAAATCTGCCCGACCAGGTTGAAGAATCGATTGAAATCGATTTCATTGAGGGCAAAGGGCAGTTTTTTTCTCGTCGCGTCCGCCGTGTCCGTGGATTAGCGCTCGAAGAGCCTTCGCTGACGCCTGTGGATCCAGGCTTGGTAACGGACCGCTTGGCAGAGATATTGGTGAATAAATGGGATTGGTTGGCGACCCAGAACGAAGGATTGGGTCGTTGGTTGAAGCGCTGGAAATTTTTTGTCCGTCTGGCTCCTGAGTATTCGGGGCACCTTGCAAAGGAAAATATCGCTAAGGCTATGAGCATGGCGGCGTTTGGCAAAACGAAAATGTCAGATGTGATTGCTGCGGACCTGGTTTCGTTTTTAGAAATGTCCGTTGAGGCTACAGCGGTTCAGATTTTGCGGAAAGAGGCGCCGGAAAAATTTCATGCGCCTTCAGGTCAGAGTCATCGTATTCAGTATGAAGAAGATGCGGCCTATGTCGATGTTCGCTTGCAAGAAATATTTGGAGTGATCGCCTCGCCTCGGCTGGTTTTTGGCAAATATCCGCTGACCTTTCGTTTGTTGGGACCAAACTATCGCCCGGTGCAAGTGACTTCGGATTTGGCTGGATTTTGGAAGACGGCCTACGTGGAGGTTAGAAAAGAACTTCGCGCGCGATATCCGAAGCATTCGTGGCCCGACGATCCGTTGAATGCAAAACCAGAAGCCAAGGGTCGCCGCCGCGAATAGTCAACGTCTCTGGAATGAAGTACTAGCCGTGCCAAATCAAACGCAGGTCCTTCAACGTTTTGGTCTCTTTGCGCGAAATATGTCCGTCAGCTTCAAGCTGATTCAGTGAAACATAGAGCTTAGCGATTGGTTTGTTGAGTGTTTGAGATGTGGCTTTGGTTTTTTGCGCTCATTGGGGCGGTGCTTGGATTGTCCGTCCTTGGGAGTGCTGAAATCCGCGCGTCCGGCGCGGATTTGGGATTTTGGGGGAGGGATTTGGTTTTTGTGAAGTGGGGTGAAGTTGGGTTCGGGAGTGGGAGCGGGAGTGGGGTTCGGAGCCGCGAGGGGGCATTCACGGAGGTCATCGTTTTTCAGCACGAACGCCTAGTTTTGGGGCGGTCGAAGGTCGCGGTTTTCAAAAAATGCATAAGGTTTTTTCGCTTTTATGGCGATGCGATAGCTGGATGAACATTAAGACGATTAACTCTAGTCCAATTCTTCCGATCGAACCTAAGCATAAGGTTGACGGGAATGTTCGTTCGCAGGCGGCTACTGATCGTGATGCGAATGGGCGTCAGCAAAATGCTGAGTCCGAATTAAAGCGTCACCTCACTCAACAAGAATTTGACGAAGCGATCAGGATTCTCGAAGAGAATCCTGGACTAAAAGCCAATGGACTGACTGTGAAGGTCGAGATTCAGACGGACAGTCGGGTGATTTCTGTGGTTGATTCCCAAGGTAAGACTGTTCGTCGGCTTTCTGAATCGCAATTGTGGCTCGCCACTCGAGATAAAGACCGCCATACGGGTAAGATTCTAGACAAAGCGATGTAGTCTCGTCCCATTCTTTAAAATCCCACCAGCATTAGGTCTCAGCCATTTTATTGGCTCACTGCTTTTCACATTCCTTGTCAAAATGAAATGAGGAGGAAGTCATGGGAATCAGTTTCGGTGGATTGGGTTCAGGCCTGCCACCCAACATTGTCGATCAATTGATGGAAGTCGAAAAGATTCCTATCAAAAATATTGAGAAGACCAAGGGCAAACAAGAGAACCGCTTAAAACTTGTTCAAGAGCTCGAGACCAAACTCAATGCGATCACTGGTTCAATCGGCGCACTAGCGTCGACGCGTGGCTTTTCGGACATCAAAGTCGCATCTGGCGATCCCAACGTAGTGCAGGGAACAGTCGATCCAACCGCATCGGTCAATGGAAATTGGAATGTCGAAGTCATGGAGCTTGCGCAAAAGGCAGCGGCGGTGACGAATGGCTTTCCCGACAAGGATAAAACCCAAGTCGGTGTGGGATATTTTCGATTTCAAACTCCTGAAGGTAGCAAAGAAGTCTATATCAACGGGGAGAGCAACACTCTTGAAGGTGTTGTCAACGCGATCAATCGTGCAGGCGTCGGAGTGAGGGCTTCGGTCTTCAATGACCGTGGCAACCCCGATGCGCCGTACAAGCTGATGGTTACCGGAGAAAATGTGGGAGGCGACAACTCCATCAGTTACCCCACGCTCTACTTTCTGGATGGTGACCAGGATTTATACTTCGACGACAAGCGCGAAGCTAAGAACGGCAAGATTAAGGTAGATGGCTTTGAGTTTGAAATCGGTGACAACACAGTGGCGGATGCCATCCCTGGAGTCACCCTCGAGATCAAGCAGGCCAGTCCAGGTCGAACGGTCAATGTCAGCGTGAAAGAGGACAAAGAAGTCGTTTCAGGCAAGATTAAAACTTTTGTCGATGCGGTCAATGGTGTGTTGTCGTTTGTACAGGCGCAGAACGCGCTTGGTAAAGACACGGACACTTCGCAAACACTTGGTGGCGATAGTCTTTTGCGTAGCGTAGAGAACCGCATGCGCATGCTGATTCAAAATCCACAGATGGGCGTGGGCTCAGATATCAATCGTTTGAATCAGGTTGGAATTCAATTTACGCGATCGGGAGTCTTGGAGTTCGAAGAAAAGAAATTCAACGATACCCTAGCCAAAAATCCTAGTGGTGTGCAGAGATTTTTGGCGGGCGATGGATTCAGCACTGGATTTATTCCGAGTATCAAGCGTGAAATTGGCACTCTACTGAATACGGCATTTGGTCCGGTCTCGATTCGTAAAAAAGCACTGCAAGATAAAATCGCGCAGATGGATAAGCAGATTGAAAATAAAGAACGTCAGTTGGCAAAGAAAGAAGAAACTTTGCGCAACAAGTTTGCTCGACTTGAGGAAACGATGAGCAAAATGAAAGGCCAGCAGGGGGCGGTGAGCGCGTTGGGCGCAAGCTTTGGCGGCGGACAGGGCCAAGGACAAGGTCAGGGATAAATAATTCGTATTAAGTTTACGGTGAAAATCACCGAAATGTTTGAAGGAATATGAAGAACGCATACGCGAAGTACAAAACAACATCCGTGCAAAGCGCCAGCCGCGAAAAGCTGCTCTTGATGCTTTACGAAGGCTGCATCCGCTTTATGAAGCAAGCGCTGATGGCCATCGATAAAAAGGATATTGCTGGGCGTGGGCTCAATATCGGACGTGCGTTTGATATTGTGAACGAGCTCAACAACACGCTCAATCACGAAGCCGGACCTGAAATCGCAAAGAATTTAGAGCAGCTCTATATGTTTATTTCCGAGCAGCTGACCAAGTGCAATGCGACTGGACAGAAGAAACCGCTCGAAGACGCGCTTAAGATTATGGAAACGCTTTACTCGGGATGGGTAGAGGCGATCGAAAAAATTAAGCGCGACGAACACGCATCGAATAAAGGCATCGAAAAAGGCTAGGAGGGCCCATGGAAACCATCATCAATCTGCTGAAAGATAAGAACTATCATCTGCAGAAGTTTTATCAGCTCAACGAAAGTGAAATGCTGAACTTCATAGAGGGCAACTTCGACAATCTCGAGGTCTTCTACCAGTCGCGCGAAACTATACTGGACCTAATTCGTTGTATTGACCGTTTGGTCGATGCGGCAGCAGCGGCCCACACTGAGCCTGGGAAAATTTCCAATCAGAATAAAAAGGAAATGCTCACGGCGATGGCGAGTAAAAATGATTTGGTGACCGGCATTCTTGGACAGGACTTGCAAATCCTATCTGTGATTGAACAGGCAAAATCCGAAATCATCAAAGAACTGCGCCAGGTCAAGGTGGCTAAAAAAGCTGTCGGTGCCTACAAATCGGGCGACCCGACCAGCAAGCTCGACGAAAAAGCCTGACGGCTATTTGACGCTGGACTGGAGATTCCGTCCAGACTTGAGCCAAGAATTTACGTTCCTTGGCCCATTTAACGAACCCTAGTTTTGGCACTGCGGTTGCTCATCAGAATATCTGGGAGGCAACCGTGGAAACCCTGAGACTCACGTCTAGCGAAATTGAATCAATCCCGCATGAAATGCCAAGAGGTGCTGAACTCACTAGACCTGTGAGTCCTAAGCTCGACCTTGAGGATCTTTACTGCATTCTCCAAATTCAACCCAATGACAGTTTCATTGCTCTTGAACTTGCGGCTCGTCTGCGCGCCCTTGGTCGCTTGGATGAAGCGCTGAGAATTCTGCGCGGAGTGGTTAAGATCGACTATCGCTTTGAAACTTTGCACGCCCTTGGGCAAGCCGAATATTTAACTGAACAAATCGACGAAGCCTTTAAACATTTGACGGATGCGATGCTCATCGCGCCCAATCCACCTCCAGATCTCTTCGAACTTTTCAAAACTCTGGGAAATATTTTCGTTCGGCGCGGAGACTATGACTCCGCAGAGGACAGTTACAATAAAGCACATCGACTGAATCCCGACTCTGATGTTTTGTGGGTTAATCTCGGAACTCTGCATATTCAAAAGCAAAAATGGGAAGAGGCGCTAGAGAGCTTTCGCAAAGCGATTACGTTGAACAAGACCAACGACAAAGCGTGGATCGGACTTGCCATCGGCCATCGCATGAAGGGCGATTGGGAATTGGCTTGGGGAAATGTCGAGACGGCACTTGAGTACAATCCCTTAAATGAGGTCGCTTTAGGTTTGGCGCTGGATTGGGCCGCACATGAGGGGCGTGAATCACGGGTTCTGGAATTGATTCGAATATTTTTAGTTGAGGGCGGTTGGAACGAAAAAATGAGCCTGGCGTTCTCTTGGCTGAGCTGGCGAAGAGGCGACGCGCGTATCGCACGCTTTGAGCTTGAACGTTTGCTGGCGGTCAATCCCACTAACTCCCAAGCGCATTCACTGATTCAGGAAATGAGGATGCGTTCTTGATCGAAATGGTTCGCGCACAAAATGGTAGCGTAGTTGTGAAGGATGATGGGCGACTCTTGTCCTCTGCGGTGGACCCTCAAGCTGAGGCCGGCGAGTGGATTGCTCGTCGCCGTAGCTTTCTTGACAAAGTGAAAGTGATCTTCGTATTGGGTGCGGGTTCTGGGTATCACATCGCCGAACTTCAAAAGTGCTCTGCGGCACAGATCGTCGTGCTTGACTCATCGGAAAAAGTCATTGCGGCCGTTCGAGAAATTCACCAGTTTGCAGAAATACGGGTGAAATTTGAATGCGTGCAAAGAGGCAAGGCGCTGCGTTCGCTGGAATCCGTAAAGTCCGGTGTCGCCGTTAGTTTTACTGTGCTCCAACATGCACCTTCCGTTGCCGGGGATCCGGAATTTTACCGTGAATGCCAAAATCTGCTCAACGGCCGTGAGTGGGGTGGATTGCACTGGCAATGGCAGTTGAAAGGCTTTTCTGCCCTTGATAGTCAGCCGAAGATTCACTCGGGAGAACTGCCACTGACCATCTACGACTTAGATTCGACCGAGCTGGTGCAGAATTCAGAAGAGCGTGAGCGTATGCTCGTCAAAGCGCTAAGGGAGCTCGTGAAATGAGAGTGCTAGTCGTGAGTCTCTTGCGTATCGGTGACTTTCTGCAAATCATGCCGGTTCTTCAAGGGTTGAAGAATCAACATCCCGTCGACGACTTGGATCTTTTGACTTTTGAGCCGGTTCAACAGTTGGCACCGATGATCCATGGAATTAACAAATGGTGGACGATCGATCGCGATGAGTTGCAAGAGGGGCTTGGGCGTGCCGACGTGCCCTTACTGACTTCATTTTCTGTACTTAAAGATCAGTTGGATCGAGTGAGTGCATGTGAATACGATTGCGTGATCAACCTGACGCAAACTCATTTTTCGGCTTGGATCGCGGGCTATATCAAGACTAAAAATCGCAGCGGCATGGTGATGGATACTAAAGGTCAAGCGCATCTCCACTCTCCGTGGTTTCAGTATATGGATGAGCACGCGCCGTTAGAAGTTGCCGACGTCTTCCATTATTCAGATATTTTCTTTTACGGTTCAGGCCTAAAAGGTCGTGAGCGAAATTGGAATTTAAAAGAGACGGCCCGTGGTATTAAGGAAGTCGCGGACCTGAATTTGGAAACTGGCGAAAAGATCGTTCTGCAAGTTCTTACCTCAGATGCAAAAAAAACTTGGTCTGAAGAGTCATGGCTGAACATGCTCACTGAGCTTCAATTGTTTCGCCCGAAGGCGCAGTTTGTCTTGTTGGGAAGCGCTGCGGAGGCGGATCGACTGGATTCTCTTTTTCAAAAGTCCAACGACCGTGGATTGCGCACGCGAAAAGCGATTCTCTCACTAGAAGGTGCTTTCTCACTTCTTAAGTGTTCACAGCTTTTGATTTCCGGTGACACGAGTATCAAACACATGGCCAACGCATGCGAGATTCCGGTTTTGGAATTGAGTATGGGCTCAAGTGACTATCGACGTACGGGAACTTACAAAGACAATTCACTGATTTTGCAACCGGTCATCGAGTGTTCACCTTGTCCGCACTCTTCACCGTGTCGCAGGGACACGCACGAGTGTGCGCTTCAACTCTCGCCTGAGGCCGTATCCACATCGGCTCATCATTTTATAGATAGCAATTGGGCAGCGATCAAAGAACTCGGCAAGGAGTATGGTCGTGAGATTCGCTTTTTACGCACGCGAACAATGACCAGCGGATTTTGGATGGCCTGTGATGTGAACGAGACGCAACCTGAGTTTCTAATCGAGCGGATGGTTGAACGCTGCACGTGGAAATTTTTCTTGAATCGCGAATACCTTAATCCGGTGGCGCAGTTTGGTTCCGAGGGCATCAATATTAAACGTACACTCGAGGAAATCTTTCCCGCGAAAAAATTGGTTATGCTGGGTCAGCATCTCGGATTTCTTGAGAGCAAGGCGGTAAGTTTATCTGAAAAGGCCGCATCCCTCCTCGAAACCGTCCGCCAACGAACTCCGGCAGTAGATGAAATCAAGGCCTTCTTTACGCAACACGATCCCCAAATCGATGCGTTGGCATGGCTCGAAAAAATCCGCGCACCGAGCGAGGGTGTGGTGGAAATCGGTGGACTTAGACGAGTTCATAGTCGCCTCGAGCGCACCTATCAGCAATCGCAAGTCAAAATGAAATTGATTCGGTCACTTAAAACTCAACTCACGGAGACGAAATGAGCGTTTCGGAAGATAAATTGAAAGTCGCTTTGGAGCGCCTTGAACTTTCAACTCAGAAAATAGTCAAGACTCGTGGCTACACTGGCGAAGCAAAAAGCCTTAAAGCACTCGAAGAAATTTTAAGGGAGCAACTCATTCATGCGAATACTCGTCCTTCAGCTCGCACGATTCGGTGATATTTACCAATCGTGGCCAACGTTGCGCGCTCTGCAACGCAAACATCCGGGATGTGAGTTGCACGTTCTGGTGCGCGCGCGTTTCGTTGCAGCCCTAACAGGCTTTCCTGGAATTCACGTTCACCAGTTTCCCACCGCGGAGATTTTGCGTCCAATCGTTGAAAACGATAGCCAAGACGGCGCCCATCAAGCGCTCTGCGATTTTCTTGCGCCCGTGGTCGCATTAAAGTTCGATTTGGTGGTGAATCTTTCATTTTCACCGGCCTCGAGCTATCTGACTGACATTTTGACCACAAGTCATACGCAGGTGCGCGGTTACTCACGGACCGAGGATGGGCATCTGGCCATCGCTGACGACACCAGTGCGTATTTTTACGCCCAAGTTGGCGTTGGAAAGTTCAATCGCTACCACGTGACAGAAATTTTTGCTGCAGTCGCTGAAGTGGAATTGTGCGAAAGTGACTACCATATTCAGCCGATCGTTACTGAAGGTGAGCGCCAGGGTGTGATTGTACATTTGGGAGCTAGCACCGGCGACAAGGCCTATTCACCTGAACTTTGGGTTCAGGCGTTGCGTGAACTCAGTGCTCAGTGTTCGCAGCCGATTTGTTTAGTGGGAAGTGCGGGTGAGAAGGCCATGGCCGACACAGTCGCCGCTCAGATTGGTTCGGCAAATGTTAAAAATCTTGTCGGTGTCACGACGCTGGATGAGCTTTTCAAACAAATTGCAAGTGCCAAGCTTCTCATTGGCGCCGACAGTGCACCCATGCATATCGCCGCATTAACCGCGACTCCGGTTTTAAATTTGTCATGTGCCCGAGTGAATTTCTGGGAGACGGGTCCGCGTTCTTCTCAGGCTCGTGTGCTTTACTCTGAAGACTTACAGAATCTCTCTCCGCAAACTCTAACGAGTGAAGCATTGGCGATGCTCAATGGCGAAGGTCCGAAAAATCCATGTTGGGTGCGCGATGCAAAGACCGACACTTACGTTGCGCATGGAATTCAAGATGATCTCTTCGCTTGGCGCTTGATCGAGGCGCTTTACACCGGCGCCCCGTATCCGCCGGCTGAGTCCGCCGCGGACATTTTGGCGTTTCAACGGTTGTACGAATTGACCGAGTTGGCTTTGCATCAAATGGATCGTTGGAATGATAAAAGTGCGCAAACGACTGTTGCGCTGATTCTGCAACAGGTCGACGCCATACTAATTGAGATTCCAAAATTAAATCCTCGCGTAGGTCCCATGGTGGAATGGTTTCAAACCCAGCGCGTGCGTATTCCACAAGGCAGCAACGCTGAAACACTGCAGCGGACGCGCGACACCTTTCAGGATTTTCTGTGGGTTACGAAAGTGTATCGGCAGTTTGGAACCTTCAATCAGGAGATCCAAAAAGCGATCGGACTTTGCCGTGAGTGTGCACCGGAGTTACGTGAATGTGATCCGGGAATAGTGCAGTCCAGTTTTCAGGCGTTGATTTCTACTCTACAAGAAATCGCGCGCCACTCGACAAAAGTCGGGAACGAGAGCTGGTCTTCGGTCTTGAAAGAAATTGGAGAAAACCTTGAGCGTCGGGACTTCATCGCGCTCGCCGATCTTGTTCAGTGGAAATTGATCCCGGCGTTTGAATTGCAACTCAAGGCCAACGAGCAAGAGACTTTGAGCCAGGACGTGATATCCTAGTGGAGTGGATCAAAAGACAATTCAACTGTTTACTCGCAGACCTGAGCCCGCGTGGTGGCAGAGCTTAAAATCGCAGAACTCTTCGGAATGCCGCTGGCTTTCTGGAGATGAGTTCATTGCCCAAGCGTCGATCGTGCTGATTCCACGCGCTCAAATGCTCGAAATCCGCAAAGAGGAACTTTCCCCGTCAAAGGCTTACATTCTCGTCGACGACTCTTGGAATGCGCAAAATTTAAAGCGAGCTCTTGCTCTGGTTAAAGGAGCACTGTTCCTGGATAGTAGTCAAACGCCGGTCGAGATGTTTAAAGTTGTGCAAGTGGCCTTGGCTCGACAATCCGAAAAGGCCCACCATGGTCAATTGATGCAGATGATGCGTTCGCAAAACAGGCAGATTGAAGAATTGAATCACAGTCTGGAGCTCGCGGTTCGCGAGCGCACTGCGACCGAGGGTGATAGCCGTCGTTCGAGTCAAAAAAATATTGCGCGTGTGCGAGAGATCATCGGCTTTATCAAAGAGATGGCTCAGGTCCATGATATCGGCGATCTGTTGCCACTGATTCGCAGGCAAGTGAAGGGAAATCATTCTCTAGAGTCCCCACTGCTCTTCGTGCCGCGCGGGGAGTCCTTTGGCGATTTTTACTATATGCGTGGTTCGCAGACGATTCGCACCGCTAAGCGGGGTGAGTGGGAAGTTTCTCCGCGGATTCGAGTCAATGAGCCTATGGACAGCCGCTTCTTGGCCAATGCGATGGGACGTCCCTTCGCGAAAGTGATTCGTTTTCCCTTGATTACGGTGCGCCATCAGAAGGATGCATCGCGGTCGCCATTGCTACTCTTCGAACATAATCTTGCACCCGATGAAATCGAACCGTTAATGACTTCGCTGAGTGAGAAATTGCAACCCGTGAGCTGGGCTCTTGATCGATTGGTTTTAGAGCAAGAGCTTAAAAGTACGTCACGGGATTGGGAAGTGACTTTCGATGAGCTCTCAGAGCCGATTGCAATTTTAGATCATGATGGTTCCGTGTTGCGCTCAAATTCCCATTGGCGACTAGATTTTGGAAATGTTCTGACCCAGGAATCTCCTCAACTAAGGGTTGGACCACAACTTTATGCCGTAGAAAAATATCCGATTCGCATGAGCGCCGATGCGCCACCGATATCTTGGGTGGTTTATTTGCGCGATGAAACTCGCTCGCAGAAATTAAAGAGCCAAGTGGTGCAGGCCGAAAAGATGTCGGCCATTGGGCAACTGGCGGGGCATATTGCGCACGAATTGAACAATCCGCTCACGGGCATTCGCTCGCTCACTCAAGTACTATTGACCGAGCTTCCGGCGGAAAGCCAGATCAACAAGGATTTGCTCGAGGTCGAAAGAGCTTCGGCCCGCTGTCAGGCCATCATCAACAATCTACTCGATTTCTCGCGCGGTGGAATTGAACACAAAGTCGAAATTATGGACCTCAACGAGATCACCAAGCGAACGTTGCCTTTTTTAAAATCGGCCACGGGTCGATTTCGTAGCGATATTCAGTTGAGTGACACTGAACTTTTTGTGAAAGTTGAACCGCATCTGATGCAACAGGTGATTTTCAATTTGGTGAACAACGCCTGCCAAGCGATGGCCGAGAAGGGCGAAATCACAGTCCACACGCGCCGACTAGCGTCTTGGGCTATCCTCGAGGTGAAAGATACGGGACCCGGAATCGCCGAAGACCTGAAAGAGAAAATATTTGAACCCTTCTTTACCACCAAGGCTGAAGGCGAAGGTACCGGTTTGGGATTGAGTTTGAGTCGTGATTTTGTGCGCCAATTTGGTGGCGACCTAGAGTTTGAATCCAGTTCGGGGCACGGCTCCACATTTCGCGTAAAGCTTCCATTGGAGGCAGGTGATGAAAGTTCTCGTCGTTGATGACGAACCGCTCGTCAGACTTTCGCTCAAGCGTGCACTAGATAAACATGGACATACGGTTTTTGAGGCCGAAGACGGCGAGCAAGGCAAAAAGGTCTGGCTCGAAGCTCAACCTGCCTTAATATATCTAGATGTATTGATGCCGCGCATGTCGGGACCGGATTTACTTAAAGTTATGACATCGAGCGGTCAAATACATGGCAAAGTCATCTTGATGAGTGCCTTTACCGGGGCTTATGATCTTGAGAGAGCGAAGTCTCTGGGTGCCGATATGTTTATTTCTAAACCCTTTGACGATATATTTTCGATAGTTCAGCTGGGTGAGGAGTTAGTCCGTGGCCGATGACCCGAAGTTAGTCCAAGTTAAAAAAAAGGTTGTTCCCTATCCCTTTGAGGCGTCGCTTGAAGCAGGAGCTGTTAAAAAGCTAGTCGACGTGATCTTGCTTGATCCAAAGGGTTTGATTGTGCGCATGCGGGCTGGCCAATTTGTCAGTGTCGGCGAATATTATACCATTGTCTTTGAGCTACCGACGATGAAGCAGTTTGTAACCACAGAGGTTCGCGTGTTTAAGACCTATGATAAAACGGTCAATTTGCAAAAGCATGAAGTCGAGAGAATCGCAGAATTTCATTTTGAAAAGCTCATGGAGGATCACCGTATTCGCGTGCTTTCCTTTATAAAGGCTATTGGACAAAAGTAAATGCGGATTATCTCCGGGAAGTTTAAAGGTCGTCAGCTGGTGGAATTTCAAGCGGACCATATTCGTCCGACCACCGACCGAGTCAAAGAAACTCTTTTCAATAAACTCATGAGTAAAGTTGAAGACGCGCGTGTCCTGGATCTTTTTTCGGGGACGGGCAACCTTGGGATTGAATGCATTTCGCGTGGCGCGGCTTGGGTAGATATGGTTGAGAGCCACAAGCAGAGCCTCTCTATCATGCGTGAAAATCTGACGAAGTTGAAGATCAGCGAGGGCTTTAAAATCGTCGGCATCGATGCCTTTCGCTACATCGAGGGTTTTAGTGGCCTGCCTTACGATATCGTGCTCGCCGATCCGCCGTTCACTCAGTCTTGGGCCCACGATTTGGCTCTGAAAATAGGGAGTAGCTCGCTAATGGGTCCGGATTCGGTGTTGGTGATTGAGGCGAGCTCCAAAGAGCGAATGGACAATGATTACCCTGGCTTAAAACGCTTGGATCGACGAGAGTTTGGTGATAAACACCTCAACTTCTTTGCATCCGAGAGAGTGACCAATGAGCAAGGCGATTTACCCAGGTAGTTTTGATCCGATCACCTATGGTCATCTGGATATTATTCGCCGTATTCGCCCGCTATTTTCCGAAGTCGTGGTGGTGGTCGCCAATTCTCAACGTAAACAATATTGGTTCTCTCTTGAAGAGCGTGTAAAACTGATCCGCGAAAACATGGGTGATATCCCGGGCGTCACGATCGACAAATGCGATGGCTTGATCGTCGACTATGCGCAAAAAACAGGCGCGAATCTCATTGTGCGTGGTCTGCGTGCGGTATCTGACTTTGAATATGAGTTTGCGATGGCAAATATTAATAAAAAGCTTAAAGATCAGATTGAGACCATGATTGTGTTCACCCGCCCGGATTATAGTTTTGTGGCTTCGCAAATGGTGAAAGAAGTCGCATTCCACGGCGGAGACCTCACAGGCATGGTCCCTCCCAATGTGGTGGAGGCCCTGAAGTCGCGCATTCTAAAAAAGGATGTTTGATGCTTTCACGTAAGGCCCGTCAGTTAAAACCGTCCCCCACTCTCGCGATCGCGGCCAAAGCCAAAGAGCTCTCCGCGCAAGGTCACAATGTGATCTCGCTCTCGGTTGGTGAGCCCGACTGGGATACATTTCCGGAGATCAAAGCCGCCGGCATCAGCGCCATTGAGGCCGGACAGACGAAATACGCACCGACCAACGGAACACCGCAACTGCGCGCGGCGATTGCTCACAAAACCCGTGAACTTCTGGGCGTCGAGTACAAACCCACCGAGGTGACAGTCTCCACTGGGGCAAAATTTATTTTGTTCGCCGCTTTGCAAATGCTCTGTGATCCGGGCGATGAAGTTTTAATTCCCGCGCCCTATTGGGTGAGCTATCCCACGATGGTCGAGTTGGTCGACGGTGTGCCGGTGATTGTGAACAGTGATGAACTCAGTGATTTCAAAGTGCACGCTCATCATATCGAGAAAAAGATCACGCCGAAGACGAAAGTTTTGCTACTCAATAGTCCGAGCAATCCTACGGGCCAAGTTTACACCCGCGCTGAACTTGAAGACATCGTACGTTTACTCCGCCGCCACACCCAAATTGTGGTGATCAGTGACGACATTTATAACCAGCTCATTTTTAATGGCGACACTGTGGCTCCACATTTGTTGCACATCGCGCCGGACCTCAAAGATCGCATCGTCGTCGTCAACGGCGCCTCAAAAACTTATTCGATGACCGGCTGGCGAATCGGTTGGGCACTCGGCAATGAAGCGATCATCAAAGCGATGTCCAACTATCAAAGTCAGACAGTGAGTTGCGCTGCTCCCTTTACTCAAGCCGCCGCGCTCGCGGGTTTGCAACTGGGCAATGAGCAGATTCATAAACACGTCAAAGAGCTCATCGTTCGTCGCGATCTGCTGGTCGAAGGATTAAACCATATCCCAGGCTGGAGATCCGGTTACCCGCAGGGTGCTTTCTATGTTTGGGCAGACATCCGCGCACTTCTTGGCCGTCGCTGGCAAGACAAGACACTTAGTACGTCATCCCACGTCGCAGAGGCGCTGCTCGATAGCCAAAAGATCGCGGTTGTTCCGGGCGGTGAAAGTGGTCTAGAAGGATATCTAAGATTGAGCTTCGCAGTTCACGATCGCGACCTGCTCGAAGCGGTGAAGCGAATTCATTTGTTTACAAATAGCCTCGAATCCTAAACGATTATTATGCTGAACATCGAAATATCCACCGCCAGCGATATGTCGACAGTTCGCGAGCTGTTTCTAGAGTACGCCCACGCCTTCAATTTTCTCCCATCTCACGTGTCCACTTCGAGAGGAACAAACCTTCGACCGGGGACCTCCGGCAAGCGTGATGCGTTCGGGCCACCAGGCCCGATGCCGGCGAGGGCAAGGAGCCCGAGTCCCCGGTCGAAGGTTTGTTCCTCTCGAAGTGGGACTAAAGTCGCAGGACTTTCGTCCCCTTGTGCATCCCGCCACGAAGTCCTAAACTAATATTATACCAGGAGGCCCGCTTGTCGATCTGGACCTTGTTTCAGGTGATGTTCAATCTTGTGATGTTTGCCGGCATAAGTGCCCTTTACCTGCGTTTGCGTCGCCCGCCGCAGGATGATCCGCGCTTGAGCCGCGGCTTGCAGTTGCTGCAAACTAAAATCACGGTGCTTGAAGATCTTTCCGATCGCACGGATGCACAAGTAAAACAACTCAGCGGTTTACTCGATCAAAAGACGCGCATCGTGCAAAATAAAATTCTCGAGGCCGAGCAACAGATTTTGAAAATCGATCACTCGATGAACAAGAGCATGGAAGTAGCCGAAATCTTCCAAGACAAAATTCCGCATCAAGAAATTTTGGAGCGCCAAAGAACAGTGGAGTACGTCAAGGCCGCGCGTATGGCGCACTCGGGTATGAGCACCGAGGAGATTTCTGAAACGGTTCACCTTCCGCGTGAGCAGATCGAGCTCATCGCCAAGTTCAACCGTGACCAACTGATGTTTGATGAATCGCAGCTTCCCCAGTGGGCGACGCGTGAGGTGGATGGCGGATCTCCGTCTTTCGCAATGAACGATATGGATTTTGCCGGTGGTTTAGAGACCACAAAGCCTGGCACGGGACATCTTGCGAAGATCGAACAGGATTTTAAAAACGCGGTCGAGGCCGCGCGTCAGTTTGAGGCCAATCCTCCGCCCTCGATCATGGATTCGAAAGTGGCTGAGACCTTGCGCAACTCGGTCCATTCTGGCGTCGAGCATATGCAGCCGGCGATGCAATCCATTAAAGCTACCGCTCAGACTTTGAAAGACAAGCTTGTGGCGACGGCGGAAGACATGCTGCGCACGCAAAGCAATCACGCCGCAAGAGCCTATTCCGCGCAGGCGAATCCCGTTATTAAAAAGGTAACGGACGACGGCAGTGGCGGTCCGACTTTTAAGCTCGGTCAAGGCGATCCGATGGCTAAAGTCGACTCCTCAATCGTAAAGAAGGTCATCTTTCCGCGTATCGACAAAGACAGCTAAAGAGCCATCCCGGCCCAGCAGAACTAGCCCAAGTAGCCGTTTAGCGATGTCTAGAAAACGCCGAATCTTACTTTGTCTTCTCCAAGACATTATCTGATCCAACATTGTGACCTCCTCAGTTTTGGAGGGGTCAAAGTTCTAAAAAAAGGCGAGGCCGGGAAAGCCCAGTTCGCCTTTTTGCATTTAAAATGCCAGCCTCGCGAGCCCTTAAAGAGGTCCCGGTCTGACACCCTGTCCGAAGACCGCCGCAATTGGGTTTTATCAAAATCGCTTGATCGGCGGGGCGACTAGTTGGATATTCGGGAACATGAAAACACCCGCAAAGATCAAAGTAAAATCTACCCATCGTTACAACGTCTCTCCGGATCGCGTCTTCGATACGCTGCTCGATCCGGCGAAGGCGAAAAAATTTATGTTTGCGACCCTGACCGGGAAAATGATTCGGGCAGAGATTGATCCGCGAGTTGGCGGACGTTTTGTGTTTATCGAGAAACGCCCGGGTGGCGATGCTCCTCACTACGGTGAGTATGTGCAGGTCGAACGCCCGCGGGTCATCAGTTTTAATTTTGCGGTTCAAGAAAATGCGAAAGAGAGTGATTTGGTGACGATCAATATCTCACCGTTAACTCAAGGTTGCGAGGTCACGCTGACCCACGAAGTCGCCGCAAAATATGCTGACTTAGAGGAGCGCATACAAGAGGGTTGGGACGGAATTCTCGACGGACTCGGCGCGGCTTTAAGAGCGAATTAGCGCGCGCTGTCTTTGATAAAGCGGCTCATGTAATAGCGCACAAGATAATCAATATTGATCGAGTGATCTTTGTAAGTCCAAATCAACTGACCAAATGCACCCCAGCTCGCCTTTAACTGATCGACGGCCTCGGATTCGTCCGTCTTCGTCAATGTTCCTGGGACATAGTTGGCGCCCACCGCGGAGTAAGAAATTCCAATGGTCCCGGGTTGGCGCATGCTGAAAATCAGTTTGTAGCCATTGCGGAACAACATAAAGTCCGCGCGGGTTTTGGAAATTCCATAAATGCGAATTTGGCCGAGAGTCGACGCCTTCAATTGATTAAAGGCCGAAGCCGCCTCGACAAAGGCGGCTTTAAGATCGGTGATAAATTCGAAAGTGGCCTCGTCAACTTGGCGGTTCGGATCAAATCCGGCCTCCATATCGACGACCCCGGCCTCTTCCATCTGCTGTTCCGCGAGGACCAGTTCTTTAATCCAAGTGAGTTTTTCCACGCGAATCCCCCTTCGGCGACATCATGCAGGATGCGCCACAGCATTATGATTTCGCGTCGCCTGGGGATTGTCAAGATCCTCCACCGATAGGGTACCCATGGTGTCCGTCTCGGTAGCATTTTCGGCGGTTCGAATAGCTGAATTCAAGAATTTGACTTCATAACCATGAATCGCATTCTTATATTCGCCCTCTTGCGCGGCCTTCCAGTAGCTTAAAGAGCCTTCGACAAAGACCAAAGCACCTTTGCGGAGATTGCGTGAGCAGCGTTCGGCTAGCGGACCCCATACGAAAACCGAATGCCACTCGGTCTTCTCCTCGCGTTGATCTTCGCCGTTCATCCACGAACGATTCGTAGCGACACTCAAGCGAGCGTACGGCTTTCCGGTTTTGGACTCCATCAGTTCGGGAGCGCGGCCGAGGTGGCCCATTAAAAAAACACGGTTTAGACTTCTCATTTGTCCTCCTAGGACGGGGTTTGATGAGAAACTAAGCAACGTTGTGCCGAGCCTGTTCTATGCGCTCAATGCACACGACACGCCGACGTGTCCGAGAATCAAATGTTGCTCAGCGACAGATATAGACATAAGTTCAGGGTTTTCTAGAATCAGTCTGTTCACTCACTTAGGAGATGCATCATGTTAAAACGCCTTTCACTCGCCCCCCTTATGCTGGCCGCAGTGCTATTGACGGTTTCTTGCCAAAGTAAACCCAAAGCGCCCACGGCTCCGGTTGGAGGCACTGAGGGTGGAACGATGGATCAGAACGTGGACTCTCAACCTTTGTCGTTTGATGCCACGGGTAGCGATAGCGGAAAAATTCCGGGACTTAAAACAGTTCATTTCGACTATGACTCTGCAACTTTGAGTTCAGATGGTCGCCGTCAATTGGCGGAAAATGCAGAGTGGATCAAATCGAATGGCAAATCCACGGTCCAGGTAGAGGGTCATTGTGACAGCCGCGGTTCCGTAGAATACAATTTAGCTTTGGGCGAACGCCGCGCCAAAGCGGTGAAAAATTATTTGGTGAGCTTAGGAATTGAATCCAAGCGTTTGACCATCATTAGCTACGGCGAAGAGAAGCCGGTTGTGACAGGGGACAGTGAAGACGCTTATGCCAAAAATCGCCGCGCCAATTTTGTACCTCTGGCTCAGTAGTCTGATTTTCGCTTTGAGTGCGGTCACCGGATGTGTGGTGGTCGCGCCACCGCCCTATGAAGAATTCACCATCGCGCGCGCGGCCGTTCACGCCGCTCAAGAAGTCGATAGCGCGCAATATGCAACGGGTCTGTGGAATAAAGCCGAAGAAAATTTTCGCAGTGGCGAAAAAGCGTGGAAAGATTCTGAGTTTGAAGTCGCGGCAAAATACTTTGCCCGTGCCACTCAGTTTGCCGAACGCGCTGAAAATGCAACGAAGCTTAAGAAATTTCAAACAGGAGAGAGCTTGCCATGATTCGATATTTACTTCTCACGGTCGTGTTTTTTTCTCTCTCTGCATGTCTGAAGACACGTGCGGAACTTGAAGATGAAAACAGTGGTCAGGTGCAAGAGCGCCAGACGCAAACTCAGGCGCGCGAGCATACGCGTGAGGTGCGCTCAGCCCCGGCTAAAGAGGTGAAAGAGAAAGCTCCGCCCGCGGCTTTTCGCTTTGAAGAGTACGACGAGCAGATGCGCAGTGTGGTTGGGCGAGTCGACACTTTGGAAAACAACGTTTCGCAGCTCAATGCCGTGAAGGCTAACGAACAGACGACGGCGGGCAAAGATCGCCAAGCTAACGACCAAAAGTTTGTCGCCTATGAAGAAGCCTTAAAAAAACTCGAGTTGCAAATTCAAAGTCTTGCGGATGAAGTCGGGCGCTTGAAAGCCGCTCCAACCGCGAGCACGACCGGCACGGTCGAGAAATCTGTGCCGAGTGGTGGCAAGTTGAAGTCCACTTATGATGAGGGCGAAGAACTCTTTAATTCCAAGAAGTGGAAAGAGGCCATTGTTAACTTTCAGAAATATCGCGATTCGAATGGCAAAGGTAAAAACTACGGCGATGCCACTTATAAAATCGGCATCTGCTTTCAAGAGTTGGGCATGAAGGAAGAGGCAAAATCATTTTTTGACGAAGTGATCAGTAAATTTCCTAAATCGAAAGAGGCCAAGAAGGCCGCGTTCCGTATGAAAACTTTAAAATGATCCTCGCCATCGAGACCAGCTGTGACGACACTTCAGTCGCGCTTCTCGATGCTGCAGGTGTGGTCATGGCCCTTCTCTCTGCCAATCAGGATGAATCGCATCGCCCTTTTGGCGGTGTAGTGCCCGAAGTGGCGAGTCGTCGTCACACCGAAAATCTTTTACCTCTTGTCGATAAACTTTTTACCGAGGCTCGCGCGGATTGGAAAGACGTGACTGGAATCGCGGTGACTTCACGCCCGGGACTGATCGGCTCTCTTTTGGTGGGGGTTGTGACGGCGAAGACTTTAAGTCTGGTGCGCGGGATTCCCTATGTGGGCGTCAATCATATTGAGGGGCATTTGCTGGCGGCTCTGTTACGCGATTCGACCTATTCGCCCCCGGCGGGTTTTGATTTTCCATTTGTGGGGCTTGCGGTGAGTGGCGGGCATACGCATTTATTTTTGGCCGAGGCAGCGGGTCGCTATCGGCTGCTTGGCGCGACGGTAGATGATGCCGCCGGCGAAGCGTTTGATAAATTTGCCAAGATGATGGGGCTCGGATTTCCCGGTGGAGTGCAGGTCGATCTATTGGGCGCGAAGGGGAATCCAAAAGCGTTTAAGTTTCCGCGTGGGTTGATTCATGAAGAGGGTTTGAATTTTAGTTTCTCTGGTCTGAAGTCGGCGGCTGCCCGCATGCTCGAGGGAATGTCCGCGGAAGAGCGTCAACAGCAGAAAGCGGATCTTTGTGCCAGTTATCAAGAGGCGATTGTGGAAGTTCTGCTCGAGAAGCTCGAGCGCGCGTGTAAGCAAACGGGAGTGAAGAATCGAACGATCACTGGCGGTGTGAGCGCCAATTCTCGCTTGCGCGCGCGCGGTTTAGAGGTGGCTGCGAAAGCGGGCGCCGTGTTGGCGCTTCCCCCGCTGCGCTACTGCACCGACAACGCGGCCATGATCGGGCTTGCGGGTTTGTACAAGCTGAGAGCGGGTGTAACTTCGGAGCAAGACTTGAGCCCGTCGGCAGGATCGCTGGCGACGGATTGGCTGTCGCAATGAGCGCGACTTTCGATCTTAAGGCGCGCCTGAATGAAATGGGCGTCGCACCAAAAAAAGCGCTCGGGCAAAATTTCTTAGTGAGCTCGCACGTGATCGGAAAAATCGTCGAGACCGTACGCTCACGTACTTTTAAGGAATTGATTGAGGTCGGCCCCGGATTGGGCGCACTGACGGAGCCGATGCTAGCCGCGGGTCTTAAGCCGCGAGTGATCGAGCTCGATCGGGAATTCGTCGAGTATTGGAAGACGCGCGGCCTAGAGGTACATGAGGCCGATGCGCTGAAGTTTGACTGGAATGGACTCGCACTGACAGAGCCGACTCTTCTGGTCAGCAATCTACCCTATCAAATTTCAACGTCCATGGTGATTGATCGTTGTATGGGACCCGAACTGATTAAAATCATGGTGTTGATGTTTCAAAAAGAAGTGGCTCAACGTCTGACCAGCAAGGTGAGCAGCAAAGAGTATGGAATGCTTTCGGTGATGGCACAGCTGCATTTTCGCATGACCCGGGTCGCGGACGCCGCTCCAGGCGACTTTTTCCCGGCACCGAAGATCGCGAGCCGTGTGCTGCTTTTTGAGCGTTTAGAGGTGTCTGGGCTTGGTTTGCCATTTTTAAAGTTCGTCAAACAC
The DNA here is from genome assembly GCA_043757545.1 of Pseudobdellovibrionaceae bacterium. Lineage (GTDB taxonomy): Bacteria > Bdellovibrionota > Bdellovibrionia > Bdellovibrionales > UBA1609 > JALHOQ01. The sequence goes on from JAYVPG010000029.1 coordinate 28,507, forward strand.
GCCTTCGCGTTCCGCCGCAAGTTTCTGTTGAAAAACCTAAAGAGTGTGATGGATAAAGCTAAGTTGGAGCGTTTGCGCGAGGTATTGATCGCGCAGGGCCATAGCGAAAAATCACGCGCCGAGGAATTGACCCCGCCGCAATTCGCCGAAGCATTTAAGAAGGCATATGAGCATTAAGCTGATCACCGACAATAAAAAAGCTCGCTTCGACTTCGAGATCATCGATGTCTTCGAAGCCGGCTTGGTGTTGGTTGGCAGTGAGGTGAAATCTCTGCGCGACAATCAATGCTCACTAAAAGACGCCTATGTCGCCTTTCGTGGCACGGAAGCCTATCTGCAAAAGGCGCACATTGCAGTCTATGCGGCGTCGAGTATTAATAATCACGAGCCCGAGCGGACGCGCAAGCTTCTGCTGCATGCTCATGAATTAGAGAAAATAAACGCCGCGATTACGGAAAAAGGTCTCACCTGTGTGGCGCTTAAAATGTATTTTAAAAAGGGAATCGCGAAAGTTGAAATCGCTTTGGCTCGCGGAAAGAAGAAGGGCGACAAGCGCCAAGCTGTAAAGAGTCGCGAGGCCGATCGCGATATCCAGCGCAGTATGCGCAAAGATCGTCGGTAATTACTTGGTTTCGTTCAATTCCCAGTTGTAGTCGAGGTATTCGACCTTAATTTGATCGACAGTTTCGTGTGGGATCGGTGGAGTGGAATATTTGGCGATGACGTTGAGCGGACCACCGCCCCAATCTACAAAATCCTTGTTGTACCAATCAAAAATTTTAGAAATTTTAACGAGTTTTAATTTTACGTCAATTTGATTTCGGGTCCTATCCTTTAGCCACGTCTTCATTTGATCGTCGAGCTGGGCGTCTAGTCGGTTAGCGACAAAGGCTTCGTGTCTAAGCGGCGGACATGAGATGGATGCGCAGTTTACTGCAGCGTGGATACGAAAGTCTTTGAACTTGGATCGCAACCAATCCTGCTCAATCGGATCAAGTTTCTTAATCTTGCCGTCTAACAACGAGAAGAATTCAATGCTCCAGGGTTTAGTGAAAAATCCACCAATTTTTTTAATACTCGCGACGGGATAGTTATCGACGATCAACTTAAAAGTCAGAGCATTGTAGGCATTGATTAAAAATGCCTTTTTCTCGTCCTTGGACCACTTTTCATAATCTGTGTGGGGCACCGATTGCAATTCAGTGAGGTACAAGTTGAAGGGATTCATTTTATCGTGAGCGATGTCGGACTTCAGTTTTTTATAGTTCACTAAGCCCTGAGCATTTTGATATTTTTTTAGTACTTCGGTCCACTTATCGTGGGTTTGATCAAAGGCATATGACGACATCGAGAAGCAGGTGAGAATGAGTAGTGCTAAGACATTTTTCATATAAGCTCCGACATTATCGTAATAGATTGGCTTTCAACTATGACATATTTAGCGACAAGTGTCGAACTGGGCGTCCACCCTCCATAGTTACCTCCTCAATTTATTAGACCGTGGACACTCTACTTAAGACCTAAGATGGAAATGCCAGCTTTACGAGGACCAGCATCATTTTGAGTAAACATAAGTTTAGCCCCAAAACGAGGTTAAAGGTCCTCATACGTTCTGCCGATATTCTCTCATACTTGTTAAAGTATTTGAGCATATAGATCGCCTTTCCGGATGGAAGGGGGCGCTTCCTTATCCCGACGCCCAGGCGACATCATGCGACCAGTGCAACCGATCCAAACTGATCCGTGAGGTGTGATTGACCAATAGCCCGAAAGCCGTCCGAAATTCGATTTGAACTAGGCGGACCTTCGGCTTTGTTCTATCATTCTAGTGAGAGGTCTATCCATGCTGAAAATTCGTCATTCGTCCGCCGTATTTCTATTTGCCGCCGTTGCATTCACTGGTTGTGCGCAAACGCCGGACAAGAGAATCGCCGACGATCGAAAAAATGTCGAACAGGAGCTCTCTGGCGAAATGTCGCTGAAAGCGGATCGTGAGCAGCTCGCCGAAATGCGCAAAGATATTCCCCAAGAAAAGCAAAAGAGCAACGACGAGCTCGCGCTCTATCTGCAACTGATGCGGCAGGGAACCGAGCAGCCACAAATGGTTCACGATAAATTTTCAGTGATTGTGCAAAAACGCCGTACAATCTTCCGCGACAAGGTGGCCAAACTCCGCGACAGCTACCATAAGAGCGAGGCAAAACGTCGCGAGGAATTCTTAGCCGAGCAAAAGGCGAAGCGGGACAGTTATCAAAGCTCTAAGCGCACCTCAACGGAACTGCACGATTTCTACACGGCTTCTGACAAAGATCGGCAGTCCTTTTTTGCCGAAGAGCGGGATCGCCGTCAGGCTTTTGAGGCCGAAGTCAGCGCCCAATCGAAAGATTTTGATTCCTACATGCGAGAAAAAACCAACGAATTCAACGAACAGTACCGCCTGTATTCAAAAAAATTCTCAGAGAAGCCAAGGGAAAAAAAGGCAGTCACCGGCGAAAGCAACGACATGCAAGGAATCGACAAGCTCCCAACAAAAACCCTAGGCACCGAGGACTGAGGCCCCCGGACTCCGGACCCAGGACCGACTAAGTATTGCGACCCAAACGTTTCGTCTGGAACTTCGGAGTCTTTCGCGACGGCCTCGGCCCGCTTCGTACGCGCTTAATATCGTCATCAGTTTTACGTTTACGAAAGATCCGCGCCAGTGCGCCCTCATCCAGAAACGCATACTCGCCACGCTCCAGAGTGCCAAGAGTCAACTGTCCGATGGCCACGCGTTTCAATTTTTTGACGTCGAAACCAATTTTTTCAAACATGTGACGAACTTGACGATTCTTACCTTCGCCAATCACAATTTTCACCCAGCCATATTTTTCTGAGTCGCCAACCTTTGCGGTTTCAACATGCCACGCTTTAACGCGTCCACCGGGAATGGTTACGCCACGCAAAAGTTTTTTCAACTGATCTTCGGTGGGCTTGCCATCGAGTTTTGCCAAATAAGTTTTTGGAATTTCTTCTTTCGGGTGCATCACGCGTTGAGCGAAATCGCCATCGTTGGTGAGTAGCAACATGCCCTCAGTATCCCAATCCAAGCGGCCGACCGGGAAAACACGCACCGGAAGTTTCTCCATAAAATGCGCCACCGTGGGGCGACCCTCAGGATCTTCCATCGTGGTCAAAACATTGTCGGGCTTATTGAAAATCACATACACTTTTTGCGTGGGCGGCTTAATGGTCAGTCCATCGACGACGACACGGTCGACTCCGGGCTCAATCTTTACGCCCAATTCATAAACCGTTTTGCCGTTCACTTGAACCATGCCCGACGCAATCATATCGTCGGCTTTGCGGCGACTGGCGACTCCACATTCGGCTAAGTATTTATTGAGTCGGACTTCGGGATATTCCGTCTTTTCGGACTTCGGTGGTCTGCGACCGTCTTTGGTTAATGCCATAGTCCAAATGAGTTACCAAAAGGGTGAGCAGTCTGTCATTGGGAAAAGCATTTTTCAGGCACAAACGGCCTTTATTCAAGGCCCTTTCGGCGGTCGCAAGGTTATCCAGAGTGGGATTATTTATCAATTGATTGGCGCGCTCAAGGCGGCTGACCATCTCCTGATAGAAGGGGTCCGATTGAGGATCAATAAAGTGCTTTTCCAGGCGTTTGAGCGAGTTAAACAAATCTTGCGTATCGGGGAGTGCGGCCCGGATAAACGTTTCAAACTTTTGAAAGGTATAGCCACGTGTGATCAGCCCGTGGACACCCTCATGGTCGACATGAAAGCAATGGGTGGTGAGCAAGCTGCCCTCGAGAATCTGTCTTTTATGGGTTACAAGTTCCAGATCCCGCGAGTAGTGCAGCTGAGTCACCGGTGCGACCAAGCGCAGCCGCGATCCCCAAACAAGCGCCATATTTGGGTAAACTTTGGCTTCTAAATTTCCCAACTTTGATAGAATCAAAACCAGGATCTGAGTTTCTGAAACCTTCACTAGGCGAATTTTGTCCCCCGACTTTCGTCGAGCGGCATGTTCGGTTTCGACAAGGTCTTCAAGATCCTGAAAAACTTTAAGCCGCACCACTTGCAGAGTGTCGGGATGGCGAAGCTGAGTCCATTCAGTCGCCTCTTTTTCGGGCAATGTTTGCGTAACAAAGCCATGAACATCCGCGCGAACCGTGTCGCTTAAATTCTGGGAATCATTCTGCCAATGATCAAACTGCAGCACGCGTGCGTAGAACGCTTGGATCACTCCAGGTGTGAAGGGCATGGTCGGCTCCATCACATTCCTAAGAAAATTATAGAGCGTCGAACGCGCGGGACTTCTTTGCGGATCAAGCTTCAAAAGATACTGGGCGAATTGACTCACTGATGTCATACTTTAACGATAGAGTGGAAGCCTCGTCTTCGTCCACTTTAAAAAGAGGGAATTTCATGGCACGCGAATTAAATAGAGAATTGTTTGGCAATTTGGGTGGTGGCGAAGGTGACTTCCGAGCGAGCAGCACAGGCACACCTGCAGTTTACGCGAAAGCCGAAGACGTCAATATTTTGCATCTGCATATTGAGAACATGAACAAGCGTATGAAAGAATTCGAATCGCGCGTGGGAACTATGCAGACTAGGGTTGACGAAATGACGGGGCAAAACAAAATACGTTTTGAGCGCGTGCAAGGACATTTTCAAAGGCAAAC
>JAYVPG010000030.1:0-9122 GCA_043757545.1 Pseudobdellovibrionaceae bacterium
CCAACAACGGAATCGATGACAAAATAGTTTGAGCAACTAACGAATGATATGGAGCTTGATCGAGTCCAACGACGAGGCATAATTCTGGAAAGTTCAAACTTTTTGGCGCTTGAATTCCCCCGTCCATATCCGGGGTGAATCGATAAGCCATAACTCGAAAGACAGTTTGGTTTATGTTATGATTGGCATTGACGGTGGAGCCCTCGCAATCAATTGACGGAGCACTTATACTTTCTTTGAGAAGTCGTTTTTCTTTAATTGCGAAAAATCGAAAGAAGCCATTTTGATTTCTCGCTGAATATTCTGAAAAGAAAGTAGGGTTCATTTCAAAATCGAGGACGCCATTTGGAGAGACATTGACGAGTGTCGACAAAGCGAGTGATTGATTTTTTAGAAGTAGATCCATTTCGGACAGAGCTTGTTGAGTTTGGGCTCGATAGAGTACAGCCACGCTCGCTAAGCAAAAAATCAAAAGAAGAATTCCAGAAACCAATATAAGCTTCGTGGAAAGACGAAGTCTCTTCATCTGATCACATAACCTTCGCCACGAACGGTTTCAATGAGCGAACCCGCTTGCGCGGTTTCAAGCTTACGCCGAAGTTTATTTATAAAAACGTCGATCACGTTACTTCCCTGTTCGGCTTCGTCGTCGTAAATGTGTTCAGCGATTTTACTTCTCGATAGGATATGCGATTTTTGAAGCAGAAATAACTCGAGAACAGCGAACTCCTTCGCCGTCAAATTCAATAATTTATCGCTAACCATAGCCGTCCTCGCATTTGTATCAAGCTTGAGTGCGCCTGCTGTTAGGTAATTGCCGTGAAACTGATACTTGCGTCTTGTCAGGGCGCGGACTCGCAAAAGCAGTTCCTCAAATACAAATGGCTTCGTCATGTAGTCGTCAGTGCCGGCGTTGAAGCCCGCTAATTTGTCTTGAATCGCGTCTTTTGCCGTTAGGATCAGAACGGGTGTCGTGTGATTCTTCTTACGAAGCTCGGCCAAGATATCAAGGCCGGAACCATCAGGCAGCATCAAATCTAAAATCACCGTATCATATTCGATCTCATTGATCAGGTGAGTCCCATCCACTCGATTTGTAACCCAGTCGACAGCGAATGCTTCTTCCGTCAGACCTTTTTTGAGGGCTTTTCCGATAAGGGGCTGATCTTCTACAATAAGTAATCGCATTTCATGATTTTTCCATTTCTGGTTAATCTATATTCCCAATTTGGGTGTTTGTCAGCTGTCCTCTATTCACCTGAAATTAGTTAATCGCCGTTCATCCGCCGTTCATCTCTGGGGTGTACGTTGAAGGGCACAAACAAAGGAGTTCTTATGAAATCATCTTATAGTACTTCGACATGGATCGCCCCTCTCATTCTAACTTTAGCACCCGGCTTTGCAATGGCAAAAGAAGCCCCTCCTAAAAACCGCATACCAATTGAAAAAGCACGTGCTACGGCAATTGCGACTTACGATGGTGGAGTACAAGGGGAGGAGCTTGAGTTTGAAGGTGGAAAATGGATTTATTCATTCGATCTGAAAGCAAAAAAAGACAAGCTTGTTCATGAAGTCCACGTTGATGCGATCAGCGGGAAAGTTTTGGACGTCCATAGTGAAACCGCAGCGGATGAACAAAAAGAAGCGATCGAAGACGCAAAAGAGAAGTAATTAAATCAGATACGCAAGAGTATGGGAAAAAGCCCTTGCGTTATTTCGTTTGCTGCGAGGAGTCTCGTTCATCTTCAATTCATGTCTGAGGTTTATATTAAAAATGTATAAAAACTAGGAGAGAGTGTTTATGGGAAAAATCAGGCGACAGATCTTTTGCTGTTCATTTTTCTTCGCGATTGTACCGCTGGTAGCGAGCGCTAGGTTAAGCGGTACAAAAGCTTCTGTTTCAGCTCCGGAAGCTGAGGTACCATTTCTCAGAGCAGAACCCGCAGTTGTTCTGAAGGGAAAGGGTGCGAGCTTTGATTTCATGGAAATAGATTCGGTTAATGACCGTCTGTTGGCCGCACATTCTGGTGCCGGCAGCCTAGTCATGGTTGACTTAAAAACCGAACGTGAGATTTCCGCAATTGAAGTAGGTCATGTTCAAGGGGTCGCCATCGACTATCAATCGGAGACATACATCTTAGGCGATGCGGATGAACACAAGGTCATTTTTGTGAGCTCAAAGTCGCTTAAGAAGGTGGGCGAAATTTTGGTTACTGGGCCAGTTGATGCCATAGCCTTCGATGATAAAAACGGTTTAGCTTACGCCGGCGAAGATGATGGCAATCACGTTTGGATTATTGATGTAAAAGCGAAAAAGCTAATTTCGACCTTAGAAATTCCGGGCGCACCAGAAGTGATTGCCTACGACTCTGTGAACGATCGCCTGTATCAAAACATTAAAGACAAAAATTTAGTCGCAGTAATCAATCCGAAATTAAATTCTGTTGAATCAAGTTGGTCGACGTTGCCCGTTACTTCTCCGCATGGAATGGCTATCGACAAGCAGAATGGCCATCTTTTTATTGCAGGTCATAACGGGAAATTGGTCACTGTTGATGTCAAATCGGGACGAATAATCTCAGACGCTAACATCGCCATCAAAGCAGACCAAATTGCTTTTGATGAAAAAGATCATGTCATTTACTGCGCTACAAAAGGTTTTATTTCGGCTGTTCGGGCAACTGGAGATGGACTTGTTCCGCTTACGAATACGCCTGCACCGAATGGCGCACATACACTTGCTGTAGACCCATCTCGCCAAGAGGTCTGGATCTCATACGCTGACCAAGATCACAGTTATTTGCAAAAATATCGAAAGACTGAAACTTCGCAGGAGAAATTATGAACAACAATACAGCGTCGGAAAATTTAGCAAAGGTGCCTCAACTGACGCTGATTTTTTGGATCATCAAAATTGCGGCAACAACACTTGGTGAAACGGCTGGCGATGCAGTTTCGATGTCAATGAATCTGGGTTATTTGGTCGGGACAGTGGTTTTTGCAGCGGCATTTTTGATCGCGGTGATTATCCAGATAAAAGCGGTTCGATTTCATCCATTGATTTATTGGACCACCATTATTGCCACAACTACTGTTGGCACAACAATGGCCGATTTCGCAGACCGTTCGCTTGGGATCGGCTACGCAGGAGGCTCAGCACTTTTGTTAACTCTTCTAATAGGTTCCTTATTTATTTGGTATCGTACACTGGGATCGGTTTCTGTGGGTTCCGTCGGAAATCCAAAATCAGAAATGTTTTATTGGGTCACAATTATGTTTTCGCAAACGCTGGGAACTGCACTTGGGGATTGGACTGCAGACTCAGCGGGATTTGGCTATGGCGGAAGTGCTCTCATATTCGGGGCTCTTTTAGCAGTCGTCGCAGGTCTATACTTCTGGACAAAAGTTTCTCGCACGGCACTTTTTTGGGCGGCGTTTATTTTAACGAGGCCACTTGGCGCAGTGGTCGGCGACTATCTAGATAAGCCACGCGATGCCGGAGGCCTTGAGCTTAGTCGCTATACGGCTTCGGCTGTCTTGTTTGTATTTATGCTGGCGTGCATTCTCATCTTTCGTCAGAAACCCGCCGAGGAGGCACACTAAATGGATTCAACATATCAAAACCACGGCTTAACCGACTCCCAGAAATCTAACCTCAGCAAGGTTCCTGCGATTACAATTGGATTTTGGATTATTAAAATTTTCGCGACGACATTAGGAGAAGTAGGAGGCAACGCCGTCACCTTAACCATGGGACTCGGTTATCTCGTTGGAACTTTGATATTTGGAGTCTTGCTTTTCATAACAGTTGCGGCCCAGATCCGTGCGAAGCATTTTAATTCATATCTTTATTGGACAGCAATTACGGCAACGACTTTAGCCGGAACTACCTTGGCAGACTTCGTCGACCGTTCTCTGGGCATAGGATATCTCGGAGGTTCGCTTACTCTTTTTACGCTTGTGTTAGTTACGCTTGGTCTTTGGCATCGAACGCAAGGGACGGTCGCTGTCGAAACCGTCGTTACTCGAAAAGTTGAATGCTTCTATTGGGCGACGATTATGTTTTCACAAACACTTGGGACCGCGTTGGGTGACTGGATGGCCGATAGCACACCCCTCGGATACAATGGCAGTGCTGCACTAATCGCAGTCATCCTGATCATACTAGCTGCGCTCTATAAGTTCGCCAAAGTCTCTCATACATTTTTATTTTGGGCGGCCTTCATTCTCACTCGTCCGCTCGGAGCTACACTCGCCAATTCCTTAGATAAGCCAGCGACGAGTGGCGGCTTGGGAATAAGTGACATCACATTAACAGCGGTTTTCGCAATTTTAATGATATTAGCCTTGTTCGTAATTCCGCAGAAATCTGAACAACGTTGACTAGATAATTTATTTTTGCATAGGAATTGGATCTTCATTAAGTGCCCGACCCGGGCAGCCTTCAGTATGTTCCGCATATTTTGGGTAAGCACAGAAGTGATTTGAAATGTTGATGTGTAGGCAAAAACACCGCCGACAAATAAGAAAACGAGAAATGCACTTAGCCACTTTCTCATATTCGAAACCTAAGGCGAATTTTTGAGACCTGGTTTTGAACAAACCTGGATTGAAAACCTACCCAAACCAAACAAGCAACGCCAGCGCCTAAAAGCATTCCACCCAACACATCGAGCGGAAAGTGATCGATCAGATATATTCTAGAAAAGCATACGAAAATCACGACTGGGAGTGTCCAATAAATATTCCTTCGGTCATAGAGACTAAGGATGAAAGCTGCTGCGGTAATATTAGTCGCATGAGAACTCACGAATCCCCAACAGTGACTGAGGTGACACTCCACACCTACAAAATTCGGGCGCGGCCGCATAATGAATGCTTTAAGAACGCGACGAGAAATTAAATCAGCAACAGAAAAAGTTAATGTTACGAGCACAGCGGGAACAACTATTTTTCTCCATCCAATTTTTAGTGAAAGCATCACTATAAAAAGTAGAAATAACCAACGTGACTGATGGTAATCCGTCCAAAATTTGAAAAAGTCAAAAATGTGGCCTTCTGTTGGCCACGTTCTAGCCGCCTTTATGACTGAATTTTCCCATTCAAAGATTATCATCTAGCGTCCTTCTACTTCATGCCAGGGGTGCATTCTTAATATCCTTTTTTGGGCCAAGCGGTTGTCCACTTGGAAATTTAATTAGTAAGAGCATTGCCGTAGCAACTAAAGCACCAAAGCCGCCGAATACGAAGGTGTAGGCAGATCCGCAACGATCCCAGAGAAATCCAGCAGTAACGCTTGCGACAATTGTGCAAAGTCCTGTGACTGTTCCTAATATTCCGATGCTTGTCGCCTTCAAAGTGATCGGCGAAAGATCAAGCGCCAGTGCTTTTCCAACCCCATCCGTTGCGCCCATATACAGCCCATAAATCAAGAACAGAATCCAAAAGTGCCATGACTGGGTCGCAAAACCGAAACACAGATACACAAGGAAGAAAATAATTAGACCGCTAACCATCACATTCTTTCGTGGGATGCGATCGGAAAGATGCCCAAGGTAGGGACTCGAAAGGGCATAGGTTAAATTGTACAAGCAGAAAAGAAAAATGACCGACTGTGTGGAAAGCCCGATGGATTTAGCCTTCATGAGTAGGAAGACATCGCTCGAGTTAGTGAGTGAAAAAGCGGCCCAAGCAAAAATATATTTTTTGAATGGCTTATCGAAATGTCTCCAGGAAGCCAGTGGATTTTCCCACGGCTTTTTTTGAGTTTCATGTTTTGGTTCACGAATTGAAAAAACAAGGAGGACAGATAATATCCCAGGAATCAGAGCCCAAAAATAAAGTGACCGCAAATCTGCTTGATACGTTAAAAGTAGAATTGCCAACAGAGGACCGACGGCAGCCCCAAGAGTATCCATTCCTCGATGCCAGCCGAAGGCCGCGCCCCGCATCGATGGTGCGACAGAATCCGCAATGAGTGCATCTCGCGGAGCTGAACGAATCCCTTTCCCCGTGCGATCTAAGGCCCTTGCGCCCAGAACATGAATCCATGTGTGGGAAAGGCCAATGAATGGCTTAGAGATTGCTCCAAGGCCATAGCCGACGATCACAAACGGTTTTCGCTTAGCGATGGAGTCAGACCAACTTCCTGAATAGGTCTTAAGCAAGCTTGCTATGGCTTCAGCAATACCTTCAATAAGACCTAGCGAAGCCATCGATGCACCAAGCACCGTGGTTAAAAAAATCGGTGTCACCGGATAAAGCATCTCACCCGCGACATCCGCGAAGAATGAAACGGCCCCTAACTTAACGACGGTTGGGTTTAGCGCATTTTGTTTTTCTTTTTTCTCTTCCATTTACCACTCCAATTTCATTGCAACGCCGGCTCCGGACACTCGTCCGTCATCAAAAAGAACGGTTGGTTGAATTTGTTGATGATGCTTATATCCCGCACGGCCAAAAAAAGTTCCAACCGCCGCACCGGCGACTACGTCACTGAGCCAATGTGCGTTGTCAGCTAAACGCGTTAGCCCCGTGAACACACCCATGCACCAAAACGGAAGACCAACTTTCCACCCGTAAGATTCGGTCATACTGGCGGCGATTGAAAACGCCGCTTGGGTGTGGCCAGACGGTATTGCCGTTTTTGTGGTACTGTCTGGCCTTTCGCGGCCGATAATTACTTTTGCGGAATGCGTGACAATCCCGCCCAAGATAAATCCCTCAAATGCTGGGATACCGTTTTCTTTATCGAAATAAGTCTGGCCCGCAAAAATCAGTGTTTCCGGAATACCAGTTCCCCAAAAGTCCCCATACTTGCTGGTGTCAGCAGACATTTGTTGATGATTCTTCCATTGATCATGAGTTTGCTGATCAAAATTAAAAGCGACGAGCGTCGCTAGACTTCCAGCGCCTAATATCCACAAACCCGTGTTGTCGAAGCCATCAGTTGCCGTCGCCTTGGCGTGCTCTGAGAAACTTAGCTCAGCGGCATTCGCCCTAAAACAAATAAATAAAGATACTGCCAAAATATATTTTGAAACTGCTCTCACGTTAACTTCCTTTCTTTCCATTAAAAAACCGTCTCGGTATTTCGCCCAACCAACCGACCAGCATCAGGAGCCGATGATGTTTCTTGAAGTAGATTTTTTGTGATTTATAAATTCCCGAATGTCCCGACGAGTAATAGCTCGCAAAACATGCGACAAAAGCAAACGGAGCAATTCGTGGCCCAAAGATTTCAGTTGCCATGACTGAGCAAGCGATTGGCGTGTTTGCAGCACCAGCGAAAACGGCCGCAAATCCCACGCTCGCTAAAAGATGAAAAGAAATCGGGATGATAAGACTAAGGGCACTTCCCAAAGTCGTACCGATAAAAACTAACGGAATAAATTCTCCGCCCTTAAAACCAGTTCCGATTGTCAGCGAGGTAAAAATCGATTTCAAGATTGGATCACGTGCCGAGCTAACTTGTGCTAGTGCCTCTTGAATAACGGGAATCCCAAGTCCGACGTAACGGAAAGATCCTTCAATATAAAACAAGACAACTAGAACAATTCCACCGATGAATGGTTTAAGCGGCGGATAGTTTACCCACTTGCCCATCATTTTCTCGACGAAATGAGTGATCAAAGAAAAAAAACGAGCGGCAAAGCCAAAAGCAACTCCCGCCAAAAGTACCCATGCAATGACTTCGGAATTCATCTTAGGAAATTCAAAGATCGGAAAGTGCGAGTGTGGTGCGTGTAAAAGTTGAGTTATGTAGTACCCGACAAACGAGGCGACGAGGCATTCAAACCATACGAAGAGCCGCAGACGTCCCACGTTGATGACTTCCATTCCGAAAATGACTCCGGCCCAGGGCGTGCCAATGGCGGCACCGAAACCAGCACCCGCACCGGCGGTCAGCAGAATCTTTCTTTCATCGTCGCTTACTTTAAAAAATCGCGACAACTGATCGGCGAGTGACGCTCCCATTTGAACAGCAGTTCCTTCTCGTCCAGCCGAGCCGCCAAAAAGGTGAGTTAACAATGTTCCCCCAAGAATCAGCGGAGCCATTCTCAGGGGAACTATTTTTTGCGGATCGTGAATCTCATCGAGAATGAGATTGTTGCCTTTGCCAGAATTTTTACCACAGTGATGATAGACCCAGCCTATGAAAAAGCCGACCAGTGGCAGCGCAAGAATAATTCTCGGCTGTTGGTTGCGGGTCTGCGTGGCCCATTCAAGTGCGATTAAAAAAATCGAAGCTGCTACGCCCGCAAGCACACCAACAATCGAACTGAGAAAAGTCCAATAGGCATAGCGGGCAATTTTTAGTTTTATTCTAGCAATCAAGGCGCACTCCTACCTTTGTGTTGGTAGGAGCCATCAGCGCGACCTCATAGCGAGCGGCGGTTTAGGCAGACTCCATTGCCTTGGGAAAAAGTATAGCAATGGCTCAATAAAAGTAAATGATGTTCAATGACTCATTAGCCCATTTACCCCTGTATTATGCAAACTTCCACTTTGTGAAAATCGTTCGAAACGGTTTGCCGACTCGTTCATTTTCAGTTCATGTGATCATGGTGATATCAGCATTGTCTTTACGCCACGGGAGCTGGGTAAAAACAAAATCACTAGATTTATTCCAAGGGGGTATAAATGCTAACCAGAAGTCTTTTATTGCTACTAAGTTTACTGACGCTTGGTGCGAGCGCACACGCGACACCACCTGCCGGAAAGTATTTTGATCGTGCGATATTCGTTATCTTTGAAAATACAAATTATATGGATGCTTTGAAGCAACCTTTTTTCAACCAACTTGCAGCTCATGGAGCGAGTTTTTCAAACTTAATGGCGTTGACTCACCCGTCGCAGGGAAACTATGTGGCATTTACCTCCGGATCGTTAAATGGCGTAAAGGGAGATGGTAAATACGATTTAGACGTTAACAATATCGCTGATTTAATCGAGGCTCGGGGATTGACTTGGAAAGTGTATGCCGAGGGCTTTCCGGGAAATTGTTTTACCGGAACTACAAATGGTGGATACGCCAGAAAGCATAACCCATTCGTTAGCTACGTAAATATCCATAGCAATCCATCTCGATGTGCAAATATCGTCGAGGCCTCACAGTTCGA
>JAYVPG010000031.1:0-9108 GCA_043757545.1 Pseudobdellovibrionaceae bacterium
TTATTGGAAGAGTCGGTCTAGGTCGCTTGACAAGCTGTGGCGCCCGAACATAAGTTGGCCGCACTTTTATAGCTTTGAGAGTCATTTTCATAGGGAGGCAGTTGGTGAACCAGGAAATCATGACGAGCAGGCCGAATGCGAAAACCAAGATCATAAAGCGGTATCAAAATCGCAAGCTTTATGACACGCAACAAAGTTGCTACGTCACTTTGGACGACATTGCCAAGATGATTCGTGCAAGCGAAGACGTGATGGTGATCGATAACAAAACTAAGAATGATATTACTGCGGCCACTTTGACCCAGATCATTTTCGAGGCAGAGAAAAAAGCTTCGCAATACGCGCCGCTCTTTACCTTAAGAGAAATTATCCAAAACGGTAACGGAAGCATTTCCAGCTACCTCGCAAAACTTGGCGCCTTCCCGCAAGATTATGCTGAGAAACAAGCAGCAGCTCAGGCTGAAGCAGCTCAGAAATTAGAGAGCGGTAAGAGTTCATATGACGATATGAAGAAATCGCTCGACGAACGTGTGGCCTCTGCAGCAAATGCAGCGACCGCAGCAAAAGAACTTGAGCGTGGATTCAGCAACGATCTTCCGGATCTGCCGAATTCAAATCGCAGCCTGGGCAACTAGGTAGAGTTTTTATAATCGAAGTTTCAAAAAACCCTGGTCAAAAGCCAGGGTTTTTTTGTTTCTAGAGGTCAGCGCAGTGAGCGCCAGTTCAGGAATACCTTTTTGCGCGGTTCGATTTTGATGTCGGACCAGTCGCCAACCTCTCCACTGGGATTTCCGGATCCGTCCAACCCGACCGCGCGGACTTTGTATTTGCCGGGTCTGAGTCTGACTTTCGCGATTTGAAAACTTGAGGGCAAGCTCACCCACTGGCGCAAATCGGCCTGATCGGCGATGTTCATTCCGATCCAGGCGAGTTGGCCAAGCAACTCATTCTTTTGGCGAAGCTGATCTGCGACAACGGCCTTGGTGGCGATCCCTGCGGCGCGCATGGCCACAAGGCCGGCATAGTCATCATCCAGAGTCTTAATCGCGACTTCGGTCACGCTGGCCACGGTCTGACTGGGCTCCGCGGCTCCGCCCTCTACCTCTAGGCGCGCCTTCTGCGTTTGCGAGTAGACCGGATATAATTTAGGAACTCGCGGAAAGCTCGGGTTCGGACGTTTTTGTGGACCCCAGCCTTGCTGTACAACAAGGATGACTTCACCGACCTCTTTGAAGTTAGTGGGTTTGACCTCGGGCCATTTCTTTTTCCAATCCGCGACGTCTTCTCCGCGATGGGCGGCCATTCCGGCGCGAACCAGGTCCTCATGCAAATACTCAAGGCCTGGATTTAAATCGTAGGCCTTTTTGAAATCGATGTAGGCGCTATCCCAATCCTTGTTGGCCTCTTCGATCAGCGCCGACAAGTAAAATGCGAAGGGATTCTGATCGTAGTTCTTTTTGCCCTCGTAGCGGAACTTGTAGAGCTTGTCGTTGAGTTTACGAGTTTCGACTTGAGCCTCGTCGAGATTGCCGAGCATCAGATAATTGATGGCCAACATCGCGTTGATCAAAACCTTTTCGTAGTTGTCGCCCTTGTACTGAACCATTCCCTGATTGAGTAAGAGTGAGCCGGTAGTTCGCGTCACCGAGTGATAATCTTTGATGTCGGTGAGGTCCTCCGCTTTTAGAAAAGCTTTGTTGCTCTCGACGTAATCTTTGGCGAGTTGGTTGGCCGTGGCATAGTCCAAAAGATAGACGACTTGGTCGTTGCCTTCTTTTTCGGCTTTGGCTTTTACTTTGCCAGCCGCCTCTGTGGGCTTTCCATCGCGTAGATTGTCGCGGAAATCATGGGTTTCTGTTTGATAGCTGGCACACGCAGAAAGGACCGGCAGAGCCAGTCCCATCAAAGCGATTCTTAGGTTTAGAAAACGATGTGTACGCACGTTCTCTCAGCGATTAAATGCCGACGCGCTTTTTCTTGAACTCTTTGCGCAACTGTTTTTGACCGGTCCATTGAATTAGGCCCGTCTTTAAGTTGGTTAGGTTCATCGTCAGCTTGTAATAAACAGTTTTGTCTTTGCCAGCCTCTTGCACGATCGAGTCCAACCGACCGTTCATGATAAAGTCCGCGCCGACTTGGCCACCTTTTTCTTTCTTAGTCTCACGATTGACCATTCCTGAGTCTTGATAGTCGTACTCCTCAGCCATGTCCTCGCGTGCTGCCTTGTCGACAAAGGCGACTTTGCCCGAGTTGGTAAGCTCGACAGTGAACATGTCCGTTATACTTTGCGTGTCGATGTGCTCGCTGGTTTTATTTTGCAGACGCGTGACCATGACGATCGGGGGACGCTTCGCAGTTGAAATCACCGGGTGCGCCACTGCGCTTGCGACAAGATCTTTCACTGCGGCTTGCATATCCGATTCTGACCATTTGTCGGTCAAGAGATTCGGGTTATCGATGTTGTCGTCGTATTTGCCTTTAACAAATTCACGCGATGAGCATCCACCTAGACCGAGCGAGCATAACAATCCTGCGACAATCAATATTTGTTTCATTTCTATTCCTCCAGAGTTTGATCATTATAAGTGGCTGACTCGATGGGGGCAACAGCTAGATCGATTCACTAGCCTAGCTAGGACAGCGCATAAGAGGCGTGGCATGAAAATCGATTCATCTGTAGACACGGCGGATACTCTTTGACAGCTAAACTGAGCCCCGCTTTGATATGTAAATGAAATCGAATCGGGGATTTACTCTCATAGAAGTCATGATTGGCCTGGGCATTCTCTCTATCGTGACTTTGGTCAGCGTGACTTTTTTCAAGCTTATTTCGGATCAATATTTGGAAGTTCGCGAGCGCCTTCAGGCCGAGGCTGCAGGCGCACGCGCCGAAAATCTTTTGCGCAACTATTTTGCGCATGCCACAAACATTGATTTTACCACTGGTGTTGTTCCCGCCGCGCTCGCGTCGACCACTGGAGTGATCGCCGATCTCGTCAA
Source organism: Pseudobdellovibrionaceae bacterium (assembly GCA_043757545.1). GTDB lineage: Bacteria > Bdellovibrionota > Bdellovibrionia > Bdellovibrionales > UBA1609 > JALHOQ01. Next base: position 3,001 of record JAYVPG010000031.1, read on the forward strand.
CTATGATCAAATTGCCGACATGGCCGGGGACTGGGCGACCATAGCCGTTTTTTGGCGCGAGACGCAGACGATCCAGGGAGTCGGGAATACCTCCAGCCGACCCCGCGAAACGGCGATATGGTATCGCAGGCCAACTTTGACCAAAAAGGGCGTGCTGTTTATCGACGGCGGCTCAGTCCCGGGTTCGAACGTGGCAATGACCCCGACGTGGGACGATCAATTTATCGAAGGCTTGACGTTTTTGCGAATCGTTAAAAATAGCGCCGGCGGTGGATATGATCAGACCGCCAGTATCGACGTGACCCTGAAGATTCGCTACCATCCATCGCACGGGAGTGGATTTAACTGGTGTCCTGAACTCGACATCACTGCAAACGCTTCGGGATGTGGAGCGATTCAAGCTGTTCACAAAGATCTTGAGCGCAGCTTTCGCATTATACTGGGCGACAATCTTGTACATCCCACCCTTGCGGCCTTCACGCAAAATTCTTCAGGAATCAATGAAGAGCGCACCTTTGGAAACCTATACTTTTTCTCTATGGTGAACCCCGTACAATGATGCAATTTAGACGCCTTCCCAAACTCAATGAACGCGGATTCTCGCAAATTCTGGCGGCAACCTTAGTGCTAATACTCCTGGTTATGTATGCTGGGTCGCTGATTACCGAGTCGCGAACGCTCAACGCTTCGTTGGCTTTTGAGCGGCGACAAGTTCAAGGTGCAGAAGCAATGCAAGACTTTGCGTTGATCGCTCGCCGCGCCAATGAAGTCTGGATCGCGACGACCGGCGCGTGCGACGCCACGACGACAGCGGACGGCTTGGGGCGACCATTTTGTTGGCCGAATTTAGATATTGTCGCAAACAATGACTGCATCCGTCTGCCCACGAGTACGTCGGCGGTTCCGGTCTGGCTTTGCTTAAATGGCGGTGGAACATCTCCCCCTCGCTATCAGCTCTTGCAAATCGCCACGGAATTTATGCAACATTTAATTAAAAGGTTCTTCGACGAATCAAGCTCCCGAGCCTTTGCACAGTCGGTGACGTTTCTTCCAAACCTCGGCGGCGCACCGACCAATACGATTCCGCTTTTAAATTGTCCCGCAGGCGGTCCGGCCAGCACCAGTTGTAAGTACTGTGCGGGTGTGCCCCAAAACGTAGACTGTGTGACGTTACGAGTATGCCTACGAACGGGCGCGGGCTGCGCCGCGAATCAATGGATTCTCCAAGGCGTGGGAGTCATGCCGCGCTAACAGCCGGCGCCGCAGGTGTAGTACCCATTAGGATAGCCTGGGAGGTACGCGGGGCAATAGTAGCCTAGGGCCGCTCGATAATATCCAGACGGCGTGTTGCCGCAGCTCGGATAGTAAATCTCATCCGCACGTACCGCAAAGTTTTCAGTTCCGAAACCCGTCGACGTGTAGGTTGTCGGAGTCATACTCAAAAATGTTTTCACGCCGAGCCCGCCCGTGCGCGTGCCGGATCGATTGCCCGCGGTATCGACCGCAATGGCTTCAAAGTTCAAAACGCAGCCCGCAGGAAGATTATTGTAGTCCATAACGATGCCCTTATTTAACGCGTCGATAATCGCAGCAGTCGCGTTCGCCGGAAGAAGTCCACACTGTTGCATCTGATCACACGGTTGCCAGGTGGCCTCACGCCCCCCAAAGTTCGGCGTATAAGAATAGGGATACCGGGGTGCCGGATCTAAAAGCCTAAACGTCGACGCCCCAAGATTGACCGGCTGATTCGCAACAATCGGGACACCTCCCGCATCTAAACAAGGGGCAACAGCGGTAGGTGTCCGAATATAGCTTAAGTCCTTACATAGAAATTGAACGCCTCCCTCAGAGGCGGTGTTGACGTATCCAACCTGAAAGGAGGCGGAGGCGGTCTGGAGGTTCGAGCCCGAGGCACAATAGTCACGAACGATAGGATCGACAGTGCTTGCGATGGACGTGTTGGCTGAAATTGTCGCACTGGGTTTCGGAGGAGCTGCGCCGTCGTATGGGTATTCAAACCGCTGACTTGCCGAACAGTTGTAAGCTTGCCCTTCGTAGGTGTAGTTTACCTGGGCAATCATTTCCACACCGAGGTCGGTGACGGGCCAAGTAAACCCTCCCAATGCAATTGTGTTACCGATTGTTGGGCTCATCGTCGCCAGGGTCTCACCGGCCGCGGTACTTGCAGCTACGTCCCCGGCCGTGACATAGTTTCCAGAAGTTGGGGCGAATACGTCTACATTTGCATCCACCCTATTCGCTTTTCGATTTTGTGTAGATATAAAAATCTTCGGGGGACAAAGGGTCGCATGAGTTGTGTGACGGTAAGGGTTCAACTGAATTTGTGCGGTCGCCGCAGGGTAGAGTTGCTTTAAGCTCGACGGCAGTGGCAAAAACGCCGGGTTGGAGGTCAAGGGTGCATAGGCGCCCAAAGCACATCGCACCGGATAATTGTTATAGATGGCTTGAAGTGAGCGCAAAGATCCCTGAACAAGCAAAATATTATTCAGCGAAGGAGCTTGTCCGGCAATTCGACTCGAGATCTGATCGTCGGGATCCGTGGACGGCATCGCTAGTTCCCAATACTTTGAAGTATCTGGCACGGCGATCGTCGGAGTAAACGGATTTGTCTGAAGACTTCGCGTTGTCGGAGTTGTACCAGTCGGGAAATAATTCGTAATGGATAAGTAATACGATTCTTGCTGGACCGCATTCACGATCGATTGGGCGTATGATTTGCACGCGCGCTGAAGTCCGAAGCCGGAACTATCCTGATAAATGGACCGAAAGCCACCAATAAGCGTACCCGCAACGGCCAAAATACCTAACGCTATTAGGCCTTCTATAACGGAATAGCCTTTGGAGTTCACGTGCATCATCCAATATAGATTAGCTCAGGTTTTACTTTAGACGTGCTTTCTATTCAAAAAGTGTTTCAATTTAAGACATGAGACTTGCTTTGCCACGATCGCCATTTCTATGGCTCGGTTTATTTACAGCCCTTGGTCTAGCTGCAGCGGGGGGTTTAGTTTCCTTTTGGACCGACTCCGAAATGTGGCCCGTTGCTGCAACAAAATATTTTCTCTCTGACCGCATAGAATATTATTTTTTAACCAAACCGCTTTTTCACTATCTGCTTTACCTCAATCAAATAATCGCCCAATCCCTGTCAGTTCATCCAATGGACACCGCGCGCGCGTTTATGATCTTAAATACATTGGGCCTATCTTTCGCGGTGATTTTGATCCTGAGGAGGTTCGGTTCACTTTCCAACGCCGTCCTGGGCACTCTTTGTCTTTTTGGAATATCGTTTTTTGTGAAGAGAGGGGGTCAAGTCCGCTCGGATATCATCGTCGCCCACCTTCTACTCTGGCTATTGTATTTAGAACTTCTTGGGCCGGCAAAATTCAAAGGCGCGGCACGATGGGCGCTGGCCGTCACGGCGGTCTTGATAAGTCCGAAGGCTATTCTTGAGTTGCTTTGTTTTTGGCCGTTTTATCGCGACTACTTGACCAAGAGGCGATTTCTAATTGGTTGTGGACTGGCCTTAGTTGGATTGCTTGTAAGCCTTGCCTTGCCAGGCCTAGATGAACTTTGGAGAAATCCTGCGACATTTTTCTTAAATTCATTCTTGTTTAGTGAGACGGGAATAGAATACTGGGATCAAATTCGCTTCGTACACGTCTTTCGACTGATGTATGAAAATCCACATTTTATTGTCGCCTTGATTTATTCCTATTTGTTTTGCTTTCCCAGCAAATTTTCACTTGTGCCCGATACGGATATCGAGAAGGTTCGCGCACTCAGCATCTCAATGATCGTCCTTCTTGCCATCTACCCAGACCGCCTGCCCTTCTTTATTGCCGGTCTATTGCCATTTTTTGTTGTTAGCATTTTTTGCACACAGGCCTTTCAAAATATATTTTGGAGCCCAGGCAATCGCTCAAAATACGTCGCACAGTTGGTCGCAGGAATGTCATTCATTCTAGCCCTGCACTGGACGCTTAAAATCTTCGGGGCGCATTCGAGTAAGTACCAGCGGCTGGCGGCAGAATGGATACAACATGAAATTAACCTGCTCCCCGAGATTGAAATCTACGATCCCTCTGGAATCCTACCCACTTCCAGAGCGAACTATTGGTTTCTTGGACCAGGGCAAGTGGAAAAGAACAGGCATGTTATCAACTATATTTTGCAACGTAAGCCAGAGGTCATTCTATTCTCAGCCAAGCTGTTCGCTCTGGAACCACGGCTTTTCGAACAACTCAACGGACAGTACAGCGGCGACGGCTCAGGAATATTCGTACGTAAGATTTTAATTCTCGAGCCGCCCCTCGTGCTATTAACTAAGATTCTCAGACAAGACTTAGAGCGTGAGTTCCCGCGCCTCGCAAAAAGACCAGATATAGAATGGCGGCTGCACCTGCGCGACCGCAGCGGGATTGAAGTCACCCAGTCACTCAAATGGGAAAGTTTTGAAAAGGCCAAGACGATTCAGGTGCCGCCGAATCTTGAAAGGATCACTATCCTACCTTTCCAAATCAACCTGCCATATAGCTCCAATCTTACGGAGCAGTTTCGTTTCGACGCAGAATTTTAAGTGGGGCTAGAGGCCTTGACGGGCTAGGCGGTCGATCACTTGGTTGATGTTCACTTTTTGTGTGGGGTTGATGCGCTTAACGCCAACCACGACCAAGTTCTGATCGATCTCTACCTGCAGACCGCGTTCATATGCCGAGCGTACAAAATTTGTGACGAACTGAATTCGTTCCGCGCGCTCGGTCTCGTTGACCCATTTGCGAGTGGCTAAACGTGAGTTGATTTTATCGGCGGGCAAAGTGCTCGCAATTTGTTCGGGCGATTCATTCAGGTCTTCATACACGCGCTCGGCGGATTCATCAGAATCCATTTGTACGCCATAGCTGCGACCCTCAGGCAAGTCGGCGATCGTGTCAGGATTGACCTCATTGATGGCGTTTTTAAATGCCAAATTTTCCATCATACGCTTGCGCTTCATCATAGCCGTTTGAATATCGGCATCTTGCAGGTGGCGATTGACCGCATCGTTGATGTGCGTGCTCACCGAGGCCAAGTCGTGCTGGGGAGAGCGCGGAATCGATTTTTTAGCAGGAGTGGGGAGAAGCATAACCGTGGCGAGGAAAATCGCGCTCGTTGTACCGACATAGATAATCCAGCGAACAGGCTTTTTGCCTTCTTTATCGGCAGCCTTCTTCTCGGTCTGGCGCGGTAGTGTGCGAATTTTGATGTCGTCTGCCTTTGCCATTTGTATTTCCCCCTACCCACTATTGAGCAAGCTAGGGGCCAAGCCAAGGGGATTCAAACGCTTATATATCGCTTGCCATATCCCTTTCTCAGTTTGAGACGCGTAGATCTTGGTCACATGTTGACCAACCGCCTGAATTCTCATTTTGATTTTAGCCGCGTTTTTTGACAGATAATTTAAGACTTCACAGAGGGGAATAATTTTATTCGGTTGGGTTTGGGATTTTTGACTTCACAGCTCAAGGCGAATGCAATAGCTTGAGCAAAATTCCTTAGGGGGGACTTTTATGCGTACACTCATGGCTCTTGCACTTCTATTCTCGTCATCTGCGTTTGCTTGCCCGGATTTGACCGGCAAATTCACTTGCATGTACCAGGACAAATCGACTGAGGACGTAACGATTTCTCAAGAGATGCAAAAAGACGGGACTTTTGTTTACAACTACAATGGCACGATGATTCCCGCCGACGGAAAAATCTATGACGTCCCAGACGATGCGCAAGTTAAAGAAGGAAAATTCAAAGCCTTTTGTGACGACGACATCACTTTGAAGACAACTTTGGTGGGAAAATACTGGCGTGCAAAGGCGTATTTTGGCGACTTAATTTTGAATATGAATTTTACAGTTGAGAAGAACGACCTGAAACAAAACAGTGTTGGTTCAGTTAAGAACTCTTCGGGTGAGTACCCTTTGAACAGCGCCTTAGTTTGCGTTCGAATGAAGTAATTACCCAGATCGGTGGATAAGCCGCATCAATCGGATCCATTTTCCGAAAATTTCATTTTCAAAATTTTCGTGCTCGGTTTTCCGAGCGTGAGGGCAT
>JAYVPG010000032.1:0-83290 GCA_043757545.1 Pseudobdellovibrionaceae bacterium
AATTGGTAAACCGAGGATAAAGAACCTGGAGCCAAATCGCACCTTCGGCGCCGAAAGTGAATAGCAAAAAAACGCGGCATCTGTGGACGTGCACCAAAATATCCGATTCAAGCAAATTCAATTCCCTCGTCACATCCAAAAAATAAATACCTCCCCCATCTTCAAATCTTCCGGCCCGGACGGCCGGAAGAAAGCCTTCGCAAGGACGGACAATCCCCGCACCACCAAGATCAGCTACTCGAAGACAAATTCAGTTTAGCTACCACTAAGCAAAATCAGTGAACACCGAATCAATAAACGGCGGGTCAATGAACACCCAACCAAAAAGCACCGAATCAAAAAACACCCAATCAAATAAGACATTCACAATCCCCAATCGACATCCACAAATATTAAATCGCAGTTCATTAATTTTATTTACGCGGCTAGTCTCGCGCATTTTTTATTTGACGATATATTTCGAAGATTTGCCGAGCGCAATCGAGGATCACACTTACCTGCGTGGCTTAGATTTAGACTTTCTATAGCCTCATTTGCCGCATGCAGATTTCTAAAATTAGAACCTTCGTGTTTTTATTTTCATTTTTCTCGTAGTTCAATCCTAACGATAAGAATTGCAAATTTAAAAGCCGTGTTAAGTTCGAGCTCCTGAAATAGGAGGTTTTATGAATTTGAAAAGTATGAGCGACGAAATGGTTTTGCAAAGCTCGAAGAAGGCACGGCAAGCGGAGTGCGAGGCACTGACCTCGATCCTGCATCACTTGCACGAGAACGAACGGCGCAGACTTTATGCGAAGTTGAATTATCCCTCGTTGTTTGAATATGCAGTGAAGGAGCTTAAATATTCCGAAGCGCAAGCCATGCGCAGGATTTCGGCGATGCGGTTGATGAAGGAGATCCCTGAAGTTGAGGGAAAGATTGAGTCGGGCGAGCTCTCGCTGACGAATGTGAATTTGGCGCATAGTTTATTTTCGAAGGAGCGAAAAGAAGGTCGACCACTGGACGTCGTGCAGAAGGCTGAGGTTTTACATCGGCTTGAGAACTTAAGCTCGCGTGAGGCCGAGAGGGTTGTTTTTGAGATTTCTCCGTCGATGAAGAAAAGGGCGAAGGCGCTCGATTATAATATGATTGACGATGATGGACTTAGAACAAAGCTTTTGCGGTTGAAGGGAAAGTTTGCACATACCAATCCCAATATAAGTCTCGAAGAGTTGATGCATAAGCTTTGCGATCAAGCATTGGCGGAGAAGCCGAAGAGTGAGACCACAGAAAGCTTTAAAACTAAGCAATCACTTTCGGCGCCGAAAGTGATTTCGCAGGCGGAGACTCGCCGGCAGGTTTGGCGGAGGGATCAGTGTAAGTGCACGAAGTGCGATTCGACTTATGCACTTGAGATCGATCATGTGATCCCACGAGCTGTGGGTGGAGAATCCACGTTAACGAACATGCGGCTCCTGTGTAGAAGCTGTAATCAACGAGCGGCGATTGAGTATTTTGGGGTGCGCAAAATGAGTTCTTATCTGAACCAATTGAATCTCTAGACCCGCCCTTGTATTGGCTCATTAGTTAAACCAGCCCAAGCTGGGAGCACCGGTTGCATTACCATAGGCATGAACAGCATTCACAAGATCCGCGTTGATCTATTGGATTTGGAGTATTTTATGGGACGTGTAGCGACGGTTTTCGTCATCCATTTAACCCCTACTGGCAGCCTGAGTACGATTGCCTTGCTCAGCGTATCGAGCTCTATTTATTTGAATCCTGTCAGATGAAATTAGATTTATAATCCAAAAACCATTGCGCTAATTTTTTAGTAAAGCGTCCAACGCTTGTAGAACTTCGCTCGCCGCGATTTTCTCCATGCACTCGTGAGTTCCGATCGGACACTTCTCAGCGCCGTGTTTTCCGCACGGCCGACAATTTAAAATACGTTGAACAACAACCGCGCGATTTTGCCAAGGGCGAAATCCTTGGGCCAACGTGGTCGGGCCAAAGATCGCGACGGTCGGCAGACCCGCGACGGCTGCGGCATGCATGGCGCCACTGTCATTGCAGATCAGAGCCTCACCTTGACGGAAAATATCGATCAATCCGCCAAGAGTGGTCAGGCCTGAGCGATTCAAGACACCCTCCACATTGTTTGCGATCTGCTGGCAGAGCGCTCTCTCCGCACTGCTTCCCACCAACTCGACGGAATAGCCCCGTAGCATCAGCAATCGCGCGAGCTCTTCATAACCACGAACTGTCCAACGCTTGGTATTCCAAACACTGCCCGGCGCTAAAAATATCCTCTTGCCGACGGGAACATGGCGCCCCACAGTCATGGACGCCCAATCAGGAATCAAAGGAGTTTTAAAATTAAGCGGCGAATCCTGGGAGCTCGGACTGCGCAATGCCTGCACTTCGTCGGAACCAAAACGCTCGGCTAAACGATCATCTAGTGGGGTGAGTAAACTCATCTGGCGTAAAGCATCGGGAAAATCCATCGGCTTCACCACGCGGTGAGTGAAAATTCCTATGTTCCACCATTGCTTAAATCCCACTTTGCCGCGACGGGCACGAACGCGAGTCATCCACAAGGCCGTGCGTACGCTTTGATGGGGAACGAAAACCACATCCCAATCCGTCGCCATCATTCGCTCTAAGGATTCGGTGCGACCCTTACCGCTGCGCTTGTCGATGTCGATGACCTCGTCGACCAGTCCCGATTTTAAAAAGTAATCACCCAGACCTGGGCGACAGGCGAGCGCGATCGGAGTCTCCGGATCCCACTCACGAATGCGTTTTAAAAGGGGGATGGAGAGAAAGAGGTCTCCGGGGAACGCGGTTTGGAAGACAAGGTGAGCCACTGCAATCCTTCTTCAAGCGCCTGAGTGACGCGGCCAAAATCGACCTGATCGTAGCACATTTTGGTCTCACTACAATCCCTCTTCCAGCACGGCGAACATCCGGCTTGGGTGAGGATTTTTCTGCCCCGCCCATAGAGTTCAATCTCCTGCTCGCAGCTCGGACCAAACCAAGCAACCACCCATTTCTTAAGACCGATAGCCATATGCATTCCTAAACTGTCCCCACTGAATATCAAATCACAGGCCGCCACACTTGCCAGTCCGTCGCGCAGTCCCCTCTCGGTGGGTGATAAAATCACCGGGAGGTCCCTTGCGATTTCGCGGTTGCGTTCACTGTCTTCGGGGCCCCCAATCAATACGACCAGACCGGTACCAAGCAATGGATGCCGCAGGATTTGCTGAATGAGTTTGCGATGACCGTCGATTGAAAGTTTCTTATTGGGAAGAGTCGGACTACATCCAGTATTGATTCCGAGAATTGGGCTCAGACCTTTGCGCCACAGTTCCCGTCTGGTCTTAGCTAAACTCTCCTCCTGCGCCGTGAGATTCACGACGTAGTCATCTCGCAAATAGGCACCGAGCGCGAGAGACTCGTGTACCAACTGTTGTTCTGATTTTTTATTCTCGAAAAATTTTTTACGGTCGGAAAGTCCAATCTCCCAAAGTTCACCGGCCTCAGAATTTGCCGGAACGATCTCACCGTGATTTCGACCCGCCGCAAAGCCTCTGACCTCACGCACTCTGCAAGTTTGCAATAATCCGCTCGCCACCAATGATTTATCGATCACCAACGCAAGATCAAATTCAAGCACTGAGAGCTTCAAAATATCCTCACCGCTCAACGTCAGCACACGATCAATCTCACTGAGATTCTGCAACAGCAGTTGCGCCGGAGCCTTGGTGATCCAGGTGATATGCGCCGACGGATACTTGCGGCGAACGGCCGAGAGCAAAGAGGTGCTGCGCAAGACCGCGCCCAGAGCCTCTAAATGCACGATCAAGATCCGTTCACCTACGAGCGAACGCGAGGGACAAGTGCTGTCACAGAGGGTATTTTTAGCGCAAGGTTTATAGCCGTTGAAATGGCGACAGTGAACTTCTGGCATACTTTGAGTATACCGCGCGCGCTTCTGCGCATGGGGCGACTGAACCTATTCAGGACCTTTTTCTAGGGACTTAAGTTTGGCAATGACCGTGCCGATTTTTATTTTCGATTCAATACGCACGATAAATCGACGATCGTCGTCGGTGAGCCAGACTAAGATATCGCCCACCGGTGTAAAGACGCCGTCGACCGTGATGTTGGGCTTAAGCACGACGGTGTCGAATTCTCCAACGTCAGTGGATAATTTTTCCTTACGTAAAACCTCCGCCGAAAAGACGATGTTTTTTCCTTCATCAGCGACACGAAAGGCGTACTTTTTTCCGACTTCATAGGAAAACACGCGCATGTAAAACGCAGCGCTAATGACGTTCTGCGAATAGGCCTTGATATCCCACTCGAGCTTTTTGCTCTGTTCACCGTGCTCTTTGGTCACTCGCTTTTGCCAGTAGCTCGCCTTCATGGTCTTCCAATCAAAAAATGTGCGCGCTTCGGCCAACTGCTTGGACTCTTTCAAGGTGATCGAAAGATTGAGCGGAGTCATTTCGTCATAGGTGAGATAGGTCACCGCTGTATCATCGACTCCATAGACGTGGTTAAAAAATGAATTGGACTTGGCGCTCACCTCAAAGTGATAAGCCTTTTGGCCGTTGACCTCTACCATGGGATTCACGACGATTTGCATTTCTCCGGCGACTATATTGAAATATGAAATATTGAGAGTGACTTTTTCGCCGGAACGAAAGGGATCTTTAATCGGGCGACGGCCCTCAAAGCCAGTAGTGTCTTCGATCTCCGGTTGGCGTGGACCTTTCACTTTCGGTCCCTCCTTCTTCGCGGATTTTTTAGTCTTCGTAGACTGTTTACTCTTTGCAACGGGAATGGCGTCAGCAGGAATTTCCTTCACCACAAGTGGCGCCGGCGGCTCGACCTGTTTTACCTGCACTTTTTGCTCATACTCTTCATTTTTTAAAACCTCATCGGCCTTATCGTACTGCAAAACGCGACTTGCACACGCCGTGGTGATCAGCGCAGAAAAACTTAACAAAAGTACGAGGTCACTCACGCCGGTGCGTATCATGGTTTGAATATACCGAGCCGACTACTGGACGACAAACCTTTTCCATCGCTTATGGATCCACATCCACTGTTCGGGATGGGCACGCACATACTTCTCGAGCTCGTCGTTGAAGCTCTGGGTGACCCGCGTGGTTCGCTCCTGGTCCTTTTCGTTACGTTCAGGAACCGGAATTTCACGCACAAAATGTAAAACATGACGGCCATCAGGGCCACGGTAGGTGTAAACACTTAAAACCGGCGCACCTGAACGCTCCGCCATCACCGCAAGGCCGGCCGCAGTACCCGTCTCATGACCAAAGAACTTGGTCGCAACTCCTATCGGAGGACCCGTGAACTGATCTAACGGGATGATAACAATCCCGCCCTTTTTCAACGCCTTCAGCAAAGCATAGGAACTGTCTCGGGGTGCGATAAAGCGGGTGCCGACTCGCTCACGCATTCCAAACCAAAGGTCATTGAGCCAACGCAGTTTAAATACCTTGGAAACAATCACCACCGGCCATCCCCGTAACGACATAGCTGCACACGCTAGGTCGCCATGTCCCACATGGCAGGTCAGCATCAATACGCCTTTGCCCTCTGCCAACTTCGCATCCACCAGCTCGGGATTTTGGAAAACAAAATGAGTGTTAATATTTTCTTTAGAAAGATGGCGAAAAAAACTGAACTCAATCATATTCAAAGCCAAATTCTGCAGGCTCTTGCGCCCTAGTCGAGTGCGGTCCTTTTTATTCATTTCAGGAAATGCGATATGCAGATTATCTAAGACCACTTGCCGGCGAATGCGAAAAAGATCGAACCATAGAAATGCAAAGAAGTTTCCGATCGCTCGGCGAACCCATGCCGGAGAATAGTAAAGTGCGAAACTAATCGCGCGCCCGAGCCAGGCGGTCAACGTCTGCATAAAATAGCTTTAGATCTCCCTCAAATTGAACGCCCAAGTCGATCACCCATAGACGATCCTTCAATCCTGGAAACTGGCTCAGTTTCGTCGCATCTTTAGCCGTTGTCACAATCCACCGTGCCTGCAAGTGCGAGGCCTCATCCAGAATAGTTTCAACTTCCAAGTGCGTGTAGCGATGATGATCGGCAAAAGTCTTATGTTTCACTGTTTTGACATGCCCGTCGATGGTCATTTCGACGGTCCACGGCTTCGCCACACCAGTGACCAGATAGGCGGAATCCTTCAGCTGTAGCACCAACTCACCTTTGACATTGCGAAAGCCCTTGAACTCATAGGCCGCAAGCAACACCGGCTTTTCGGAGTTTCCCTTCACCCAGCAAATTAAATCTTTTAATTCATCGACGGTACAAAGATTGGTTTTAGTCAGCACAAAATAATCCACGCGCTTTAAAGCTGGGAGTAGAGACTCGCGCCCCCGACCAACCGGCATCACCCGATAACTTTTCATTGGTTCAGTGGAGTCCAAAAGAAGTAAATTAAGATCTCGCTTAATTGCGCGATGCTGAAAGGCATCGTCGCAAAAGATAAAATCAACCGCTTCGCTATCTAAGAGTTTCTGCGCTGTCTTGACCCTTTTTTCTCCCACGAAAACTGGAACTTCCGGATGCAGCGTTTTTATCAATACAGGTTCATCACCAAAATCCTGCGCGGCACTGCCACCGGTGACGACGGGATGAATTCCCTTTTTGCCACGTTTGTAGCCTCGACTGACCACTCCACAGGTGAAATTTTTAGATTTAACCAGATCTATTAGCGCCAAAGTGACTGGAGTCTTCCCTGTACCACCCACCGTAATATTACCAATCGAAATCACTTTGCTCGAAACCGCTCGCGCGCGGAAAATCGAACGATCGTAGAGCCAGTTGCGAAAACCGGTAATGAATTGATAAATCCAACGCAGGGGAAAAAGAAGTTCACGCAAAGCTTAGGTTCTCCAATATTGAGTCAAGGCTTGAGCCACTCGCTGGGTGGCTCCACTCATTCCCAGCCGATCTTTCGCAGGCCTGAGCTGCGCAACCATTTGCGCACGCTCGTCTTTTGATTCGATCAACTTGCCAATCTCGCGCACTAGATGCGGGACATCTGATTGCTCTTGAAACAATTCAGGTACCACCAGCTGATCCAAAACCAAATTGATCAAACCAAAATATTTGGTGCGATTGACAAACCGCTTAGCGAAAAACGCCGTCATCGCATTCATCTTATACATCACTACCATTGGCTTTTCGAGCAATCCGACCATCAGAGTCGCAGTTCCCGACGCACAAAGCACAACATCCGCCAAATCAATCATGGAGAACGGCTCGTCTTTTATCAAGATCAAAGGAAAGTCCAGGCCCGAAAGCCAACTCTGCAGCTGCTCTTTACTGAAATTAGGAGCAACAAATAAAGCGATCTTAAGCTGAGGAAATTTAAGATGCAGCTCACGTGCCGCCGCAAGCTGCGTTTGCATATGATGCTTCAACTCTGAATTGCGCGAACCCGGCATAAGTGCCAAAACCAGCTCCTCGGCACCAATTCCATACTTGCCCCGGCGCACATCCCGCGTACTTTGGCTCAGCTGAGAAGTATTCAATTCATCCAGCAAAGGATGGCCGACAAATTCCACGTCCATGCCATAGGACTTGTAAAAATCGACCTCAAACGGAAACACCACCAACATCTTGTCGATAAATTTCTGAATGACCTTCACTCGGCCTGTACGCCACGCCCAAACTTGCGGGGAAATATAGTAGACGACAGGAATATTTAAGCCCTTCATTTTCTTGGCAAGACGGAGATTGAAATCAGGGTAATCGAGAAGCAAAACCACACCGGGCTGCCGCCGTTTCGCTGCGTTCAAAAGATCGTAAAACGCCTTTTTAATCACGCTCCAGTGCGAGATCACTTCTTGCAGACCAACCACCGCTAAATCCTCGGCGCGCGCCAGGCATTCGAATCCTTCGCGAGCCATAGCCTCATTTCCAATTCCAAACGCTTCGACCTTCAAGCCCTGACTTTTCCAATGCTGGAGTAAGCGTTCAGCGTAAAGACAACTGCTGGCCTCGGCGGCAACGATTAAAATTTTAGGTGAGACGTTTAAGGGCATTCTCGACGATCTTTTCCGCCAAACGCAGAGCCTTTAGCCCGTCGCGCCCAGACACGACCACCTCTTGGTTGTCCCTGATAGCAGTAATAAACGATTTGGTCTCTTCAAGAAGAGCGTCGCCCTTTTCTAAATTAAAGCTCTCGTGCTCTATGGGAATTTCACCCTCACTCCACTCACCGGTTTTGGTGAACAGATTCACTTCTCCACTTTGGAAATCCACCGACAAGTATTGTGAAGCTTGAAAGAGTCGAAATTTACGCTCGGTCTTTTGCGAAACTCGCGAAGCCGTCACATTGGCCACCGCGCCCGATGCGAATTCGATGCGCGCATTGGCGATATCCAACGTCTTGGTCAATACCGGAGTTCCCACCGCAGATACACTGACCGGCTCGCTCCCCACCATAGACAAAATCACATCTAGATCATGGATCATCAAATCGAGAACAACATCGACCTCGGTGCTGCGAACCTTGAACGGCGCCAAACGATGGACTTCCATAAAGAGTGGTTTGCCAATTTTCGAACGCGCGGCCGCCAGCGCCGGATTAAAGCGCTCGACATGTCCCACTTGCAATTTCAATTTATTCTTCTCGGCCAGGTCACAGAGAACCTCTGCCTCTTGTGAGGTCGACGTGATGGGCTTTTCGACCAGCACATGGATTCCATTTTTTAAAAACATTTGGACCAGCGCGAAATGCGAGGGAGTATTCGCCGCGATTGTCACCGCATCCACTTTGCCAATTAAATCCTTAGGCTCAAAGTAAGCTTCGACACCCATTTCACGGGCCACCCGCTCCGACTGCTCACGATTCAAATCGCAAACTCCGACCAGCGCCACGTCATCGATCATCTTATGTTTTTGAGCGTGAAAGCGACCGAGATGCCCAACACCGACAACAGCGGTTCGAATCTTCATCGCGCGATTCCTCGCTCGGACTTACGGATAAAGGCGACAAGATAATCGATGTGATCCGACGGCGTGCACTCTTTCGCGATATCTTCAAGGGCCTCGTCGATGGTGCGATTACCCTTGGTTATGATACGCACCGCCTTATAGATATTGTCGACTTCCTCTTTTGAGAATCCGGCGCGCTCTAAACCGATCGAATTCGAAGCGCGAGAGACCGCGTACTTTCCCTGCGCAATCGTAAACGGCATGACGTCTTTGTTGACCGCACTGTCGCCGGCGATAAACGAATACTTCCCAATGGTGATAAACTGATTAAAATTACATACACCGCCAATGCGAACGTTGTCTTCGACCGTCACATGGCCTGCAAAGTTTGTCGTATTGGCAATAGCAATGTCGCTACCCAATTTGCAATCGTGGGCCACATGCACATAAGCCATCAATAAATTCCTACTGCCTATGCGCGTGACCCCGGTGCCCGTCGCCGTACCCACATTGATGGTCACAAATTCGCGCACCAAATTGCCATCACCCATTTCCAGTCGGGTCTCTTCACCTTTGTACTTCAAATCTTGAGGAGGGCCGCCGACCATAGCGCTCGAAAAAATATGATTGTTCTTTCCGATGGTGACAACAGAGTTATCACAACCAATGACTGCATGGCTCTCAATCCGAGTGCCCGAGCCAATCTGTACTCGTCCTTTTAAAATTGAATATGGACCGATGTAGACGCCTTCATCCAACTCAGCCCGTTTGTCGAGTATCGCGGTCGGATGAATTTCAACAGCCTTCATGTTTTGACTCTCTCGCTACGCGGACTGACTTTGGCCATGATCTCGGCTTCAGCTACGACTTGTCCGTTCACCCGCGCTTCGGTTTTCACGACCAGCATTGAACCACGATCACGGACGACCTCTGCATGCAGCATCAACGTGTCACCTGGCACAACCATGCGGCGAAACTTGGCATCGTTCACCGCCGCAATAAAATAATCTTTTTCCGGTTCACCCTTACGCACAAACGCCAGGCATGCGGCTTGTGCCATAGCTTCAATTTGCAGAACACCAGGCATCACCGGAAGGCCAGGAAAATGGCCGGTAAAATAGGGCTCATTGAACGTCACGTTTTTAAGCGCGACAATTTTGGTTCCTAAACGAGTCGACGGGTCCTTAGAATACTCCAAGGACACCACCCGATCGACCAACAGAAATGGGTACCGATGCGGAAGCAGAGCCAAAATCTCATGAATATTAAAAACTGTTTCCACTGCCGAACCTATTTTTTATCGTAGTCTTTAATTACACGCTCGGTGAGATCCAATTCTTTCCGAGCCCACATAACGCTTTGCTCGGATTTTTCTAAAATCATCGTGAAATCTTCTTTTTTCGCGATGTCTTCAATAATTGAACGCAATTTGGTCACAATCGGTTGAGTCAGATCACGTTCGCGTTTTTGGATTTCAACTTGGCTCTTGCCCGCCATCTCTTGATATTTACGCATTTCGCTTTGGATCTCACCTTGCTTCTTCATGCGCGCTTCTTCGTTCATCGCCATCGAACGCTTCTCGAAGTCCTCGCCCATTTTTTTAATTTCGGCTTCGCGCTTATCCAAATCTTTTTTCTTCTTATTGAATTCGTCTTCCAATTCCTTCTTCGCCTTTTTTCCAGCCGCAGTTTCTTGAATTGCTTTTTGCATATCTACGAACCCGACTTTGACTTCTGCACCGTGTGCAGCCAATGAACCCAATGTGAAAACAATAGCGATGAATCCAAGAACAGTGTTGTTACGCGTCATAATTCAATTCTCCTCTGGTGTACCACATATATCTCGGACCACGATTTTTTCAAGGACTAAGGCTCTAGTTTGCGCACCTTCACGGCAAATTTAAAAATTGGGTTCGTCTCACCCAATTTGTGGCGCAGAAATTTTTCGGCCTTGAGAGGAGAAATGGTCACCGACTCAGCCCAGTGCTCCTCAAACAAGAGCTGCGACGCACCAATGCCGAGAGAGGGAAAGCTCGAATCCTGAAATTCTCCAAAACCCACGACCAACAGGTGCTGCCAGAGGGGCTTCATCGCGCGATTGTAGCTCGGCTCAAGCAGTCGGCCCTCAAATTCTGCGGCCGCTTTGAGCTGCTTGGTGGAAAGCGGCGAATCCGCTAAAAGAAGTTCGAGAATATTCCGACTCGCGGGACTCATCGCTTGCGCTGCGTGATCGGAACGCAGATAGGCCAGCAAATGAACAAAGACTTCAAACGAGAAGAGTGTGGCGCGATTTTGAAACCATTTTGCGTAGACGACTTCGCGGGAGCGTGAGAGCTGTTCACGCAAAAACCAGAGCTGGCTGACCCGATCATCGCCTCCGGTATCCCACTCCCAGCGCATGCGACTGCGTGGCCAGAGTTCCGACCAGACCGAGCGTGGCTCACGCCGATTGGCTAAAGGGTAGACGAGCAAGCAGCCTCGAGAATTGATGGCCTGAATGGCTTTTTTGCGAACCTGAGCGCTCGTCATAGCGAAGACTTATACTAGAAGGGAGCCCCGATAGCGAATTCGAAATTGACGGCATTTTCGTTATATTGGTTCTTGCGCTGAAGAGGGAAGCCCCACTCAAAGCGGAGCGGACCAATCGGCGAGAACCAACGGAAACCAAATCCAATGTCCTGACGAAAATCACTGAGGTTCAGGGTGTCTTCAGCATCCCCGATGTCATAGAAAACCACGCCTTTGATTCCGGCTTCGCTAATCAATGGGAATTGGAATTCGAGGTTGTAGTAGAGCTCTTGCGTACCACCAAACGGGCGCATGGCTTGATTGTTAGCCTCTTCGTCGGTCAATCCGGCGGTTTTTCCAGCATCGAAAATTTTCTGCGAGCGCTTGCGTTTCCCAACCGTGAACCAGTCGAAGCCACGCAAGCTATTGGCGCCCCCGAGTAAGAACAATTCATTGAACGGTGGCGACTTATTGGGATCGTTAGAGGAGATAAATCCATAGGTCAAATTGTTGCGCCAAACCACATCCCAAAAAACTTTATGATAGTAGCGGAAGGTCGAATAACCCTTGGTGTAGTTCTGATTTCCACCGACGCCCGCGTATTCAAGCGCCACGCTGCTAAAAATTCCCTTGGTCGGAGCAAAGCGATCGTCGCGCTTGTCGTATTCGAGCGTAAACGTCACTGAACTCGTCGTCCCATTCGCGGTCTCGACCGGGAAAAGATCTGGATCTCCACTCTCAGGATCCACATTCAACTTCGTCTTATCCAATTTGTAGCGAATAAATCCGTTGAGGTAAGGCGCGAGCGGATGTCCGATGCGCAATGCCGACCCAGTTTTGGTCTCGTCGTATTCGCTCAAGACCCGCTGACTGCGATAAATATCGATACCGGTCGACCACTCCGTGTCCATGAAATAGGGCTCAGTGAAGCTCGCTTTGTACAACGACTGACGCTTGCTCAAATCCACACTCACGCCAAGACTTTGTCCTTTGCCGAGGAAGTTGATTTGGTTGACCTGTCCGTTGAATACGAAACCATTGTAATTCGAGTAACCCGCACCGACTTGAATGGTCCCGGTGTTACGCTCTTTGACCGAGACATCAATATCCATGATGTCGTTTTTGCCCTTGGGAGTCTTGGTGTTGAAATTCACTTCCTCGAAGTAACCAAGACGTTTGACGTTGTCGAGCGACTCACGTTTGCGGGTTTCGTTGTAAAGCTCGCCCTCGACGATGCGCATTTCACGGCGAATCACTTTGTCGCGCGTCTTGCTGTCGCCGACCATATTGATGCGACCGATGTAGACCTTATAGCCCTTGTCGATTTCGAAAGTGATATCGACTTCGCGGTCGGCCTCACGAATGCGTGTGCGCGGAATCGGATTCGCATAGGCATAACCAAGATCCCCGTATTTAGCCTGCAGCGCTTTTAGATCCTCTTGCAAAACCTGGTAGCGGAAAAGATCTTGCTCTTGAATATGGGTCGTTTCGAAAAGCTCGGCGCGTGAGAACAAAAGATCCCCCGTGAAATCGACGCTTCCGACTTTGAACTGCTCGCCCTCTTCGACTCGAATCGTGATGTAAATCGCTTTTTTGTCGGGCGTGACGTAAACCTGAGGCCGATCAATTTTAACCTGCACATAACCGTCGTTGAAGTACAGATAGCTCAGCATCTGCACGTCACGATCAAAGGCGTCTTGCTTGTAAGCGCCAGATCCCGAAACGAAACTAAAGAAGCCACCCTCTTGCGTGGCCATCGCGGCTTTGAGTTTACCGCTCGCCATTTTCTTATTGCCGATAAAGCTAATGCGCTTCACGCGGACTTTATCGTTCTCTTTGACGTCAAAGGTCAGTTTGACGTTGTCGGGTTCTTTGGTCGGCTCAACTTTAAAATTGATCCGGGCAAGAAAGAATCCTTTGTCCTCGTACATCTTTTCCATTTTTTCGACGGCTTCACGAATCTTCGCCATGTTCAAAATTTCATAGGGTTTTAATCCGGTAGTCTCTTTGAGCTCGGAATCCTCGATCTCATCGTTACCGTCATAGGCGATCTCTGAAACTGAAGGTTTTTCCGTGACCGTGTAGGTCAACGTGACTTTGCTGCCCTCTGAACGATCGACTTCAACGTTGTAGAAGTAGCCAAGACTGAACAGATCTTGAATGTCTTGGCGAATGATCGCGTCGTCGAGAGGTCCGCCCTCTTTGCTCGCGAGTTTAGCGCGAATGGCGTCGGCCTCAATCTTGCGATTGCCTTTAATCACGATCTTTTCAACAACCGCACCCTTGGGCAAAGCTTCGCGGATCGGGACGCCAGTCGCTGATTTTGCCGCTTTTTTAGGCGATGTGGATTTTGCGGCTTTCGCCTTGGACGCAACTACCGGCGCCGCCAATGGTGCTGAAGTGGGAGCCGCCTGCCCCAAAGCACAAGAGCCCCAAAGCAAAAAGGAGAGTGTTAGAATTTCGACTAAAGCCTTTTTAGGTCGCTTCAAAGAGGAATTTCCCAAGTCGTTTTAATCACTTAAATTACCTTCAACGAACCTAGCCCGAAAAACCCATTAATGTCAAAGCGGAGTTCACTAAAAAACCCACTGTCCATCGGCCATTTTTACCGAGCGAGGGAAGCGTGATGCGAAACGTTGGTCATGCGTCACCACGATTAGAGTTAAGCCCATCTCCTCTTTGAGTTGAAAGAAAAGATCCTGAATTTTCAGCGAATTTTCACTGTCCAAATTTCCGGTGGGTTCATCCGCCAATAAAAGCTGTGGGCGATGAAAGAGTGAGCGCGCAATCGCCACCCGCTGCTGTTCACCACCAGAGAGCTGCGAAGGATAGTGAGCCAAGCGATGATTCAATCCCAAATAATCCAGCAGCGCATGGGCCCGCTGTTTGCAATCGCTCACATTCAGCCCAGAAATTCGTCCCGGCATCATCACATTTTCAAGGGCACTAAATTCGCCGAGCAAATGGTGAAACTGAAAAACAAAACCCAGCTTCTGCGAACGAAAGGCCGAGAGCTCAGTGTCGCTTTTTTGAAACAGATCTTCGTTCTGGTAGTAGACCGTGCCGCGCGTGGGACGATCGAGTGTGCCAAGAATATGCAGGAAGGTGGACTTACCGGCGCCCGATGCTCCCAAAATGCAAACGGCCTCGCCGCCGACGACCTCAAAATCAAGGCCGCGCAGGATATGCAGAGGTCCGTAGTGTTTTTCGATCTTCACCGCGCGAATCATTACTCGTACCTCAATCCTTCCACAGGCGAAATTTTTGAACCACGTCTTGAAGGGAACAGGGTCGCCAGAAAACAAACTAAGAGGGACGCGCCAATTATAGCCAACAAATCCGTTCCGCGCACCGACAAGTTGATGCGATCGAGTTTGTAGATTTCGGCCGGGATTAGCTTCCAACGAAAGGTCGCCCACTCAAAGAGTCGACATAGTAAGAGACCGGCGATAATTCCAGTGAAGGCGCCAATGCCCCCGACCATCAGGCCTTGGCAGGTGAAGATCCGACGAATCATCTTATCAGGGGCGCCGAGAGTTTTAAGCACGCTGATGTCGCGGTAGCGTTGCACCACGCTAATAAACAAAGTGTTGGCTATATTGAAGGCCGCGGCCACGATTAAAATCATAAGTACGAAAAAGAGTACTGCTTTTTCTAACCGTGCGGCTTCAAATAGATTGCGATTCACTTCCATCCAATCGCGCGCCCAGTAGGCGCCGCCAAATTTATTGGAGATATCTTGAACCGCAGCGCGCGCGGCGTAGGGATCCGACAGCTTCAATCGATAGCCCGTGATGCGTTTACCGATTTCGACAAACTCCTGTGCCTCTTGAATCTGCATGACCACATAGCGTGAATCAAAATCGTAGCGGCCATAGTCAATGATCCCGGCGACTTGAAATTTTCCCAACTTCGGCCGAAAACTAGCGGCTTGAAATTCAGTGGCTAGAGGCACAACTAAATTCACGCTGTCGCCGACTTTTAAAGCAAAACTCTCCGCAATACCCTTACCAACCAGGACTTTGGGAAGCGCGCCAGCCTCGCGGGTGAAATCCAAATGGCCCGAGATCACGCGATTTTCGAGCGACAGGACACTATGGACAGTACTGATGTCGATGCCTTCGATTAAAATTCCCGCAATCTTACCTTTACCGGCGAGAATCGCCTCTGCGTAGACGAATGGGGTCTGACCCACCAGCCCTTTCACCAGCGGCTGAATATCATTGAGCATATCAGTCTGATCGGCACTTCCGCGCTTGAGCACCAACACATGTCCAATCGCATCTTGCACAGTTTGCTCAAGAGTCGCCGTGTACCCACTGAACACAGCCATCGAGACCACGAGTGAAGCCACTCCAATCGCCATTCCGAGAATACTTAGCACGGTCGTCAAACTAAAAAATTTGCGCCAATCGCCGAAATATCGAAATGCGAGCCACCACGCGGTCATGGTGTTTTCTTTCCGGCCAGTGCCTTGTCGCGCAAATAGGCGTGAATAAATCCGTTCAGCTCTCCATCGAGCACGGCGGCGGGATTTCCGCTCTCATAATCTGTGCGATGATCTTTCGCCAGCTGATAGGGATGCAAAACATAGGAGCGGATTTGACTGCCCCACTCATTGGCTTTTCTTTGCCCCGCAATTGCGTCGAGTTCGGATTGGCGTTTTTCCATTTCCTTCTCATACAGTGCCGCGCGCAACATTTTGTAAGCCGTGTCGCGATTTTGATGCTGGCTGCGCTGCGATTGGCAGGTCACGACAATTCCAGTCGGAATATGGGTGATGCGAATTGCGGAATCAGTTTTGTTCACATGCTGGCCACCCGCACCGCTCGAGCGATAGGTGTCGACGCGAACCTCTTCATCTTTAATTTCAATCGTAATAGTATCGTCGATTTCGGGCCAAGCGTAGACCGAGGCAAAACTCGTGTGTCTTCTTGCGTTCGAATCGAACGGTGAAATACGCACCAAGCGATGAACTCCCGACTCAGCTTTAAGGTAACCGTATGCAAACGGTCCCTGCACCAAAAGCGTCGCCGATTTAATCCCCGCCTCTTCGCCGTCGTTCATGCTCAGAGCCTCGACCCGGTAACCTTGCTGCTCAGCCCAACGCGTGTACATGCGCAGAAGCATCGCCGCCCAATCGCAAGCTTCGGTGCCGCCCGCTCCGGAATTGATCGAGATGTACGCACTGTTGATATCGACTTCGCCGTTTAGCAAACTCTTCAGCTCAAGATCTTCAAGGCGGTCGCGAATGTATTTGAGATCCCCTTTGACCTCAAGGAACGACGCTTCGTCTTGGGCCTCAGCCGCCATATCGAGCAAGACAATTCCGTCTTCAAGGCGCTGGGAAAGATCATTGTAGTCCTGCAGCGAGCGCTCTAGAAAAACCTTCTCCTGGTTAATCTTCTGCATCTCCTGATGATTGTTCCACACGTCGGGATTTTGTGATTTCTGTGCGAGCTCGTCTAAACGTTTGGTTTTGAGGTCGATGTCAAAGATACCTCCGCAGCTCGACAGTCTTCTCGCGCAACTTCAGCAACTGAGATTTGACTTCCGAACCTTGGGTGACGACAGACATTCTTTGCGCTCCTCGCGGGATATGGATCGATAGTAATGAGGGGGTTCAGTCGATGGCAAGGTTAAAACACAGCAAATCCCAGTCTCGACGCAAGCGCCGACGTTTTCCGGGCTCATCCATCCCAGATCAAGCGCAGATCTTTGAGTGTTTTCGTCTCTCGACGAGAAATAAAGCCTTCGCCCTCTAGATGATTCAGAGAAACATACATCTTCACAGCTTGATAAGCCTTATTCCACCCGCGCACGATCCGCGTGTAAGGGCGATGCAGCCAGAATTTTCCCTCTGTCTTACGCTTCTCTTGCATAAACTGAGCAATCTGCCCGGTCAATTCGCGGATAAACCCCGCCCAACTTGGGACACTTCGGATTTTAATCAGGAGATGCAGGTGATTTCCTACGTTGGCGTATTCATAAATCGTAACTCCGTGCTTACGTGCCGTGCTTGCAACTAGCGCGTTGACCCTCTTGAAGCATCCGGGGAATCTCATTCCGCCGCTTGTTGCTCTTAATACTAGATGAACTGGGAGTTTGGATTCTAGGGGGCGTTTCGTCTTCGGGTTGTTTCCTTGCAATAGGCTTCCGCCGAACTTGTCGCTTTGCCTTTCGAATCCGGGGCCTTTGAATTGACTCTGATTTCGCGCTTTCATTGAGTTTCTTTTACCCCCTTCGCTACGTTTTTGGCAAGGCCTTGTTTTGGGGATTGTGGTTTTTACTGCTCATCGTGGTCGGGCGGTGCTTATCCGTCCGTGGGAGTGCTGAATTCCGCGCGTCCGGCGCGGAATTGGCGGGGTTTTTGGGAGGGTTTTCTTTGGGAGGGGTCGGGTCGGGGTTGGAATCGGGTTCGGGACCGGGGTCGGAATCAGGACACTCAACGAACTTCCAACGAAATTCGCCTACCGAAGTCCAACTTTTCTTTCAAGATCGCTGTAGATTTGGTCTTGGAGGGTGAACATCTTTGCCTGGTCTTTTTTCTTTGTGTGGTCGAAGCCTAAAAGATGCAACGTTCCGTGGATGAGCATGTACCCGAGCTCGCCTCGTTCGCTTAGGCCTGAGGTTTTTGATTGGCGGCGGATGATGGGGAGGCAGAGGACGAGTTCTCCGACTGACGAGGGTTCAGCTGGAGCAAAACTTAGAATGTCCGTTGAATAATCTTTGCGGCGGTAGAGGCGATTTAAGCGGCGGATTTCGCCTGAGGTGACGAAGACGACGACCAATTCTCGCCGTGTGAGAGTTTTGTAGCCGCGTTTGACCAAGGCGCGTGACAGACCTTTGACCCATCTCTCCAGCCACGCCTTCGCGACGCGATCACGAGATTGATTGATCAGTAAGAGTTTCATGTGGTGTGTGCGCTCTTCTTGCGAACTTTTTTAGCATGAGGCGCGCCAGCCTCTGGCAGAGCGGGGGGCAGGCGTGGCACTGGGCCGCTAGGATAGTCGATGCGGTGATGGTAGATTCCTAAAATCACGCGACGATAGGTCTCTTCGATCGTACTCAAATCGCTAAAGGTTAGATCGCACTCGGCCAGTTGTGCGTCCAAGACTTTACTTTGAATGATATTCTTCACCAAACTCGTCAAGCGACCAGGCGTCGGCTCGTCGATCGAGCGGGCGGCAGCCTCGATGGAGTCCGCAAGCATCAGCAGCGCGGCCTCTTTGAACTGCGGTTTCGGACCGGGATAACGGAAGTCGGCCTCGTGAACCAGATCGATGTCTTCGTCTTGTTCCTCGAGCGCCTTATTGTAAAAATAGTTGATCATCGTCGTCCCGTGATGCTGCAAAATTCCATCGACGATCGCGGTTCCAAGTTTATGCTCAAGACCCATCTCGGCGCCATCTTTCACATGCGCCACCAGTACTGTTTTACTCATGTGCGGCGAAATATGATCGTGAGCATTGTAACCCGGTCGTTGATTTTCGATAAAATACTGCGCGTGCTCCATCTTGCCGATGTCGTGATAGTAAGCCATCACCTTCGCCAGCAATGGATTGCAACCTATGGCTTCCGCCGCAGCCTCGCACATACTGCCGACGATCAGTGAGTGATGATATGTTCCAGGAGCTTTTACGATCAGCTCTTTCATGATCGGATGATTCAAACTCGAGAGCTCGAGTAGTTTGACATCGGTCGTATAATTGAAAATGGTTTCGAAGAGTGGAATCAACGCCATCGTGATCAGCGAAGCAAAAACCCCGCCGACAAATCCCAATGGTAGATTCCACAGCAGCAACGTCGCCAAGGATTTATCGCCAATGGGCTGCAAGAATGTGACGACGGCCAAAACCGCGACGTTAACTAAACCTGTGCGCATTCCCGCCCAGTAAATATCATTGCGTTTGGAACAGGACACCACTCCGCGCGCGCCAGCGATACCGCCGATAGCCGTGACCAGCAAATAAACAAAGTTGAAATTGATATCGACCATCAGCGCGAGGGCAATCGCCATAAAAATCGTGAATAACCAAACGATTTCACCAGAAGCGATCATCAACCCCACTAGCATTGGCCCTGCCGCTACTGGCGCGCCCCACAAGATGGAGTTCGCCGGGATCGCGTCCCCCTTGGAGACAAATGCTGCGTCGGTGATAAAAATATACGTCTTCATCAGCAGTACAACCAAAAGCAGAACGGAACCCATGGCATAAATATCTTTAAGCCCAAGATTCATGCGCGGACCGGCCACCCGTCGCAAATAAGAAAAGAACACGATGACTAAAATCATAAACAAGAATGCCGCAACGATCGAAACAAAGTCGGTACGCCGTGAGCTCTTCAACGAATTTAGCTCTCCAATCAAACTCACTTGCAAGGGCTGAATCACCGAGCCCGCATTCACGATCGTCTGACCTTTTTTTACTGAGATCTGAACCGGCAATACCGACGCCCGAGATTTCGCACGCCGATCCAATGTCTCTTGCCGATTGAAAGAGAGATTCGGCACAATCAAGAGGTGCGCGAGATCAAGCGCATTCTTGCGATCGCGACCAGTCATCCGCTCAACGCCATTGACATCCTCGATATCGAATTCGCTGAGTTTTTTAATGTCGTGCACCTCATCCCGATGCAAGGTGAATTCCTCACCCCCATGCTCGGCCCCTACCACTCGTACCAATAACGGCGCCTCAGGCCCCTTAAACATCGTGACCTGGCCATCCATAATTCGCCGCGAAGACCATTTGACCATGGCGCGAATCAAAACATTTTCAAACGGCGCGGCGAATTTATTTTCAGTCAGCCATTCGAAGAGTCGATCGGGTACCTCGACACCCAATTCACGCTCGAAGGTCGGCTTGAATTGATTGAAGTCCTTGATCTCTTGCTCACGTTGCGCGGAATTGCCGGGCCAACGAATGCCTTTGATCTCTTTGCGCATTTTGCGAAAGCTGCGATAGATTCGGTTGATCAGTTGCTCGTAAGTGTTGGCGTCGTAGTCGAATACAGGAGGGATACTCTCCTCTGCCGCCACCCGCTTCTCTTCGCTCGCAACCTCGTCCGTCATTTGAAAAGAAATTGGCGCCTTGATCTCAACCGGCGATACATTTCCCAAACTCACTTGATGAAGACTATTGACGTCCCAAAAAATTATATACGAGAGGCCTAAGCAGAAAATAAAAATCATGCCCCAGCTACGCAGACGAAAGCGCACATCCAACACCTGCAGAATTCGCCCGACTGGGGTTTGCTCGAAGCCAAGCGCGTTGGCCCATTCGCCAAAGCGGCGCGACGGGTCGATATACTTCGACCGCAAATGTATCCCGTCTAGGCTCTTGCGAAAGAAACTTTTGCGTCTATCCATGGTGCAACCTTATTTTCGGCAAAACTGATCAATATTATCATGCTTTCGTGGTACAGCCTGGCCTAATCTAGCTGTTGGGTCAGTCGAGTGGAGAGGGAGAAGGACGTATGCCGAAAGCGCCGGAAAACCTAAGGGAATTTGCAGGTCTGGTCAAAGTCGTGGAACTGCTGCGCGGCCCCGACGGATGTCCATGGGACAAAGAGCAAACGCATGCCTCACTCACTCGTTTTGCGATTGAGGAAGCCCATGAGCTGGCCGAGGCCATTGATTCTGGCGATATGAGCGATATTCAAGATGAGCTCGGAGACGTGCTTCTACAAGTCGTCCTCCACTCGGAAATCGCACGCCAAAGCAAGCGCTTCGATATTTACGACGTCATTCAATCCATCGGTGAAAAAATGGTGCGGCGTCATCCGCATGTTTTTGCCGGAGTCAAAGTCGAAACCTCGGGTGAGGTTTTAAAAAATTGGGCAGAGATCAAAGCCGGGGAAAAAGGTCAGAGCGCGACAGCGCCACTTTCCTTCGATATTCCACAAGGTCTCCCGTCTCTGCTGCGCAGTCAGAAGATCGGCGAGAAAACAAAAAAAGTGGCCTTCGATTGGGAAAATGCGACTGAATGTTGGCCGAAGATCAAAGAAGAAATCGCAGAACTTGAAGTCGCGATGAAGAGTGGAAAAAAAGAAGAAATCGAGTCTGAACTGGGCGACGTTTTATTTTCTCTTGCGCAACTCGCGCGGCACTTGCAGCTGGACTCGGAGCAAGCTCTACGCAAAACCAACACACGATTTGAAACTCGCTTTCGCCGCATGCAGGAGTTGGTTTTAAAAGACGGCAACGACTGGGCGACCCTCACGGCCGAGGTGAAAGAGAAATACTGGAAGAAGGCCAAAGCCTAGGTTTTCCCCAGCCCTCTCAACTCCCCACCTGAAATGACCGAATCGTCTCTTGATGAGACTTATTTATCCAATCATTCTTATTTTCGCAGTCGGTTGTGGGCGCATGAAATCCAGAGACTCTTTGGACGGCGCCAACCAAGGCGATTTCAAATCCGGTTCACCCATCGACCGTGCCGCGGCCAACTTGCTCGCCACGAAATGTCTAAAATGTCATGAGGCCGGCCGCATCCCCAATAGTCCCGCCGATATCACCGACATTGATGATCTTATGAAAAAAGGTTGGATAATTCCGGGTCACCCCGATTATTCTCCCCTGATTAAGGCCATTAAACCAGGTAGCGGCACAATGCCTAAGGATGGTCCACCGCTCACGCGCGACGAATTTGAAATCATTTACAATTGGATTCTTAAGGACGTTTGATCCGTCGACGCAACATGATCAGCACCTGAGCGGACTCGGAACTTCCGCAAGCCACAGAGACGAAAAAGTAAATCACCATGCCGGCAGAAATCACGCTCGACAACGCCACGATACGAGCTTTGCCGACCGTCAAAATCAGTGAAACCAGATCGACCATCGGCGCATAGGTGTAAAAACAAAAAGCACCGAGCGCCCCTAGTGCCGGAAGAAGCCGCAATATGCTTTTAAAAATAGACCCGTAACCGAGCGGACCAATCAGATGAAAGAAAAATACCTGCAAGATCAGAATATTTAAAATCGAAGACGCCGAAGTCGCTGACGCCAAGCCCGTTAGGCCATACGACGAAACCAAATATGGACAAATAGAAATGTGCACGAGCAGCACGAAGAGCGCAACACATGCGGGAAGTAGAGTATTTTTAATCGCATAAAATGCCGGTGCCGTGATGCGCGACAAACTTGAGAAAAGCATGAGCACGGAATAAATCTCAACCACACTTGCGGTGCTGGTCGCATCCTGCTGAGTGAACGCTCCTCGCATAAACAAAACCTGCGTAATCGCGCCCGACAAAACATACATTCCGACCGCCGCAGGGAGCGATAAATACAAGAGTGTGCGCACCGCTTGATTGGCCTCTTGCAAAAACTTACCGCGCTCACCGCTAGCTGAAAGCTCGGAAAAGCGCGGTAGCAAGGCGGCTCCCAGACTCACCGCAATCAATGACTGCGGCAGCTCCAGAATGCGGTCTCCGGCGTAGAGGTAGCTCTGCGCGCCCTCACTCAAGCGAGCAGCAAATTTGGTGTTCACCAAAGTCATCACTTGAAAGACGCCCAATCCGAAGAGACCGGGCACCATATTCGTAAACACTTGGCGCACACCATGCACATTCCACTTCAACGTGAAGTACGGCAAACATTTGGTTTTGATCAGTAACCAAACCACGACGCCGACTTGCAAAAAGCCACCAAAGATCACTCCCCAACTCTGCGTGGAACCCGGGTACTTTCCTAGCTCCCAATGCGTGATGGTGAACAAAATCAAGCCGAAATTAAAAAGCGTCGGCCCAATCGCCGGAATAAAAAAATGCCCGTGCGTATTCGCAACAGCCATATGAAACGCAAACGTGGAAACTAAGATGAGATAGAAAATCATAATGCGCGCAAGGTAAATGGTTTGCTCCACTTTTCCCGGCACACTGGCGAATCCGCGCGGATCGCCGATCAAGTACCACATGATTTGATCCATGTAGACAAAGCAAACGACGGAAATAATCGTCGCCACCGCAAAGACGATACTGAAAACCGCACTCGAAAGCTGGCGCGAGCGCTCTTCGGAATGGGCGCGGGCCTCGACGTACATCGGAATAAAACTTGGGGACAAGGATCCCTCGCCGAGCAGCCTGCGAAAGATATTCGGCAGGCGAAAAGCGACCACCCAAGTGTCAGTCACACTCTTGGGAAAAAGGGCGAACATGATCGCGTCCCGTAAAAATCCCAGGATTCGGCTTGAGAACGTGCCGACGGCCATAGCGATCGCAGACTTGATAACTGACTGTTTTTCCTTAGTTTTTACAGCTTTGCTGACGGCCAATCGATGGTCCTTGCTCTCAAAGCGAGAGATGTGGTATTCCCCAGTACTTCCAAATATCTATTGATTGAATCACCGGAGGTTCTCAGTTGGCAAACCATAAGTCGGCAATTAAAAAAGCGCGCATGTCGATTCGTCGCAACGTCATCAACAACAAGACGTTGACCGAAGTCCGCACCCTTGAAAAGAAGCTGCGCAAATCGATTGTCGCCAAGAGCAAAGACGACGCCGGCAAGGCCCTCATCGAGCTCAACAGCAAGCTCAGCAAAGCGGCCAAAAAAGGCCGTATGAAAAAGAAGACGGCTTCACGCAAGGTCAGCCGCCTATCTAAGCTCGTCGCAACGCTGAATTAGTTGGTCCTAAACCTGCATTAGTCCTCACGAACCTAGATTTACGGTCGTGGGGTCTAAATGAAGCGGTCCTTAATTACCATTTTTGTATTTTGCAGCCAAATTCCGGCGCTTTCTGCGTTCGCAGGAGAAGCCACGACAACCATTCAGGTTCCCGCAAATACACCATTGCAGGTCTATGATGTTTTAAAAGTAACCTGTGAGTCAGGAACCAAACCCGACAACACACGAGTTTTTCCAGCCGGCGCCGTGGTGCAAATGAGCGAAGATGCCGTCAACGCCTTCGCCAACGAAAATTCAGATCGTAGTTCAGTGATTTTGCGCTATCCGATTCCCAAAACCGAACTCGCCTCGCCCGCACCGTGCCCCGCAAACGATGTTCTGCTCATCGAGTTAAAAAAGAAATCCTAAACTATTCCTTTTCTAGCCGCGTAGCCGAAGCCACGAAGTTTCGAATCTCACGCTTGTACTGAAAACCCAGATGCGTGAATTCAATTCCGTAGCGCTCAGGTAAATCGCCCTTCGCCGGAATAATATTTCGCACAATTCCGCGGACGATAATCAAGAGCTGTGATTCAAGAAAAAAACTGGTGACGACCTGCACACCCACTTGCAGCTGCTTTGGGCTCGAGATCATCATGCCGCCCTCACCCACTTGATAGGACATTTGCAGATAGTATTTACCTTGCAGCAATACGCCCACCGGGCATTCGTAATTGCGCCGCGGAACTCTGCGCCGAAACGCGGTTTGTTCGATCACTGCCATTGCGACACCTTTTCGTATGAGTCAATACACGGGCTTTTGTTGACACCATCACCATGTACCCAACTCTGATTCGAACATTCGGAGCTCAGTTCACGCAGTGTTTGATCGTAGCCGTGGGCCATTTGGAAGAGAACATTAGGGTCGATCCCATTCACATCTTTGTTCTGGTACGCAAACTTACGAAGCTTGGCCGTTGCCGCTCTCGTCTTCGCAACGATTTCACCGCGGGTTGCCGACTCTAGACCGGTCAGTGCGTATTGGCCCAGACCATATTGCGCGAGCATACTATTGTACTCAGCAATGTCGTCTGAGTGTCGCGCGATAAGGCTCTTCACGATCCCTTTAAATAAAATAAGACGAATCACCTTCGGCGGATAGTCCATGTTTTGATCGTGGCTCGATTTGTACTGCTCACGGCAATGACGCCAAAGGTGAAGCTGAGAGTAGTAGCGGCGCAGCGGGGACTTGCTCCCATCGCTCGCCTTATCGTTAGGAACGTCCTCGAAGCCCGGCTTAGACGCGTCTAAATAGTCCTGGAAAGTTTGATGCCCTTTTTCTCCCGGATCGAACTCACTGCACCGGCGATTGAGCTCCTCTTCCGTATGCTCACAGTCTTCATTGCCCGGCAGAAGATCCCCATTGGCATCTCGCGCGCCATATTCGAAGGAGCATATCGCCTGGTCATGGCAGATCGAAAGTCCCCAGATCTTCTTTGGATCCATTTTTCGCATGAGCGCATTGTAGTCCGGATGCTCAACCATATAGTCGCCGCGATCCTTACAGGCCTCTTTTATCATGCCCCAGTTTGCGGGCTTATCCTTGGTCGGAGCTTGCACAGTGTAGCCGATCGAATTCACGACGGTGGGCGCGATATTCTTAAGCCCCTGCTCGTCACACGCCGCCTTATTTGCAGTGTAGCAACCCCAATGAACCGACAGCTTAATCGGCGCCTGCTTGCGATACTTGGCAATGGTCGCGGTGATCTCTGAAACTTTCATAGTACCGCTGTCGCCAAAAAATTCACTGTTTCCATCTTCGCCTGATATCGTGAACATCTTAAAGCCAGGACCGGTGTAATTTTTCAGGACCTCATCTAGGTACGCGGAATCTACCACCTCAGGCTGGCCATTTTGCATGAGACGCCCGCCAACACGATAAATATCGCCGCAACCCGATTGCTTGACGCCTTCCATGCAAGCATCAAACTCTTTGCTCGCGTTGTTCATATCTACAAATAGGACGTCCCCACACTTTTCTTCCGCGCGAACGCTTAAAGCGACAAATAAAATAAGAGCCAGAGTGAGGCGTGATCTCATCGCGGAGCCCTGACTTCCCTTTGCAGAGCGCTCAGCTGACTCACCGACAGGTGGGGATAGTATTTTCTCAAGGCGTCCATTTTTAGCGCATAAGCGTCCATGACCAACATGTCTTTGTCGACATCGTCCATGCTCGCCAGCGACCGATCTAGATTCAGTTTGTGAAATACCGCCGCACGTGCGCGCGGGCCCAGGTAGCCAACCTTTGCAAACTTGGCTTTCTCAACACTCGCGTCCATCACGCGAAATTTATTCGCCGGGAATTGCTTCCTTACTTTGCCTGCAGGTTCCTTGGTCCATACTGTGGGACGGGAATCGGCGAAAGCCATTTGCGTGAATAAAATTAAAATCGTAAAAGACACAGTGAAAACTCCATAGGTTGACCCTATCTTCTCGGTTTTCTTGCGCTCTAAATTGAGGCGTGACTGGGCGAAGGACTAGCTACAAGTCTTGAGTACGAAATTTTCCAGCCAAACGTGGGGCGGAACACTCGACGATTTGAGAGCGCGATCTGTGTCTTGCAGCACAGTGAATGTCTTTTCGATTTTAGATTCATCCCAATTGCGAATCTGCTCTAGATATTGCGTCAGCAAAAACTGTGGAATTCCCGCCTTGGTGCTTAGGCGCGTGCCGTTTAAGCCTTCACGCTGCCCGTCTTTCAGCTGACTTAAAATTCGGAAGTGACGAGTGATCATCGCCAGCACTCCGACCTCGCTTTGTCCGTGATCCAAAAGATTGGCGAGGCTATGCAAAGCCGTCGCACGGTCGCGACGGCCGATCGCATCGGTGAGATCGAAGATGCGATCGACTCGAGTTTGCGAAACTACTTGTAGCACGTCGGCGGCTTCGATTTGTTTGCGCTCGCCCAGGTAATCTTGCAGCTTGATCAGCTCGTTGTGCAGTTCGGTTAGATTTGTACCGACAAATTGTTTTAAAAGTTGTGCGGATTCTCTAGATACCTTGATTCCCTGACGAAAAGCCAAGTAATCGATCCAATCCAAAACCTGCGAATCATAGGGGCGTTTTAGTTCAACAGTCACTGCGGCTTCGCTGATTTTTTTAAATGATTTTTTACGCTTGTCCAAAGATTCGGCAGTGATCACAAAGGTGCATGAATCGACGGGCCGTTCAAAGAGCGGATACAAAACTTCCCAGTCTTTATCTTTCATATCGTCGACGCCCCGATAGACCACCAGACGGCGCGCACTCATCATAGGCAAACTCTCGGCCGCGTCACGAACGGTCGCCGCACTAGCCTCGGGAAAATCAAAAATATCGCAATTAAAATCGACGGTGCCGGGATCAACACTCTTGCTCTTTAAAAGCTGCACGGCCTCTTGTACTAAAAATGTTTCCTCGCCGATCAGCAAATACACAGCGGCCGGAGGATGCGATTCGAGTCTCTGCTGTAATTTTCGCAAATCAAGAGTCACGGAATATCCCTTATCAAAAATTCTCAGTTATGCGGTCATGGGCTTCGGCCATCATCTCGTCGGCCAAACGCGAGATGGTCTCCATACGCGCCGACTGATTGAAAGTCGCATTGGCCGAGTTCACAATCGCTGTCCCCAAACGCGGCGGAGCGTAAACTTTTTCGTTGGCAAAATTTCCTTCCCAGATAATTTTCTCATCGGATTTTCGTTTGAGCACAACGGAAATCGTCACTACCAGCCGATACTCAATGGTGATCACTGTGTCCTGCGGCAAAGTTGTTAATTCGTTGCTCGGTTTCGCAGCTCCGCTGAACGTCTTGACGGTTAAAATCGTGCCTTCCAGCGTAACCGGCGCCGACTCTTTATCCGTCACCCGCGCCACTTGACTGCGCGCAAAACGACGGATCAAAGAATTGGTGAAAAATGGCTCGATACCGACTTCAGGAGATTTATTCTTAAAAATCGGGACCGCCACCTGAGTGTAGCCGCCGGGCAAACCCCGCTCACTCAAGCCAAAATGATAGGCGCAGCCGCTCAGAAACAACGAGCCGGTTATAAGCAGTGAAATAAGAGCTAAAAATGGTATGCGGTACACTTTCAAACGCTAATCAATTGCGCTTGACCGGTCAAGTTCTTGGTCTAAATTAGGCGCATGCCGAATTCCAAGAATCCTTCAGAGTATCCTTATCGTCTTTTGGCGCCCGGCCCAGTGCCGGTTCCACCGTTGGTTTTACGCGCGATGAGTGAACGGGTGCTGCACCATCGAACGCCGCAGTTTTTAGAAATTTTAAATGAGGTTTGGTCCCAGCTCAAAAATGTTTTTGAAACCACTCAGCCCGTGATGATTCTGACTGGATCAGGAACCGCGGCGATGGAGGCCGCGGTCGTCAATACACTTTCACCTGGGGATGAAGCTCTGGTCGTTGTCTCTGGAAAATTTGGTGAGCGTTGGGCCGAGATGTGCGAAAAGTATGGGGTCAAAACGCATCGTTGGAATGTCGATTGGGGAAAAACTCTGAACATCGACGAATTCACCGCTCAGCTCAAAAGTAAACCTGCGATTAAAGTCGTCTTCTCTCAGGTTTCCGAGACCAGCACGGCCACTGTTCATCCTGTACAACAGATGTCACAGGCAGTGCGCTCAGTATTGCCCGACGCGCTTTTCGCGGTCGACGCTATTACCGCCGTCGGCTGCATGCCTCTGCCCATGGACGCCTGGCAACTCGATCTGGTGATTGGCGGATCGCAAAAGGCTTTTATGCTGCCCACAGGATTAAGTTTTATCGCGCTATCGGAACGCGCCTGGAAAATGCAAAGCCGTTCTCAGATCGCGAAATATTATTTTGATTTGTCTGTGGAGAAAAAGGCGATCGCAAAAGGTGAAACCTCATTCTCAATCCCGACTCCGTTGATTGTTGGACTTGGAGTTGTACTGGCGCAGGCGAAAAAGTCCGGGAAAGAGCGAATCATCCGTCGCTGCTCGGTTTTAGCCGAAGCCACCCGTAACTGCGGCGAGATGCTCGGTCTAAAACTATACTCCGCCTCACCCTCACCCTCGGTCACCGCGCTCCTCACTCCGAGTGATAGCGGAAAAATCCGCGATTGGCTCGAAACCGAGCGCGGCATCACGATCATGGGCGGTCAAGATCAACTCAAAGGAAAAATCCTCCGCGTCGGCCACATGGGCGACGTGCGCAATGAAGATATGATCGCGCTTTTCTCAGCCTTGAGCGAAACCTTAAATAAAAGAGATCTGTTCCCGAAGATCGAAATGGAACTCACGCGCCAATTGAAAAGCGCAGAGCCGTTGTTCTCATGAATATTTTAGTGCTCGAAAGTTACTCCGCAACCGCCCTGGCCCGCTTGACCGCGCAAAAAGGTATGCAGGTTAGTCAAGATCTCTCGACGCTAGCAACAACTGAAATCTTATTGATTCGCTCGCGCACCAAAGTCGACAAGGACTTTCTCGATCGTGCGCCGAAATTGAAGTTGGTGATCACCTCGACGAGTGGATTTGATCATATTGATTGGCGCGAATGTGAGAAGCGAAATATTCAAGTCAGTCACACTCCCAACGCCAATGCACAGAGTACCGCCGAACTCGCATTCGCATTGATTCTGGCGAGTGAGCGCCAGCTCTTTCAAGCGCGCAAGAACGTGAAGGACAGTCATTGGCGCGAAGGCCTAACCCGCCCCCAAGGGCTACAAGGAAAAGCGCTAGGTATCGTTGGACTCGGCCGCGTAGGTCGACGGGTCGCAAACCTTGCGCATGCTTTTGGGATGACCGTCGCCGTTCACGACCCTTATGTGGAAGACGAAGCGTTCACCGGTTACAAAGCCGAGCGCTTAAGTCTGATTGAATTGCTCAAACTCAGCGACTACGTCAGTTTGCATGTGCCGCTGACGCAAGAGACCCATCACCTGATGAACAATCCCACCCTGCTCGAAATGCAGGCGGAGGCGATTTTGATCAACACCTGCCGCGGCCCGGTCGTCGACGAAAATGCTCTGCTCTCGGCGCTGGATGAGGGAGTCATTGCGGGTGCCGCGATGGACGTGATCGAGCGCGAACCTCCACCGCCCGGGCATCGGGTTTTGAGCCATCCGAAGCTACTTCTGACACCCCACATTGGAGCGTATACGGACTCTGCCTGGAATCAGGCCTCACACGAGGCCGTCGATAAGGTGCTGGAGTTTCTAAAAGGTCACAAACTTTTAGACACCTTGCCTCTTCCGACTCCGTGGTTTGAGAAAACTTGAGTCCGCCTAAGGCTTATGGTTTCATGGGCTGTTTGCTCTTCCTCCAGAAATATTAAAAGGAGTTCGCGTGTCAGGCATTATTGTCGTGGGATCCCAATGGGGTGATGAGGGCAAAGGCAAAGTCGTCGATGTGTTCTCAAGCAAGGCCGACTTCGTAGTGCGCTACCAAGGCGGCGCCAATGCGGGTCACACACTCGTGGTCGACGGCAAAAAAACAGTTCTACATTTGATTCCCAGCGGAATTCTACACGCCCACACCATCTGCATTATCGCCGCCGGCGTGGTGCTCGACATTGAAAAATTAAGTGAGGAAATTCGCGCGCTCAAAGTGAACGGCTTGATCAAAGACAACGCGCAACTCTTAATTTCGGATTCGGCGACTTTGATTCTGCCCTATCACCGTCAATTGGACCAAGCGCGTGAGAAAAGCGCCGGCCTGGATAAGATCGGCACGACGGGACGCGGGATTGGCCCTGCCTATGAGGAGCGCGCCTCACGCAAAGCTTTGCTATTCGGCGATCTTTTTCAAAAGGAATCTTTGCGCGAGAAACTCTCTATCGCATTAAAAGAGAAAAACTTTCTACTCGAGAAATTTTATAACGAAAAACCGGTCAATATCGACGACATGCTCAAATTGATCGAAAAAGTCACCGAGGAGCTCGCCCCTTTCCGCTGCCGCGACACCTCGCTGGTCATTTACAAGGCACTCAAGGGCAGTAAAAAGGTTTTATTCGAAGGCGCGCAAGGCAGTTTGTTGGATTTACTCCATGGCACGTACCCGTTTGTCACCTCCAGCAGCACTTTGAGTGGCTCGGCGATGATTGGCGCAGGCATCGGCCCCGGCACGATCACCAACGTGCTCGGCATCACCAAGGCCTACAACACACGCGTGGGCGCAGGCCCCTTCCCGACGGAATGTGAGAACGAGATCGGCGAGCGCATGCGCACGGTTGGCCAAGAGTTCGGCGCCACCACCGGCCGCAAACGTCGCTGCGGTTGGCTTGACCTTGTGGCTTTAAAATACGCGATCCGCCTGAGCGGCATCACCAGCCTAGCTTTGATGAAGTTGGACGTTTTAAGCGGCTTCGACAAGCTCGAGGTCTGCACCGCCTATGAACTCGATGGAGTAAAAATCACCGAGTACCCAGTCAGCCCCGGCGACCTCGCCCGCTGCAAGCCGATCTACGAAATTCTCAACGGTTGGCCCGAGGACCTTACGGAAGCAAAAAACCTAAAAGAACTCCCAAGATACGCCCAAGAGTACATTCAATTCATAGGCAAGAGCGTGGCAATCCCGATCGACGTCGTCTCGGTCGGCCCAGGCCGCGATCAGACGCTATGGATTAAACCATTATTTTCTTAGAACAATTCGGCCCAAAAAGGTTGACAGTTTTACCCAAATCCACGAAACATTGAGCCCTTGCGCCACAACCGGCACACGAACGATGATCCGCTAGCTCAGTTGGTAGAGCACTTCACTTTTAATGAAGGGGTCGATGGTTCAAGTCCATCGCGGGTCACCATCTTGTCCCCTTCGTCTAGAGGCCTAGGACAACTCCCTTTCACGGAGTAGACACGAGTTCGAATCTCGTAGGGGACGCCAACTCTTTTTTCAGGAATTCGAATCAGGCCTAAATGCTCAAACATGCGTTTGGCAGCGCCGCTCGCGTTGCGAGCATCGCACCAAGCCGAACTGCGCTTTAGGCCTGATTCGAATTCCTGAAAAAAGAGTTGGCGTCCCCTACGAGATTCGATGCTTGAATGTCCCGAGTTCGACTAATTTAGCAGGATGCTAAATTTGCGCGAGGCCAAAGGCCGAGTCCCGAAGGGACAAGGGCAGGAGCCCGCAGCAATCTCGGCGGCGCCCGAAGGGCCAGCCAGAACTTCCTCTTTATTTTCAAACCTCAACAGGATAAAGTTGCGCAGCTATAAAGAGGGTTCCATGGCTCTAATTTTAATCGCTATCAGCTTTGTGCTTGGTTTACTTTGTCTCAAGTATTTTCGGGATAATGATTATTACGAACGGGAGCCAAGCGGCCTGATGGCTCTTCTCACATTGGTCGGTGGCGTTCTTTCCATCACAATCGCTGGTGGCTTGGAGGTTGCTCTCAAAGCGCTCTCTTTGACTGAAATTCCAAAATTTGCCCACGTGATGCTGTTTACGGGACCGTGCGAAGAATTTTCGAAGTTGATCGTGTTCTTGGGTTTTGCCATGTTGTTCCGAAAGCGCATCAGAGAACCGGTTGACGGGATGGTCTACATTGGTTGTGTGGCTCTCGGCTTTTCATTGATTGAAAATATCTTCTACGCTGCCAACCATCATACGACGCTTCTTTTCATGCGCTTTTTCGTTTCGACGCCCATGCACATTTGCTTTTCTTCGATCATGGGCTTTGCGTACGCTAATAGCATTGGAAAACGACACTTCATTGTTCCACTCCTAAGAGCATATTTATTGGCGAGCCTTGCTCACAGCCTCTTCGACGGTTTGACCGTAAGTGGTTTGAACAATGGCAACATGATGCTACTGGTCCTAGTCAGTTTCTATCTCTGGTCGAAACGGGTTCTCGGCTATTCTTTGGTGAAATCTCCTCAACGGCGTCCTTTGCAGGATTACCTGACCACGCATAGCGGTCATGCGGTCAATGGCTTAAAATTTTGCCCGGCATGTAGCGCAAAGACGGAGCAGGTGGAGCGCGCGATCAACGGTGCCAAAATGTTCTCGTGCTCCAAGTGTGGCTGGAGCTATACGACCTCGAAGGGTTTTTCCAAAGTCATGGATTTCTTTGCGCCCTCAGCAGCATTACTGATGCGGAAGAACAAGGATATCGAAAAGCAGATCAGTGAGTCCGCGCCCGAAGTCTTTGATTCTGAATACAAGCCGTTCCGCAAATTTCAGTTGGATCGGTGCAACGCCTTATTCGAGAGCCTCGCGCAGACCGTCGTTTCGACATTCGAAGCCAAAAAGACTTTTAACTTTGTCTACAACAACGAACCGCTTATCACGAGCGCAGACATGGCAACCATGGGCGCACGACTCAAGTCGGAAGAGACGAGGCAAGGCCTCCAGCTCATGGGCATTTTGATTGGCATGGGATTGATGGTTGCAGCGATTGTGTACTGTGCCCAATTGCTATCTAAATAGAAGGTAAAATTTGATTTGAGAAATATCTCCCACGGCGTCCTACTTTTGGTACTATCTATACAAGAAGGAACTGGAATCTTTGCTTGAAAAAGCTCTAATGAAGATCACCAAAAAAATAGTCTCTTTACACTGGGTTATTGAACTTTTGCTCGCTACACTTATCCAGTGCTCATCTACATTTGCAGGAGAACCAGATAAAGATTGTGTGAATTGGTTTAATCACGGAAAAATTGCAGCAGGATCAAAAGATTGTGAATTAAATTGTTCTTCGTTGATAACAGATATGGGCACTTTTACATGTCCCGATCAATGCGAAGATTTATGTAAAATAAAAAAAGAACCTCCAATCTTAGGAAAGTTTTTATACTATCCTGGCTTAACGCCTGCCGAGAAAAAGCTGATTGCTGATCATCCAAATGATGCCCTTATCGTGTATCGTCAAAGGCGAATAGCTGAGGAGTCATCGGGTCGAAACTTCCCGAACCAGGATTTGAATGATGAATCTGATGCATTTAGGCACTTCGTATGGTCAGGCTTACTCACAAAGGAGCTTGGCCACGATCGTGCCAAGGAATTTCTAGACTCACACGAAGCCAATCCTCTTCAACCTGAAAATGAATTCAAAATGGATACATTCAATAATGCCATAGGACAGGCCGCTGCAGAGTCACTGATTAAAGCAAACAATTGGAACTTGAATAACTTAGAATCCAAGGGTCTTGAAGAATTGCGCAATAAGGAACTTCAAGTTTTAAAACCGGGGTTGACGATCCCGAAGGAGCCAAGATGAAAAAACGACTATTAAAATTTAGTCTATTTCTATCTGCACTATTTATAGGTTTTTTTGTATGGGCGGTCGATTATTTCGGTGCGCAGTTTATGAAACCGACTGAGGCTCAAAAAAAATGGGGAATAAAAGGGTTAGATAAAAATCTCTTTAAAACTGGGGATCATACAAAACGTCAGGCCATGGCCGTGGATATTGTTAGCAAGCAGCTATATGTGGGCAAACCAATGAAGCTTGTGCGTGAAGAATTAGGCGACCCAGACAGTTATTTCTTTAGCGACACAATTTACGCATATAAACTCATGCCCTTCCCTGGTGAGAATAAAGAGATCTGGCACTTGGTGTTTATCCCTGATGAAAAACTGGAAAATGTCGAAGAAGTAAAGATTCACAAAAAGTGTTGCTACAAATCGCCGCTATAGCAAGTTTCTTTACAAGCGGTTCGAAACTCCCGAATTTGGGGACGGCAAATTTTTCCCTCAACAATTTCCTTATGTTACACGAGAGTCCAATTGGACTCTCGAACCAGCCCACCCATACGCAGATCAATTCTTGCTAATTATTACACTATACGGTATAGTGTAACTCGGAGTCAGGGATGATAAAAAACTTTGGGAATAGGACAGCTGAGGAAGTCTGGGAGAATTCTTCCTCAAAATACTTACCAAAGGAGTTGTGGCTCAGAGCTAAAGCACTTTTGACCATCATGAACAGCACTTCGACGATCAATGATTTAAAGCTCAAAGGTCAGCCACCGAACATTCGACTCCATAAATTGAAGGGCGATCGTAAGGACGAATGGAGCGTGACGATAAAACTCCCCTACGCAATCACTTTTAAGTTTAAGAACGGTGAATTTTCCGAAGTTAAAATTGAAAACTATCACAAAGGATAGAATATGATTAAAAATCCAAAACCTCTTCACCCTGGCCATGTGCTTGATGAAGTGTACATGAAAGAAATGAATCTTAATCAATCGCAACTAGCTAGAAAGTGCAAATGCTCACCACGCAAAATCAACGAGATTGTAAACGGAAAAAGAGCAATCTCACCTGAGTTTGCGATCGTTTTAGAGAAGGTATTGGGCACCACAGCAGAAATGTGGGTGCGCATGCAGGCCGATTATGATTTATGGAATGCAAGAAGGAGTGTTGCGTAGGAAAGTTTACCAATTTGCCTCCAACCCACAAAAGCAGGAGCACCAATGAGCGAAGCAATTGAAAACTTAATGGAAGCACGGTGGTACAGCAAGCTGACCCGCTAGTGAGTAAAACCGCCGATGTTCCCCAATTCAATCGAGAGGCATTGATTCGAGCACTGCGCTGGGACAAAGCTGGGACGCTGGTGTCATTAGCTACGACGTGGACTTTGAGAAACGCACATGCAAGTATTTTGGGGCCAACGGGGAAATCTACGTGGAAGAATATCCCGTCGTGGAAGTTAAAAAGTAAGATCTTCCGGAGAAGGCACCTCAGATTATCCTTTTTTTAGTCCGGCCGTTCAACCGCGGGACGCCACATTCATTGGCGTTAAAATTGAACTCACATACTCCAACGCTGCACAAGAGCGGCTATTGGGAGTTTGACCATCGACTTCGTCCATCGCCTTTACACTTCTATGCCCAAATTCGGCCTCTCGGCTACGGCCCTCATTTTATTGCTTTGGACGTCGTTCGGTTTCAGCGAGCCGCGCACCGTCCAACTCTTCACCAAGTCGGGAGAACAGGTCGCTAATTACCGTGACCAGCTGACCAGTTTGTCCCCCGGCGATACCTTATGCTTTGACGGGTGCAGGTATCGCTTTGAATTTGTAAAGCCCCTCGGTCACGGCGACTTCACCGAGATTCTCGAAGTGCGGCTTCTCGCTCCACACAAACGATCAACGCCGCCCGAACTGGCTCTGCGCTTGCCCCTCGACGTCGAGACCAGTGGTTCAACGGAGTACGTGAAATTTATCGATCATTTCATCGACGGCTACGGGATTCTAAAGCGCCAAGGAATTCACCTACCGAAGGTGTACTTTGCAAAAATACATCAATTTGTCGCTGTTGAGCGGATCGCCTACGACTTTAACCTTGAAGATTTTTTTCTAAAATCAGATAGCATTCCTGCGAAATTCCTGGAGGACGCGGAGGCCTCGCTCTATCGCTTCGCCTATACCATCGCGACGCTCGAAAGAATCGGCGACTTTCACGCCGGTCAGTTGGTCTATAGCCATCGCATCAACGAATGGATCTTAATCGACTTCAGTGAAACCACTCAACGGGTCCCCCTGCTGCTCGGCCGATTCGATTTCGATCCCCATCCCCTCATGATCTATAAAGTCAGAAATTTAAGGTACCGCTTCCAGGAGTATCCCCGCATTGCGCCGATTCTCGATAAAATCGACCGTATCGTAAATGAAAATAGCGGCTTCTTGGATCGTCTAAAGACCCGATGCGCGAGTCTTCTCATCTTTTAATTCACAGATCTCAGCACTAGCCCCCAGCCAAGAGGCACACCACCTTGCAGTGGTCACCTCTCGCCAGAGTCTCGGGAAGAAAGCCTCCCTTTTTTACGAAGGGAGTCGATTATGAAGAAGCGGTATGACGAATACTGTGATTCTTATCGGAGGAATTGGGAATTTTTTAAGTGTCTGCTTTGGTTGAACTTGTTTCTTCTAAAGTTGCTCTTAATCTGGGCCAAGCTCCTGTTCTCAACCCAGGGCTAAAGTCGTATCTGTGGGCAGTTTCCGAGCTCAACGTGGAGGCAACACCCGAGGCTTTGGCACCGACCGGCATCGCTTGCAGAAAACGCGTAAAACGAAACGCCTGTATCACTTTCAGTCCCCTGTTCAACCCCCATAAACAGAACTAAGATAGAGGTACGGGCAAGCCAAAACCTGCCCGACTGGGGGAACGATGTTACGACGAAAATTTTTAAAATTATCTGCGACAATTCCACTCCTCGCGAGTGGTTTACATCTTTTCCTTACTGCCTGCGGCTCAGGCTCCTCTGGCTACGGAGCTGGAGGAGGCACCACTCCGGCCGTTGCCGGGAATTGCAGCGCCAATGGTACGACCAATAGTGTTGGGTCCAATCACGGTCATTCGGCTCCAGTCGTTCCCGCCGGCGATGTCGTGACTGGGGCTCAGCAGACCTACGCTGTGCCTGCAGGGAGTGCGGGACACTCACACAATGTCACCGTTACAGCCGCCAGCTTTACAGCTCTGCTAGGCAATACCGGAGTCGCCATCACCACGGATGCTGATGGCACCGGCCATAGCCACGTCATTACCATCAACTGCGCGTAGATTAAAACGGGCGTGGACCTTGCAGAGACAATGCCCATGGCATACAAGTTCGAATCTATGAAAAAGTTAGCTTTATATGTGACACTTTTCTGCGCGGCCGCTGCCCAAGCTGAGCCCATTCCCCTCAATGTGGCATCGATGACTGACTCAGCCTGCCTCGCTCAAGTGGATGAGAGCGAGCCTGCCGACATTCTGAGTAGCATGGGAATTTCCGTTTTCGGCGCAGAATCCTGGGAGCTAAGTCCGATTGCCTCTGCTTTCAAGAGCATCTATGAGCGCGGTGACGGACGTTTAACCAAGAGTTTTAAAAATATCAGAATTCGCATTAAGGATATGGTCTTTGGAAGTACTCTACGGAAAGGCAAGCGGGCTCAGCTCGCCGGATTTCAGGTGGATTCCCACACCTATCAATTCTCGCGAGAAATCCTTGAGTATGGAGCGGACGGCACGACCTATATGGTGCACGAGCTTGGGCATTTTGTAGGTCATAGCGATAGCAACTACCAAAAGTACAATAGTTTCGTGAGCGAAGTTTGCCAGATGACCGTTTACTGTACCCATCGTATCGCCCACGGCTTTGAAAATGTGCCGCATAAAAATCGCAACGAGGAGTTCGCGGAGGCTTTTGCCGCCTACATAGTTAAGCCCAGTCTTTTGCTAAACGCCTGCCCAAAGGCCTACGAGTTTTTTGAAAATAAAATTTTTAATTCCGAAAAAAATCAACAGAACCAGTTTCTTCCGCGCCTAACTAACTCCCGCGTACAATCTTTCCAATGTACCTATCGCATTGAAGATCCATTGTGCCGGCCGTAGGTTAGTCGGTAGATTTTAGAATCACTCGCTCAGCGGCATTAGTAAACAAGGATTCGCCACAGCGAAAGCCTTGCTGAAAATTTTTGTCCGTCGTGTGCCAACAGAGTCGCTGGGCTCCCGTGCCGCCCTTTTTGTCTTCAACATCACAAGAATTGCGATCGAGTTTTGCTCCCGCGGGCGCAAAGCCAATGGAGTAGCTATCGCTGAAATAAAACTGCACGTTGTTATCCAACGTTCCCACGTTGCCTTGA
Source organism: Pseudobdellovibrionaceae bacterium (assembly GCA_043757545.1). Taxonomy (GTDB): domain Bacteria; phylum Bdellovibrionota; class Bdellovibrionia; order Bdellovibrionales; family UBA1609; genus JALHOQ01. The sequence goes on from JAYVPG010000032.1 coordinate 38,675, forward strand.
CCGATTTCTTTAAATACTTTGTCAGATTTTCCGTAGGCCGCGACCGTTAAAATTCCGGCCCCCGGATCCCGACACGCCAGCATCACATACTCAGCTTTACAAGCTTCTAAAGCTTTAGCGATCGGTTCATTCGACCCATAAGAAGCGCTGTAGCAAACTTCCCAACCGTCCAGTCCGTCCATCGCCAAGTTATTCACAATGCCAGAGAATTCCGTCATCACTTTCAAAACCATCATTTTCTTTTTCGCATCGGCATCATTGAACGGGAGCTTCGTCTTCTTGTTATAGACCGACCCGTTAAACGTCGCTTTCGCAACCTTGGCCGTCGTCAAATCCGCGCCTCGCATATTGGCTCCGTCCAAGGCGGCGCCGGCCAGATCAGCCGCCACAAATTTGGAGTCCAATAAAACCGCGTCGTTCAAAGTGACCCCCGCCATGGAGGCTTTGCTAAAATCTGTGCCCGTTAGATTCGCTCCTGGGAAGCGGCATTTCTGAAAAGATAAAAGATTGAATTTCTGACCCGCGAGATTCGCCCCTTCAAAACCGACATCCGCAAAACTTGCGCCCATAAATTTGGCATCGCGGAGATCGACACGTGCGAAATTCACCCTCTCTAATTTCGCGCGCTCAAACGAAACGCCAGTAAGCACAGCACCGTCAAAATCCACATCCACTAAAATCGCGCCGCGGAAATTCGACCGCTGCAAGTCCGAATTGGAAAACTTTGAACCGCTGAAATCCATTTCCTCAAAGTTAATATTCGAAATGGTCGTGTTGGTCAGGTCCGAACACGGACCAAAAAAACTTGGGTTGAGTCCTTCGCCGCCGGCCTCGTTAATACACTTTCCCTTGTTGTAACGAAATCCAAGGTCACGTGCAAAGGACGGCGTGGACAAAAAAGCGATCGCTACGACTGTAGAAAAGACTATAAACCATATTTTCTTAGTCATTGGAAACTCCTGGCGACGATGAATTGGCATAGTCTGAATTAAAATTCGTCTGCACAAAACAAAAATCGATAGCGCCTGCAAATGTTGTAAAATCCACCCGGATAGAGCTCTGAACTAAGTCTTCAAATGGTGAAATTTCATATAGTTCAGGGATTGAACTTTGCCGTTTTTGATGGTGAATACGTCTTCGAAATATCTATCAAAAATTACGTCTTCGGCGGCGTAAATGCAATTGGCGTGAATGCTCTGTGAAAAAGAAGAGTCGTAGCCGATGACTGAAATCCCAATCTCAATATTCTGATCCTTCAAATCTTGCGTCGTCAGATTAAACAAAGGACTTGTCTCATCGATGACGTGCATCACCGACCAGGTCAGCGCAAAGAACAGACTCGAGCTCCTGACTAAATTTAAATCGAGCTGACGACGAATCGTTTCTCCCTCAGCAGTCACGAAAGATTTCAAAACGACGATTCGCACTTGAGCCTCGGCGATATGATTGGCGCGTAAGTTCCCCATCCGCAGCATCAAGGTGCGTTTTCCCTCAAAATTATTTATTAAAATATTTTTCGAAAAAAGAATTCGCGCTCTGGGTCGCGAAAACTTGGCAAAGATCAAGCCGGTCAAAGCTGCAGTCACGAAGACCGACAAAATCGACTGAATAATAACTATCGCGTGAGCCCATTCTGTCTTCGGTGAAAACACCCCGTAGCCCACCGTTGAAAAAGTTTGCACGCTGAACGCAAAATCCTGCCAAAAAGATCCGTTCGTACCGGAAACCGACCCGGGAACCAACCAATAGCAAGTCGCAAAGACCGCATTGAACAACAAAAAGAAGAGCAAATAGATAAGAAAAAACTGGCGCCAGCTCGAGACCAAAAGACGGTGATAGAAATCCTGAGTCCATTTGCTACTAGAACCCGTTTTTTTGATGTGCCGAAAGCGCTCTTCAGTTGTCTGCATAAACTTCAAACTAACCTTGAAATTGGCCTATGTCTACTGTGTACGACGCCATAGTGACCCGTGGAGTTTGGACTTGGAAAGAGTTCGTCTCTTGAGCTACAACGACCGGGAATACCAAAGGACATTTCATGGCTGCCAAATTCGATCAGTTTCCGCTTCTTGACTCTCTTCAACAAACATTAAAAGAGAAGTCGCTGAAAACGCCCACAGAAATTCAACAATCCGCTTTGCCGATCCTTCTCGCGGGAGGCTCGATCGTCGCCGTCGCTGAAACTGGGAGTGGTAAAACCCTAGCGTACGTCCTTCCGATTTTGAACCTTCTTAAGTTAGAGGAAACCGCCGGCGACAAAGTCAGCGATGAGAGCACACCGCGTGCCGTGGTGATTGTTCCCACACGCGAGCTCGGCGAGCAAGTCAGCAAGGTTTTTAAACTGTTCACTCACACCACTCGGCTGCGCGTTCGAACGGTGCTTGGCGGCACTAGCATGGAAGTCGCGAAAGAGAACGTCAAAGGATGCTTTGAAGTCCTAGTCGCGACTCCCGGTCGATTGCTACAAATGCTGGCTCGAAAACAAATCGTACTTAGCGATATCCGATTTTTAGTTTTTGATGAGGCGGATCAAATGCTCGACGAGGGCTTCTTGGCCGATGCGAATAAAATTGTCGCGTCATGCCCTGAGCAGCGACAAATCGCACTTTTCTCGGCGACTGTCTCCCCGCCCGTACAAGAACTTATGACGAGCCTTTTCGCCAGCGCTGAAGTTATTCGCACTCGCGGTAGCAGTCGAGTTGTCGCCAATCTCAAAACGGAAAATCGAAAAGTGATCGACGGAAAGCGTATGCCGGTCCTCGAAAGCTTGCTCGCCGAGAAGGTAAAAGGCGGCACGTTGATTTTCACGAATACACGTGAGCAATGTGACACCCTCGCCGCCGAGTTGCAAAAAAAGGGACTGAAGTGCGCGGTCTATCGCGGAGAAATGGACAAGGTGGAGCGTCGCACGAACCTAAAGGCATTTCGTGACGGCACTGTCGAACTGCTGATCTCTACCGATTTGGCTTCACGCGGCCTGGATGTTGAACATGTCGAGCGGGTAATCAACTATCATATGCCGCAACATCTAGAAAATTACCTGCATCGAGTCGGGCGAACTGCACGCGCCGGCCGCACCGGATTGGTGGTTAATTTTATCACGGAACGGGATCAGGCGATGGTTGAACAGCTCGAAACTGTTCGCGCGAAGTAGTCTGAATTGCAGACTAGAGCTCCCAACGCATTTGTTTTTCGTCGCCCTGCGGGGGATCTCCTAATAATCGCACGCCAATTCCTATCAGTCGAACGGGTTCACCTCGGCGTTCCCACGCTCGGGTCAACAAACCACTGAAATCGGCGATCGTTGGCCAGCCACGGGCGGACATCTCACGAGTCGTCGATTTGAAATCATGAAACTTAAGCTTCACGACAAATCCACGAATGCGATCGCGCTCTTTCACTCGCAGCATCCGACGCTCCCAATCCTCAAACAGAGACGGAATACGGGCCAGGCAATCCTCTAGGCTCACCAGATCTAGGTTGTAGGTTTCTTCGACCGTCAAAGATTTTCGATCCGCTCTTGATTCGACCGGACGCTCATCGATCCCACGGGCCAGCTCGCTAAGCTCTTGCGCACGAGATCCGAACCAACGCGCCAACTCGGGCACCGTGTACTTTTGAATGTCTCCGCAGGTAAAAAGTCCGAGCTCATGCATCTTCGCCGCTGTGACTTTTCCAACTCCCCATATTTTTTCAACCTTGAGTGGAGGCATAAATGCCACGATCTGTTCGGGACGGATCACAAATTGACCATTGGGTTTCTTCCAATCACTAGCGATCTTGGCCAAAAACTTATTGGGCGCGATTCCCGCAGAAGCGGTGATTTCGCACTCTTTTTCAATCTGCGCACGAATTTCGCGCGCGATCAAAGTGGCGCTGCCCTGATGCAGAGACGAGGCCGTAACGTCCAGATAGGCCTCGTCGAGCGAAAGCGGTTGAATTTTATCCGTGAATCGATTGAGGATCTGGCGAACCGCCAGGCTTTCCTTTTTGTAGCGCTCGAAATCGGGCGGGACCAAAACCAGCTGCGGACAAAGTCGCATGGCAAGACTCGATGGCATCGCCGAGCGAACTCCGAATTTACGGGCTTCGTAGCTCGCCGTGGTCAAAACACTTCGCGAGTTGGCAGGTCCACCCACGCCGATGGGTTTACCCTTAAGTTCTGGGCGATATTTACATTCGACGGCTGCGTAAAAGCAGTCCATATCAATATGGATGATCTTTCTCACGTCGCGGCTATTCGATAAAAGCCTTAAAGGCCAGGAAATGTGTCATTAGAAATTTTGCGGTGTCAGTATCCGTAATTTGTCCGTCGGGACTCAGTTTCTTATGAACCTCTGAGATCATGACTTCGGGCTTATTGAGAATGTTCATGTCCAAAGCCACCCCCACTTGCCGCAAATGATATTGCATACGCGCACCGCCCAATTTTCCAGGCGAGGCGCTTAGAATCGAAACCGGCTTTCCCGCAAACGGCTGATTGGGCAATCTCGACATCCAATCGAGCGTGTTTTTCAACAGACCTGGCATCGAGTAATTGTACTCGGGACTGAAAATTAAAATTCCATGAGCCGAACGTATCTGTTCCGCCAGTTTTAAAACGGATTCCGGAGGACCTTTTTCTTTGACGTCTTCGTTGTAGAGCGGAAAGTCATCATGCTTGCCCTCGGTAATATCAGCCTGTCCGCTAACCATTGTTCGATAATGATTGAAGATGATTCGATTGTACGAGCCTTTTCTAAAACTTCCCACGATCGCCAAGATGTTCATAGATGCTCCAAAGTAAGACGTCTCAAAGTTAGACATCGATTAGTTTAAAATCTTACTCGACTTAAGCCGATAGGTAAACAACGGAAAATTAAAGGAGCAGTTGTGTACATTTTTAAAGCCATCATCCTTGCGCTGTTTGTTTCGCTATTCTTCGTCTCAGCCCAGAGTTTTGCCAAGGCAAAAAAGCCAAAAGACAAATCGAACGTTAAGATTGCCGTCACTCAAGTGAAGTCAAAAAAGAAAAAGGCTAAGCGCGAGACGGCTTCAGTGCATAAAAGCAAACACGCTAAAAAGCATAAAGACAAAGCGAAAAAGCATAAGAAGGCGAAACACAAGCAGTACTAGTGTCCCGTATTTCTGAGCGAGCGCACAAACTGTTCAACGACGCCTTTGGCGTCGCCAAATACCAACGAGCAATTGTCCATATAGAAAAGCGCATTGTCGACGCCGGCGTAGCCGGCTTTCATTGAGCGCTTATTCACAAACACATGCTTCGCTTTATATGCATCCAGAATCGGCATTCCGTAGAGTGGGCTGGACTTATCCGACTTCGCCGCAGGATTCACCACGTCGTTCGCACCAATGACCAATACTGAATCTGCACTGGAGAACTCGCTATTGATATCATCCATTTCTAAAATCACATCGTAGGGAATCTCCGACTCTGCAAGCAGGACATTCATATGTCCCGGCATACGGCCTGCCACCGGATGGATCGCAAATTTAACGTCAATTCCCATCTCATGTAAAACTTCATACAGTTCCTTCACCGCATGCTGAGCTTGCGCCACCGCCATCCCGTATCCAGGAACAATAATCACCTTCGCAGAGTTCTCCATAACAAATGCTGCATCTTCCGCAGACGCCGACTTCACTCCCCGACCCGCCGCCTGCGCCGTCGCCGACTCGCCAACCGCGTCAGCGCCAAAGCCGCCGAGCAATACACTTAAGATCGAGCGGTTCATTGCTTTGCACATCACAAACGACAGAATCGCGCCACTTGAACCAACCAACGCACCTGTTGTGATCAAAAGATTATTTCCAAGGGTAAACCCGGTCGCGGTCGCAGCCCAACCGCTGTAGGAATTGAGCATCGACACGATCACCGGCATATCTCCTCCGCCAATCGGCAAGACGAGCAGGAAACCGAGCGCTAAAGCCAACGCCGTCAGGGAGGCAAATGAAATCAAATTCTGGTGCAGAACGAAATCTACCGTGAATCCCAACATCGCTAGGACGAGCAAGAGATTGAGCAGGTGACGACCTTTGAACATCAACGGCGCCGAGCTCAAAATCTCTTGCAGCTTGCCAAACGCAATCAACGAGCCAGTGAAAGTGATCGCTCCGATAAAGCTGCCGACCGCAAGCTCAATCAACATCACGCGACCGACTTCGCCTGCTGCCGAATGAGCCATAAAGGTTCCAAAGGCCACAAGCACAGCGGCAAGTCCGACAAAGCTATGCAGAATCGCCACCAGCTGAGGCATATTGGTCATCTGAATGCGAAGTGCGATAAGTGTTCCCACCACCGCGCCAGCACCGAGCCCCGCCAAGATCCAGGTGTAGGATTTGACCTCGGGGTGAAGCAAAGTTACCGCTACGGCAATGATCATTCCGATGATGGCCGAATAATTTCCGCGCACCGCCGTGCGTGGAGAAGCTAGGCCCTTGAGTCCGAAAATAAAAAAGATCGTTGCGATCAAATATGCAGCTGCAAAAAAATCAGGGGTCAGTTCCATTTACCGCTCACTTCTTCTTAAACATGGCCAGCATGCGGGTGGTGACGACAAAACCGCCAAAAATATTGATCGAGGCCAAAAAAACCGCCACAAAACCGATGATCGAAACATATTCCGAATTTTCACCCGCCGAACCGGCGACCAAAATAGCTCCCACAATCACAATCGCGCTGATGGCATTGGTCACTGCCATCAATGGCGTGTGAAGGGCAGGTGTCACTCCCCAGATCACGTAGTATCCGATAAAACACGACAGCACGAAAATATAGATAGCGGTCATCGCGGGTGACATATGGCTCCCTTTTGAACTTTCATAGAGGCTGCGATGATGTCGTCAGCCATATTGATTTGTCCGTCTTTGTCTTTCAAAATATCAATCAGATTCACCAAATTCTGCGCATAGAAACTACTCGCATCCGCCGGCACAAGAGCGGGATAATTCGTGATCCCCACCAATGTCACGCCATGCTTAACGACCGTGCGATCGGCCTCGGTCAGAGGGCAATTGCCACCATTCGCCGCAGCCATATCGATAATCACCGAACCTGCGCGCATTCCTTTGACTGCCTCTTCCAGAATTAAGACTGGGGATTTTCGGCCCGGAATATTCGCTGTGGAGATAATGACGTCGAATTTCTTTAACTTTTCAGCCAGCGCGTTTTGTTGTTTGCGTTGGGCTTCTTCCGAAAGCTGTTTGGCGTAGCCGCCAGCGCCAGAGGCATCCTCACCCAAATCCAAATCAATGCATTTTGCACCGAGTGAAAGAATCTGCTCGCGCACTTCTTTGCGCACGTCGTAGGCTTCGACCACAGCTCCCATTCGGCGGGCACTTGCAATCGCTTGCAGTCCCGCCACTCCCACCCCAAGAACTGCGACCTTACAAGCCTTCACAGAGCCGGCCGAGGTCATCATCATCGGAAACATTCGACCAAAACGCACACTCGCCTCAAGCACCGCACGATACCCGGCAATCCCCGCCTGTGAAGACAAAACGTCCATTGACTGCGCGCGCGAGGTGCGCGGAATCATCTCCATCGCCAAAGCGTCGACGCCCATTTCGGCCAGCTTTTCAAAACTGCCGTCAGAGGTGTGAGGCTCAAGCATGCAAATCAGCAACGATCCTTTTTTCATTTTTAGAATTTCTGCAGGAGAGGGCTTTAGGATTTTCAATACGATATCGCTGGCCAGGGCGGTATCTGGATCAACAACTGTGGCACCAGCTTCTTGGTAGGCCGCATCGGTAAATCCAGCGTTTTCCCCAGCACCGCGCGCCACCTGCACCTGATGATTTTTTTTGATCAATTTTTTAACGGATTCCGGAGTGCCCGCCACGCGCGTCTCGCCGGATTTGGTTTCTTTCGCGATGCCAACCATGGTTTGCTCCCTAAAGTTTCGTTAGCATCACGGGTTATCGATCGACTGTCAATCGAGCGCGAGATGCACAAATTTCAAATAGCGCAGTTCATGGCACGCATGGGGAAACGGATGATCAGGTCCTTGGCCAGAAACACGCAAGATCTGCCCACGGCGCCGTGCGAGAGACAGCGCCTCGTCGATAATTTCAAAGACATCGTCAAAAGAGATATGACTGGAGCACGAACTCAATGAAATTTCTCCGCCCTTAACCACGCGCTTAGCCGCCGCCGCCCAGAGCTCAATATATTTGACTTTGGCTGAGGCGCGCTGCCCCTCGGAGTGGCCCATCGACGGAGGATCGACGATAATATGATCCCACAACTCGCCGCCGCTCTTCAGGTATTCAAAAACATCGACACAAAGACCTTCGTGATTTGCAGGTGTCAGGCCATTCAGCGCCCAGTTTTGCTCTGCCAAATCAATCGCTCCCTGCGCCACATCCAAGCTTGCAACACGCGTGGCTCCGCCCAATCCGGCGTACACGGAAAATCCGCCGGTATAGCTAAAAAGATTGAGCACCGACTTACCCTCGCTCATCCCACGCACATAATCACGATTGTCCCGTTGATCCAGGAAGAAGCCCGTCTTCTGACCTTTTTCAAGATTCACCTTAAACAAAACACCATTTTCTTTGATGGTGACTTCCGTCGGCGACTCAACACCACCGATGCATTCTGTGGTGCGCTCGCCAGAACTTCTTCGCGATTTTTCAATCACCGATTTCGCTTCGCTGTTTTCGAGCAACCAACTCACGATCACTTTGCGATCCCAAAATTCTTCGGGTCCCTCTCCGTCAAATTGCAAGACGGCAGTTTCACCGTAGATATCGCAAACCAGACCGGGCAGCAGATCTCCCTCACCATTGAATAAACGGTATCCATTGGTATTTTTCGCGCGCACTCCCTTGCGTAAGGCATGGGCTTTGGCAAATCTTTTGGCAAATGTCGCGGCTGAGGGTGGAGCTTTTTCGCTACTCAGGATACGTAGCGCCAGCGGGCCATGCGGATCGTACATCGCCCATGCAAAATCGCCCTTGGCATCGGAAACTTCCGCAAGCCGCGCGGTTTCGATCTTTCCCTGAGGTGGAAGAATGGCCTCGGAATAAATCCACGGATGCCCCCGCATGATCGAACGTCGCAGGTTGCGCGCGAGTTTAACTTTCAAAATAGCCATGGAGAATTGGTAGGTCAGCTACTGACAATAGGCAAGCGATTCCAGACGATTGGAAACTTGTTACCGCCGAGAGGTGGATTCTCTCGGCGACTGGGGAGGCTGGGGTCGGAATTTTAAATATTACTTCAAACGGCTCGCCGTCATGACATGGGTCTCGTTCATCACGGGGCGGAGACCTTGTAGAGTCAAAACGATCTCGGTTGCGGGGACCGCGATGATGTACTGGCAAAAATTACGACTGTTGTCAGTGACCGTGATCACTTGGCGGGTGCCATCGACCGTCATTTTGTTATCTTCGCCGCTGTAGATCGTTTCACCGCAATCACCGATGCGAACGTCTTGGATGGGAGCCGTGAAGAAAAGCGGAGCTGGCATAACCATCGAGCACATCGCACCTGCGGGACAATGAAAGCTGGGTTGAAGCTGGATACTCATCATATTGTTTTCGGTGTCTACCATCAACGAGCCGCTGTTGACAGTGTGCTTGGACAATTCGCTGTCGGCTTGAATCTGAAAAGTTTTGATCTGAGCATAATAAGCGCGTTTAGTGGATTCTGCATGGGCTTGAGAAACGGTGGTCAGGGCGATCAGGGCAAGGATTAGATTTTTCATTTTAAGGCTCCATATTTAAAAGTTGAATAGGCTCAACAAGGACAGTTATCCACCCAATCAATCAGAATAAAAAATTATTTGAAATCAGATAAATACATTAGTATTTCTACTTAAAATACTATCTAACCTACTGGGATTAGGTATACTCTGTATCTATGAAGATAACGAATTTGAACCTGAACTACTTCAAGGTCTTCCTCGCCGTATACGAAAGCTTAAGTATGACCGACGCGGCTCTTGAGCTTCACCTTACCCAGAGCGGAGTCAGCCAGCATATCAAGGCGCTCGAGCTAGAAATTAAAATGCCGCTCTTTACCCGCCTGGGTCGGCGACTGATTCCGACCCCTGCAGCGGCTGCGATTTATCCCGACATCAAAAACGCCTTCGTGAGCGTGTCCGAGCGTTTGCAAAAATTGAGCGGCAAACAAGTCGAGCCCGAGGGTATCGTGCGTATAGGTATGCCCATAGAATTTGGTAACAACGTGATCGTGCCGAAGCTCTCGCGCATCGGACAGAAGTATCGCAAGCTCACTTTTGAAATCACTCTCGACTATGCCTCGACAGTCAGCCGCCAACTCACCGCCGCCGAATTGGATTTTGCTTATGTCGACGAGTCCCCTCTAGATCGGCGGATTCACTACGAGGCCGTAGCCAGCGAAAACCTTTTGCTCTGCGCGAGTAAGGCCTATGCTGCGAAACATCCTCGCGTCAGCTACACGCAAAGTTATTTCGAGGGCCTCGACTATATTGAGTACACGGGCACTGAGCCCATTCTGCGGCGCTGGATGTTGCATCACCTGAAGCGCCGCAACCTGCAGTTGAACGTGCGCGCGCACATTATGGATGTACAAGGTGTGGCCAAATTTATTGCTAGTGGACTCGGCGTCGGCGTGCTCCCCGATCACGTAGTCGAGCGACAGAGCAAAGAGGGGGTTGAGCTTCACGTCTATGAGGGCCGAGCCAAAGCCTTAAGGAACGAAATTCGCTTAGTGCGCTTGAAGGGTCATCCGCTCAGTCACGCGGCGGACTTTACGCTTAAGGAATTGCAAACCCAGCTCTCTTAAGCCCATCGTCAAACCCCCGACTAGCCCTCACCCTAAAGCCAGCTTTTTATCGGTTTTTTTCCATTCGAATTCCCGCGTGATAAATTTATCTCATGCGTTTTATCTTACTTCTAATCATCGCGACGTTGACCGTCCAGTGCATGAAGCCGCGCAAGACGGCGGAGTATAAATCCTCAAATATTGTGGCGCACCCTACGTTCACCGTTTCCGGAGGATCGGTCTTCTGCGATATCTATTTTAGCTTGAAAGATGATCCATCGGGAGTCGCCGTGGCGCTAGAGTCGGATGCGGTCGTGACTTGCAATTTATCACCGATTCAACCGGTCGGGACCGTCTATACGATTAGTCTGACCTACGTTCCGGGAACCGTCTACACGCTGACCGTTGTGCGTCCGGTGGATGGATCCTCGATCGTCGAATCCCAGATTGTGCCTTAGAAAAATAGCGTCGCACCAAGGGACAATTCACGCAGAGTGTAGTAGTTGTAGAACGCTCCCGCCATAAAGTGATTCGATATCATAACCTGCACTCCGGCAAATGACTCGTCTTTGTCTTCTTTAGTTTCGAGCTTCAATAAGGTGTAGTTGTACGCCGGTCGAGCTGAGATTTCATGTCGGGCGGCGAGCGTTATCAAACACCGCTTCAATAAAAGTGTGCCGGTCAGTAGCGATGTCGTAGCAACATCGTTGGTAACCATGCGCAGAATCGAATAGTCTATGGCTAACGAATGCAAAAAAGCGCCAATCGAAAAAGTTTCGACAAAATATTTCACCACCGGCTTTTGCGTCGAGCCGTAAATCCCATAGTCGAGCTGCGTTTGATCACTGTAGATAGAATAACCGTAAGTCAGCGGACCCGCGACTCCCGAAACTCCCCCGCCAGGCGTCGTTGAATGGGTGAGTTTATTGTATTTGCCCATCACTCCCACGTTGGCTTCGAAGCGCTCTAAGCCCGTCTTCTTGTTGTTCATCAAACCAAATGCCGTCGCCAGAGTGATTTTTTGGCTGGGAAATTTCTTTTGGTCGGCTTTCCGCCGCGCTAAATCTTCGGGCAATTCTAGGCCTGGAGGGCCAAAGAAAGTTTCTTCGCTGTTCGAGGGAGAAATCGCCGCGCCCACTCGGCCCATACCCTTCACCAGCGCAAAGTCCACCGAACCATCAAATAAAATCGCCTCGGCACCGAACCCCTTTTCCACTGGCACCGCCGACGGATTGATGCGCACCTTGCCTCCGCGCGTAGGCGAGCCGGAAGTCGACGAGGAACTGCCATGAAAGTATCCACAATATTGGCGAGAGGCATCGCAAAGTTCAGCTTGCGCGGACCACGAGAAAGTGAGCGCAAGGACAGTCACCCAAGCGCAAAGGAATAAATTCGAAGGGAATCTCACCTTCTAAATTTATCATCGCTGATTTGAAACGAGAAGCTCGAACCCGCCGGACGAAGGTCGGTTCGAACTGCCCTTCCGACGCCCCGATCTGCCCTAGACAAAAATTCTGGGTCGGGCTTATACATATCTATCGCCCACCAAGGATCGTTTCCGCCGTGCTGATGCTCAAAGCCTTCCGTCATCCTCCGATCAAAAGACTTTGGGTAGGGCAAGCGTTCTCCTCTATTGGCGATGAAATTTATCGTGTCGGTTTGACTTGGCTCGCGGTGGGTTTAATCGGTGCCGACACCGGCTATCTCTCGGCCGCCCAAGCCGCCGCTCTTATGACTTTGAGCTTTGTCGGGGGAAAATGGGCGGAGCATTGGGACCCGCTGCGTACGATGATTCGCGTCGACCTCTTGCGCGCACTGATCGTTTTGATTCCGGTGACTTATTCTTATTTTGCACCAGTTCCTTTTTCACTGCTCGTCGGCGTGGCGATTGTACTCTCTGGCCTTGGCGCATTCTTTGATCCCGCTCTGCAAACCGTATTACCCAAATTTTCGCCCAACATCCCGACGTTGCGCGCCGCGACTGGCTTGATGACGACGACTATTCGCCTGGCGCGCATGGTTGGCCCGGCTATCGTCAGTGCGATCTCCGGAATCGTTCCTCCGATTCACTATTTCACTCTGGATTCGCTCAGCTTTATTTTCTCAGCCGGAATGCTTTTGCCACTGCAAACCAAGGCCCTCCCTAAACACGTTCGAGCTCCACGCCAATCGATTTCGTTTCACGATGCGATTTTCGGTGGATTTAAAGCGCTGCAAAAGCAAAGGGGAATGAGTTTTATTTTATTGGCGAAGGCCGTGACCTCATCCACTTGGAACTTAGCCTTTGGCTTGGGTTTCGCTCTGCTCGTCAACGAACTTACGCCCGGTGACACCCGCTCGTTTGGTATGGTGATCGCGGCCTACGGACTGGGAAATTTTGCCGGCGCCCTATTTTTTGGCAATCAAGAGCGCCCGCGGCCGGCGCATATGATGTTTGTTGGATTCGTTTGGATGGGCGTCGGTTTTATCGGACTCTCTCATTGCCGCACCATCGAATGGATTATGGCTTGGGGAGCCTTTGCCGGATTTAGCGGCACCATGAACGAGGTCACGTTTTTCGACTTGGTCCAATCGCGATTTCCGCTCAGCGATATTGCACGCATCGTCAGACTGCGCTTAGCCACTGATACCGCCACATCCCTTGTCCTCTACTTGATCGCGCCGATGCTCTTTAGAATGTTGCCGGTCAGTCACGTTATTGAGATGTGCGGAGTACTCTGGGTGGTCACAGGCCTGGTTGGCTACACGTGGTTTCGCGCTCACTTCAATGTGACATCGCGGCACTGACCAACCTGTCGACATCCAATGCAAAAATGTAAATCTACCCACAAAATCTGTGGAGTTTCGCTTCAGCATGGTAGATGAAATTCAATCTGGAGTGAAAAATGAATATATTGAGAACTCTCGCCGCTGTCTTCGCGATTTTCACCATGCAACTGGCTTACGCCGCACCGATGCCTCCACCCACAGTCTTTACTGAAAAAGCCACGCAGTCTGCGATTTTTAGTGTGCTGACTTTCCCAGCGCGAGTCACCTCGACGGTCAACGCCGTCGTTCGCTGCGAAGCCGACGGCATCGTTTCTAAAATCGTACGCGGCCTTGGCAGCAAAGTTCGTCGTGGCGAAACCATTGCCATTATTCGTCATACAGATCCTGTTTATGAATTCGTCCCGCTCAATGTGGTGGCGTCGGTCGATGGAGTGGTTAGCGACGTGGCGGTCACGCCGGGAAGCCTGGTCAACAAAGGCGACCCTATTGTGACCGTCACCGACCCAAAACGCATGCGCGTGGTCATAGAGGTCGCCGCTTTGGATCTTACGACCATTCGAGCCGGCGTCAAAGGCGAGCTATCTATCCCCGGCATGTTTTTACCAATCGGTGTTGAAGTGACGGGAGTGAGTCCGTCGATCGACCCGATGATCGGCACGGCTACCTGCGAACTCGGTGTCGAAAAAAATAGCATCGGAAAAGTCTTTGCTGGTATGTCAGGGCGAGTTCAATTCAAGGTGAACCAACATCAAGGTTTTTTGCTTCCCGATTTCGCCATCGTTTATAAGGGTTCGAATGCTTTTGTTCGGCTGGTCAAAGACGGCAAAGCCGTGAAATTTCCAGTCAAGCTGGGCGATCGTCGCCAGGGCCAGGTGGAAATTTTAAGTGGACTCAAAGCGGGAGATGAAGTCATCAATCGCGCTTCGCGTTTTGTCGCGGAAGGCGAAGCCGTCAAAGTCGAATCTGCACATGAGTAAACTGTACCGGTCGCCGCTTCGAGTGTATTTGGCGTTGGGGACATTGGCTCTTTGGGGCATTTTCTCAGGCCTAAAGCTCCCAGTTTCTCTATTTCCGAATAGCTCGAAGCCCACGATTGCGGTTTCGATGGACTACGGCCAAATGTCCCCGCAAGAATTTCTCAATACCTACGGACGTACTTTTGAAGGCAACCTGCAATCGATCTCCATAGATCAGACCGAAGTCGACTTTATCAGAGCCGACTATAGCCCCGGAAACGTGCGCTATATTCTGGAGTTTAAATGGGGCTCTGATCCGCGCAAGGCGCTAAGTGAGGCAAAAAACATTACGGCGTCGTTGACTGCACAATTGCCACAAGAGATTCGCCAGAGTACGCAGGTCAACAACTGGAGCGAAAACTCAGGATTTTTGGCAGTCAGTATTTTTAGTCAAAAGCGCTCTCTCGATGAACTCTACAAATATTTGAATCCACAGTTAGTCCCGGCCATGAAGAAGATCGCTGACGCAGAAGTCGCGGTTCTATGGAATCCCAATGAAAAAGAAATTCGCATCGAGATGAATCCTGAGAAGGCGGCGCTCCTGCAGATTTTCCCGCGCGACGTAGCCTCCGCCGTATTGCCTCAATTGACCGCGTATCGCGGCGGAAGCTTTACCGAGGGCTTGAATAAGCTGACGATTGAAATGCCTCCCATGTCCCGTTCGGTTGAAGACCTGAAACGGGCCGTGGTCACCACCCGCAACGGTAGAATTGTTCATCTCAGCGATTTCGCGACCATCGAAATCGGCGTTTCGACCAACAATAGCCGCCTGATGAAAACCAGCGGTGTCCCCAGCCTGATTCTCTTCGCTATGCCAAAAGCCGGTGGAAACATCAAACGCATGGCTGAAGAAATTTTAGCGATCGTCGACAACCTGAGTCCTACCTGGCCCAAAGACATCGAATACAAAATTCTTGTCGATCCTTCAGAATTTATTCGCTCAAGCGTGAATAACGTCGTCCACGAGGTGGTGATTGCAGCACTTCTCGCAGTGCTCGTATTATTTTTATTTATAGGAAATATTCGAAACGTCGCAACCGCGGCAATTGAAATCCCGTTAAGTATTGTTCTCGCGTTT
Organism: Pseudobdellovibrionaceae bacterium; assembly: GCA_043757545.1. Classification (GTDB taxonomy): domain Bacteria; phylum Bdellovibrionota; class Bdellovibrionia; order Bdellovibrionales; family UBA1609; genus JALHOQ01. The sequence continues at coordinate 54,291 of JAYVPG010000032.1, forward strand.
ATCTTGATGCGCATAACCGGCATTAATCTCAACCTGATTTCGCTGGGCGGACTTGCCCTTTCGGCGGGAATGAATGTCGACGGGTCCGTCGTGGTCATGGAGAATATTTTCCGCCACTTCGATGCGGCACCTGGCCCAATGAATCTGAAGGATCGCGTGCGCATTTTGACCATGGCTGTGAGCGAAGTTCGATTTCCCATTATCGCCTCGACGATTGCCTCGCTTGTCGTTTTCATCCCGCTCGCGTTTACCAGTCAGCTCACCAACGCGATTTTAGGTGATCTCGCTATGGCCGTTGTATTTTCACATGGCTTTTCGGCCATCGTTGCGCTGATTCTTGTCCCCACCGTGCGTTTACAATTGATGAGCCGAAAACAAGAGAAGAGTTCGCACTCATTTCTCGAGCCCGTCTTGAAGAAGACCGAGCTTCTTTATGCACAAGCTATGAATCAGTTCCTGAAACGCACAAGTCTCAAAGCGGCTGTGTACACGGGACTTATCGTCGCCCTTGTGTTGTTGATCAGTTTCGTTTTGCCGAAGCTGCCACGTGAGGTGGTCGGTAAGCCCGACACCGATTGGCTGATTTTGATGGCGTTTACTCAAGGCAACACGCTGATGCGTCAAATGGAATCAGCGTCTGATAGTGTCGAAGCGCGACTGCTCGATAAGTTCGGCAGCGAGATTCGCTACACCTTCACGCAAATTAATAATCCGAATCAAACTCAAATCATGGCTCGCCTGAAGGACAAATCGAAAGTTCAGGCCATTTGGAAAAGTCTGGAAAAGGAATTTGCCAATACGCCGGAAGTGCAATTTATGGTCATGCCGTGGAATCCCTCTGAGCTGCAGATTCCGGACCCTCCCGCTCTCAAGGTTTCAATTGCGGGTAATGACGTACAAGATCGTGTCGACGTCGCACGCGAAATCAACGATCTCTTGCAAGAGAAACAACTCTATCCGCGCTTTCAGTCGAGACCCGATATCGAGCGTGTTGATAGCGTCGAACTTTTACCCGCCGCTGAACAGTGGTCTATCCTCGCCGCCAAAGGCAGTCTGACTCCTGCGGACGTTGCCGATATGGCGCGTACGGCGACTCTCGGACGAAGACTCTGGCAGATCCCAGTGGACGGCGAGATGGTACCCATCACTCTCGCCTATCCAACTGGCCTGGTCTCTTCGCTTTCCGATCTTGAGGCCCTACCCATCGGAGTGAACGGCAAGCTGATCCCGTTGAAAGCCCTTGCGCGTTTGGATCGCCATCCGGCGCCACCGCAGATCTTTCGCGAGAATGGCAATGGCCTTATATTTATCAGCGGTCGAGTCAATCAAGGCGACGAAGCTCAAGTCACGCCCCTACTCGCGAAATCCACAAAGCTGATTGCCGATTGGCAGAAGGCGAATGAAGGAAAGCACTCCTCTGTAGTCACCGTTCTCGACGCCAACTTTGAGCTTACCGACGCTTTACGCCAGCTGGCGTTTGCCGTCTGTCTATCGATCCTTTTGATATTTCTAACAATGGTTTTTCAGTTTGGCGATATCGTGAATGCATTGCTGGTTCTGGTCGCGGTCCCACTTGGCTTTATCGGTGTTTTGGTTTCACTTTATGTTTTCAAAAGCACTCTCTCGCTCAATTCCGTCCTCGGCGTGATACTACTCAATGGAATAGCGGTGGCGAACAGTATTATCCTCGTCGACTTTCTCAAACGCCTAGTGGATCAAGGTCTTACTCCGCATGCGGCTGCGCTTGAAGCAGCACAAAAGCGTCTGCGTCCGATTTTGATGACTTCGATTTGTACTGGGCTCGGGATGTTCCCGATTGCCTTTGGCTTTGGTGAGGGGGGTCGGATCTTGCAACCGCTTGGCATCGCGGTCGTGGGCGGTCTTACATTTTCTATGCTAACCACTCTGTTCATTGTTCCGAGTTTGCAAGTGAGCTACTTAAATTGGCAGCGGCGGAACAAACGCCGCGACAGCGCCACACTATTTCAAGAACCCATAAAGAGCGGAGACTGGGTAGAGTCCACCACGACTCCCCCCTTATAACCACATCGTGATAAAGATTCTATTTGTCATCGCGACATTTTTGCAAATTGCCCACGCCGATGAGCTACCCTTTCGTGAGGCTCTGCGCGCGATGGTCGATCACAATGTCTTGGTCCAAGTTCAACAAACGAAACTCTCGGCTTCGAAGTCGCAACAAAACGCGGCAATAGGTGCATTCACCCCGCAGATTTATCTGCAGGCCCAAGAGCAGCGCTGGGACGGCAATTCACCGTCCGTTGCGGGCTCCAGCATCTATCCAACGGAAGAAATTTACACTGCCAATGCCAAGTGGAATTTGTTTCGCTCGGGTGCGGACATCGCCGGACTACGTGCTGCCAATCGAGATCAATCCTATCAAGAGTCGACTCTCGAAGATTCGTACATTCAAGCGGAGCAGAAATCCGCCCTGGCACTTCTGGATCTGATCGAAAAAAAGCAAATTGCTGAGGCCTATAAACGCAGTGAAGAAAGCGTCGGTCATTTTTTAGAAATCGCGCGCGCGCGTTTCAATAAAAGTCTACTGCCCAAAGAAGAGACCGACAAAGTCGCACTCGATGCTTCAAATGCAGAGGCCAAACGCGCGGATGCTGAAATCGGCTATAATAATGCGCGCGCGGCCGTTGAGGCTCTGCTCGGCCATACGCGCGTGAGCACGGAATGGCCATGGGAGAAAAACCTTTCACTGGATCAAGTGAAGGACTTTATCAACGAGTCGGGCCGTAAAGCCGCCATCGAACAACGTCCCGATTTCCGAGCTGCCCGCGAATTTGTTGAGAGCCAAGATTCACTTAGTCGATCCTTTTTCCGCGCCATGGGCCCAAGCGTAGATCTGACCTATTCTGTCGGTGAGTTGCACTCGCGTGGTCAAACCGTTTCGAGTTGGCAGAGTTTGGCGACGCTGACCATTCCATTGTGGAGTGGCTTAAAAGATCACGCCGCCTATCGGACACAGGTCGAAGCCAAATACGCCGCCGAATTTCGCTTGCACCAACTTGAGCGCGACGTGCAAGGTTTAGTCGAAGCTGCGCAGGCGAACTTTCGCTTGAGCGTACAACAATATCAAGTGCGCACCCGCAACCTAACTCTTGCCCGACACATTATGGATCAAGATGCGGCTCGCTTTAAATTGGGCCGTGCGGACGCCAATGAGCTCAATCTGGACTTAGACCGCGTGACCATCGCTGAAATATTGGCCGTGCAGGGTATTCGTCAAGCTCACGTCGCCTATATGGAACTGCTTCACGCCTTCGGTAGACGCGTCCAATAGGTGACTCTCACCAGCAGAGTCTCGATCTTTGTCGAGTCGCGCTCAATTCTATCAATGTATCAATTTAGGATTCCTGGGTAATTGTCGATAAGAGATTATGCCAGGACGGCTCTTTACTATATGGATATTGATCACTATTGCAGCGCACGCCCCATCCGCGTGGCCGTTCGGCGCGCCATGTCCCCAGAGCCAAATTCAAAGAGCGACTGCCGCCGTCACGGTGCCCGTTTGTGTCGACATGTGCAGCAGTCTCGTTCGCGGAACGGACGCTTCGTTAAAAAATAAATTCACGGAAAACTGCGCCTGGCATTTTGCCAAAGAGTCTCATCCGATTCTTGCGGCGACCTATAATGCCGCTCGCTGGGCTCGGATCGCCAACGTCTGCCTTTTCCTGACTCCCATCGAAGGCTACGTGATTTCACCCATAGAATTTCTGTTAGAGATTCCGCAAATGATTTCCTACATGGTGTCAGCGATAGATCAGTCTGAGTCCGCGCAGTTTTGGGGCGCATGTTCGGCGCATATTAAATGTCGACGCGGACTTGCGCGAAATACAATTCGCCTTGAACATGCCAGTGACGCTGAAATCGATCAAGCGGTCAGTAAAACAGCATTTAACGATTTACTCTTGCAGGCACAGCATGACCACAACCTTTTGCGCGACGACTGCATGCAACGACTTGGTGAGATTCGGAACTCGATCCGGAGCGACGGGGAGGACTGGACACCTCAGCGAAACAAACTCGCATTTTTTCGACTAAGCGGAGAGCGACCAATCTGCCCGGGAATTCTCCACCTCGAACGGCCGCGTACAAAAAAAATAAATATCGACGTGCCGAAACCGGCTAAGCCTACCGACAAAGCCGAATGCATGCGCACCAATCCGCATCCCTGGTCCTGCCTTCCCGAAAATTAACTGATCGATGCCGGCGAATCCTGCCTCGGGCAGGACTTAGAAAACGCAACCGACGACGAAAGAATATAAGTTTGCTCGCAGGTTCTCTCGCTCTTTCTGCCGATGAGCGGTAGCGAATTTAAAGCACTCACTGCCGTAGAAAAGAGTTCCATCGAAGCTGCGAAACTTGCGAAGGAAGCTCGCTTGATTCGAGAGGTCTCCACCTCGCCCGCATTGCCCGAGCGGATTGCCTTTGTCGAAAGTCATCGCGCGACAGTATTCGTCGCACCCGCACAAAATGCTAGGTTTATCGAAATGAGCAGAGACGCCGCAACTCAGATCAAAGAAAATAAGACTCGCATCTTTGACGGAGAGAACGCATCGATGAAGCCGCTCAACGAATCCACCAAAGACAAAAATTTGGTCACGGCGATGACGAACCTGCAAAATAAAATTTTGCTCGAGAAAATAAAGGGACTGCAAGATGAATTCCCAGGATTCACTTTCGACGCCTACAGCGATTTCAAATCCATTAAAATCGCAGTCAAGAGTGATAGGGAAATGACCCCCGAGATCAACGATAGACTACGCGACGCCTTGGATCGAGCTTACCGCGAAACCAACCAGCAGTTTGGCGCAGAAATGAAACGCCTAAATATCACCGTCGACAAAGTCGGAGATCCCAAGACTTGGTTCAAAGCCGGCTTTGGCCGCACGGTGGACGAAGCTTCACTCGCCTCGCGCCGCGCGCGCAATATCGGCGGTGAGGCCCGTGTCTTGGACTATTCAAAACCCGAAGTGAATGGTTTTATGACTGATCGACTGGCTCAAATCGAAAAATCACGCCAGAGCCTAGTCAACTTATCCGGTCACAAGGCCCTTTTTGAGTGGAGCGGGGGCGTTTCCCTGCCAAAAGAGGAAGTCTTTGCTTTGGTTCGGAAAAATCCGAACCCCGATGATTTGGCACGAACGATTCGTGAACGATACAACCTCAGCTTCTTCTCGAGCGGCGAGGCGGCTCGTCTGCAAGAGTACATCAACGGCGTCGATGAATTTTCTCCCACGCTCCTCATCGGCAAACGTGAAAACGCAACGCTGGATAGGGCCAGTAACGGAGGCGTCAGCGCCGATTTTCTAGGAATGGGTGCGGCCAATCTGCACGCAACCGCTAAGGGTATCGCGGGGAAATACGATCTTGCTTCGGCCCTTCAAGGCGCACGCCAAGGAGAGCAAGATGTAACAAATGTCTTCCGCGCCAAAATGGAAAAATTCAAAGCCAAGGTGGGGGGCGAGGTCACTTGCTCCGGCGACGACTGCGTTCGCCTTGGCCTTCCCAAAGATGCACCCCTGACCGGAAAAGAAAAGCAAAGCATGGTGCAATCTCTGGCCGCAAGCCCGGACACTCGCGGCGTGCGACTTTCATTTGTAGGCTCAGGTGTCCCCGAACAGACGCGCATGCAGCTGGCATCTCAAGGTGAAGCTATCGAGAAGGTCTTACGCAAAGAACTCAGCGGCAAAATCCCAGCAGAAAAATTAGACCGCATAACATTTGGCCTAGACATGCAAACCACTCAGTTGAATCAGGGCACCGTCAATCTGATTGTCGGGAGATCTCCCTTCAATAGGCTGACCTCCGCTGATAAGATCGAACTGCAAAGTGCCTTTGAGCGCGCTCTGCTGAAATCCAACAAAGATGAGAGCGCGTATATTCAAGGGACCACTCAGCTGCGTGAAAATACGCTGATCTTGGTCCCCGGTCCGGCTCTACTCAATGAACTCACAGATCAAAATGAAAATTAGAGATCGAAACTGCGATTCTGCAGGTGACGCTTAAGTTCGCGTCGTTGTCCCCAGGACATATCGGTAAATTCGATACCCACACCCGCGGGATAATTTCCACCGGCCGTATTGCGCCTGACCACGCGACCCTGATAGCGCACTTGCGCCAAGGAACCAAATGTCATACGCACATCGATGCGTTCCCCGATTCCAAGGTCATGCGTCATCGGAACGAACACTCCAGACTCAGAGAGATCAAAAGTTTCTGACTTCATAGAGGGCAACTGGGTTCCCTCAATAACGACCGGAACTGAAACGCGATGGCGCGCGGCATGTAGCCACCAACGTTGTTCAGGATGTTTGAACAGCCAGATCAATCGCTTGTTAAACAACGGCAAGTTCACAAACGCAAAACCCACACTGGCCACACCCGCGACTAGAGGTGAAAAGTCGGTCGCATAAAATCCAACAAAAAAATTGTTCAACGCTACAAGTCCCGTGAGATAGGCCAAAATACTTCGCGTGTAACGAGCCGCTCGCCACAATAAAACTGCGCCGGCCAATAGCCCGATGATCACTAAGTCATTGAGCAAAGTGAGCTTCGCAAAAACCGCATTCAACTCGTTAAATCCATGGCCATAAATCAACATCACCTGAAGTGGAAGCCCCGAAGCAAGGCCGACAAAAAGCAACGCCAACAACGTGAGACTTATGGGTCGTGATTTCATCTCTCCTCCTGATTTTCAAAGTGGTCGCAGTAACTCACCACTCGGCGGACATACTTGTTCGCCTCTCCCAACTGTTCATCTTTTAAGTAACCCGGGCCTGAGCGATCGAGCGCCTCTGAAACTCGTGCGGCGCCAGAGTTGTAACTGGCCAATACCACTTCACTCAGCGCCGAGTCCGACGGACCAAGACTGCGCTGGACCTGAGCGCGTTTTTCCGGACGATTCCAATATTCATTGATATAGGCCAAGTACTCCACTCCGCCCTGAATCGAGAGGGAAGGATCTAGACGCCATTCATTGCCCGCATGAATCCGCCCACCCATAATGGCGAGCTTGAGCAATGGGAGCGGCATTTCACTCACTCCCGGATAGCGCGGCCAATCTTGAAAGTGCTTAATCACTTCACCCTCACCACCCGCCGTCACCTGAGTTAGCCCAAGAGCTTTACTCATACTCAGCGCTTGCGAATCAAATGACGACTCCTGCGCCACCAACGCCGCGACAAAATACGGGTTCAATTTTTTACTAGTCGCATGCAGATTAATCATCTGCAGTATCGCCATAGAGGGCTCAAATTCAGGAACCGTCAAAACCGTGCGTCCCGAAGTGTAGGCCGAGCACACAGGCGGAAGATATTGCGCGGTCACCGGTTGAGTTTCAGATTTCCGCCAATAAGAGACCGTAAGAAAATTGTCGCGCGCAGCGAGTAGGCGAAGATTTTTCGTCGTCAGCTTAATCTGCTGATTAAGCGGATCAAGACTTTGCACAACAGCATGCGAGAGAAACTCTTTGGTCACGTCGAGGCCGTTGTATTTGACCGAAAAGCGAAAGTCCTCGGGCACACCTTCGGGGTCCTCAATGATCACACTAAAGGTACTCGAGGTGTGGAGCACCTGTCGCTCCGGCGTAAAGCGCACTCGCGCCGCACGCTTCGTTTGGCCAGTCAAAATTTCGTTCGAACTGCTCTTGTTTTTAAACAGGGAGAAGGCGCCAAATGGGCTCATCGGACCCGCACATCCAAGCGAAGCGACACCCATGAAAAACGATATCAAATTGAGAAAAAAACGCTCGCGAACCGCCATCTGGAAATTACCCCCAAATGTCTTTTCGGCAGTAACTTCATAGAACTAACGTAAGGTGTCAAAGTGGGTCAAAGGTTCTCATTTGGGCACAAGGACCGAGCCCCGAAGAGAACCTGGAGGCTTTAAATTTAGGCCAAATTCCGAGTTGTCGAAGAGTGACTATTTGTTCCACCACCACCCGAGCCGCCATTGCCAAAAGCCAATGAGCTAGTCACCACTACAGCGATTATTAAAATCAAATTCTTCATGAATTACTCCCCGAACTCGGCATTGAGTTCAAAACGTCCACCGCAGTGTAGGTCATCTTAAAAATACGATCGTTGGTCTCACTCGTCTGTGCTTTCGTAAATGCTTTCTCAAAGGCCGCAGCCAAATCTTTGTAAAGCTCATCAATAATCTTTCCATTGGCAGCAAAACATCGATGATCATAGGCAAGTTTTCGCTCGGGCGACAGGTGATTTAACACCTGCTGAGAAATTAGCGCATGCCGGTCAACGATTTCCTGCATCGGTCGACCCTCAAAATCAAAATGCAAAAATTCTCGACCCGGAACTTGCACGTAGCGACCGTTTTCTAGCTTCACATAGCCAAGGAGCGAAAGACCAGACAGTGCATCTTCGACTTCGCTGAGCTCAAGTCCAGTGCGCTGACTAATGCCCTTAGCCGTCGGCACACAATCACGCAAATCGAAACAGGCAAACACCGTCCACCAATTCGAGTTGCGTTGGTAGCTATCAAGAATTTCCGAAAATCCAACGGTCGTCTGTTTACGACCGACCGAAAGACCTTCCAAGCTTGGATTCAATGACATCAATTCACCCTCTCAGGTTGGCTATGAACATTATAAGAATTCAACAATCGAACGGCGTCCGCAACATCTGGATTTTTTAAAGAGGCACGCGCGGTCACTGTGCTCAGCAACGTCTTGCGGGTAATTGGATCCGAGTTTTTCAAAACTGCCTCGAAGGCATCACCTACGCCCTTAGGTTTCGGCTCTTCGTTTGCTTGTTTTCTGATCTCGTCTTTTAAAAAATCGTCGAGAGAGATGCCCAATGCACCCAGAACCGCCTGTAACGACGACATACGAATATCGATCTCACCAGCCAATAGGCGGCAAAGATTCGAGCGATGCAGCCCAGCCTTGAGAGCTAAGCCCGCCTGTGAGAGCCCCTTAAGACGCATCAGCGTCTCAAGCAGCTCAACCGTTGTTGACATGAATTCCCCCCATTTGGAACGAATGTCCTGGTTGGTCTAATAACCAATACCAGACGCATTATCCAGCAGTACTTTTTCTGAGCACGTGTGTCAGGGCGCGCAGGTCGATCCAGGCACACTAATAGTGTCGCTGATTGAAAAAGATTTTCCTGAGGTGTTGGCATTGGTGTCCAGGAATTGTCCGGAGCCCGCCATTGCCATGCTCTTGAGGCGATTCGAAGCCGTGGGATCGGCATCACCATAATAGATCGTGTTAAAGCTCACTTTGCCTGGGCGAATTCCGATCATCGTTTGCACGTCGCTCAATATTAAACTGTCGTTGATCGGACTGCCGTAGTCAGTGGGCATTCCGTCCGAGAGAAACACCACGATGTATTTAGTAGTGGAGGTCACGGCAGAGTCATTCGCAATCACTTGGTTGGCCATATTTATCGCCGCTTTGTATGGAGTATAATGATCATCGGAAATGTTAGAGAATTGAATGATCGCGACCTGCATATCGGCCGCTACGCCAAATCGCGGATCGCTGCTCAGTCCATTATTGATCAAGGCCGAGGCAGTGGCGTCCTGAAAAGAATTAAGACTCCACTTGAAATTGTTTTTACCTTTGTAGTCGTCGAAGAATTGTTGAATGGACCCCGCGCGAACGACCTTGCCGGGGTCAGAGCCATTCGCTCCTGCATTTGAGCCTGACGTATCAACCATAAACACGAGCTTGATCGGGACAGTCGTTTTGTGAAGTTCATAGTAGCAAGAGTTCGCCGAGTGAATAAAACCGTTGGCGTCCACCTGACCCGGTAGAGCCATCGCGTTTTGTCCTCCCAAGCTTTGTCCGCCCGTAGTCCCGAATTTAGTTTTGGAGCAGTTTTGAAACAGGGAGAGTATTAGCAGCAAAGATATCGCCAAACCGATCTGTACTGCCTTGTTCACTCTTATGTTCTTCATAAAACCCCCACCATCTGCCTATTAATATATGCAAGGGTAAGACCGCACTTCTCCGCACCTATGCCACTCCTGCGATGCCCCTGGGGCCGTCGTATGACGACGGCGTAGACACTGCCTTTAAGTTGGTGTCTCATTTTGGACCAGATCATGCCGACCTAAGGCTGGAACGTCACAAACTCACTTCGAGTTCGAATATTTTCTCACTAAACTCAAAGGCAGCACATGGAGGTGCTGTGAATTTTCCCGACACCAGGTACATGGGCAGCAAAAGAAAACTTTTGCCCGCACTCGCGCGTATCTTCGACCAACTAAAATTTAATAGCGCGCTCGACGCATTTTCAGGAACGGCGTCGGTCGCCTATTTGCTCAAGATGCAGGGCAAGAAAGTCCATACTAACGACTACCTCATGTTTAATTACTATATCGCCAAGGCACTGATCGAGAATCCAGGATTTCGCCTCTCCGAAAATGAAATCGCAGAACTGTGTGAGATGAATGTTTCTGCGGGAAAATTCATTGAACAGGAATTTTCGGGAATCTATTTTTCCAAGTTTGACTGCCGCTGGCTCGACTCAATCGTCGCGAACATCGATTTTCTAGAGAATGAATACAAGAAGGCCGTCGCCCTCACCGCGCTCTGCCGAGCGTGCATTAAAAAGCGACCACGCGGAATTTTCACATATACGGGAATGCGCTATGACGACGGACGCAAAGACTTAAAACTTTCACTGCATGATCACTTCATCAATGCCGCCGAACTAATCAATGCCTCGGTCTTTCACAACGGCAAAAGCAATCTCGCATTCAACTCAGATATCATGGGGTTTACGAAAAAGAACTACGACCTGGTGTATTTTGATCCGCCGTACTTCTCGCTAAAGTCAGATAACGAGTATTCACGACGATATCATTTTCTAGAAGGTCTGGTTTCGTATTGGTCACATGTCAAAATTGATCACGGGACAAAGACAAAGAAAATCCCGCGCATTGATTCGGACTTCACCAGTCGCAAAACTTTAATCCCCGCCTTTGAAGGTCTGTTTGAGAGGCACGCAAAAAGCACGCTGGTCGTGTCCTACTCATCCAATTGCTACCCGGACGCAAAATTGATGAAGTCGTTGTTACGCAATGCAGGTAAAGTGGTTGAGCTCATTGAACTCGACTATGTCTACTCGGTGGGAACTCACGCTCATAAGAAAAACAACGTGAGCAATCGAGTGAAGGAATATGTTTTCCTAGGTCTGTAGCCGACGCCAGTCCGGTCAATCGTTCGATTCAACCTGCAATAGGCATTTTCCGTTCACCAGCTTGGCATTTTTTGGGCATTTTACTTTGCCCTCATTTTTGTTCAGAACCTCTGATGGGGCCTCTTTTTTTTGCACTTGTTCCGCCGCGGCTGGTGGTTCACTGGGCGAATCTAGCCCTTCGTTTTTTACCGTTTCATTTGTCGCGCATCCCAATGTCCATAGGGTGCAACCTACGACTAACCATTTGCTGCTCATGATATCCTCTCGTTGTGTTTATAAATTTTTTGAACGACCGCTTGTCCGTGTTTGTTTTCTAATGCGCGCAAGCCGAAGTGGAAGCGGGCCGCGTCGCTAAAATAGTCGGTAAATGCCGCATTTACGGCTCCACCGCCAATGGCCCCAATGATCGGCAAGGCCTCGGCCAATATTTTTTCACTCACTACGATTTCAAACCGCGAGGCTACCTGCGCAATAAACTTCACAAGTACCGGCGCCGTCTTGTGTTCGATCGCGCGAGCAATTTCCGCTGAAGATTTATGCGCCAGAAAACTCGCGGCTTCGTTGGTCAGAGTTGCAAAGGCCGCGCGCGAACTCCAATAGGCGGAAGCAAAGGCGTCGTCGGCCGTGGTGTGAGGCGAACCCAGACTTAAAATGTAAAGACATTCCAGCTGCGTCTGGGGATCATTCAAGTCCATGCCAAATTCACCGGCGATAGAGGCAATCGAGCGCAGTATGACTGCGGTGGTGAGCGGCAGCTCGATCGGCAAAGAAAAAATTCCAAATAATCCGCCCGCGGCGCCCAATCCGAATGAGGCCGCCGAATGCAAAAGACCAAGTTTACGACTTCGACTCATGGATTTTTCAAAAGACCTTACTGGTGCCGGGCTGGCATCTACAGTTTTCGTGACGAGCAGCAAACCTTTTTTAAGGGCAGATTCAGTAGCTTTATGAACAGCATTTTGTTGTTTAACGGGAAGATAGCGCACGGCGAGCTCGATCGGTTTTCCCACCGAATTGGCAAGACGCACAAGAAAGCTCGGACGATCGAGAAACTGCGAAGCGTTGCGAATAAAAATTTCTTCTTCAGTTTTTAATGGCACATCAATAAATTTACCGCGTGCAGCACGAGTCCAACAACAGCTTTTCTAGGTAATCCACAGAATTTCCCACAAATCTCAAAATGTCCCACCGAAAGGCATCTTGCCCCATCCCTCCCCACGGCCCGCGATCCATTGTCTCTCGCACTGGTATGCGAATTGCTGCACTAAGGGTAACAGAGGAGGTCCAGATGCCGAGCGCACAATCCCACCGCGAAAAATCCGGTCACGTCCAGGATTCCGCGATTCCATTTTCATATGACATTCGTTTTGACGATTGCGAACCTTCCGCAGCCGTTCGCTTTGAGATTGAGAAACAATTGAGTCGCTTGAGCCGCTTTTTTAATCGCATCACCGATTGTCGTGTCGGCGTGCGCATTCCGCATAAACGTGGCGGCAACCGGATCTTCCACATCAATATTCAGCTCGACGTCCCCGGCAAACGCATCGCCGTGAATCGCCAACCAGAACTAAGGGATGATCACAGCGAAATTCATCTGGCGATTCACGATGCTTTTCACAAACTCACTCGCCAACTTGAAGACTACGTGAAGAGTCGGCGAGTACGTAAGTCGCGGAAGGATATTCCAACTCCACGCGAAGTGGACGTCGACAGCGAAAGAGATTATTAAAATCCGCTATTTGGACTCTACCGAGGCGTCCGCGTGAGCAGTTTCCTCTTCTAGATTTTCAGGAGGATCGCTCAACTCAACTTTACGCGGCTTGGTTTGAGATGCAATTTGCCTTTGCGGTTTTTTCGCCTTCTTCGTCGCCCTCTGAAACAGCGAGGCCGTGACTACGTTGGCTGACTCTTCGTTCAAGCTGAATTCGGCCATAATCGGAAACTGCTCAGACAATCCCTGCACAATATCCAGATGTGGCGAGTCAGGAAACCGGTGGAAGAGGTTCACCGTATGCGCCTCGATCGGCCAGGCATTGTGAAACCAGAAATTTTCCACGGAACTATTTCCACTGCGCTTATCACTGCCAATCGCCGCGCGAAACCCCACTTTGCGTGCTTCGTCGAACGCCGCATTCTCGGCACCGATCCTTAAGTCCCCCGCAACGATTATGGGCCATTCGCTGTCACTCAAACCCGCAAACAATTCCAAAACTTCTTTTGCGGGATCCTTGGATTTCTTGTCGATAAAAACAGAGTTCACCAAAAAAACCTTTCGCTCAGCCTTAGAGAAGAACGTCGCTCGCATCGCCATTTTGAGTTTCTTCCCCTGGCGAATGGTCAATGCCAATGGTCCGCAATCCTCTTTCAGCTCACCCGCGCTATCGACCACGCCGATTTTTGAATTCTTCCAAATAAATCCATAGCGCAATCGGCCCCCCCCTGCCGCTTGGGTCCACGCCCGACAAATCTTCTCTTTGTTCCGACCCTGAATCAAATCGGCCATGACATTAAGAAAACCTTTGCCCTTTTGCGCTTCGGACTCCATCTCTTGCAATAGGACGAGATCCGCATCGCCGAGCACGATGGCCGCACGATCGTAATCGGAACCGCCACGCGCTAGATTTTTTACATTCCATGAAAGGATCTTCAAGTGATCAACGGTGCCCGGCGCACGCGTCGTTTCGATTTCCGTAACAGGTTTTTCACTCTGCAAAAGGGCTTCGGCTTTAGAGGAAAATTCACGGCCTGCCAAACTTCCTACTTCACATTGGTAGACGCCCGTGGATTCAATGGTGCGACAACCCAGCTCATCGAACACGGGAGAACCCTGAATAAAGAGAAAGCCCATGGATAGCAATACGCAAGGGATCCAAAGGATTCGCCAAGGATACCGAGACTTGCGTGAAGACACGCCGGACAAAAAGCACCTCGTTGGATAGAACACCTAAATATCGGATTCTCACTCGGAAAAGTGAACGTTCCGAGACCTAAGGCCACGTGAAAATCGCAGTGAAAGTCCCGACCAAGGTGCGTTGACTTCTGGCCCGAGTATTCCGAATAGGACGCTATGAAAGCTATATTTTCGATTCTTATTCTGATCGCGTCCTTTGTTTCAACTGCCCACGCGGGTGGATTCGCGCGTGGCCTTCTCGGCTACACTAGCGATCAAGCTGGACAGACCAACCCCGACAAGACCACCGTGCAGCAAATCAACTTGAGCGGCGGCTGGAAAAGCCAAGAGGGTTGGACCATCCACGGCGCCTACGCCATGGAGACACGCACAGTGACTACCGCTGGCACAACCTCCATATATAAACGAACTTCGTATGGCCCGGGCGTCGGCTACATGAGTTCTGGCGCAGTGGGCGGGTACATTGGTGCGGTTTACTACTACAATTCAGAATACGTGGACTCAGGTCTAACCTACAAAGGTTCCGGATACGGAGTCGATGGCGGACTGAAGGTCGCGGTCAGTCAGATTTTTATTCTCGCGGGCTTTTCATATGAGTATTTCTCTTACGCGAAAACAAACGTGGGCGTCGTTAGCCCGGAGCGCAAAGAGACCCATATCAGTCCCCGCATCGGACTCGAGTTCGATTTCTAACGGGATTTAAAATCTTTCATATATTTTAAGTAAGAAATGACGTGATCAAGGTCCTCATCGCTCAAATGTGCAAATGACGGCATTTTGCTCTTCAAGCGATAGTTCGCAACATTGCGAATAAACGGTTTTAACACTTCCGCCTTCCAATACTCAGTGACATTAAGAGGGATATTAAGCTCGGGCCCAATGTCGCCACCCTGCAGATTGATGGAATGGCAACGAATGCACTCGGATTTAAAAATCACAAAGCCCTTTTTCTCAGGCGAGCCCGCCGCAGCCTTCGCTGGCAAAACCTTCGCGTATTTTTCAACCCAGTCCACCACTTCAATTTTCACTAGCTGATAACTCCACGGGACTTCATCCTTAATTTTCTTGCCCTCTTCCCAAACCACGTAGAATGGCGCCGGCGAAATCTTTGCCTTGCCTTGGGCTACGGGCGTGAATGCTCGATCTTTTCCCGTCTCTTGAAAAACCACAAAGCCCTTATGCGCTTTCAGTTTCGCGAAAGCCATATTCGGAGAATAGCCATCACGGGCAGTGAACACCAACTCGTCAGCGGTCCCGTCGGGCGTCGCGCCGGCAAGAATTAAAACATCAGAGAGAGAAAACCCATCAAACTCTTTGACCATGCCATATACCGGATCATCGATCCGAACCGATTGAACTTTCAATTTTTCTTTGAGTTCTTTGAGAGTGAAACTCCACTTCCTTTTGGGAGTAACGACTTCAAGACTTTGCGACGCGGCCGACTCGCTCAATACCAGTACACCGAATAGAATAAAGAGCAGACTTGCACCGATGCGAATCCACTTCATCGGCAAACGCGCATGAAAGCGATCACCTAGGTAAACTGCGATTCCATCCGCCGCGAGCATTCCCAGGGTCGTGCCCACAGTGACCAAAACGATCGAATTATAGTGCGCGCCAAGCGCCAGAGTTGCCAGCTGAGTCTTGTCTCCCATTTCCGCAATAAAAAAGGCAACCAGTGTGGTCAGAAAAGCTCCGTACTTAGATATTTTGATCGGGCCGGACGCCTTGTCGGGTATCAGAATCCAAATACCGAAAATAAAAAATAACCCAGCTAGTGTCCATGCCAATGTTCGAGGCGCGATTTGCTTTGCAACAAACCCACCAAGACTTGCAGCAAGTCCGTGATTCAAAAGCGTGGCACCAGATATACCCGCCATAATCGTCCAGGGTCGGCGAAAGCGAGCGGCGAGAACAAGAGCTAAAAGTTGGGTCTTATCACCCATCTCACTGGCAAAAACTAATATAAAGGAATTAAAAACCGCGTTCATTTAGACAATCAAATAATGGAGTAAGCTCGAGGAAACCGAAAAAATAATTCCGCCGAAAATCGCTGAAAACCAGCTGGTAATTTCAAAATCCTCCATTAACGCAGCACAAAGGCGCAACACGATCGCACTCACCACAAAGGTAAACAGCCCTAAAGTTAAAATATTTATCGGCAAGGTCAGGACAAATAAAACTGGCCATACAAATCGATTGGCGAGGCCAATAATCAAGACGGCAATAAGAGCCGTAGTAAATCCCCGCACCTTAAACCCGGGAACAATCGCCGCAGTGAGCGCCAGGGCAAGAGCAGAAACAATCCAATACAGCAGTAGCGATATCCACGTAAATTCAGGATTCATTATAAATCACCTTTCACAGTTCCACTCAGCGGTTGAGTGGGATTCACGATTATTTTTTTATTAGTCAAAACTTCGCCTTCTTTGTCCGGCATCTTAAGACCCATCTCGGGTCCAAGATGAATGCTCGCAGTGACTCCACCGTGTTCGCCTTTGCAGCTGGCGCGAAAGGCCTGTAAAAAAGCCCGCGTGCGATGATAGGTTTCGACACTTTCCTCGAGGACTCGTTCGTTTTCTGCGCCCTTAGGAGGCTGACAATAAACCGTCGCGTCCATCTTGCTGCCCTTTTGCACCATATAATAGCGCTCGCCACGCAAATCAATTTTGCGATAGCGCATGCCCTTGATCACAACCCAACTTTCTTCACTAGTTATGCCAGAATCTTGCTCAAGCGCCTGCTGAAACGCCGATTTTTCTTGGCCGTGGGCGGACGTAAATAGCATTAAAAAAGGAATTAAAAACATGAGGGGAGCCTATCTTGAAGTCCCACCTCAGGCAACGAATGACCTAGACCATCTGCAAAAATCATCTTTTTAATGACAACCCAAGAAGGTAGACTTTGATTCAATGATCAAATGGATGAGATCAAAATACCTCTCTGTTTTTGCCGACAAACGAATGTTGATTGTGTTGATCCTTGGTTTTTCCTCGGGCCTTCCCTTGGCACTCACCGGTGCGACACTGCAAGCCTGGCTCACCGACGCAAAAATGGATATCGCAACAATCGGACTTTTTGCCCTCGTGGGCCTTCCCTACACAATGAAATTTGTCTGGGCCCCGTTTTTAGATCGCTATGCACTCCCCTTTTTAGGACTCCGCCGAGGCTGGGGAGTGGTTAGCCAGATCGGACTCTTTCTTTCGATTTCCACATTGGCATTTATTGATCCCGTTGCTCGGTTAGATATTTTTTCTGCAGTGGCATTTCTCGTGGCATTTTTTAGTGCCAGCCAAGATATTGTGGTCGATGCTTATCGCACTGAGATTTTAGACAAGTCGGCTTACGGAGCCGGAGCCGGCATCCACGTCAGCGGCTACCGCATCGCAATGCTCATTTCCGGAGGCGCAGCTCTGGTGATGGCTGATCAAATGAGTTGGAAATACGTTTACCTCACCATGGCCGCGATCAGCCTCCTCGGGCTCGTTACTCTTCTGCTTTCTCCCGAACCCGATATCAAAAGAGCCAGCAAGTCTGCGCACCTAAAAGAAACCGTGGTCGGTCCTTTTATGGAATTCTTCCAGCGCAGCGGCGCTATGGAGATTTTAATATTCGTTATGATCTACAAGCTTTCGACTCTCATGGCGACGGCCCTGACCACAAAGTTTTTGATCGAACTCGGGTACAGTAAAACTCTGATCGGTAGCACCAATAAGGTTGCAGGCCTGATTGCCACGATTATTGGAACTCTTGTGGGCGGATCAATGATGGCCAAACTTGGCCTTAAAAGATCGCTTTGGATTTTTGGAGTCATTCAGTCCTTAGTTGGATTAACATTTTGGGTCATGCCGCAGATCGCAGCTCTTGAGCCGGGATTACGCGAGACGGGCCTGATCGCCATCGTCAGCATCGATAATTTTATGATGGGACTCGGAACTGCCGCGCTTCTGGGTTTTACGATGACGGTTTGCAGCCAGCAATTCACAGGAACCCAATTTGCACTACTCTCAAGTTTAACCGCGGTCACTCGCGTGATCTTGGTCGCACAAGCGGGCGTGATCGTCGAGAAAATCGGCTGGGGAACTTTTTTTCTCAGTACCATTCCGCTCTCAATTCCCGGACTTCTGCTGCTCAGTCGCTTTGACCAGTGGCAAAAGCCGTCACTACGTTTGAAAAACAAGATTGGACTCTTCGATCAAATCACTATCTTTGTATTTATGTTTTCTATTTTGGCGCTTTCGAGCGACCCGCTTTGGCGATGGCTCGATCTCAAAGATCTGGGTCAGCAAATCGTTATGGCCGGTGCCATCGGAGTGGTCTTTGTCATCGCCGCGGGTCTACTCAAACCCTACCTGATTCGCAAGCCTGCCTAACGCTTGTCTTTTGTTCAATTCAACGGCCCCACGCGAAAGGCGCTTTACCAAGGCAAAATTATTCAATAGAACCTCTAGAAACTCCACGCTTGAGGTGACCAATGAACCGGTTTCTCTGCTTACTTACGCTTTTGTTTTCCATAACATTTCTTAGCGTTAAAGCCACGGCGCTGCCTATGCCTGACCCCGGTGAAAAGCGCTTTGAACTTATGAAATGCACTTCGCTTAAAAACGGAACGCTATGGGCGTCATTTGGTCGCCTATACCGCTCAGGAGTTGAAGAGGTGATCATTTTTCCGACTGAGATTATCGTTTTCGCGAAGGATCTCAACTCTCGTCTGCTTTTCCCAAAACTTGACGACTCACTAAAAATTAAAGTCACGTACGGCCACGGCCGCATGAGCATGGAATTTTCTGTTCCAACCGATACGGGAATGCGCAATCACGTGTTTCGTTTGATGCAGTACAATCCGAGCGTCAACAACGCGTTCGTGGGAAGTTGGCTGGTAACTGAAGACGGAAAGACAGAAATCAACGACGAAGTTTGGTGCTCGCTGGATTAAAATGCAAAAACTTGTGATTGGTGGAATCTACAACCACTACAAAAACAAACGTTACAAAGTCATCGGCGTCGTCCGCCATAGTGAAACTCAAGAGGAAATGGTTCTCTATGAAACGTTGTATGAAAACCCAAGCGGCAAACTTTGGGTGCGACCAAAAACCATGTTTCTTGAAGACGTAAAAACACCCGGCTATTCGGGCCCTCGCTTTCGCCTGGAAGCCACCGAAAATGCCTAGCTCCTACTACGCCGTGATTTTTTCTTCACAAAGAAATCCCGGCGATGAACAGGAATATGCGCAAGTCGCCCGGCGAATGGAGGAGTTGGCCGCCCTGCAACCCGGTTTTTTGGGAATAGAAAGCGTGCGCGATCCGAATGGCGCGGGGATCACCGTGTCCTACTGGGCAACACTCGAAGCCATCAGTTCCTGGAAAGCCAATAGCGAGCACTATGACGCACAAAAACTAGGTCGGCAGAAGTGGTATAAGTCGTTTATGCTTAAAATCTGTAGGGTCGAGCGCGAGTACACGAGCAAAGGATAGGCTTCACCATGGATATGGATCAGCTGCCAACCGGCGGGATGAGCATGATGGGCTTCGATTTTAGTGCCTCCCAGATTATTGCCTCATTGGTTTTTGGCGTGATTGGGCTTTATGCCTTTCGTCACGGGAAGAAAACCGTCAACTATCGGTTAATTTTTATTAGTATTGTGATGATGGGTTACACCATGTTCACCCACGGTTGGTTTCAAGACTGGGGAATCGGCATCGGTCTTTGCGGTTTTGCCTATTCCGCCAATCAAAATCACAATCTTACAGGTTGAATTATTATTTTCGTGAAGCGTAGTGATGGTGCTATGTTGGGCACTCGTTTGCGGGGGGGGAAAAGTATGTGGGTTTTTAATTTGACTCTCTTATTTTCAGTTCTCTTGGCCGGTTTTATGGCGTCCGCGCAAAGTGTCAAAGTTCAAATTCCACTCAGCGACCTCGCGCGAACCGAGATTCAGCAGACAGGACAAATCAAAGCGGCTCCCAGTAATGCGCAGGTGGCGAGCGGGGTACTTTCACTCAAAGATCCGCGACCCGAAATACGTGGGCGCAGCTGGAATTACTTTCTCGCTCTCGACCTTCAATCCTTTCAACCGAAGGGGCATGCGAGCAATGATCTTTCGAATGCGAATTTTAATCTCGACGACAATCACGCGACCGTCATGCCATCGTTCGGTTTAGGATTTCGCTCCCCGCTCCTGACCCGCGAGACTTGGCAGGTCAGCTGGGGGCTTATGGCGCGCCTGGGTTATTCCTCGCAACGGACCTCAGCGAAGTATGCCAATGGATTTGTCGAACGCGATGCTCAACTCACTTCCACAATGCTGAGTGCGGGACCGCAGCTCGGCTGGAGCCTGGAGCGTCTGCGCTGGCTCACGCTCGACACCGGATTCGAGTGGGGAAATCTGAACTACACACAGGCGAGCAGCAACCCGCTGGCAACCTTTAATCGACACTCACCTTACACCGGCTGGAATACAGGATTGGAATTTGAACTGAAAGAAAATTGGACGTTAATGACCAGCTACTGGCAACGACAATTGACCGGTAAGGCCAGTCGGCTCGCTCTGCAAGCGGACAACTTTGAGCTGGGAACTCGAATTCTATGGTAAGAATCGCATTGACGACTTTAGCACTCTTCGCGATCTCGGCCCACGCGGCGCCGAAGAAAATGCGACTTTCACAAAAGGATGTGGCAGAGCTTGTTTTGAAACAAGGTGCCGCTCCGGCAGAAGCGAATCAAACTTTTTTGCAAGCTCGCTTGGCTCCCGCCCTCGTTCTCTCCAACTACGATTGGAAAGCGGCATTTGAGAGTGGATATCAGACGGACAAGGGCTCCACATTCGATCCGTCGAGGATTCCCGGCGCGAGTTACAAACGCTATATTACGACGGCAACCGTCAGTAAGAGTTTGCTCACCGGTACGCTGTTGAGTTTTGAATATGACCGAAAGTCACAGCAGGCGGACTACAGCCTTGCATCCCCGTCCACCAATCCTCTCGACAATCGATTGCCTCGACAAACCCAAGATATTTTTGGCATCACTCTCGAACAATCGTTGCTTTATAATTTCTTGGGTCGAGCCGATCGCGCCAGCGTACGCGCGGCCGATCATACTTTTCGCGCGGCGGAGGTCGCTCGGGCCGATGACCTGCAAACGGCTGTACTCGCCACGATTCATGCCTATTGGGATGCTTATGTCGCCGAAGAAACTTTTAAAGAGGCATTGGCGTCACGCGATCGCTACAAAACCTTGGTCGCGCAGATCAAAAGAAAAACTTCCGTGGGCTACTCCAACCCAGGCGAATTCTCCCAGGCTCAGGCCGAATTTGAAGGCCAAGAGCAGAGCGTGAAATCCGCGTCGACCGACTACCTCGCCAAGCTAGAGTCTTTGAGCACATTGCTCAATTTGCCAAGCGGGACGGAAGTGGAATTTGCCGTTGATGACGGTGTCCCCCCTGTTCCCAAGATGGCGAAAACCGATATCGAAACTTTGCGTTCAGTGCGCGCCCAAAAACTGCGTACCGATGCCGCCGGCGATAGCCTGCTCGCTTCGAACTCCAAAAGTTATCCCGCGGTAAATTTCGTCGGTAAATACCAAACCAGCGGACACGATGTGACCGCCGACAGCTCATTCACCTCGATGGCGGCAGGAAATCACCCGCTGACCTATGTCGGAGTGAAAGTGCTCTACAACTTCGGCTCTGATTTACAGACCGAAGATATCATCAACAAAAAGGTAGCGCAGGAGCTCGAGGAAACTCGCCTGCAATTGCGCAGACTGCAGCAAACTGACTCTCTCGCGCAGGCCGAGCGTAAAGCGCAAAGCAGCTATGCGATTGTCTTGAGCGCACAACGGCAAAAAGAATTTCGTGAAAAAGCAGTCAAAGAACTGACCCGCACCTATTCTCAAGGTCGTACGACCATTAATGTTTTAATCGACGCAATCAATAGCCAGTTCAAAACCGAAACGACTCTTAGTCGCGCAGTGGGCGACTATCAAATCGCTTTGAATGAGTGGGCGGCTGCCCGGGACGAGTTGATCCCGGAAACCAAAGAGGAGAAAAAATGAAGTACTTCACAAGTCTCATCTTGCTCATCGGCGTCACCAGCTGTGCCGTAAAGAACGACGACAACGGTGACAGCACCGCACAACGTCGACAGAACGATAAAATTACGGCTCTCTATGGTCCGCTCACCGGAAAATATTCGGGCAAAATGACCGCTACGGATCATGGCGCTGAAGACGTCGATCTTTTGATTTACCTGGCCAGTTCAGAGGCCACCAATCCCGATGGCACGCCTGCAACTGGTCGCCTGCCGATCGCCGTTTTCAAACGCAATCGTCCGGTGGTTGGTGATTACGTGTTTAATCTCACCGGCTATACTCCTGAAACCGGTCAACTCGATATGGCTATCGCAAAATCGATGACCACAAATCTCTATTCGATTGACGCTCAAGTCATCGGCCAACGCATTGTGGGACGTGTGCAAACGGTGCTTGGGACATTGGGCACATTCGATGTCGGTCTGGTTTCAAAGGACACCGGGTCACGCGATGACGCCGACGATCGGCTTTTCCGAGCCTATCAGGCCGTCGAGGGCGTCTACCGGGGCTGGATCGACAATGGCGCCAATAGCCAACCGAAAAAATGTGTCCAAATCGATCTGACCGCGATTATGAACGGTCGTTCTCCGATGCTGCTCGGATATTATCGACGCCCCGATATTGAAGGAGGAGTCATCGACCTCTCGATGTCCGTTGTCTATCGCCCAGATAAAAGTCCTCCTGAGATTTCACTGAATGGGCACGGCCTTGGCAGCTACATCCTCGACATCAACGGAACCTTAGTTGACGATCAAATTACCGCTCAGGTGAACTCCCAGCATGAGGGCTTGCTTGGATTAATGAAAGCAAAGCGACTCGCACCCGGCGAAAAAAAAGGCGTCGCATGTCCCAGCGACAAGCCAAAGCCGACCCCGATGCCGAAGCCCAAACCTAAAAAGCCAAGACACTAAACATCAAAACCTAGGAGAAAAAATGAAACACCTAAAATTAGCACTCCTCATGTCATTGTTTTTCACTCTTACCGTCCATGCCAATCCCGCTCGAGTGGCGGCCAGCGATGCCATCAAATTAGTCCAAACGGGAAAGGCGATCGTCGTTGATGTGCGTGAACCCTCCGAGACGATTACTGGAAAGGTAACTGGCGCGACTTTATTCCCGGCTTCAAAAATCGGAACGTCCGAGTGGGACAGCTTTGTTAAATCGCTTCCTAAGGACAAAGAGATTTACACCTACTGCGCCAAAGGTGGACGAGCGGACCAAGTCGCTCAGGCATTGCAAGCAAGAGGTCTCAAGGCCAATGGTTCGGGCGGAATTGGCGACTGGATCAAAGCGGGCGCTAAAACCAACTAGGGCGTGTCCTCAATTTGACCCATCGGATCATCGTCATTTTCCGACCTTTATCCAAATGAGGGTACGGGATGCGAGGGGAATTGTTCGAGTTTTCTATTGCGTTCTGAAGCGGGCTCATGTGTTTGTATTAAACCTATTTCGCAAGAAGCTGCTCTGAGTGAACCAATGTACCTTTTGCCATTCAGATACCTCCAGAAAGTTGACTGCGTTAAAATTGCCCATTTTATCGGATCTTTATACATCAAAAACGACTGCGTCAGTGCAGTGATTTTGTTGCGAGTGTAAGGACCCGACGGTTACTTTTGTCCAAATTTTCCGAGTTTTCCGGATTTTATTGGCACGATTTAGGCACGCTCAGGTCCACGCTTAAGGTATCGGTCCGAAATACCAAACCGCAAACTGCAAATATGCGTACATCCCCACTAGACCCATAAAAATGTACTTGGCTCTATCCGACGACACTAGTCGGCGAAGAGGATCAAATCTTCGCCATGAAATATATGCGACTACCCCTAGCATAGGGATGCTGCTCATTAGAAATTGACCGGCTAGAACCCAGTTCGGCGGGCTCTTAGACAAAAGGGCGTCACCGACTCCAATCAAGTCCATTACGAAAAATGTGGAAGGAAAAAATATCCCGATGCAGTAAAAAAAGGTTTCATTTGTAGGCCTGTTTAACTTCATATTTGTCCTCGTACTTAATTTTATCACTTATTGGCAACAGCTTGAACCCGGATCACATTTGGGGCGTCCAGGGGGCGGATCTCCTAGTGGTGGTCCCGATGGCTCTCCACATTTAGTTACCGTCGCAATAATTGCGGGACTCATGCCTGCCGTTGCGGCTGCCACACATGCGCCAAATCCAGGGCCATTAGGATGCAATCCTGCGCATACCGCGACTAATTCGACCATTAAGCTGGCAATCAGACGGCCTTATGTATCTCAGTCCTGCATTATTTTCGATTTAATGTTCTTAGCTTGAGCGCCCGGGGATTCCAAAGGAATATGACCCAGATGAACTCTCCAACAAACCAGTGAAAAAAAGAGATAACGTAAAATCCAATAAATACCTCCAAGGATTTACACCATAAGGTACGCCCAGTTGCATTGGTCGCAAAGAAATAGATCATGACAGCTGCCCAAAAAAAGTCAGGGGCAGAAAATCCAGAATTGTCTTGCGGCAGATTCCATGCAAGCGAAGACTTTCACTCTTCGACGGATATTTCAAGCCGGTTGCGCGCTCACCAAAGCGGGTCCATCGACGAACAATCTGATCCACTAATTTTTCATAGTTCATTTACATTTTCCTAAATTCCCAACGCAAAGAAGGCCCCAATACACACACCAGCTATTGGAACTGTCACTGCCGGATTGGGAGTAAAAAAGCTTCCTAAAAGACTTAGCACATCGTTCTGGAGTTGATTTTCCAGGCTGTCAGCCGCGCGTTCAGTCTTATTTAATGTCTTTGCCATAATAGTGCTCCCTTAATTGGATCTTTATCCGTCAACTTCCACTGCCCGTTTGCAGTGATTTTTGTCGGAGTGTAAGGACCCGATGGCCATTTTTGTCCAAATTTTCCGGATTTTCTGAATTTTATTGGCACGATTTAGGCACGATCCCTACGTTTCTTGAAATCTCCCCAAGTCGTAATACCCAGTTTTTTCTTGATTCTGAGATGATTAGTAGCCATCGCCAGGCCAAATAAAATTCCCCCAACGATACTTGGCATGAAGATGTCTTTAAGTGGATAATTTCGCCAAGCCGTGGAGCTCATGAAGATTCCCCAGAAGCACCCAAAAAAAATTCCAGCGGTCAATGTTACGGTGTGAAACTTCCAAAATGTAGCTGGCGGGAATTCCATTCCAAACAGATCCAAAATTCGATCAGCGGGTGGGTAGTACGCGGATTTCTTCATACCTCTACTCCTCGCAAATTCATGCCAACTAGCAATATCGTCAACGTGACTCATTGATCCTCCGACTGTCGGTCGAGCTTGCAGCTCAAACGCTGTGAGCTATTTGCACATGGGGGCACTACCGCTCCCTCCGTTAGGTGAAGAAATTGGAGGAGGTAATATTGGCGGATCAGTTCGAGGCGGTGGAGGATTGCAAGTTCCTGCATGCGCGCCCCAGCCCCTCCACCAAATAGTATCGGATCTTTGCTAATCTATCTCCCCGTATCCGGATCATAATCCCTCGCGCCAAATCTCACGAGTCTGGTACTAGAGTCGTGAATCCCACCAGCAAATCCAAAGTGCTGAAATTCAGGATTCGTGTCGGACAGCACTCGACCAAGTTCATTGTATTCAATTTTTTGCACAACACTGCCACTTGAAACATCGACTACAAGCCTTACGCTTGCTAAATGATCAGTGACGATCCGGTAAGAATCTGTTCCGTCCGTAACATCAGACTGACGCTGCATAAGCAAACCTTGATTTCATTTTCTCCAGTCCGTTGAGCTCCGCAAATTGAACGCACGTCTATATAAAAATATACCAAAGAACTAGTCGAAAGATAAAATATGCTCCAAGTAATAAAAACGTCAGCCTTCTTCCATTTTCACCAGAAAACCACCTCGTAACAAATCTTGTTCGGTAAGACGTACAAACTGCCAAGCATATTGCAAAGGGTAACCCAGAGGAAATGAGATTTAAAATCTGTCTCCAATCCTGACCCCCGGCCAAAAGCTCCAAAACGGCTCCGCCCAAAAAAATCAAAGCCATAATCGCCGAAAAAATAATAGCTGCAATCAATACCGACATATTCACTTTAATCGGCGGCAATTTTTCATTGGTCATTTTCGCTCTCATCGCAATAGGTTTTTAGTGGCAGCAACTCGTACTAGAATCGCATGCTCCCCCAAATCCTGTCGATCCTGCCGGTGGACTCCCAGGAGGAGGATCGGGGTCGCCACACTTTTTGGCGACTGCAATTGTTGCAGGGCTTAGTGCAACACTTGCGGCCGCAACACACGCAGCGGCTCCGGCAGGATTTCCAGCGAAGTTGGCAAAGCATGCAAAAAGAAAGATATCTTCGGCCAAGGAAACTGGTGACTGGGCCATACACCCTAGAAATCCGCCAAGACTTATCTTACCCGATGGATCAATCCGGTCTATTGGATCCTGAAGCACATACCCGTACAGATTCGTGTCGCCTCCATTAAACAAGATCGGATCTTTCGAAATCCATCTCCCCGTATCCGGATCATAATCCCTCACGCCAAATCTCACGAGCCTTGTGCTTGGGTCGTTGATACCACCAGCAAATCCAAAGGGCTGAAAGCGTTCATTCTTTGCTTTCAATATACGTCCAAACTCGTCGTACTCAATATTCGACATTATTTTTCCGCTTGTCACATTCACGACTTTCCTCACGCTTCCCAGTTGATCATGGATGAGTTTAAATTTCACGCCATTTTGAATTATATAGTCAGGTGAGTTGGACATTACCGCATAAATAAATCTTGATTTTAATTTACCCTGTCCGTCGAGTTCCGCAATCAGACGGCCTTGCGTATCGTAAACATAGCGGGCCGCAAGTTTTGAATTCGAGTATTTCTCGATTCTGTGACCTAGACCATCGTTGAGGTAAGCGAACGTCGTTTTTTTACGACTGTCGCCTGCGAAATGATCAAAGAAATCTCCGTCGGCGTCGTGGCCGTTATCGAGATCTCGATCGTTTGTTTGCTTTACTGCTTTGACGAGCGCACCGAGCGAGTCGTATGAAAGCGAGAGTGTCTTCTCGCCATTTTCACTCAGCGCAATCGTTCGTTCGCCGAGAGTGTTGTACTGATAGGTTTTTGATCCGTAGCGCAGCAGCCGATCTTGATTGTCGTAGGTGGCGGTGATTCGTTTGTGGTCAGAGTCTACGACTGACGTGCGGTTGGAGTTTTCGTCATATGAATATTTTCGTAGTATGCGAGCGTTCTTGGCAACTTGGATTAAGCGTCCTGATGAATCGTACGCATAATCGTAAACATCCGCGCGCTCGCCATCTTCTCTAACTGACTTACTGGTAATTCTTCCCAGAGCATCGCGCGTGTAGCGTTCGGCGTAGAACTCTTTGTTTTTAAAGCGCGCTGTATACGACTTAAGCTCCCCAAACTGTTGGTCGTAAGTCATTTGCTCATCAACGAAGCCGAGTTTAGTCGCCAAAATTCGGTTGCTCTGCGGATCGCGTGTGATCTGTAAGTCGCCCGCAGATTTCAACAAATTATCGCGATCGTAACCAAGAGCGATTGAGCTTTCGACGTCTCGTGAATCTCTAAAAGTTTCTCTTGTAGGCAGAAAATGGGAATAGGTATAGCTAACGGTCGCATGAAATTGAGCCGTGGTGATCATTTGCGCTAGAGCTTCCGTCGAATCATAACTCCAACCGAGCTCGACCGATTGGGGGGACGCAAGGTTGATCAACTGATTGGCAGAGTTGTAACTGCGCGAGTAAATGCCCTCTGGTGCCTGTATGCCGGAGAGCAAGCCACTGATCGCTGCATAGCTAAATTTCACATCGGTTCCGTCGGGGCGTGAAATTCGCACAATTTGTTTATCGCGATTGTAGCTGTAGCTTGTGATCGTGGGTAGTGAGGATATCTGCGGCGCCACGTAGCTCGCCACCAGGTTGAATAAATTGTACGCAAAATTGTGTGCAGGTCTTGAAGGCGGTTTGACCGACGCCAAATTTCCGATGGCATCGTATGTAAACTGGGTCTCTCGTCCGTCGGGCAATATTTGTGAGACGATTTGGCCATGACTGTCGTATTCAAAACGGGTGCTCTGGTTGAGCGGGTTTCTAATTTTTTCGATAAACCCTTCGCGATTGTACGACATCTGCGTCAATCTCGAACCCTGCGCGAAGCTTGCGATTCTGCCTCGCGCGTCATAAGAAAATAACGTCGGCAAGAACGGACCCGCCTGCTCGCTGATTATCTGGTCGTGTGCGTTTAACGCTAGTGAAGCCGATCTTCCCTCGGGCGTGGTCGAAAGCAATGTCGAGTTAGTAAAATTCGCCTGGTAAGTATTGCCGTCAATAGTTTGAGTGTTCAGCTGCGCAACCAGTTTTAGAATATTGAGCGGATCGGTGGATGAACTTCGCACTTCACTGGTTCCGCTAGAATCGCCCGCGGGAGTTGTGCTCACTGCGTTCGAAGAAATCGGTGACATTGTTCCAAATCTGGAGTCAGGAGAAAAAGTGAGTTGAGTGTGCAGTTTCTCTGGCGAAAGAATCTCATTTGAGATTCCAGGCCTAAATGTCGTGGTGATTTTTGCGCCACCGGGTTTGGTTTCGGTGCGTGTAAAACCCGGTACGGATGTGTCCACCAGATAGGAATACTTTCGCCCCTCTGCCGAAGTCATATCAATTGAACTTAAACCTGGCTGAAGAACATAGAACAAATCCCAAAAAGAGCCGCTCGTGCTCGCGTCGTATTTTAAAAGCCCAGCCGAATCATACGACATCGTCGACAGTTCGCCAGACGGCTTTTGAAAGGT
>JAYVPG010000033.1:0-32004 GCA_043757545.1 Pseudobdellovibrionaceae bacterium
TTCCAAGGTAAACGTATCGTTCTTCACCAGACTCTGAGTCTTCTTTCAGCACCACAACAAGCCCACAGCTTAATGCTTGTTTGGCGTCTTCAAATGAAATCCCGTGCTTTTTAAGATTTGTCTTTTCTTTGGAGGGATCCCACTCGTAATGCATTTTATTGAGTGTAGTACATTGTAGTACATTTGTAAAGAATGGCGTTACTAAGGACAAGGTGTTCTAGCGTAACGACCGGTAAGAAATGGCTGATCTGTATCGTATTGATAATTATGAACTTTTTTGAGCTGTTACGATTGGTGCCGCAAAAGGGAGGCAAACCACTGCGCGCGGTTCCGCTAAAAATTTACGCCAAGGATCCCAAGCAGCGTATACGAATCGCCATTGGGATATTTCCCAGTGTGATCGCCCTTGGCAAAAACAATCTCAGTATTTTCATCGGGAAAATTCACCAGTTGATACTGTGCCTGAGCGCCGAAGAACATTTTATTGCGCATCATTGGCATTTCGATTCCGGCCGCAAGATCGAAGGCCATGGCGCCCTCTTTGGTGAAGCCATCGACGTTTTGAAGGCGAGCGGTGCGATCCACGCGCGCAAAGCCGGCCATCAAATAAGGATTGAGCTTCGCCAGTCCCTTGGTCACATTTTGGGTGTTCACGTAGTACTTAATATCAAGGGCAAAGCTTGAAATGCTTACGGTTCCGTGCGCCGTTTGGCTGTTGGAGCTTACGGTCAGGGCATGATCGGCAGTGTTAAAGCTGAATTGAAGGGCGAAGCGCAGGTCGAAAAAATAGCTCAGGAACAGACCGAAAGCGGGGGCGGGACGATACATGCTGCCTAAGCCTCCGGTAAAGCCTCTAGCTCCTCCAATAAAGCCCAGAGTCACAAAGCGGCCGTGACGGAAGAAGTTGATGTCCGCCTCTTCGTCTTGAGCCTCGTCAAACTCCGAGTAGTCGGCAAAAGGGTCATAGGTGTCATCGGCGTCGAATTGAGCGGTTTTCAGCCCCGGAATGTCCAGAACGCGCTTCTCATCGGCATGCACGGTGGTCGCACCAAGTGTAAAAAACACGGTCGTAGTGACCCACAATGCGACTCTTTTAAGCATGGAAAAATACATCAACTTGGACCTCACCGGTGTTCCATCCTAAATTAAGCCACATTTTGCGACAGAGTTCCAAAAGGAATCATCAATGTATCGTCTTGAGACGACCCACCAGAGGTTGAATAAACTCCGCAATTTTGGTATCTGATCCTCATTCAGTTCAAAACCACCAAAGAGGAGGCCAGTCCGTGGCCATCGACTATAAACAGGCAGGCGTGGATGTCGAAGCCGGCGATGCCTTGGTGGATTGGTTAAAGAAGAGCGCACCTAAAAAATGGCCCCATCAAGAGCGTTTGGTTGAAGGTATCGGCGGCTTCGCAGCCTTATTCCGCGCGGATTTCAAAGAACTCAAAGAGCCCTGTTTAGTCAGTTGCACCGACGGCGTCGGCACGAAAATCAAATTGGCCGTACATTTTGAAAGTTACAAAGAAGTGGCCCAGGATCTGGTCGCCATGTGCGTGAACGACCTGGTTTGCTGCGGGGCGCGGCCGCTGTTCTTTTTGGACTACTACGCGAGTGGAAAACTGCGGCTGCCGGCGGCAAAAGATTTCTTGGGCGGGGTCCAGGCGGCCTGCGTCGAAGCCGACTGTGCCTTAATCGGTGGCGAGACTGCCGAAATGCCCGGATTGTACGAGGGCAATGATTTCGACTGTGCTGGATTTTCAGTCGGCGTGGTCGATCGCGCGCAGGCTTTGGGGTTGGCGCGAGTGAAGCCGGGGATGAAGCTTTTGGGAGTGGCCTCGAGTGGCTTTCATAGCAACGGATTCTCACTGCTGCGCCAGGTTTTTGCCGCCGATTTGGACGCTTGGCGAGTAGAATTGCTCAAGCCGACCGCACTTTATGTGAAGCTTGTCCACGCGGCTCTCGCGGTGGGTGGAGTGGAAGCGATCGCTCATGTTACGGGCGGCGGCATGGACAACGTTCCGCGCATTTTGCCAGAAGGTACGGTCGCTGTTTTAAATTCATGGCCAGTGCCTGCGCCCTTTTTAGAAGTGAAGAAACGCTCGGGAATGAGTTGGCCCGCGATGCTCACCACTTTGAATTGTGGAATCGGAATGGTCTGGGCGGTTCGCCCCGAAAAATTCACCGAGCTGCAGGCGGCTTGCGTGAAGCAGGGCTATAAAAGTTTTGATTTAGGTGTCGTTGAATCGGGCGTTAAGGGCGCTGAAGCCAGTTGGAAGCTGGCCGACGCCACTTGGGAGGGGCTCGAGCTGTGAAGGATTGGCAAGTTGGATTGATCACAGCATTTGGCCGCGGCGAAACTCTTGCGTTGGCTTTGCATGAAAATGGTTTTCAGGTGCAGGTTCTGGATTTCACATCTGCATTTCCCGAACACTATCATCGTGGACCCGGTCCGTTTCCAGTGATCGATCATCCGTTTATTCCGGCACAACGTGAATTTCTAAATCATCTTATTAGATTTCCTAAAGGCCTGTCGCTTTGGATGGATGACGGACCGCTAGAATTGAGTGGGCCTATGAGCGAAGTTCATCGGTCCGCGAATCCTGAACTTAAAGCTTTAAAAAGTGGCGCGACGAGTGGTGAGTTTGCCGAGGTTTGGCTGGAGCGCTTTCTGCGTCAGTGGGCTTCACCGTTTTATGCTGAACCTTGGGTCGAAACGAGCGATGCGCGCTTTCCCTATGATCAACCACTGGGTGTTGTGCCGGCACCCCTAGAGGCGCGCGTGATGAACGTAGATCGCTTGCATAGCAAAGCGATCGAGATTCGCAACTGCGTGGGCTTTCTGGATGTGCGCTTGCACGCTCAGCGTATTGTGGAGCTTGAAGTCGACTGCGGAAGTGCGGGCGGCGTTCAGGCGAATCAATGGATCTGGTGTCTTTCGTCTTCGGAAACTAAAAAAATCAATGCAGCGATAGCGGAGCAGATTTTCTTTCGTGGAATTGCGGAGCCTGAATGGGCGTGGATCAGTTTTGAAGGTTCGATGGAAAAAGGGGCGTGGTGCGACGGCCTACCGAAAGCCTGCGTGGTGATTGGCGATGCACATCTCCCATGGACCTATGCCAATGCGGTGATCTTGCGACGAATTGATGACACACAATTGCGCTACTGGATGAAAGTTCCGCGCAATCGCATCGATGACATCGATGTTCGCCGAACGATCGCGCAAAATGTGCGCACGCTGTTGATGAAGCGCTTGCCGCTTGCGGAATGGAAAGTCGATTCAGCCCAGTGGAGTCTTTGCCCTCACTCAGAGATTTTTTCTGCGGACCAGCGTTCCGAGTCACCGGCGACTTGGAAGAACTGGGATTGGATCAGCCCTGAAACTCTACCTCGATTGGATATGTCGGCACGTTTTGAACGCGAAGCCGCAAGTTTTAAGCGATTGATCCAGTGGCGCAATGAGCAGAAGAAAAAGCAAGGAGCTCGCGATGATCACTCGTTACACGCGCCCTGAGATGGCCGCGATCTTTTCTCCACAGGCGCGTTTCGGCTGTCTGCTGGAGGTCGAGACGGCAGTGGCCGGCGCCCAGGCTGAGCTAAAAATAATTCCTGAAAAGGCATTTAAAGATATCAAAGTGCGCGCCAAGTTTTCGATCGCGCGAATTGATGAGATTGAAAAAACCACCAAGCACGACGTCATTGCTTTTGTCACCTCGGTGGCTGAAAATGTCGGTCCGAATGGGCGCTACCTACATTACGGTATGACGTCGTCGGATGTGCTCGATACCGCGTTGAGCTTACAGGTACGTAAGGCGTGTGAAGTGTTGATGACCCGCTTTGATCGATTGGAAAAGGCACTGAGCGCGCTGATTCGCAAACATGAATTTACTTTAAGCGCCGGTCGAACTCATGGAATGCACGCAGAGGTGACGACCTTCGGTTTTAAAATGAGTGGCCATTTGGTTGAGTTTCTACGCGCTCGCGAGCGTGTGGAGCGCGCCGCTCAACAAATGCAAATCGTCAAACTCAGTGGTGCGGTGGGAACTTATTCCACTCAAGGACCAGAGGTTGAGCGACTTGTTGGTCAGGCACTTGGACTGGTGAGCGAAACGGTGGCGACGCAAGTCATCCCGCGCGATCGACATGCGGAAATGATTTGGTCTTTGGCCATGTGTGGTTGCGCCATCGAGCGCCTATGTGTGGAACTTCGTCACTTGCAGCGCACAGAGGTCGGTGAAGTCATCGAGAGCTTTACGCCGGGGCAAAAAGGTTCAAGTGCGATGCCGCATAAGAAAAATCCGATCAGTGCCGAGAATTTGACTGGAATTGCTCGATTGTTGCGCGCCAACGCGGGCGCTGCTTTGGAAAATGTAGCGTTGTGGCATGAGCGGGACATTTCTCACTCGTCGGTCGAGCGCGTGATTTTTCCCGATAGCTTTATCTTGGCGGATTATGCTTTGGACCGAGTCAGCCAATTGATCGAAGGACTTTTTATCGATAGCGACCGCATGTTGAAAAATATGAGTCTGTCGCAGGGTCAATTGTTCAGTAGTCAGGTGCTCTTGGCGATGATCGACAAGGGTTTGTCGCGTGAAGAGGCTTACAAAATCGTCCAGCGCGTTTGTCACGATCTTGAGCCGGGAGATTCTTTAGAGTCGCGTTTGCTCGTAGATCCGCAGGCGGCAAAATATTTGGATAAGAAAACGTTAAAGGCGATTTATTCTGGCGAAAAATTAAAAGAGCGCGTCGGTGGCGTGATCGACGGTGTGCTTAAAAAACAGAAGGCGAAAGGGCGTCATGGAAATGGCAAGACTGAAAGGTCAGCTCCTCTACGAGGGAAAAGCTAAGAAGATGTTCGCGGTCGAAGGTCGGCCGGAAGAAGTTTGGGTCGAGTACAAAGACTCACTCACGGCGTTCAATGCTCAGAAAAAATCTAGCTTTGTCGGGAAAGGTTCAATTAACGCGCAGATCACCTCGCTGCTCTATCAACGCTTACAAGCCCAGGGCATTCGCACTCACTGGCTTGAAGACATCAATGCCAACGAAATGGTTTGTCAAAAATTGAAAGTAATTCCGCTTGAGGTTGTAACTCGTAATCGGTTGGCCGGCTCCACTGCGAAGAAGCTGGGCAAAGCCGAAGGCACCGCACTGCTTGAGCCCTTAGTTGAGTTCTATTACAAAGACGACGCACTTGCCGATCCGTTCTTAAGTGATGATCAAGCGTTGATGATGGGGGCCGTGAGCTCACGCGACGATTTGGAGACTCTAAAAAAGGAAGCTCACCGAATCAACGCGATTCTCAAAGCTGAATTTTTAAAAGCGGGACTTGAACTGATCGATTTTAAATTGGAATTTGGCCGTCTTCCCGACGGAAAAATCGTTTTGGCCGATGAAGTCAGTCCCGACACCTGCCGGCTGTGGGATGTGAAAACCGGCGAGAAATTTGACAAAGATCGCTTTCGTCGAGATTTAGGACGAGTCGAAGAGTCCTATCAGGAAGTTTTGCAGCGTTTGCAAAATGGGCAAGGGAGCAAGCAATGAAGATTGGCGTAAAGATTCTGCCGAAGAACGAAGTGCTGGACACGCAAGGGCGCGCGGTCGAATCGACTTTGAAATCACACGGTCGTGCGGTGGCGCAGTGTCGAGTGGGCAAGTATGTGCAGCTTGAAATCGGGGAGACCGATGAGTCTAAGGCGCTAGCGAAGGCGCGTGAGATTGCGGAGTTTGTACTCTACAATCCACTGATTGAAACTTTCGAACTCGAAGTCGTGAAACGATAAGGGGAATTTTTTAGATGGCGAAGCCGGTTGGAATTTTACGCTTTCTCGGCACAAACTGTGACCGCGATGTTTGGCAAGCGGTCGAGGCGTTAGGCCTTGAGCCGCGTTGGCTCTGGCACGGCGATGTATTCACTCCGGCGGACTACTCGGCATTTATTTTACCCGGTGGGTTTAGTCACGGCGATTATTTGCGTTGTGGCGCCTTGGCTGCGAAGACTCCCGTTATGAAATCACTTAGCGAGGCTGCGGCGAAGGGATTTCCTGTCCTTGGTATCTGCAATGGCTTTCAGATTTTATGTGAGAGCGGTCTGTTGCCCGGCGTTTTGGTGCGCAATGAAGGGCGAAAATTTATCGACAAGTGGGTTGATCTTAAGCTCGAAAATTCAGCGCACTGGAGTCCCGCATCGACAAAAGCGGGCGGGCGTATTCGATTGCCGATTGCGCACGGTGAGGGCCGCTTCTTTATGGAAGAAGAGGGACTTAAAAAATTATTTGATGCCGGCCAAGTCTGGTGGACCTACAGCGAAAATCCCAACGGATCTTTACGCAATGTCGCGGGCGTGGCCAATTCGAGTAAAAATGTTTGTGGACTGATGCCTCATCCCGAGCGCGCGATTTTTGACTGGATGGGTGGCGAAGATGGGCGACAGATTCTGAATGCGCTTTTGCAATAGAAGAGGTTTTCGGTGACTGAACTTTCCGCAAAAATGACCAAGTACCGCCTCTCAAAAGGCGAGTACGCGAAGATTCAAGAGTTGCTTGGACGTGACCCTGTGGGCGTAGAATGGGCTTTGTTTTCGGCGCTATGGAGTGAGCACTGCTCGTATAAAAGCTCTCGAGTGCACCTAAAGAAGTTTGCTTTCAAGTCTCCACGCGTGTTGCAAGCGATGGGTGAAAACGCGGGTGTGATTGATTTGGGGAAGGGCGAAAAGGTGGCGTTCAAGATGGAGAGCCACAATCATCCCAGTTTTATCGAGCCCTATCAAGGCGCTGCGACCGGTGTAGGCGGAATACTGCGCGATATTTTCACCATGGGTGCGCGTCCGATTGCGTTGGCCAATTATCTTTGTTTTGGCGAGCCTACAGCGCCGCGGATGTCCGCGATCGTCGAGGGCGTGGTCGGTGGGATTTCCGGTTACGGAAATTGTGTCGGAGTTCCGACGGTCACTGGACAGACTGAGTTTCACGCTTCTTACAATGGCAATATTTTAGTAAACGCACTGGCGCTCGGATTGTTCTGTGAAGGTGAACCGATTGTGACGTCGCCTGCGCGTGGAATTGGAAATTTAGTCGTTTACGTCGGTGCCAAGACCGGACGCGATGGCGTTCATGGTGCAAGCATGGCCAGCGAATCTTTTGGCTCAGATAGCGAAAGCAAGCGACCGACGATTCAAATCGGTGATCCGTTTTTAGAGAAGCTTTTGATCGAAAGTTGCATTGAAGTGATGCAGGCGAATTTGGTGACTGCGATTCAAGACATGGGTGCGGCGGGCTTGACCAGTTCCAGTTTTGAAATGGCCGCGAAAGGTGGAGTGGGATTGCGTTTGAACTTGGACCAAGTTCCACTGCGCGATTCATCGGTGGGTCCAGAGGAAATTCTGCTCTCGGAAAGCCAAGAGCGTATGCTTCTGATCTGCGAGCCGAAGAATCTGACTGCAGTGAGCGAAGTCTTTCATCGCTGGGGACTTGACGCGCAAGTGCTGGGCGAAGTGATCAAGGGGCCAGAGATTGAATTGCTTTGGAAAAAAGAAGTCATTTGTAAAATCGATCCCAAGCTTTTGACCGATCATGCGCCGATGTATGAGCGTCCCTATACGCCGTGGAAGCCCAAGCGCAAAGCCGAGAAGTTAAACGGCAGCGCAGTGCCGCTTAAAGAAACTCTGGCTTCGATTCAAGGGACGACGCGCGAATGGATCTATCGCCAGTATGATCAACGGGTCGGTGGCAAAACCGTGCGCGATTGTGAGGATAGCGTGGCGGTGGTGCGACTACCTAGTGGACGGGGTTTAGCCATCGTCTTGGGATGTCGCCCGCATGTGATGCGAATGGATGCCCAGATTGGTGGATTTGATGCTGCATTTTACCCCGCGCTTGAGCTTGCTGCGAAGGGTTTTGAGCCTCTTGCAATGACCGACTGTTTAAATTTTGGAAATCCGGAACGACCTGAGATTATGAGTGAGTTTGTGGCGGCAGTGGAAGCGTTGGCCGCTGCCAGCAAAATCATGGATGCGCCGGTGATCAGTGGCAACGTGAGTTTTTATAACGAAACTTTAAACGGCAACATCACCTCGACGCCTTCGACGGGCTTGGTGGGTCTGCGCACGGATATCGAAAAGATTCCGCGTTCAGAGTTTGTGACTGCGGGCGATGAGATCTTGCTTTGGCGCTTGCCAGGAGTCAGTTTTCTTCACGAAACCGATGGCCAAACTCAGATTGAGTCTTTCACGGGAGAGCTTGATGTCGAGGCCGTTCAACGTTGGCTGCTCGAAGTGCGCGCGCTGGCCAATAGTGGAAAGGTTCACTCGACTCGCGCGGTTGGAAAATTTGGTTTGAGTTACGCTCTGTTTAAGATGTGCGGCGAGGATTTGGGCGCGAAGGTCACCTCGGCCGATTGGGCACAGGGACCACATGCCTGGACCACAGAAAATCTATATGAAATCGTCATCGCCGGGCCCGCGGGTTTGCTCAAGGAAGTGCAAGGGCGCGCGGAGCGGACAGGTTCGAAAGTATGGCGTTTGGGCAGTGTGGAAAAGGGTACGCTAATTCTCGATAAAGAAGAGATGAATCTGGTAGAATTGCGCAAAGCCTATCAAGGCGGATGGAGAAAACATTTTGCACTCTTGGCATGATGAATGTGCGGTCTTTGGTGCATGGGGCGATCCTGAAGCAAGTCGCATGACTTATCTTGGCCTCTACGCCCAACAGCATCGCGGTCAAGAATCCTCTGGCATCGTTTCTCTCGATCAAGGTCAACACCTCGTGCACAAGGGGATGGGATTAGTTGGCGATGTGTTTAAAGAATCAGATTTGATTCGACTGACGGGCAATGCGGCGATTGGACACAATCGGTACTCCACGACGGGTGCAAGCTTACAGTACAATATGCAGCCGCTCTCGGCGCATTTGTTGAATGGCCCCG
This sequence comes from Pseudobdellovibrionaceae bacterium, assembly GCA_043757545.1. Taxonomy (GTDB): domain Bacteria; phylum Bdellovibrionota; class Bdellovibrionia; order Bdellovibrionales; family UBA1609; genus JALHOQ01. The sequence continues at coordinate 8,920 of JAYVPG010000033.1, forward strand.
TGGCCATCGGTCACAACGGAAATTTTGTAAATGCAGAATCGTTGCGCGAAGAACTCAAAGAGCAGGGCTCGATTTTTCAAGGCACCAACGACACTGAATGCCTTTTGCATATGCTGGCCCACAATAAATCAAAAGATATCATGGAATGTTTGAAAGAGGCTCTGCCTCGCTTAGTGGGTGCCTATTCTTTAGTGATCTTGACTAAAGATGGTTTGATCGCCGCGCGTGACCCGTATGGATTTCGCCCCTTGGTTTTGGGTCGCCGCCCCTTGGGAGATGGATCGTTTTCATGGGTGGTCGCCTCCGAGAGCTGCGCCTTTGATTTGATCGGCGCAAAATTAGTTCGCGAGATTGAGCCAGGCGAATTGGTGATGTTTGACGACGCGGGCGAGCATCGCGAACGCATTCCCGGAAAACAGCAACGTTTGGCCAAATGTGTCTTCGAACATGTTTATTTCTCGCGACCCGATAGCCAGGTCTTTGGCTTAAGTGTCTATGAATCCCGCAAGCGAATGGGTGAAATTCTCGCGCAGGAAAATCCGGTGGAAGCGGACATTGTTGTCCCCGTCCCGGACAGTGGAGTTCCCGCGGCAATTGGATATTCACGGCAAAGTGGAATTCCCTTCGAGCTCGGGATCATCCGCAATCACTATATTGGCCGAACTTTCATTCAGCCCAGCCAAAGCATTCGCAGCTTTGGCGTAAAAATTAAACTCAACGCTCAAAGCGAAGTACTTAAGGGAAAAAGGGTGGTAGTGATCGATGATTCCTTAGTCCGCGGAACCACCAGCCAAAAAATCATTCGTCTGGTGCGCGCAGCGGGCGCAAAAGAAGTTCACTTCCGTATCGCCTCACCGCCAACAACCGGACCTTGTTATTATGGCGTCGATACTCCGGGCAAATCTCAGCTGATCGCCGCGCAACACTCGCTTGACGAAATCCGCGAGTTTATTGACGCGGATTCGCTTTCATATCTATCGGTCGAAGGAATGATGAAAGCAGTTCACGGAAGCGAAAAAGAGTTCTGCGCAGCATGCTTTGATGGAAATTATCCAACATCGATCGAACCCTAAAGCGATTCTAGTTGTCTATTAGTTCACCTTTAGGCGAAAAGTGACTGGTCCGCCGCTGATGTTCAATTCATCGCCCGAGTGAATGGGTCCGACGCCCTCAGGTGTTCCCGTGAACATGATGTCGCCGCTCTCCAAAGGAAACCATTTCTGCACATCTTTGAGGAGAGTCTCGGGTGACCAGCGCATGTCTCGTCCCTGGCCCTTTTGTTTGACTTGGCCATTGACCTCGAGCTCAAACGTCAGGTCCAAAACATCTTTCATAATGTAAATCGGAGTCCACGAGCCGATGATCGCAGAATTTTTGAAGACCTTAGCTTTTTCCCACGGTTGGCCGGCTTTCTTTAAGCGCGTCTGTAACTCTCGATTGGTGAGATCCAAACCAAATGTGTAGTGCGTGAAGGCCAGCCGGTCATCGACTTCAGAGATTTTCAAAACCAGTTCGAGTTCATAGTGGATCTCGGCGTTCTTGGGTAGATCGAGCTTGGTCTCGCCTCCCTCGACCACCAGTAAAACGCTGGGTGGCTTGAAGAAATAAAGCGGCTCCTCGTTGAGTTCACCACCGAGTTCTTGCGCATGTTTCAAATAATTTTTGCCGACACAGATGATCTTATCCATGACCAATGTTTAGCAAGGAGTGGGCTTGGCAACAACTTGATTCCCATCTATCATTACGAAATGCGACACCGTCCACTACAGCCGGGAGACATCGTTGATGTCGTGGCCCCGGCATCAGCTTGTACGAAACTTGAGCTTAAAAAAGGCCTTGCAGCGATCCGCCTGCTGGGTTTGATACCTCGCGTTCCAAAGGATCTTTTTGCTCCCTCACTTTTGTTTTCGAACTCTGATGCTCAGCGCCTCGTGCAGCTCAAACGTGCCGTCTGTGCCCCGGACTCAAAATTAATTTGGTGCGTGCGTGGAGGCTATGGGGCAATTCGATTGATGCCCGAGATCGAGCGTTGGAAAAAGCCCAAGACCTCCAAAATTCTGCTCGGCTATAGCGACATCACCACTTTGCATGTTCATTTCAATCAAAAGTGGAAGTGGCCGACTCTGCATGGGCCCTTGCTGGATCGTTTGGGGCGGGGAGCACTGACGCCGAGTGAGCACAAGGAGCTGTTTGGATTGTTGTTTGGTCGGCAAGAGAGTGTTGAGTTTGGTAAATTGGTGGCGATGAATGCGCCGGCGCGAAAGTCGCGTACCATTCGCGCATTGATCGTGGGCGGGAATATGGCAGTGTTGCAATCGGCATTGGGCACGCCTTCGTCTTTGCGCCCGAAAAATAACATATTGTTCTTTGAGGACACGGGTGAGCGTCCACATCGGGTCGACCGTATGTTGACGCAGTTTTCTCAGGCGGGATGGTTTAAGGATTGCCGCGCGATTGTACTGGGACATTTTTTATTGAACAGTGCGAAAGATCGGCGTGGACTTTGGAGCGATGTTTTCGCGCGCTTCGCTCGTGAAGCTAAAATTCCTTTGGTTTCAGGGCTTCCAATTGGGCATGACCCGCGCCAGCAGCGCACTTTGCCACTGTGGACTCCGGCGGAATTGCACTTGGGTTCCAAACCCAGCCTCACTGTGCATAGCGGAATTCTGTGTCCATGAACGCTTTTGAAAAAGCATTGAAGCGGAAAATTGCCCATGAGGTCCCGAATCTGGCGAGTGTAACTCCGGGAATTGTTTTCGACGTGCATGTTCGCGGTCGGCGCAAAGGTTCATTGCGGGTGGGGACGACTTACGATTTTTACGACTTGGCATCGCTAACTAAAATAATTTTTTCGGCGAGCGCGTGCATGCATTATTTCGCTGATCATCCGCGCGAATTGAAAAGTCCAGTGCATGCCCAAGTCCCTTGGTGGAACGCGCGCACGAGTCCGTTTGATTTGCTGACTCACTCGGCGGGACTCGATTGGTGGCGGCCCTATTATAAATATTTGAAAGGTCCGATGCAGCCTCAGCTACGTTGGGATCAGCTGAAGAGGAAGTTAAGCCGAACTAAACCAAGTCGCGGTCCACATAAGGCGGTGTACTCAGATTTGGATTTATGGCTGCTAGGCTCTTTTATGGAAGCCGCGAGTGAAATGAGTTTGCTCGATTTGTGGGGAGAGACGGCGAGTCGGCTGGGTATCAAAGATTTGCATTTTCATCCGCGCAACAAACCCCTCTTCACCCGTTCGCGCTATGCACCGACTGAACGTTGCACTTGGCGTAAAAAGATATTGCGCGGTGAAGTCCATGACGAGAACACTTGGGCCTTGGCGGGAGTTTCGCCCAATGCCGGACTGTTTGGTTCAATCGAAGCGGTGAGCGATTGGGCAATGAAGTTGCGCGCCAGCGTGGTGAAAGGGAGTGCGCAACACTTTGACCCCGAGACTGCGCGAAAATTCACGCGGCGACAGATTCCTAGCCAGCAAGGTGACTGGGGTCTGGGTTTTATGAAACCCACTTTAGGGCGCGCGAGTTGCGGTAAATATTTTAGTCCACGTTCCTTTGGTCACACCGGATTTACCGGCACTTCGATCTGGATCGATCCGACGAAAGACATCGTGATTGTTATTCTGAGCAATCGTGTGCATCCGACGCGGCACAACCCCGCCTTTGCGGCTCTGCGCCCACGTCTGCACGAATGGATTTGCGAGTTGCTCTAAAGTCGATTCGGACTTAAAATCTCGAGAATGACACCACTTAAATCAGGTTCACATATTCATTTGATCGGGATCTGCGGAACGGCCATGGCGTCGCTTGCAGGGATTTTGAAAGATCTCGGCTACAAAGTGACGGGGAGTGATCAAAACGTTTACCCGCCGATGTCGACTCAGCTTGAAAAATTGGGCATTCCCATACAACAAGGTTTTAAAAAAGAAAACCTGACTCCGCGACCGGATTTGGTGATTGTAGGCAACGTTGTTTCACGCACCAATCCTGAGGCCGACGCTTTGTTGGCCACCGATATTCCCTACACCAGTTTGCCCAAAGCCATGGGCGATTTTGCAATCGGCGAGCGCCAAAGTTTGGTGGTGGCTGGGACTCATGGCAAAACGACAACGACGTCGATCTTGGCTTGGGTCACCGATGCGTTGAACTTTCAGGCTGGATTTTTAATTGGCGGAATTCCACTGAATTACGGATTGTCTTTTCGCGCACCAAAGGGAAATTATTTTGTCATTGAGGGTGATGAGTACGACACTGCGTTTTTTGACAAGGTTCCTAAATTTATTCATTACAAACCCAGGCACGTGATTTTGACTTCTGTTGAATTCGACCATGCGGATATCTACCGCGATTTGGATCACGTGAAAGAGGCCTTTAAGAGCCTTTTAGAGTTGATCCCAGTGGATGGAACTCTGGTATATAATGCCGACGATAAAAACATTCTCGACATTCTGCCGCTTTGCAAAGCACGCGATAAAATCGGCTACGGGATTCATTCTGGAGACTTCCGCATTTCTGAGCGTGAGGTCATTGAAGGACGCAACCAGTTCACCGTGCTCAATGGTGGAGCCCGAGTCGCGGATTTAGCCTTGAAGATCTTCGGCGAACACAATTCGCTCAATGCGCTTTCGGTTTTCGCGCTTGCCGAGACGTTAAAATGGCCGCGCGCCAAAGTTTTACAGGGCCTAGCGGACTTTAAAGGGGTCAAGCGCCGACAAGAAATCCTAGGCGAGGTGAATGGCATAACGGTGGTAGAGGATTTTGCCCACCATCCCACCGCTGTGGACCTGACTTTAAAATGTATGCACGAACGTTTTCCAAAAAGCCGCATTGTCGCGGTCTTTGAGCCGCGCTCGGCGACTTCACGGCGCAAGATTTTTCAAGAGGAGTACGCAAAAGCCTTTCTCAACGCCGATATGATTTTCATCGCGCAACCTTATGATCAGAGTAAAATTGCGGAGACCGAGAGATTCTCGACGGATCAATTGATCCAGGACCTACGTCGACATGGCAAAACCGCAGAGATGGCGCCTGATGCGCAGAGCCTCTTGGCAAAAATGGTGCCGGCGCTCAAGCCCAAAGACGTGATTTTAATCATGAGCAACGGTGGCTTCGACGGAATTTATCAGAAACTACTGACTCAATTGAAGGGCTAGACTTCCAAAACCGCCTCTAAAACCCGAAGAGATCGGTATGCTTTCATTGAAGAAATCCGCAAACTCTTCGCCGCTTCAGCCTGTGCTCGATGCGCTGGACGCGGTCATTTTGGGCAAACCTGAGCAGGTCCGCCTTTCGCTGGCGTGTGTTTTAGCGCGCGGGCATTTATTGGTAGAAGATGTCCCTGGGGTTGGCAAAACGACATTAGTTAAAACGCTAGCGCGAGTTTTGGGTTTAGAAACTAAACGCGTGCAATTCACCAACGATCTTTTGCCCGCCGATATTTTGGGAACGGCCATCTTCGATAACAACACGCACAGCTTTAAATTTCATCCTGGTCCGGTGTTCACGCATGTCTTGATCGCCGATGAGCTGAATCGCGGAACTCCACGCACGCAAAGTGCATTCCTGCAAGCGATGGAAGAGCGACGTATCTCAATGGATGGGATCACTCGTGATTTGCCCAATCCGTTTTTTGTCGTCGCCACGCAAAATCCACGTGAGCAAGTGGGAACCTACCCGTTGCCCGAGTCGCAGCTGGATCGGTTTTTGATGCGCATTCATATGGGCTTTCCCGCTGAGCAATTCGAACTGGAACTGTTGCGTGGAAAGCGAACCAAGGAAGAAGATATTGCCGTCGTGCTCAATACGGCTGAGATCATTCGTCTGCAAGATGAAGTGGAAAAGGTATTGTGTGCCGAACCCGTGATCAAATATGTTCAGCGCATTTTGTTGCATAGCCGAAGTGTGCGCTCGGACTTCGCGGGCCTTTCTCCGCGTGCTGGTCTGGCTCTTCTCGCGGTGGCAAAAGCGTGGGCATTTTTAGCGGGACGGGATTTTGTTTTGCCGGAGGATGTCCAGAGCGTGGGTCCATGGGTGATCAATCATCGTATGAAGTTTTCGTCCGCGTCAGCTTTTGAAAAATCCAAGGAGTTTCTGCTCAACCTTCCGGTGGATTAAATGGCGCAGAGTTTTCGGCAGAAAATAATTCGAGAAAATCGCATTTACATTATTCCCAGTGGCCGAGGAATTTTATTCCTATTGCTGGATTTCGTTTTGATTCTTACGGCGGCCACTTACAACAACAATTTGATTTTTATATTAGCTTTCTTTATTTTTTCAGTGTTCGTCGTTTCTATGATTCAAACTCACTACAACTTAAAAGGCGTTCGCCTAAACTTTCTCTCAGCGGAAGATGCGTTCGAGGGTGATCAGCAGTCTTTACTGTTTGAGATTGAACAAAAACGTCCGCGCCGGAAAGTCGCGCTTGAAATTCGCTCGACATCAAAAATATGGAAGTCCTTGCCGCATATGCACGCTCAGCTCAATTCTCGCGAGTTGCGCCGACCTGTTCGCATCAGTCTGTTCGCGACTCATCGTGGAGTTCATCAGTTGCCGACATTTGTCTTGGAAACTTTTTATCCCATCGGCTTGTTTCGGGCCTGGAAAGTATTTCGTCCTAAGGACGAAATTATTGTTTATCCAAAACCAATGGGCTTACGCACCTTGCAACCTTCCAGTCACGAGTATGGCGAAGAGGATCTAGGGTTGCGCACCAGTCCCGAAGGTGACTTTGGCGAGCTTAAAAATTATAAGCCGGGTGAGTCCTATCACCAAATTGCCTGGAAGCATTTTGCGCGGACGGGAAACCTCTATAGCAAAGTGCATTGGGGCGAAGAGCATAAACATTATGAAATTCCCTGGGATCCACGTGAGGGAAATGTGGAGACCTATCTTTCTCAGATGAGTCTTTGGATTAAAACCGCGAGCGAAGATGGCGCGACGTTCGCGATGCATCTTCCCGATCGCTCCATTGCATCGGGTGCCGGCGTCGATCATGCCAGAATCTGTTGGCGGGCCCTTGCCCACTACAAGCAGGGGGCTGCATGAAATCGCGACTGGATTCGCTCGTTCGTCCACTTCTTTGGCTCGTGCTCTTTACGATGCTGCCACAATTTCAACTGCGCCCTCTTTGGAGCACACTTTTTGTGATCGTACTTTTGGGCTATCGTTTTTGGATCGACGTCTATGGCGGTCGGATGCCCCCGCGATTTGCGCTGATCGTCGTGCATTTTGCGGTCGGGACAAGCGTTTGGGCACACTATCATTCATTTTTGGGCGACGAAGCGGGTGGCGCATTACTAACTTTGCTCACTTGTATGAAAGTCTATGAGCTCAAAGCTAAGCGAGATTTTTTCTTCACCTGCATGCTCTGCCTTTTGGTATTGATGAGCTATCTTTTGCTCGATCAGGGCTTGCTGATCACCGGATTCCTTGTCGTCGATGTTGTCTTGGTTTTCTCGTTTCTACATTTGCTAGAAACCGAGGTTCGAGAGGCAAACATTTTGAAATCCTTTCTGCGGCCGAGTTTTCTACTCGCCCTGAAGGCATTGCCGTTTTTAGTACTCATATTTTTACTTTTTCCGCGCTTCTCGACAAATTTTGGTACGGGCTCGAGTGGAGTCGGCAGCACCGGAGTATCAGACTCATTGCACCCCGGCTCACTGGGAAAATTAATTCCTTCCAATGAACTTGTCTTTCGTGCCGCATTTTTAGGTGGAGATGTCCCGCGACTCAGTTCACTGTATTGGCGGGGTGCAGTTCTCGATATTTCGAAGGGGCTCGACTGGGAGCGAAGTTCCAATGCCGATCGCTCAAGTCCTCCCGCCGCTTTTGTCGATCGGGCTGATGTAGAGATCTACCTTGAGCCTGGATCGGATCGTTTTTTATTTTCTCTTGAAGGCACCGGAGGCATCGTTTTCCCCAATGACGTCGGCCGTGCCAGGGTGCTCACGCGGGACGGTGAAATTTTCGAGCTCAATCAACCGTTGCAGACGCGCGAACGCTACTATATCGAAGGCCAAAATGCGCGTAGAGACCAAGACGCTGACTTACAAAAATATCTGCAGACTGATGAGTCGCCGTCGAAAGAGATGAAGGCCTTTTTAAAGAAAATCGAAGGCAAGTCGCCATCCGAGTCCATTCGCAATTTGTTGTCGGTATACAATACCGGGGGCTATGTGTATTCGCTGCAGCCTCCGAAGGTCTCTGGCATCGATGAATTTTTATTTAAAACAAAATCTGGTTTTTGTGAACATTACGCGGGGAGTATGGCGACGATTTTACGTCAGCTGAAAATTCCGTCACGGGTGGTTGTCGGATTTCAAGGTGGAACTGCGAGCTTTCTTGACAACTATGTGAGTGTTCGCGGTCACGACGCCCATGCTTGGGTCGAGTACTTTGACCAGTCGGCGAAGCGTTGGCGCCGAATTGATCCGACTATGGAAGTCGCTCCAGAACGACTTTTACTGGGTAGTGACTCCTATCTTTCGGTAAATCAGGCGCTGCGTCCGTCGTGGTTGCCGGCCAATTGGTCTAGAGTGTATTTTCGCTCACGCGCATTTGTCGACGAGGTTGAGGCGTCATGGATTGGCTTTCTTTTGCGCTTCGACCTTGCCCGTCAGCGCGAATTGCTGGCCAAGCTCGGGATGGAGGACTCACTCTTCCGCGCACTCCCAGTGTTTCTGCTGCTCGCGATTGCTCTGATCCTTGCGATTCTTTATTTTATTGAGGCTCGCCGGCGCGAACCGATCTCACTCGATGAGAAATTCTATCGTCAGTTGCTCAAGGTTTTGCAGAGTTGGAAAATCCATAAGGCTCCCAATGAAGGTCCGCTTGCGCTCTTGGCAAAGGTGCGGAGTGCGCAGCCGGGGCTAGTGCCATTTGTTGAGCCGATCCTTGACCCTCTTGTCCTGGCGCGTTTTGGCGGTCGCCCACTGACGGCGCAAGTTATTGAAACTCTGAGGCACCGCCTTAAACTGCTGAAAAAACAAAGGTCTGCGGCCAAGAGCCGTTGACCTGTTCGGCATCTCATCCTACGACCATAGGATGCAGTCCAAAATGACTCCGTTGATGCAGCAGTACTGGGAGATCAAGGCCCAGCACGACGATAAGGTCGTCCTTTTTCGGATGGGTGACTTTTTCGAAATGTTCCATCGCGATGCCGAAATCGCGGCTCCCATCGTCGGCTTGGCGTTGACCCAACGAAATAAAAAAGACAGCGAATCGCCAAAAATGTGTGGTGTTCCTCATCACTCAGTCGCCACTCCAATTGCGAAACTATTGGCTGCCGGTCACAAGGTTGCGATTTGTGATCAGATCGAAGATCCTGCTTTGGCCAAGGGTTTGGTCAAGCGCGCAGTGACTCGCGTATTGACGCCGGGGATGGTTTACGATCCCGACACTCTTGATCAACTCAGTGCCAATTATCTCTGCTCTTATGATCAAGCGGGTATTGCTTTTGCGGATATCACGACTGGGGAAGCTTTCCATTACTCATATTCCGACACCCGCGAGCGCGAAGAATTGATTCTCTTGCTCGGTCCCGCAGAAATCGTCATGAGCGAATCCGATCGGCGCGATCGCGAAAAGCACGGCCTAGTCACCCACGCCCTGCTCTCAGTCGCGGACTCTGACGCGCCCTCGGACTCCGCAACTCCGCTCTCGATCCTCCGCCTCAAGTCTTACATCCGCAAACTCCAGGGTCCTGCGGTCGAAGAGAGTCTTGCGTCTTTTGAGCGCCGCGAACGCAAAACGCAAATGCGTATCTCGCAGACGGTATTGCGCCATTTGGAAGTCTTTGAAAATTCCCGCGGCGAAAAGCAAGGTTCACTTTTCGAAGCCATCAATCGCACGCAGACTTCGGCCGGTGCGCGACTGCTGAAATCGTGGCTGCTGGCTCCGCTTTTCGATGCCGATGAGATTCTAAAACGCCAAAGCGAGATTAAAACTTGGATCGCTCACCCGGCAGCACTTAAGAACTTTCGCCAGACTTTGGCGCAATTGGGAGATGTCGAACGACGCTTAGGAAAAATTCACAACACCACTTTCAACGCGCGCGATCTTTCGGCGATTTCCCAATCCATTTTGGTGGGCGCGGATTTGCAGTCGATTCATCCTGTGCACCCCATACTCGAGGGCATTGACTCCTGCGTGGCTCTCGCACGGAAAATAGAACGCACGCTGAGTGAGGAGCTCCCGATCAGCGTCAAAGAGGGCTCGATGATTCGCCGGGGAGCGGTGAGTGAACTCGATGAGTTGATCACCCTGACCCAAGACACCCAGAAGCTTTTGCTCGAACTAGAGGCTCGTGAACGCCAAAGCACGGGCATCACTTCACTCAAAGTGCGCTACAACAGCGTGTTTGGTTTTTACATTGAGCTGACGAAAACGCATGCGCACAAGGCGCCGGATCACTATATGCGCAAACAGACTTTGGCCAATGCCGAGCGCTATACGACCCTTGAGCTCAACGCCCTGGAAGAAAAAATTCTCTCGGCTCGCTCGCGTCGTGATCAATTGGAGTTTGAGATTTTCTCTAAACTTCGCCAAGAGGTTGTTGCGCTCGCCGCGGACCTGATGCAGATCGCTCGCGCTTGGACTAAGTGGGACGTGCTGAGTGCACTGAGCTGGCTGGCCCTCGAAAGAAAGTACTGCTGTCCGCAGTTTGCGGCCACCGGTACCTTGAATATTGAGCTCAGTCGGCATCCGGTCGTCGAGCAACACGCTGCTTTTGTGCCGAACAGTGTGCGCATTGAGCCGGGCGGCTGCATGCTGCTCACGGGTCCCAATATGGCCGGGAAAAGTACTCTGATGCGGCAAGTGGCGTTGACCGCGATGCTTGCACAGATCGGCTCTTATGTTCCGGCGGATTCAGCGACCCTTCCGCTTTTCCAACAAATTTTTACGCGTATTGGGGCTAGTGATTTCTTAAGCGAGGGGCTTTCGACTTTTATGGTCGAGATGACTGAGACCTCAGAGATTTTGAAGGCGGTGGGTCCCAGGTCCCTTGTGGTCATGGATGAGATTGGCCGAGGCACTTCGACTTACGATGGAATGAGTCTGGCGCAGGCGATTCTTGAGTATTTGGTGGCGAGCCAGCGACCGTACTTACTTTTTGCCACTCACTATCATGAGCTGACCAACCTACCGAATATTTACCCGCAGATTTTCAATTGTCACATGAGCGTGCAAGAAAAGGGTGGCGAGATTCAGTTCTTGCACACGCTACAAAAAGGCCCTGCGGGGCGTTCTTACGGAATTCATGTGGCCAAACTGGCCGGTATTCCGCAGTCAGTCACCCAACGCGCACAAGAAATCTTAAACGGACTCGAAGGGCAAAAGGGTGCGCAGCTTTCGTTTGCTGAGGCTTCCGAGTCGATTGTGAACCCGAATCCGCCGGCATGGACCGAAGAGTTCAAGTCTCTGAACCTTTCCGGCATGACACCGCTCGAAGCTTTGAATAAGCTTTTCGAATGGCAACGCGAAGTTTCCTCTTAGATCCACAAATCAGCGAAGGTCTTGCGCTCTTGACGGGTCAAGGCGATCCGGTTTTTCCCGAGCAAGCTGCCGAGTTGCGCCGTCCTTTTTCGCTGTGGCTCGAGGACCGGCTTCTTGAGCGGCTAAAAAGTTTTGGCGATTTTGCAGCACTCGATCCGATTTTGCTCGGCTCTTGGTCGCGCCACGAGCTTTGTCCAAAATCCGATATCGATTTGCTTTTTGTCGGGCCGGAAACCGAGGTCAAAGAGTTCAACGCCAAAGCCTTTCGCGATGGCCTCAAGCTGCGGGCGCGGACGCCCGAAGACGCGAGTGATTGGACGCAAGGTGTGGAGCCGTTTGACGTGCTCGCTCTGCGCTCGGCCAAAGCCTTCAATGCCAAAGATCACGCTCGCCTCGCGGAGCAACAGTCGGCGACTCAATCCTGGCGCAAAGCGATTCTCTCGGCCATTCGCAAAGAGCGCGAGGAGCGCCGTAAGCGGCAAGATTCGATCTCCAATTACCTTGAACCTAATTTAAAATTTGGTGGCGGAGGCTTGCGCGACATTGAGCAGGCCTTGGCCGTGCGCGATCTTTTTCCTGAGAAATTTGCCGGCACCGAACCGTATCCGTTTAAAGTTTTGCAAACGATTAAAGATGAGTTTCTATACTTGCGCTCATTTCTGCATTTGCTCGGCTCAGGTGATATTCTTTCGGCCAATGATCAGCTCGAAATCGCCAAGCGTTTGGGGATGGAGTCGCCGCAAGATTTAATGAAGCACGTGCAGGGCTCTTTTGAGCGCGCCAGTTTTTATGCCGATTGGGTGGTGGCTTATGCCTTCGCGCCGAAAAAGCTGCGTGAAAATGCCAAAGGCGAATTGGCGAGCCTTAGTGAAGCGATCACGCGTTTACGTGCGGAGTCGGGCATCCTTATGCAGTATCGCTTGCGCCTAACGGTCGATGGGCTCGCGAAGTCACTCTCTCAAGACGAGCGCGGCAAGGCTCTTCACAAAGCGGTGTTCGGCGATGCCACGGACGCTTATTTTCTGAGCCTGCATCGCACCCGTGTTTTGGAGGTGCTGCTTCCCGATCTGAAAAAACTCAAGGGACTTGTGCAGCATGACCACTACCATCGCTTCACCGCAGACGCGCACCTGGTGCAGACTCTGCGCGAAGTTCAGCGCGCAAAAACTCAAAAGCGCAGTCTGGGAGTGATGTCCAAACTGTGCAAAGACTTGACCCAAAACGAGTGGTGGACCCTCAAACTCACGGCGCTGTTTCACGATCTAGCCAAGGGTCGAAAGTCCGATCACTCCACCGAGGGCGCCAAGCTTGTGGATAAGTATTTTAGCGAATGGGGCTATCCTGACGCACTCCGCGAAGATGTGCATTGGCTGGTCGAAAATCATCTTTTAGTTTCAACCGCCGCCTTTCGGCAAAACCCGCAGAGTCAGGCGACCTGGAAGCGTCTTTTCGAGCGCGGCGTGCACGGTCGTCGCCTCATTTTACTCTCCGTTTTTACCGCGATCGATATTCGCGCCACCAATCCCGAGGCATGGACCGATTGGAAGTCACAACTCATGTTTAATCTGGTCGAAAACCTGCAATCGCCGCAAGCCCAGAGCCTGCAACAGCATTTGAAGTACGCGGGAAAATACCGTGGGCGTGAGGTTGAGGATTGGCTGCTCAATCTGGATCCGGTGTTAATGCAAAGCTTGCCTCCGAAAATTCTAATCGAGGATTTACGCTCGGCTGCGCAAAGTAAAATGGACCTGGCACCACGAGTGATTCGCTTTAAGAACCGCTTGTGGGTGCGCTTTCATCGGCGGCAAGATGAGACCGGAATGTTCCTGAGCTTCGTTCAGCGGCTCTACGGTTTAGGTTTAAATGTGCAAATGTCTTCGGTCGCGACGCTTAAAGATGTGGGCGTTTACGACTGGTTTTGTTTAAGAACAGAGAAGTCTGTACGCCAAGTTAGCCAGTGGTTGAGCCTTAAGAGTGAGACTCCGGTGAAAATCCCAGTCGTCGAGTTTCAATCCATCGATTTGATGGCCCACGATCAAGACGAATGGATCTTTAGTTTTCGCGGACGCGACCAACGCGGACTTTTGTTGGCCGCAGCCCAGGCTTTGGTGGAGGAAAATCTCTCTTTACGCTGGGCCCGCGCCCACACCTGGGGTCAACAAATTGACGATATCTTCTCAGTCCAGCCCTTAGGAGAGGTCGAAGCGACGCTGAGTCGATTGCGAAATCGATTCGTAACATAAGTGTTCTCTCAATCGCTGCGCGCACTTCACGCGGGTGCACCAAATGGTTAAGAAAATAGTCAGTCCAGATGAAATTTTCCCCCTTGCGCCTAAAAGTAAACTCTGTAGACTTTAATACAGGTGGTCGTGTTGGGATGGATCCTGGCTCGATCAAAGGGGAGTAGTTCAGTGGATGCGCTACTCCTAAAGACGGGTCGAGGGGTCAATAACTCATAAGGGGAGGGAGCAAGGATGCTCAGAGACGTATTAATACAAAAGGGTTTGTCTAATCGTGAGGCCGAAGTGGCAGAACTGGTGACAAAAGGGATGTCCAACAAGGAAGTTGCGAATCAGCTGTTTGTTACTGAGAAAACGGTCAAGTTTCACCTGACGAACATTTATAAGAAAATGAATGTAAAATCTCGTGCACAGTTGATTGTGTGGTGTTTGCCGCATTTCGGCTTCGTGGAAAAGGAAGAAAAACCTACCATCGACAACACCAACAACTCCATCAATATGGGCTCCCAAAATGCGACCACTGGCACCACCAGCCTCGCACAAGGTGCTGGTCCCATCGGTGGTATCCGTCGTAACGACTTCGGCAACGACGTCGGCGTTTAGTTTTCCAATTCGGAAGCAAAGCGTTATATTTTAGTGAAGTGAAAGAGAGCCCAAAAGGCTCTTTTTCTTTTTGCAGGAGGTACGACCATGGCCGAGCTTAAACCTGTCCCAGTCTCCCAATCCCAAACGATAATGACAGAACTGGTTTTGCCCACTCACACCAACGCGCTGGATAGTGTGTTTGGAGGAGTGATTGTCTCGTGGATTGATATTGCCTCCGCCATCGCGGCCCAACGCCACTCGCAAATGCCGGTGGTCACGGCCAGCATTGATGATCTGCACTTTGTACAGCCGGTTTACAAAGGCTGGATTGTGAATCTGCGCGCCAGCGTAAACTTCGTAGCCCACACTTCAATGGAAATCGGCGTACGAGTCGACGCTGAGAATCCGACTCTTAAACAGGTTTTTCATACGGCGTCCGCCTATCTTACTTTCGTTGCACTTGGGCCTGATGGGAAGCCGACTCCGGTTCCGCAAATTATTGCGGAGACGGCTGAGCAGATTCGGCGACAGAAGGCGGGGGCGATTCGGCGGCAGCATCGGTTGGAGCGGCGGCTGCTATATAGGTAACAATGTGAACCGGCATTACCCGTGTTTTCAGTTTTTACATGCGTTGATAAGACCGTTTCCCTGATTGTTCCGACGGAAATACCTGCTATCCACCACTGGCGCAGAAATCATCCGCGCGAGGTCCGAAACTAGATCCGGATGAAAACTATATTGATTCCAGATTGGACGGGTGGGCATCCATGCGTGTTCGGAGGAACTCTCGAAAGCCCGAACGCCAGTAATGGTTGAGGCGATGGCCCGGTCTGCTTGCTCGCCGGGATCCGCGTAGAATGCGCTGACGGCGTAGTTGTTCGAGGCCACTAAAATGTTGGCGGCACCCGTTCCGGTGAGATCGGCGACGACCGGGTACTCCAGCAAGGTTCCGGTCGGATTGACAATTTTGTAGCGGACTTCAAGCTGGCCACTGCGAATTTCGAAAATCCTTAAATACTCCTCGTCAGCATACAAAATCTCTGGCTTCCTATCGCCGTTCAAATCAAAACTTGTGAGGCCGGTAGCCATCGAACTGCAGTCCTGTGTTAAGGTCTTATATTTCGGCACGCCATCACGATCAAAGATGGTTAAATGTCGTCCTGTGGCTACTGCGATTTCAATGGATACTCCATCTCCATCGAAGTCTCCGATGGTTGGTGGACCCCCTCCGACTCCATTGGGACAAAGCATATCGTTATAAATGGTGAGATCGCGCTGCTGAATAACTGCTCCAGTCAAACCATTGTAGATTCCTAATTTACCACCGCCCGTTGTTACGATTTCAAGGCCCGGGATTTCAGGAACAATATCAGCCGCCGCGAGGTACTTCACCCCAGCGGGAAAGCTCGCGCCAACGGGGTGGCCTTGAGGATCAAAAATCCCGGTTGTGGTTACGAAATATGTGGACTCCGGGTGTGAGGGATCGAGCGGCATGGCTAACGTTCCGCCACCTCTGGCTTGCGGAAAATTAATTTTTACGTAGGGAACTCGCGAAGAATCCTCACTAATCAAGTAGGGCCCGGCCATAATTTCAGCGACTCCGTCATGGTCGACGTCAGAGGCAGTCAAGCCGCTATAGAACGTTCCCACAGACGGGACGGGTGTGACAAATTTCCAGCGCAAGGATCCGTCGAAATTCAGAGCAATTATCGATTTTCCGCTATAGTGAACGTAAACAATTTCAACTTTTCCGTCGCCGTCGATGTCGATCAGCAGCGGCGACTGGCTGGCAAATGGTGCCAGCTCCTGACCGGTTATCGAAAAAAGTGTATCGCCAGTCGCCCCCGAAACGACACGCAAGACCCCATTTCCCGAGTATGAACGGCCGGGCGAGTCCGGATAGATATCGCCGGCGGTTACAGAAAATGAGGTGAACACCACTTCGGGAAGTCCATCACCATTTAGGTCAGCAACCATCGGGCTCGCCATGACTTGATTAAAAGTTTGATAGCGTTCAGACACCGGCGTATTTTTCAGTTGGGCCAGCCAATCCCACTTTAATTTTGGTGCGACTTCAGGCGCTTCAAGTTCGCGACAAGCTGGATAAACAAGTTTTTCACTTGATTGCGAGGCGACAAAGTCAACTTTCGAACAATTTTGAAAAAAAAGAGCCCCGAAAATAACGGCCAGCCCAACGACCCCTGCCAATTTTTTATGGTTCAAGATAACCCCCGCATAGCTGTTATTTTATCTCGTTTCGATGCGGTAACGAGTGAAAAGTGAACAGTGAGCCAATTTGATACGCACATCCTTGCTCAGGCATTAGGGCTAAGAATTAGCTAGCCTTGACCTCAAGAATAACCGTCCCTTGAAACGTCTTCGCAAGATTGCCGTAATGATCGACAGCTTTGACGTGAATCTTCAGCGGATGCCCGGCAATGTACTCGCTCGGTCCATCCAGAATTAGGCGCGTGGCGGGACCCGAGAGCCACTCCATCGTTTTATCTTCAGGCAGTTTCAATACTCGGCTGCCGGAATAGTGAAAGGAAAGTTTCCAGCTCTCAGATTTTGTGTGCGGAATTTTGACTAAAGCGACGCCGTCTTTAAGATCCACATGGATTTCGTGACCAACGCTATTTTGCACGCGAATTAAAAATCGATCGTCGTAGTGGGTACAGGCGTGGCCGGCGCGATCCATGGCTTTGACGGCGATCTCGGCATCCTGGCCAACGGTTTGCTGGGCGGGCACGCTCCACTCGACAGCAAAAGGCTCAGCCGGTTTGACGTGAATTTTTAATGGATTGTGCAGTTTGAGCATTCCGGCAGACGAATCTTGAAGAATCAATTCGACGTCGCCGGGCTGAAGAGGGGAAAGATCAATTTCGCCGACTCCATCAATAAGTTTCACTTTGGCACCTTGGCCCACTGCTTTTTTCCATTCTTTCATCACGTTGTTGCCCGAAATTTCGATGGCCTGGGGGGGCTCGGGCGGACGCTTCTTTTTCACTGGCTCTTTGATGGGTGGGGGGGCTGCGACTTCGGGACGTACTTGTGCCCAAATAAATTTCTCGGAGAGTAAAACCCAATCTTTCTTCTGGTCATCGTAAACGTAGTCGATGGGAAGCAGGTCGCCTTTGGCGTATTTTGCCTTCAGCTCGGCCTCATCCAATGGCCCAATCTGTTCTTCGAGATGGGAAACAACGTACTTAATCATAGTTAAGCTATCGGAAGTTTTGGGCTAAGACTTTGCGCTTTTTAGCTTTCTCTCGACCGACGACCGGTCCAGTGTTATGGTCGGTCGTATTTTAACACGGAGGAACCTATGTCTAAGTCGAGAGTATTCTCATTTTTGGTCGCTGGGTTTGCTGTGCTGCAATTCACGGGCTGCGGAGTGCAAGACATTCCACGCAGTGAAAACGAAGTCGAGCAGGCCACGGCCGAAGTCACCAATCAGTACAAGCGTCGCGCCGATTTAATTCCGAATTTGGTCAGCACGGTCAAAGGCTACGCCTCGCATGAAAAAGAAACGCTCGAGGGCGTGACTGAGGCTCGCGCCAAGGCGACTTCGATGAATATCGACATTAGCAAAGCGACGCCGGAGCAAGTGGCGAAATATCAGCAAGCGCAAGGTCAACTTTCGCAAGCACTTGGTCGCTTAATGGTCGTTGCGGAAAAATATCCAGAGCTCAAAGCCGATCAGAATTTTCGCGATCTGCAGGCGCAAATTGAGGGCACAGAAAATCGCACGACCGTGGCGCGCAATCGCCTGATCGGAGCGATCCGTGACTTCAACAATTTGGTGACGGTGTTTCCGACAAGCCTGACCAACTCGATCTTTTTTCACAAATCTAAGATGGCGCAGTGGAGTCTGAGCGACCAAGAAAAGGCCGCAGTCGAGAAACCGCCAGAAGTGAAATTCTAATTTGATTCTTCTCAATCTATGTTTTCTTTTTCATCTGGCCCATGCGGAATTTCAGGTTCCGCAGCTGACCGGGCCGGTCGTCGACCAAGCGGGGCTGCTCAGCAGCTCCACGGTCGATAGCCTCTCGGCATTTTTACGTCGCCATCATGAGCAAGGCGGCGCGCAGATTCAAGTGGCGACGGTCACCGATCTTGGCGATCTTTCGATCGAAGAAGCCTCCATTAAAATCACCGATCAGTGGAAGCTGGGCTCCAAAAAAGAAGATCGTGGAGTGTTGCTTCTGGTGGCGCCAAGTGCTCGCCGCATGCGCATCGAAGTCGGTCAAGGGCTCGAGGGTGATTTGACCGATTTGATCACCTCGCGAATTATCCGGGATGTGATCATTCCGCGTTTCAAAGAGGGTGCGCCGGATCGTGGCGTGATCGACGGAGTGCTGGCGATCGTTCACTACGCCGACCCTAAGATGGGCGATGATGGCGGAGCTCCTGTCGCGGCCCGCAGTCAGCGCTTTGAGCGCACGGGCGGCGGGCTTGGCAAAGTCATGACCATTATCTTTTGGCTGATTATTTTGATTTTCCTGCTCATGCGACCGGGTGGCCGTGGGTTTCTCGCCGGAATGTTACTCGGTGGGGGCCTTGGCGGCGGAGGTGGCGGTGGCTGGGGCGGCGGATCCTCGGGCGGCGGCTGGTCCGGAGGCGGTGGCGGCTTTAGTGGCGGCGGATCGTCGGGGAGTTGGTGATGAAAGAGATTCTAAATAAAGCGGAACAAGAGCGCTTGGCTGCGGTCATTGGTGAGATGGAAGACAAAACCTCGGGTGAAATTCGTCTAATGA
Organism: Pseudobdellovibrionaceae bacterium; assembly: GCA_043757545.1. GTDB lineage: Bacteria > Bdellovibrionota > Bdellovibrionia > Bdellovibrionales > UBA1609 > JALHOQ01. Next base: position 28,000 of record JAYVPG010000033.1, read on the forward strand.
TTGTACGGCGTTCGAGTGCCACCGCCCATGTTCAGCCCCTGCTGTGGAGCCTGCTGGTGGCGGCGACCTTTTTGATTCTATGGTATGGCCGGCACGACGTGGTTTTATGGGAGGGTTGGTGGCTGTGGCCCGCGATTGTTGTGGTGCACGCCGGAATCGCGTGGGCGCTCTCGCGGTTCGATTCTGTGCAAAGAAGGCTGACCCCTTTTCGCGATTTAAAACATCAGGTAGAGGTTCGCGCCGAGGTCGAATTCACGCGTGAGGGATTGACCGAAACCCGCTCCCGCACTGGGATTTTGCTCTTTGTCTCTTTGCTGGAAAGGCAGGCCGTCGTGCTGGCCGACAAAGGGATCGCGGGGCGCGTGGAGGCCGGCACTTGGGATCAAGTGATCGCGACGATTCTTGAAGGCGCGCGCTCGGGTCGTTGGGCCGAAAAATTCGAAGTCGCCATTCGCCTGTGCGGAGGATATTTGGCCGCTCATTTTCCACAAGAAGCGGGCGACACCAACGAACTTTCCAATGCGGTTATTATCAAAGACTAACTGTTGAGCAGGACGGTAAATATTCCCTATTGATTTCAGGAGTCTAAATCGATATAACGCGCCTAATCAAATTCTGCCGTCGGGCTGATTAGGGGTCAAAAAATGAAACGTCACGCGCTTACGCTGATCATTTTCTCTGCGCTTTCCACTCCTGCATTTGCCTCACTGGCTAAACCTGAAATCGATACTCTGAGTAGCCCAGTGAAAAATGCATTTCTCGACGATCGCCGCCTACTCGCGCTGCAAAACGCAATCGACAACGGCGATGAAATGTCGATGCTCGATTCTGCCACTCCGGAAGAGCTCAAAAATATTTATGGCATTCAAGAAGTCGTAGTCGCCGATAAAAATGGCGAGCTCAAATTGACTCCGAGTATAGAAAATTCGCTCTCAAGCGGCGTGCAAATCGATGTGAATTTGGCGGAGCAAACTTTGACGGCGACGGATGCCGACGGCACGTTCTCCACGAAAATTTCAAGCGCGCGTCCGGGCTTCACCACTGCGAAGGGTTGCTATGACAATCCACAGCTTGAGCAAGTTCACCCTTCACGCAAGCTCGACAATTCGCCGGTTCCCCATTCGATTTTTTATTCCGGTGGATTTGCGATTCACGGCACTTTGGACGACGCCAGTATCGGACGCCCGGCTTCATACGGCGGTATCCGCGTGTCACGCTACGCAGCCTCTGTCATATACGGATTGATTGAGTACTATGGAACGGCAAAATCGAAGGTCTGCGTTTTTTAATTGGCAGAATTTGTCTTCGCGCGATTGAGTCGACTCGGCTCTGTTTGCAACATTTCCTGTAATTCCCAAACTTGATAGTTGTCGGCGTTGTCGAGCGGCAAATAGCAGGCGAAATGGTCGTCGATTTTCACCGTCGTCATTTTGCAAGTGGGGTCTGATGCCCAGGGTGGTTGAACATAGTCGGCATAGTAGTGATTGAGAATGTACGGAGTTTGTTCGTGCAGCGCTAAGCTCGCGGCTTCGACCACGTTGCGTAGAATCGGTGATTTGGCTGAGGGAAGTAAAAGGTCGCGATTGGAATCCGGCGGATTCAAAACCCAACTGTACCATTTATTGTGATAAACCGCGCCGCATACACTGTCCTCGGCACCGCTGCGATACCGAGTCATTACGGTTCGCGCTGAGAGCAGCATTCCGTCCATGCTTTGATTTTGGGCTTCAAACCACGCATTGCAAACCAAGCAGCGCATACTGTCGTTGTTTTTATCTTGGCAACTTATGCCCGCATACCGTTCGACTAAAGCCGAGACGTCACGTTCTTGTAGAGCCTTGGCCATGACGACCCAATCTCCGCCCAGGTTTCGCAGTCGAGCTTGGCGCTCCACTTCTTGAGCTTGCGCGGCCTCATAGCGAGAAGTGGCAAAACCCTTGTGGTCGTAGAGTTTTGCCATTCGGTCCCATTCTCTTTGGCGGTCGACTTCGCGGGCATGGACGGCTTCTGCATCAGCTAAGGCTTTGCGTTTGTCCTCATCGCTCAACCTTGTGCAGATCGATTTGATATTTGCTGGCGCTTGCTCAATGGCGCGGTTGGCCTCATCCACCTTTTGCTTCGCTTGCAATTCTTCGCTAAGCGCGAAGTTCAATTTGGAGTTCGCCGCTGCGACTTCGTGAGCGGGAATGGCAAGTGCCGCTCGGGCCTGGCTGACTTTAATTTCCGCAGATTGAATATCGGCTGCCGAAGAGTCGAGTTTTACCTTTTCGATTTCAAGAAACGCTTCGCTCACTTTTACATTGACCTGTAGCTCATCCACTTTCAATTGAGTGGCGTGGAGGCGGTCGCGGGCGGCCAAAACTTTCGCAGCTTCAATTCTACTCAACTCCTGCGTTTGGATGCGTGAATTGTCTAGGGTGAGCGCGAATTTTTCAGCTTGAAATGCATAGTATGTTTCAAGGGAGTTATCGGAAAAGAGTCGAGTGGCGACTCGTGACTGCGCCTGAAGGATTGTTTGTTCGGCGTGAGCTTTAGCGACTCCGATTTGAAAATCGGAAGTGTTGGCTGTGGCATTTGCTTCGAGAGCTAAAATTTCGCTGGCCGCTGCCTTTTGGTCGGCGTCATACCAGGCTCGCCATTTCAGCATGATCTCTTTGCTACGTCCCATAGCCGATTTTTTAAGTTTACCTGCGACGATAGCGGTCGACTTGGCTTGTGCCAGTTGAAGGCGTTTTATTGCCAGCTCTTGATTGGCGACGCCTGCGCTTGTGGCAACCAGGTTGGGAGTCAGTGGAGCGACGAGAGTCTCGGCCGTGGCGATTGCTGTCGCCAAGTCCGTCTCAGATTTTTTCAATTCGAGCTGTGCGACCGCGACCTGCGCATCGCGACGGATGAGAGTCGATTGAGCCTTGGCGATCTGATAGGGATTTGAATTTCGATCCTCACGAGTGATTCCCAAATTGGATTTCGCCGAGTCGACAATAAGTTCAGCTGATTTTTCAAGCTCTGTGTTGGTGACAAGCGCCGCGTGTTTTGCGCCAATCATTTGCAGCGCGTAAGCCACTGTTTCGGCGAACTTGCGAGCGGCGGTGAGGGCCCGGTTCGCGTTCGGGAGTTGTTGGCTGAAGAAGTTCAATTGGCTTCGGGCCGTCATTAACGAAAGTTCTGCGGCCTTCACGTTCGCTGCGGCGAGATTGACGTTTTCTTCGGCTTGGCGAACTTGTGCGAGAGCTTCTGGAGTGGGGTCGGTGAACGGAACGTAGCTAAGAATATAGCGACTGTATTCCGCAGCTGCGCGATTCGCGGTGAGTTGCGCATCTGCAGCCTTTTTTGCATCCGTTTTCGATTGCAAAAACGCAACCGCTACGGCGAGTTGGGAAGCCGCACTGGCTTGCTCAGCGGCGGCGGCGGCCGCATCGGCAGTCGCGGTTTCGACCTTCTTGCCGGCGATCGAAGCGCGCAGTTGGAGTGGTGTCGCGGCGGTGAGTTGGGCAATAAAACTGTTGTTCAAGCTCACTCGAGCTTGGACTTGCGCGCGCGCGTTGGTTGCGAGAATCGTCGCACGGGTGGCAGCCTCGGTAGCCTTTTGGAGCTGGGCGAAAGAAGTGGCGGCTTCGGTGTTGGCTATCCGTAAGAGCGTTATGGCGCTCTCGACTGCGGCTGCCGCTTGCTCTTTTTGTGCGGTCTGGGCCGTGGCGACGAAATCGGATAGTGCCATGGCGGGGCCAGAGAGCATGGTCCCAGTCAACAAGGTGAAGGTAAGAAGCGAACGGAAGCTAGTGGACATGAAGGATAAAAGTGCAAGCGATGTACCTGGCATAAATGGGGTTAATTGAGTTTGAGGCCTTATTTTCCGAAAATGGGCACCGAGGTCTCGCGCTTAAAGGCCGCGTTCAAGGCCCAGCTTGCTTGAGAAACCCGGGACATCGGCGGCAGTTTTTAGCGGAGTTTTGGTAATCACAGTAGTTTGTCTTACGGTCTGGCTGTTGCTAGTCCAGTTCTTTG
>JAYVPG010000034.1:0-8953 GCA_043757545.1 Pseudobdellovibrionaceae bacterium
TCGTCGACCGATACCTTCAGTGGCTTGAGTGGGATGACCGAAACAAAAAGCCGCTTAAGGCGGCTGTCTTGCTGCCGCAGATGTCCAAAATTTTTTCAGAAAAGCCGGGCATCAGAGCCTGCGGACCGAGGACCCCGGACGGCCGAATCAATAAAGACAGTCTGCCCCATCCACTCTTGCGAGCGAAAGGGGCAGGTGAAAGATTAGGATATATTGGGAGACGCCCGCTCTCCCTTTCAAGATTGCGAGCGATACAAGAGGGCGGTCGAGTCCATCCTGGACTCACGGCTATTGGGTTGGTTCAACAGAGGCGTCCTGCCTCACGTGGATCTAAGAGCAAACGTTGAGCCGAAAACGCAATCAGAGATTTATTTCAAGGTCACTGTGTGCAAAACTCATGGTGACGTTCTACGTCTTTGTCTTTGAAAAAAATCGGTAGCTGGTGTGGAATGAGGGACGAGTGCGCAAGGGATCGAGAAAAAAATTCTTGAATGTGGATCTCATCAACACATTGAATAGGAATTTCATGCTGTGTAAATTCGGTGACTCATTGCGGGTGCACGTGACGACAATTGTCAGTCTGATTCTTTTTTCGCTCACTGCGCATGCGGGAAGTGACTTGAATATTGGTGGTAGTTTGCGCAGCTATCCACTCAGTGGCGTGATCGATGTCGATGCAGGCTATGGAATTTTATTATGGGGCAGTGGACCGGGCAGTTCACCTTGGTATGGATATCTGCGCCCACGCCTCGATGCTTCAACTGCGGTCAGCTATAACTCGCTCGATGCAGCGCTTGAATTTTATCCGCTTTCGTTTCTCGGTGGACGGGCGGGGGGTGAGGCGATTCAGAATGATCATGACTATAGCTCCTATGACTGTGTGACTTATATATGTCAGGGCCGTTTCTATCACACTTATGTCTTGGCAGAGGTTACCTTAGGTGCCGGGCCGGTCTTTGGACAGTTTCGCTGGCGTCGTGAACGATGGTCACAGCGTGAGACGACCGCCACTGCATTTATCGAACCCACGGCGGGCTTTGCGCTCGCGGGCGCCGATGACTCTGAGACTATCTATCGCGGGATGGTGGGTGTGAAGCTGGGAAGTAGCTGGTCGCTGGCCGGGGTGCTGGTCTATTCGCAAATGGATTCCACGCACGGGATCTCGCGCTTTCCGTTTGCGGTCGTGCGCTATATCTCGGGTCCACTCAGTGTCGGAGTTGGGGCGGGGTCATTCTCGTCGCCGCTCAAGCGCGAAGAGGCGTCGGGCGTTCTCTTTCTAAATTGGGAAATTAAACCGAGCTTAGCGCTCCACTAATGTTTGCGAGTATGCGCCGTTGCTGATGAGCCGGGCGATGCCGGCGTTCGGTTCGAGGCCTTTTCTTGTGAAGCTGTCGCGATGTTCACATGTGCATCACCATTCATGTAGTTGGTGAGAGCCGTGAGCGCAGCTTTTTCCTCGGTCGTAAACGGTTCGGGCATTTTTTTATCTTTCAAAAAACCCTCGAGCGCCATCGAGCAATAGCGAAACTGTTCAGAGGCATCGGCAAGTTTTTTTGGCGACGCGCCTGAATGCATCGCCGAGAGTTTAGTGTGGGCGACGGTCATAATTTTTTTGCGAATCTCCTGCAAGAGTCGATCGGTGACGACGCCGGCATTGGTTTCAGATTTAAGTTCGAGCTCTTTTGATTTGATGGCTTCAATTTCGCCTCGGGTTTGCACTAGATGAGAGACGGTGTAGGCGCCCGCATTGGTTCTGCCGATGCCAACGACCATCGGAAGGTCGGTGTTGGTTAGTCCGATCGTCTTTAAAATTCCACCGGCGCAGGCCTCGGGATCGCCAGCAAAGCATTCACCGGTCAGGCCTTGCAGCAATACGGTCGACGGCTGTTTTTTTGTTGCGGTGATCTCGGTCGGAGTGAGTGCATAGTAGTAGGAGTGAAATTTGCCATCTTTGGAATCCCGCATCACATGCAGGTGAATTTTCGCTTCGCCATTTTTATGTTCGATCATGACCAAAGAGTTGAAGCAATAGTTTGGCCCCTTCGTTTTACTATCGATCGATGAGAAAAACTGCGCACTGCCTTCACTGGCCTTCATCATCTCGCCGGTGTAGCAGTTTTTAACGAGTGTCATTTGGCGGCTTCGCGTGTGACAGGGCTCAGGAGGAGCTTTGGCGAAAGCTGGGCTCGCGGTCAATAGGACTCCAGTTAAAAGTACTCGCCTCACGCCGATCATTTGTTCTCCCTCATCGTCAGTATTCATTCTCAACTCCAGGCGCCCAGAAGACAACGAGACCTTCGGTTAGTCGTTGCCTCGGAGCGCTCCGTCGTTTAACTTAAGTGAGATGACTGATGGCAAAGCAGAAGGTTCAAAAAAATTTACTGTATTGACTGGGGTGCAGCCGACCGGGCAGCCGCATATCGGCAACTATCTCGGGGCCATTCGTCCTGCTTTGGATTTTAGCAGTCAGCCGGGAGCAGAGACTTGGTTTTTTGTAGCCGATTATCACGCTCTGAACGCAGCCCATGACCCGAAAAAATTACGTCAAGGTACATTGGAGGTCGCGGCGACCTGGTTAGCCTGCGGACTTGATCCTGAAAAGACGATGTTTTATCGCCAGTCGGATATTCCGGAAATTATGGAGCTCTACTATGTGCTCGCTTGCTTTACGCCCAAAGGATTGATGAATCGAGCGCACGCTTACAAAGCGAAGATTCAAGACAACGAAAAAGCGGGCAAAGAGGATTTAGATTTCGGAGTGAATATGGGTTTGTTTACATATCCCATCTTGATGGCAGCGGATATTTTAATGTTTGCGGCTGATAAAGTTCCGGTAGGTGAGGATCAGATTCAGCACCTCGAAATTGCGCGCGATATCGCGCAGAAATTCAATCGATCCTATGGTGATGTTTTACGTTTGCCGCAGATGGTGATTCAAAAATCGAATAATAATGTTCCGGGTCTCGATGGTCGAAAAATGAGTAAGAGCTACGACAATCACATTCCGTTATTTGACGAGCCTGCGCGTTTGAAAAAGTTAGTGGCGCGAATTAAGACGGATTCACTTCCGCCTGAGGCACCAAAGACGACTGAGGGCAGTATTTTATTTGATCTTTACACAGCCTTTGCTTCGGCGGATCAAATCGAGGCCATGCGCGCGAAGTTTACCGCGGGCGTCGGGTGGGGCACGGTTAAGGAAGAATTATTTCAGGTGATGGATGCTAAACTCAGCGGTCCACGTGAAGAGTATAAAAAGCTAATGGCGGACCCTGGCTATATCGATGGCCTCCTTCGCGAGGGCGCAAAGAAGGCACGCGCGAAATCGATTCCCTATATGCAGCGCGTGCGTAAGGCGACGGGCATCGATACTTAGCTAGAGGCTTGCAGTTCTGGACCTTTGAAAACTGGTTTCTGGGTTTGCTGGAGCACTGCTTGGGACTTCTCCTAGGCTTTGGTCGGTTCAGGTGTTGTCTTATATTGCCGAAAAATCATAGATGCGGAGTTTAGGTGTTGGCATACAGCTGGGCGATTACACGATCACTCGTCTTATTGGGCGAGGCGGAATGGGCGAAGTGTATGAGGCCGTTGAAAATAAATTGCAGCGTCGTGTGGCTATCAAGATCATCACTCCCGAAGAGCAAGATAGTGGTGAGCTGATCCGCCGATTTTTGCAAGAGGCGCGGACTCTTGCCAAGGTCAATCATCCCAATGTGGTGACGATCTATGCGATTGATAAAATCGGCGACATGCAATTTATCGCGATGGAGTTGGTCGACGGAATTTCGTTGAAAGACTTTCTGCTGGGTTCAAAGCTCACTGCGGATGAGGCTGTCCCGATCTTCGAGCAGATGCTCGAAGGGCTGAAATGTTTGCACGACAACCACATCATTCATCGCGATCTCAAGCCCTCAAACATTTTGCTTCGGCCCAATGGACAAATTAAAATTCTGGATTTTGGTATCGCCAAGCAAGTCGATGACCTGGATTCTGAAGAGACGCGAGTGGGAGTCATCATTGGTACCGCTCCCTATATGCCGCCAGAAATGAAAGCGGGAATTCGCGCGACCATGCTTTCGGACTATTGGAGTTTGGGTGCGATTTTTTATGAGTGCTTAGTTGGCAAGCCTTTGGCTATTGTGATGAAAAAATATCCAACTGCTCCTGAAATCGTATTTTCCAGCGAGGCTCGAGCGCGAATTCCGCAAGAGATGCGCGACATTGTTTGCAGACTATGCGCGACACGTCCGATTGATCGCTACGCCGACATTCCCATGGTGATCGAGGCCCTGCGCGGTTTTCGCAATAGACGTCCGCCGCCGGCCTTTGGTACCCAAGAGGCGTTGGCGGAAAAAGTGGAAGCGTTGATCGTCGCTTCAAGAAAAATCGAGATGGAAAATTCAACACTCACGCGCCTTAAGCGTGCGCTCGATAAGTCTTCGCCGACAGTGATCGATCCAGATCAAACTGCGCTTCGGGTATCGACAGCTAAAGGTTTGAAGAAGACGTGGACCATTGAAATCGCGCTGGGTGTCGTCACGCTCTTACTTTTCGCAACAGCTTTGTGGAGCAAGAAAGATTTGTCGCAGCGACCTCGTCCGGTGACGCCCTCGCATGTAGAAGCCGACGATATGAGCGCGTCGGATACATCGATCGTGAAGGCCACGCCAGCACCGATGGCACTACTCGAGCCGGAAGATCACAAAGTATTGGCGTTGGATCCCTCGCAGTTGCCGACCTTTCTTTGGTCGCATCCGTTGGCGCCGGGTACATATGATATTCAAATTGCCAAGGACTCCGACTTTAAAAAGATCATTGTTCAAGAACCAGTGAGTGGAAATTCATTCCGGCCGGCCCGCGTACTCTCAGAAGGCCGATACTACTGGAGGCTCTTTCCGGTTAAATCCGGTCAGCCTCCAGTGGAACCCCAGGAATTTGCGATTTCACAATTGTCTCCGGTAGAACTTGGCTTTCCAAGCGCTAAGCGGGTTTATGAAATCAAAGAGGATGCGCGGACTGCGAATGTCGATTTCAGTTGGACGTGCAAGCCTGGGGTGAATGACTACAGGATCCAGCTGAGTCGATCCATAAAATTCACTGAACCTTCGTTGGATCGAATTGTGTCGGGCTGTCGATTGAACGAGGCTATCGTCCCGATTGGAACTCACTACTGGCGTGTTAAAGCCGAGGGAACTGAAAAGGCAGAATGGAGCGAAGAGCGAGACTTGGTCGTACGCGAGAGTCGCGAGGTTAAGATCAGCCGGCCGGTTGTCGTAGAATCAAAAACCGAAACTGGAAAAATCGCGGTGACACTGCAATTTAAAGAGGGTGTGCGAGGTGTGGCCTCTATTGCCGATCGATTGGAGCAGTTCCCTGCTTTTGAGTGGCGCCCAGAGCAGGGTGCGCGCAGCTATGTCGTTCAGCTTTCAAGCGAAAAAGATTTCTCTCAGCTGAACTCTGAAGAAAGCGTCAATGTCTCTAAATTAGTTTGGCGATACCCCACTCCCGGTCGAACCTACTGGCGGGCACGCGCCTATAGTTCGACATTGATGCCCGGTCGAATTGTGGCTCAAGGTGAAATCGATATTCGACTGCCGGCGCCGAAGTTGCGGAGTAATTATAAATCTGGAGTGATTGATTGGAAATCGGTTCCCTTAGCGGAGCGTTATATTGTTAAGGTGGCTCCGACACGCAGCCTTGCGAATGCTGAAGTCGTGAACAGCAGAGAGCCGAGGTTGAAACTTTCACGAGGAAATGCAATCCGCTATGTCCGGGTTGCAACAGCCGACGCAGCCGGCGAGTTGACCAGCGACTTTTCCAACACCGCCGAGGTTGAGCCCGGCGAGGCATTTGCGTTGCCTCGACCAGTCGCGGTCGCACCTCGCAAAGGTGCTCGCGCCCCGGCCTCAAGTGGTCGATTGTCAGTGGCCTTTTCATGGAGTCCCGTACCATCTGCGGAATCCTATTTACTCGTCATGTCCAGCGATCCCGAGTTTTCTAAAATCATTGAAAGTCGAAAGCTAAGTGAGCCCGCATCGGTGCTTAAGCAGGCTAAACTTAGCGGCCGTGTCTACTGGCGCGTTCGCGCCGAAAATTCAAAGGGTGTCTCCGACTGGAGCGAAGTCAGTTATTTCGACGTGAAGTAGAGTTTCAACGAAGTGGCGTCAGCCTTGTCGTGCGCGTTTGTCGACGGCCAGAGCAGCTTCGCGCATGACTTCCGAAAGCGTGGGGTGGGCATGAAACGAGCGCGCAAGATCTTCACTGCTGCCGCCAAACTCCATAGCCACGACCGCTTCTGAAATCATATCCGAGGCCCTTGGTCCGAGTACATGCACGCCGAGAAGGCGATCGGTCTTTGCATCCGCGATCACCTTGACCATTCCATCAGTCATGCCGAGCGCGCGGGCACGGCCGTTGGCAGAGAACGGGAAGCTACCAACCTTATACGCAACGCCCTTTTGTTTGAGCTCTTCTTCGCTTGCGCCTACGGACGCAAGTTCGGGCCAGGTGTAAATCACGTTGGGTACGGTTTCATAGTTCACATGTCCGGCATGGCCTGCGATAATTTCGGCAACCGCGACACCCTCTTCTTCGGCCTTGTGCGCGAGCATGGGTCCGCGAATCAAATCGCCGATGGCGTAGATATTTTTAACACTGGTTTGAAAGTGATCATTCACTTGAACGACCCCACGCTTGTCCTTTTCGATTCCCACGGCTTCCAGGCCAACGCCATCAGAAAAAGGTCTGCGCCCGGTGGCCACAAGAACGACATCGCCGATCAGCGATTTTACGCTCTTCGCTTTGATGTCCTCAAAACTGACCTCGACACCATTCTTGCCCGGCTTTGCTCCGGTGACTTTGACTTCGAATAAAAACTCTATCCCTTGCTTGGCCAATATGGTTTCAAGTTTTTTTGTCATCTGTATGTCCATACCTGGGCATAAGCGATCGAAGTACTCGAGCACGGTGACCTTCGCACCCAAGCGAGCCCAGACGGAGCCGAGCTCGAGACCGATAACGCCTCCACCAATCACAATCAAATGCTTAGGTACAGAAGCTAAACTTAAAGCTTCGGTTGAAGAGATAATACTTTTGCCATCGAACGGGACGGAGGGGAGTTCATTGGGCACACTGCCAGTCGCAAGGACCATGTTTTTTGCGTTAATCACTTGCTTCATGCCATCGCTAGAAGTGACTTCAATTTGATTGGCCGAAAGGATTTTTCCTTTGCCCACAAAAGACGTGATCTTATTTTTCTTGAACAAAAACGCAATACCGCCGGTCAAGTCCTTAACGATCTTATCTTTGCGCGCCAACATCTGCGGCAAATCCAATTTTACATTTTCGACCTTCACGCCGTGACCCGCGAGGTCGTGTAGCGCCGCAGAGTACTGTTCTGAAGATTCGAGTAAAGCCTTGGAGGGGATACACCCCACGTTCAGACAGGTGCCACCAAAAGTCTTGTCTTTTTCAATCACCGCAGTTTTTAAACCCAGTTGCGCCGCACGAATCGCACCAGTGTAACCACCCGGGCCTGCCCCGATGTAGACGACGTCGAAAACTTCACCTGACGATTCGCTGGCCATTTAAATCTCCAAAAGCAGACGTGAGGGATCTTCAATACAATCCTTCACGCGCACCAAAAAGCTCACACTCTCGGCACCATCGATGATGCGATGATCGTAGGAAAGTGCGACATACATCATCGGACGGATCACGACCTGACCTTTGATGGCGATCGGCCGCTCCTCGATCTTATGCATTCCCAAAATTGCACTTTGCGGAGGATTGAGAATGGGCGTCGACATCAATGAGCCATAGACGCCACCGTTACTAATCGTAAAAGTTCCGCCACTTAAATCGTCGATCGAAATTTTTCCATCGCGTGCTTTCTGGGCATAGGCTTTGATCGCGAGTTCAATCTCTGACAACGTCATATGTTCAGTATGTTTTAGGACCGGAACCATCAGGCCCTTCTCAGTACCCACGGCTACGCCCACGTTGTAGTAGTTATGATATAGAACATCATTGCCTTCGATAAACGCATTCACACGCGGGAAGGCGCGCAACCCTTCGATCACGGCTTTGACGAAAAACCCCATAAAGCCAAGCCCGATGCCAAACTTCTTTTCAAATTTTTCTTTGTACTTCGCCCGCAGCGCCATGACTTCAGTCATATCGATTTCATTGAAAGTGGTGAGAATCGCCGCGGTACTTTGCGCTTCCACTAATCGCTCAGCGATGCGACGACGAATGGTCGTCATCGGTTCACGCACGACTTCCTCGCCCAATGCAAATTTGGGTTTCGGAATAGCAATCGGGGCACGGGGAGTGACATTTGGCATAGTCGGGAAGTTCGTCGAGGTCGCGCCCGCACCCATGACATCAGCCTTAGTCAGACGTCCACCTTTGCCAGTTCCCGGAATGGATTCGGCATCGAGTCCACCTTCTGCGACCACGCGGCGAACCGCAGGACTCATCGTATCCGATTTTGCAACGGAGGCGCTCATCGCCGGCGGCGTTGCGCCAGCGCTTGCTTTGCCATCGGTATCGATTTCACCAACGACGCTGCCCACCTTCACAACATCGCCAGCCTTTGCAGACATGGTGATCACTCCATCGGCTTCAGCTACGACTTCGACACTGGCTTTATCGGTCTCGAGCATTAGCACCACTTCATCGCGCTTGACGAAATCGCCACTCTTCTTGGTCCACTGGGCGATTGTACCTTCGGTGATCGATTCGCCGACAGCCGGAACTTTGATTTGTGTTTTCATAGAAAGACCTCCACTGCATTAGCCTTTAAATACTTGATCGATGATCGCTTGCTGTTCTTTTTTATGCTGATAAATCGAACCCACGGCCGGACTGGCCCGTTCAGTGCGTCCCACGTATTCCACTTCGATTTTCTTCTTACCGACTTCCTCGAGTAGGGCTTTGAGTTTGGGCAAGATGT
>JAYVPG010000035.1:0-31800 GCA_043757545.1 Pseudobdellovibrionaceae bacterium
CAAAGAACTGGACTAGCAACAGCCAGACCGTAAGACAAACTACTGTGATTACCAAAACTCCGCTAAAAACTGCCGCCGATGTCCCGGGTTTCTCAAAAAGATTTAGGGCTCGTCATTGACGGAATCGGCTCTATTGCGTGTAAAAGATTTAGTCACCTCCCTCCCCCTAAAGGTGATACAAACGTCCTGAAGCGGGCATAAGAAGTGCTATATTGATATGTCGGCTGTATTATTATGTGGAAACGAGGATGTTTAATTCATGAATTTGAACGGATTTGTAGCTCTCATTTTTGCCTTGTTTTCGTCGGCGTCTGCGCTTGCGGTCGACCGGTTCGTAAACTATGGCGATGGGATCTTTGGACCCACGGGCTGCAATGAATCGAGCCAAACTAAAACTTGGCGTGAAATGCTCCAACAGGTCAATGTCGTCGCGCATCCCGGCGAAGGTGATCGTCGCGGTGGGGTTGTTATGAAGGGTCCAAAACTAGGCCTTTCTCCAGCGGAAATTCTTCAGGTACGGCAGACCACCGGATATATCAAATGCACTGGTACCAAGTATGGCAACGGAGGGGAGGGTTCCGGCGCGATGATCGGCGATGGCGGTCAAATTGTAACAAACGTTCACACGTTTATAGACGAGCAAGGACATCTGCGGGAGCCCCTGTCGGAGTGCTATTTTTTGAATCAGGAGACTCCAAATCCCAAAAAAGTCATGTTGGATTTCAGTCCTGACTCATTCCGATTTAAAACGGAGAATCCGTACAAAGACGGACCAAATGATATGGCGTTCGTGAGAATAAAAAATGAAATAAAAGATTCTGGGTCTCTGGGCGGGGCGAGAAAAATTATTTCAGCGTTGCCTTTCAAGACAGATACAACTGGAGCGGAGGTCGTGATTGGCGCAAAATTAATTTTGATTTCTGCGGCCCAATTGCGAATGGAGACGCCGGTTGATCCGGGTGAGCCGGTCGTACAAAACTGTAACGCACAGAAGATTCACCCAGCGACGGCGGATCATTCTACAATATTTATAAGTGATTGCTCGTCAACCAAAACAGCCTCAGGTGGAATTGCGTTGGTAAGAGATACCCATGGAGAGCTGGTTAACGTCGGCATCATTGCGGCCGGTGGGAAGCCCGAAAATGACAATACTCCGTTTAGTATTGCTGGGAAAAGCTATGCGATCCACATTGGCTTTGATAGTATTACTCGTGAGCAATTGGCTCAGCTGGAAGAAAAAAAGCCGATTTCAAAATAGAAAATCTCATTTTGAGACACCCTTCTGTGAAATTTTTTTGGGCATCCTATCCTAAAGTCCTAAAGCTGGACCTTTAATATGACGATAATGAGACATGGTCGCGAAATTCGCTGTAGTTGTGGTTTCTTACCTCTGTGTCATCTTGGGAGACTTCGCATACGCGAACGATAGCGCCGTTCTCTATTCGGCGTGTCTAAACCAGGCGAGAACCCAGGTGGCGAATCAGATTCAGCAATCTTGTTTGAGTGCGCGTTCGCCCGGCGATTGCCCTCTGCAGAGTATTTCGACTCTTCAGCTCGGCGACGCGTTGGTCGCCAAATGCAGAGAGATCGCAGGAATCGATACGTCGATCCAAGATGAATTCGGAGATTCGGAGCGGCCTTTTAATCAAAACCCATCACTCCCAATTCCCATCCCGCGGCTGAAGCCTCCGCTAAGTGTTCTCAGGCCAAAGCAACCGGTGACGAAGAGCGCAGCGACGCCGCCGTCTGCGGCGCCGACTCAGAAATCCACGTCTCAGAGTCCATCCCAATCCTCTGAATCTGCGCAATCTCAGGTGGATTCGGATATTGCGATGTGCTCGGGGTATGAATCTGCGGCGATTCGTTGTTGTGGCGATCCGCTGTCATGTGCATCGAATGCGGATCGTGCGAAGATCAATCAAGTGAATGCGATGGCGAATGCAGGCCCGCGATCAGGGCAAGGGATTGCGGAGTATTGTCGACAGCTGCAGTCCGCGAGCTCGAGTGGCGGCGACGTCAACACCACTCTTGGCGGAGTCTGTGCGGCAAATCAGGGCTCATGTCATTCCACCTGTATGAGTCTCGCGCGGAAATATTCCAATTTGGTGAGTAGCTGCAATGGATGCGCGAATGAATCGATTTATCAAGATGCCTATGTGGCGTTGAGCGATCGCTCCGATCGTTGCGATCAACTGCAGGCGCGCGCCAATGCGCTCAGCAGTCAGGGATTGGGCAGTGCCAGTGGACAGGGCTACGGAAGTGCTTGTCAGAATGTGGCGTCTGCTGAGCCGTCTAATGCGAGTGGCTTAGACTTTCCTGCGTCGTCGGGTGGCCGTGGCGGTTCAGAATTCGAGGATGTTGCTGCGAAGACCGCGTCGGCCGCGCTTGCCGCAAACCGTGGTTCGGATGGATTCACGGAGGCAGCCAAAGATGCGTCGGCGAGTACCTTCGATGTTCCGGACAGTCCGGCGGGACGCAACTCCGGATATCGGCCGCAAGACGCGGGACATGCTCCGCCACCCGGACCAGCGGGAGTGGTGGCCAACAATGGTGGAGGGGCGATTCCCGGACAGGGGGGATCCGATACCTCGGCCGCCTTGACAGGTGGAAAGACGGTGAATGGTTCTAAAGCCTCCCCGGGATCTTCAGGCTTCACGGATATTTTGCAGGGCGAACGCTCGGGCGGATATTCACGAAGTGTTGCGAACAATGACTACGATCAGTCGAATCGTGGATTTGGCCGCACGGGACTCGGACGCGCAGTTGGAGCGGGTTCTCATTTGCTCGGCATGGACCTTCGTCAGTACCTGCCCGGTGGGCAAAGGGATCCAGATCGCCATTTGGGAGGTCTAGGATCGGAGCGTTTTCAGATTAATGGCAAAGGTGAGGATATTTTTAAGATAATTTCGAATAAAATGGTGGAGAAGTGCAGACTTGGCATTTTGTGGGAGTGTCGCCCATGATACGAGAGGTAACGAACATGTCTAACAAACTTATTTTATTTATGTGTGTGGCGCTGAGTGGACCCGTTTATGCGCAACAAGACTCGGCAGATCTAGCGCGCAGTGTATATCAGAATAATTTGAAGCAACAGAGCACTGGCGCAGCCGGAGTCAATGAGACGAGCTCGGGAACTTCCATTGCCCCTGCCGCAGCGGAAGGACAGAATTCCCAGAGCGCAGGCTCGGGCATGAACGCAGCTGCCGGCGCGGCGTTGATCGCTGCGGGGATGGCAATGAAGCCTCCGAATATGGGATTGATTGCCATGGGTATGATGGCACTTGCACAGGCGGCCGCGGACTCCGCGGCGGCTGATAAGTCAGCCGCGACGTACGCTTCGGCAATCAAAGAGACTAAAAATCCTGACTTGGGCAAAGGCAAGGGTGGTTATACTGATCCGAATACGAAGGCGGCTCAGGCGAAGCTCGACGAGGCAGGGATGAAGGTCACAGCAGACGGAGTGAAATTGCCGGACGGAACATTCGCGCCTTCATCGTCGTTTGGTTCTTCTGCAGGAATGGCGGCTGCTGGGATGGACCCGGCGTCGATAAAAGAAGCACAGAAAGTTCTTGGCGCGCTCAATGACGAAATGTCAAAAGGTCGAGTGTCGGGGGTCGCGGTTTCCGAAGGTGGCGGCGGAGGGTCTCCGGCCGCAAACAATGGCGAAGAATTTCACACCGGCACACCCCTGAATCCGTGGGCGCTCAATGCGGCTCAGAAAAAACAAATGGTCGCTGGTAAAACCGTCATGTTCGATGGCGACCCGATTGGCGTCAAAGGTCAGGATATCTTCGAGATGGTTCACGTAGCCTATGAAAGAAAACGTCAGACAAACCACTTTATGGATGCGGGCGTTTCTGTGCGCTCACCGGCCAGCGTCACTGCGAAATCAAAATAACTAAATTAAAATTTTACTCTTATGCGACTCACCGGAAGCAAGGTGGGTCGTAGGTAGAACGACACAGCTCTCGAGCTGAGTTTTCGCTCCGACCTCGGCATTTTCACCGATGACATTGAAGTCGCGAAGCGTGACTCCGCTCGCTAGTGTCGCCGAGTCGTCAATTAAGCGCAGCTCCTTGAGATCACTCTTCGCGTGGTAGTTCGGCGCAAAGCGATCGAGCATCCCGCGTAGACTCTCGCCATAGCGAGTCCCTTGTCGCAATTCTTCAAGACATGCGCGAGAGGCGGTCAGGTAATCCGCACTCGAGCCAGTCTCAAACCAGCGCATATTGTCCACGCGATAACCAAAAACCTTCTCACCTTTAGCCATGGCCGCTTGAAAAACATCATAGAGGATATTCGATTCACCATCGGGCAAATAGCTCCATACGCGTTCTGAAACAAACATGATCGAAGCATAGTGTAGACATTCAAGATAATCTTTTGTCGGAGCTTTTCCAAAGTTACCGACTTCGCCGTATTTATCCAGCCATACTCCGGGAATCCGCGTGCCGACCCCTTCGAGTGGGCAAACCAGCATCGTGGCAAGAGCATTTTGCTTTTGGTGAAAGCGTAACATTCGCTCAATCGTGTCAGGCTCTTCGAAGATGACGACGCCATCGCCATTTGCAACGGCAAAAGTAGCGTCCCATTGCAAATGAAAGCGCGCGTTCCAAATTCCCCCGCCACTCCCTAAAATGGCGTCCTCGTGAGTGAAGTGTAACTGCGTGTTTGGATTCACCACATGCATCGCAGCAACGCGAATGCTATCGGGTAAATGATGGGTGTTGAAAACCACGTCACTCAAATTTACGCTGTCGAGCCAATGGTACGGGAACGCCATCATCGGCATGTTTAAAAATTCAATGGCCGGTTTGGCGCGCTTGAGCGTCAACGGGCGAAGCCTTTCGCCGAGGCCGGCGGAAAGAATCAGGGCGCGCATAAGGCGTCGTAGTCTTTCTCAAGTAGCCCATGCTGAGTGAGCAAAGAGGCGAAGAGCGGAAAGCGTCCGTCCTCGGTGAGTGAACGCGCCACAAGCTGAGCCGTTTGCTTTATATATTTCAGATAGCGAGTGTCGTTGCGCATGGCAAAGAAACTCGAAAAACTTCCACACGCTTTAAAGCAGCGTTGAATGGTTTGTGCTTTGAAAATCTCCTCGAAGTCCGCGCGAATGACGCCTTTGGGGCCGCTTTGCCGAGCCTTATCAATATAGTCCGTCTTGATGGTGTCTATGCTCTCAGTGGAAAGGTTCACATAAGAGTCATAAACTAGACTGACGAGGTCGTATTGAATAGGTCCAAGTCGCGCATCTTGAAAATCAATGACGTAGATTCGACCCAGCTTCAGCATCAAGTTGCGTGAATGATAGTCCCGATGGCAGACAAACTTTGGCTGTTTATCAAGAGTATCGCAAACCGTTAAAAACTCGGCTTGCAACTTTTTCTGATCACTGTCGGTTAGACGAATGCCGCCAACGCTTTCTAAGAAGTGTTCGCGTGCGTAGTTCATCTCCCACATAAATTTAGCCGTATCGAATTGAATCTGCTGACAGATGCTTGGGCGCGCAATGGGCTTCGATGCGAGAAAATGAATCTTAATAATTTCATCCACCGACTGCGCATAAAACGGCATTGCCATTTGCTGGTTTTGATTTTCCCAGAATTTGCGTTCGAGCGTGAGATCTCCGAGATCCTCGAGTAAAACGACGCCGAGCTCGGGAGAAAAGGCCTCGACTTTGGGCACGCGCACATCGACGCTCGAAAAATGCTCTAAAACATTCAGAAATGGATACAGTACTGGATCAGGAAAGGGTTCCCAACTCATCAGCACGCGCGATTGATTCTCAAAAACAATGCGATAGTATTTTCGCGTCGAAGCGTCGCCCGCCAGCTGCAAGCATTCGAAATCGCCGGTACCGATCTTTTGACTAATAAATCGCGTGATGTCGCTAGTCAGTTGCGCACTCAAAAGAATCCCCCTACGCAGATATACCCGACAATTATGTCGGGTTTTGCGAGAGGCTGTCGAGGAAATAGTGGATTAAACCCTTATCCTTGTATTCGTTGAAAGGGCGCGTGAGTTTAATGTACGCACGCGAGAGCAGGACCAGAAATTCAAGATGAATGGCTGGTTCCGAGCGTAGATCCGAATAGGGCATACTCGCACCCACCATCAGTAAGGGTCTTTGCAAGGTGTCGAGCTCCATCAACTGACGCAAAACTTCCTGCTCACTATGAGTCAGCTCCATAATGCTAGGGATAAAGAGACTGATTGCGCCAAGTTCTAAAAGCTCAGACAAGTTCAAACGACAAGTTCTTTCCAAATCGCGATATTCGATAAATGCATAGCGCTGACTTTGCGAGTGCAACTCAAACGCCATTTTATGAATTTCAGAAACATCGGGTGACTCAATCAAACAATCCAGTTTTAAAATCCAGCGTTTATCTTTGACCGAAGAAAAGCCCATCATTTTCGGAGCGAAAGGGCGGCGCATGGGAATCACATTGGCGGGCAGTTCCTCTAGAGAGGCCTCTAGTTTGTCGTGCAGGCGCGCCAGCGTTTCGCGACGGTCCTCAAGATTCTTCATCGCACCCACTAGGCTGTGAAAGGACGATGAGATATCAGATTGAGTTTTCTCGGTCAGTGGAGCCGAAGAGCGCACGCCCCAGATTCCCCAGGAGCTGAGCTGCATATCAAACTGTACGCCCTCGTCGAGCGGACCGGCCGGGGCCTCGGTTAAGAGTTCCAGGGTCATCTTTAACTTGTTTTCAAAGTAAGCCTTAAGTACGCGCGCCGATCGCATAATTCGATTCGGTGATTCCTCAAAACCAGTATTTTCAATCATTGTATGTCCAACCTTGGCTTAGCTCTCTTCAAAGCCCGTGCCGTAGGGTCAGCTCAAAACAAAAAGGCACTGGGGTGACCAGTGCCTTTTAGAAAATCAACAAAGCAGAATTTATTTCAACATCTTACGCTTGTCGAGACCGTACTTCTCAACCTTCATAATCAGACCGGCACGGCTGATGCCCAGCTCTTTGGCAAGCTTGGATTTATTCCAACCGGTGCGGCGTAGGCCCTCGCGGATCATGTCGCGCTCGAGCTCTTCGAGTGCATCTTTAAGTTTACCGTGAAGACGGGCGCCCTGAACCTTGGTTTTGTCCCCAAGTTCGAGAATTTTAGGAGATAACATGTCGGCGGTGATCTTGCTCTCCGGGCCAGAAAGCACAATTAATCTTTCCATTTCATTTTGCAATTCACGCACGTTTCCAGGCCAAGCGTAATCGTACAACTTCTCGAGTGCACGCTTAGTCAGGATCTTCTTCGGCGCTCCGGCGGCATTCGCGGCCTGAGATTTGTTCATAAAGAATTCGGCGAGGAACGGAATGTCCTCTTTGCGATCGCGCAGTGCCGGCACCGTGATATTGATGACGTTTAAGCGATAGTACAAGTCTTCGCGGAAAACACCTTGCTCAACCATATCTTTAAGATTGCGATTTGTTGCGGCAACGATACGCACGTCCACGCGGCGACTCTCTGTTGCGCCGACAGGAATAAAAGTTCCCTCTTGGATCACGCGCAGGAGCTTCACCTGCATGGTCGGTGAGGTATCGCCGATCTCATCTAGGAAAAACGTACCTTTGTCAGCCATTTCAAAAAGACCTTTTTTATCGCGAACGGCGCCAGTGAATGATCCTTTGACGTGACCGAACAACTCCGACTCAAGCAAATTGTCATTGAAGGCGGAACAGTTCTGGATCACGAAGGCTTTGTCTTTGCGTAAGGAGTTATAGTGAATCGCTTTGGCGATCAACTCTTTACCAGTTCCATTTTCCCCTTGAATCAGCACGGTGCTATCGGCGCCCTTAATCTTATCGAGCATTCCGTAGAGAGTTTGCATCGGCTTCGACTTACCGATCATATTGTCGTACTTGTAGCGGCTGCCGAGCTCTTTATTCAATTCTTTGATGCGATTTTCGCGAGTGGTGATCTCTAAGTGCAGAGTCACAACCTCTTGTGCCACCAATTCAACAAGCTCAAGAAAGTGCTCGCGATCTTGGTCGTCAATAAAGCTGATTTTACCAATGGCCTTATCGATGGTGTCACCGCTGGCTCCAAAAATTGCCATGCGCTCACGAACTTCAGAAATACGTGCGACGGCTTGGCGGTCTTTCATAAAGCCAAGAGCTACCACACAACCCATAAAGTCATTTTCAATCATGATTGGTACAATCGCCATGTCGAAACCTGCAGTTTCCCATTTGCGAACTACGTAACGATTGCCAGAAGAGCGAACTTCTTCCAAAGATTTTTGTACGGTGTCGGCTAAGCTTTGCAGCGAGGTGTCTTTTGCTAAGAAAGTCGAGACCGCCGGATTGCAGAAAGTGAAGCTCTTGGTGTCGGTGCCGCGCAGCTGTCCGCGTTCGTCAGTAAATACGACATCGATGTTCCACCAGGAGTTAAGAATTTGTTTTAGCTTCTTAATGACATGTATATGTTCAAACTCATCCCAATTGATCATCTTTCAACTCCTCTAAGTGCTTGCCTAAGTTCTTATCGTCAAAATTTTGTACAACTTTAATTTTACAGGACCTTGGTCCTGTCGGTGTTGCCATCGTCGGTAAACCTCGCGACCCTAGTTGGAATAGGGAGAATCGAATGAGATTAACTAAAACCGCGATGCTGGTGATGCTAACTTGGTTTGCGTGCGTGAGTTTCGCCGAGGGTGATGATGACTTTAATACCGAACCTGATCCGGCCCCCATTTCGCAACCGGCGACAACCCCAGCCACTGCCGACCCAGGTGATACGGATGGGTTTAAAGATGAGCTGAAACAGGTCGAGGGCGATACTAAGCCGAAAGTGCCGCAGCCTGAAGCGTCCAAGCGACCGAATCTTGTGACTCCCGCACACCATGATCATGTGAAAAAGATAAAGGCGGGCAAGGCTAAGTCTGCGAAAGCAACCAAAGACAAAACGGGCAAGGGCAAGTCTGCAAAAGACAAGGTCGCGAAGAAAAAGAAGGACGCAAAAGCGAAGAAGAAAAAGAAAACGGACGACGACGCTGCGTAAAGATTGAACGGGCGTTTATAACCGCGATTGCAGTTGGAAGAAGCGGTGATAGGCGCCTTTTTGTACCATGAGCTCGTTATGATTTCCCTGCTCGATCACTTCACCTTTATCCATCACTAAAATTCGATCGCATTTTGAAATCGTCGACAGGCGATGCGCGATGACCAGGGCCGTTCGACCTTTGACTAGAGAGTCGAGACCCTTCTGCACTTCCATTTCGCTCTCAGAGTCGAGCGCGCTGGTGGCCTCGTCTAAAATCAGAATCGGTGCATTTTTGAATATCGCTCGCGCAATGCTAATGCGCTGTTTTTCCCCGCCCGAGAAGCGTGAGCCGCGGTCGCCGACGCGGGCATGATAACCCTCTGGATTTGCCGAGATAAAATCGTGCGCATTGGCAAGGCGTGCCGCCGACTCGACGCCATCGGCAGGTTTCGCAAAATCCCCGGACCAAATGTTCCGCTCGACCGTATCTGAGAATAAAAATACATCTTGGGTGACCAGCGCGACGTTAGAGCGCAAGTCGTGCAGGCTGATATTTTGAATCGGAACGCCACCAATCAGGATTTCGCCCACGGTCGGATCAAAGAAGCGTGGAAGCAAATTGATCAGCGTCGATTTTCCCGCACCACTCGAGCCGACGAGTGCCACTTGTTCGCCGCGGCGAATTTTCAAATTCACACCGCGCAAGACTTCGTTCTCTTCATAGCGAAACGAAACACCGCGAAACTCAATCTCTTCCCAATCCGCGGGGAATGGCTGCGCATGGGGGATCTCTGGTACGACATTGGTATTGGCTAAAATATTATGCAGCCGCTCAAGTGCCACAGAGGATTGTTGTACGCGAATAAATCCACCCTGCACTTTTTTGACTGAATCCGACAAAAACGTAATGGCGGCGATAAAACTCACAAAACCGCTCTCGTCGAGATGGTTGTTGATCACTTGATGCCCAATGTACATCAGCAGTAGCGCCACAAAAAACGCAGAGATACTTTCGGAAACGGGGCCTGAGGCCTCTTCGCGGGAGATAATCTTGCTCTTCGAATGTAAAAAACTACTGGCCTGAGTCTCAAAGCGACTGCGCATCTCGTTTTGCAAATTGAAAGACTGCACGATGCGGGTGCCGTCGAGACTCTCTTTGAGAATCTGAGTCAGATCCTCCATGGACTCTTGATTGTGCTTTGAGTACTTGCGCACACTGCGCGAAAACTTTCGCAAGACTGCAGTGATGATCGGAGTGCCGGTCAAAATAAACAGCGTCAGTCGCCAATCGAGATAAATCAAATAACCGAAACTAAAAATCACCATAAACGGCTCGCGCACCAGATCAGCGATCTTTTGAAACCCGCCTTGGATCACCCCGATATCGTTGAGCATGCGCGAGATCAGTCCGCCCGAACCACTGACAAAGTTCTGAAAGAAACCTAAGTTGAGTGTGAGATACTTGTTCATCAACTGACGGCGCAGATTGACCGTTACCAGCTCTGATATATAGAGCATCCAGAACATATGATAATAGCGAAGAACTCCAGAAATCATCCACACGGCGGTGATCATCAGCGGAAATTGGATCGCTCGCGTTGCGTCGCGCGCCTTCCAGGTGTCCATCAGCATGCCCATCAAATGCGGCACAGATGCCTTAAATGCGCTCACCAAAATGCCGGTGATCAACACCAGGATCAGCTTACGACCGTGCACCCGCAGCTCGGGCCATAGAATCTTAAGTATCAAGTTCATGTCGTGTCGCCTTTTTGGGAGCCAGTTCATCGACATAGGCTTTTAAAAATCGGCCAGTATGCGATTTCGCAGCTTTTTTCATCAGGTCGTGCGGAGTTCCACTCGCCATGATTTCGCCGCCCTTTTCTCCAGCTTCGGGGCCAAGATCTATGAGGTAGTCAGAATGTTTTATGATTTCAAGATTATGCTCGACCAACAAAACGCTGCTGCCGGCTTCGACTAAGCGATTTAATACCTTAAGCAGCAAGTGAACTTCGCGAAAATGCAATCCTGTGGTTGGTTCATCTAAAATATAGAGGGTGCGTTGCTGATGTTCGCCGGCGAGTTCTCGCGCCAGCTTCATGCGCTGGGATTCGCCCCCACTCAGGGTGTTCGCACTTTGCCCGAGCTTGAGATAGTCCAGGCCCACTTCTTTTAAAACTGAAAGTGGACGTCGAATATTCGGGTAGGCTACAAAAAAGTCCATGGCCTCGCTGACGGTCATGTTCAAAATGTCGTCGATGTTTTTATGTTTATATACAATCTCGAGAACTTCCGGGCGATAGCGTTTGCCATCGCAAGAGTCACATTTGATTTCGATATCGTCCATGAAAAGCATGTCCACGGTCTCGTAGCCGAGGCCTTTGCAAACCGGACAGCGGCCGCCATCGACGTTGATGCTGAAAGTTCCGGCGGTGTAACCTTGGGCGCGAGCTTCAGACGACGAGGCCATGATCGTACGAACCGCATCGAATATTTTTAAATAAGTGAGCGGATTGCTGCGCGCGGTTTTGCCAATGGCCGATTGGTCGATCAGAACAACACCCTTAATTTCGTCGAGACCTTTGACCGAGGTGTACGGCATCCCCGGCAAAAACTCCACGCCAAGATGGCGGGCGACGGCCGGGTAAATCGTTTTACTCACTAAGGTCGATTTTCCAGAGCCGCTCACTCCGGTGATCGTCACCAGTCGGTTCAGCGGGATATCGACGGAAACATTTTTTAAATTATGGCCCGTACAACCTTTAAACGAGAGTGTGTACTTGTATTCCCCAATATCGACAGGCCGCGGATCACGCAGTGGAACCCAATTCTTACTCGGTCGCAAGAAATCCGCGGTCGTGGATTGAGGTGTGGTCAGAAACTGATGCGAATCGCCGGCGAAAATGACTTCTCCACCGAGATGTCCAGAGCCGGGACCCATCTCAATCACATGGCTCGCGTTGCGAATCACATCGTGATCATGTTCGACGACGAGCAAAGTATTCCCGCCATCGCGCAGCCGCTTCAATACACCTATCAATCGCTCAGTGTCGCGCGGATGCAATCCCACGGTGGGCTCATCCAGAACATAGAGCGTGCGCGAAAGGCCCATGCCGAGCTGATTGGCCAACTGCAGACGCTGAAACTCGCCGCCGCTCAAGGTGCGTGTTGGGCGATCGACGGTGAGATAACCCACGCCGACGTCATTTAAATAGCGCAGTCGCTCGCGAATTTGGCGCAGCGGCTCCGCGCAAATCTTGGCTTCGCTCTCAGTCAGGTCAATCGTCTGCATAAAACTAAATAGCTCCTCCAGAGTCATGGCCGTCATCGCCGCGATATTTTTGTCGCGTACGAGGACTTGTAGCGACTCGGACTTTAATCGCGCGCCCTTACAGGTGGGGCAGATAAATGGACTTTTAAAACGCGAAATAAAAACGCGGACATGCATTTTGTATTTTTTTGTCTCGAGATATTCAAAAAGACCCTTCACGCCGTAAAAATCGTCGCTGCCATTCCAAATCAGCTGGCGATGTTTCTCACTGAGTTTGCTCCACGGTGCATCGATGTCGATCTTCATTTTTTTACATAGCGCGCGCAGCGATTTACGATCATAAGCGGCGCTTGGCATAGCAAACGGAGCAATCGCTCCCTGGGCAATACTCATCTGGGGGTCCGGAATAATTTTCGCGGGATCTAAAGTGAGCAAATTACCAAACCCATTGCACTCCGCACACGCGCCCACCGGCGAATTAAAAGAAAATAGTGCCGAGGTGATTAGCGGAAATTTAAACGCACAGACCGAGCAGGAGTTTTCCTCACTTAGGAGCATTCGCTTGCCATCGACCGTGAGCACTTCCGCTTGCGCCGAAGTAAAGGTCTTTGAAAATTTCATGCTCGCGGCGAACGCTTGCGCGAGCGAGTCGGCAATGCGGCCTTGATCGTCGGGGGCAAAGACTAAGCGATCAACGACAATGTGAAACTCAGTTTTGGGAACGCCCTTTTTAGTAAATTCCGCATCGTCGAGGTCAAGGACTTCCCCCATCTTCATCTGCGCAAAAGCCGCACCTTTTTTCCACGCGAGTTTGCGCGCCGTCTTTTTGGCCACGTAGATTCGGCGAAAGCCTTCGCTCTTGAGTAATCCTAAAAGTTTTTTCTCAGAGGCCTTGCCCGAGATCAAGCGGTCGGCGGCGGGTACGCGCACCAAAATAAATCCGCGCTCACCACGAAACTCCTTTAAAATTTTCTCTGCACCACTCGACGGAGAATACACCTGCAATGGAATATGATGGGTCGGGCAGAACGCCTTGCCGATTTTCTCAAACACTAAACGCAAATAGTCGACCAGCTCAGTGGTTGTGCCGACCGTCGAGCGTGAAGACTTCACAGAATTTTTCTGTTCAATCGAAATCGCGGGGGGAATATTCTCAATTCCCTCTAGATCCGGCTTCGGCGCTTTATTTAAAAATTGGCGAGAGTAACTGGAGAGGCTTTCGATGTAACGGCGCTGACCCTCGGCATAGAGCGTTTCAAACGCAAGAGAACTTTTACCTGAACCGCTCGGGCCGCAGACAACAGTGAACGAGCCCAAGGGAATATTGACCTCGACGCTCTTCAAGTTGTTCTGCTTTATTCCCCATGCGTGAATCGACTTCAATCGGATAGATCCTCTTTATAGAAGTTTTGGTCTTCCTCTTTGCTCTCCGGATTACCGGCCGAGCCGGGCTCGGTTCCGTCCACAAAGGCTTGGCGGACCACCGACTTCGAACCCGGAGAAACCAGGCGCCCGGTTTCGTTGTCGATGTTGGCAAATACCACACCGTCAGCAACCGGAAAGCCGCGCGGAGGCAGGCCTTCGTGGGCCACTTTCATATAATCCAACCAAATTGGCAATGCCGCCTTACCACCAACCTCAGCGCGTCCAAGCGATTTTTCGTTGTCAAATCCAACCCAAACGCCGGAGACGATATCGGGCGTAAAACCGATAAACCAAGCGTCGTAATAGCCGTTAGTTGTACCGGTTTTGCCCGCCACCGGTCGTCCTAGCGAGCGAGCGGCTCCGCCAGTTCCGCCGGGCTCATCGATCACGCCTTGCAGGATGGTGGTCAGCACATAGGCTGTTTGCGGGCGGATCACTTGTTTTTCGTCAGCAAAGAAAATCGGCGGCTCTTTTTTATTCGCCTCAGGATTGGCGAGGTATTTTTGTCGGCGCTCTTCAAAATCCTGATCGATGCGTTGAAGCTCAGTTTTAAATCTTTGATCGAGGGTGATGTTTGTCGCGATCTCTTTTCCCTCAGCATCTAAAACTTTGCGCACCATGATTGGTGCTAGCTTTACGCCTTGGCGACCAATGATTCCGAACGCGCGAGTCATTTCATAAAGAGTCACACTGCTGGAGCCGAGCGTGAGGGTAAAGTCCATATTGAGCGGACTAAAAATCCCTAGGCGTCGTGCATAAGTCGCCGCCCAATCGACGCCGGTTTTTTCAATCACCTTCACCGCGGGGACATTGAGTGAGCGAATCAAGGCATTGCGAAATAAAATATCTCCGCCGAATTTGTTGCCGTGATTTTTCGGCCGCCACTGCTTGGTCTCAGCTTCGGGAAGTTTTCCGTCTTTGCCGATTTTAACGTCCGCATCGGCTTGTCCCTCTTCGACCTGTTCATCGAAAACGATAGGCGCATCGATGATCGGCGTGGCAGGAGTATAGCCCTTATCAAGCGCGGAGAGGTAAACGAACGCCTTAAACGACGAGCCGGTTTGGCGCGCGGCCTGAAGCACGCGATTGAATTTTGAGCGGGCGAAGTCGTAGCCTCCGACGAGTGAAATCACGTCCGCCGTTTTTTGATCGACGGCAAATAAGGCGCCTTCGACTAAGGGCTCTTGTTCGAGCTCCAAGCGAACGTATGTTTTCAAATCGGGAATATCGAGCGTCGCGCCCGCCTTTCCCTTTTTGCTCTTCTTTTGCTCGGCAATTAATTTAGCCAGGCGCTCGGACTTAAATTCTTTATCCGCTACTTTCACGACGATCACGTCGCCAACGTTCAAAGCCTTCGATGGTTTTTTAACCGGGGCATCTTCCATACGAATATTCGAATCGGGCTTTCGTGCCCACGCCATGGTCTCGATATCGATCAAGCCCTTGCTTTCGCCGAAGCGCACATAGGTCAAGCCGGCCTCGTCGTCGACTTTAGTGACCACGCCCTGAACGATTTTCCCAATCGGCGTATAGACTGCGAGCACGGGAAGAGGCGTACCCTTTTCATCTTTTCCAGTTAGGTTCAGTGGCCCGCGCGGATCAAAAGTCCCATCGGGTTTCAAGATCCGCTCTGGTGAAAATTCATCCATGTACTGATTGCGCGTCTCTTGCAACAATTCGGCGACGAGCTTTGAGTCTGTGAGATTCTTTAAAGCTCCGCGATAGCCTTGGCGCTTGTCGAGCTCGCGCAAACCTTTTTGCACGTCCTCTTGCGCCTTTATTTGCTTGTCGAGATCTAGGCCGGTGTAAATTTTAATACCCTTGTCGAGGACCAACTCTTCGCCAATCTCGCTCACTAACATCTGGCGCACAGTCTCTAGATAAGATGGCGCCAGCTCTCGGAAGTTTTGCCAAACGAAAAGGCGCACTGGCTGACTCGCATACGTCTGCGCTTCGGCCTTGGTGATAAAATTGACCTCGGCCATTCGATTCAGCACATAGCGCTGACGCTCTTTTGCCGACGAAGGATTGGTGATAGGTGAGTAGCGACTGGGTGCTTGGGGCAAACCCGCCAGAATCGCGGCCTCAGGCACCGTGAGATCTTTGACGTCTTTACGAAAATAGACTTGGGCTGCCGCGCCAACGCCGTGTGCACCTTGACCTAAATATATTTGATTTAGGTAAAGAAAAAGAATCTCCTCTTTGCTTAAGGATTTCTCCATTTTCTGCGCCAGTAAAACTTCTCGGATTTTGCGGCCATAGGTTTTTTCGCTGCTCAAGAGTAGCGAGCGCGCCACCTGCTGAGTGATCGTCGATCCGCCTTGAGATTTTCGCCCACTTTTAATATTGGCAAAGAACGCACGCACAATGGCGAGATAGTTAATTCCAGTGTGTTTGAAAAAAGTGTCATCCTCTGCCGCCACAAAAGCCTGCACGAGGTGCTTCGGAATCTGATCGTAAGCCATCAAGATCCGCTTTTCGCGAAAGAACTCACCAATTTTCTTATTGTTGCGATCATAGACCTCAGACACGAGCAGCGGCTTATAATCCGCGATGCTAATCATCTGCGGCAGATCCGCATTGAACTTCGCCAGAATCGCAAAGCCCGCGATGACGCCGAAGATGACCAAACCCGTGACAGCTAAAACGATATTACGTGTTGAGAACATAGATGCTTCCACCTCAGGGAGAGATTGCGAAAGCACAGTATACTTAAGAGAGGGTTAGAAGGTAAGTCCTAGAGCGCCGCGCATGGCCGCGAGGCGCCGCCAAATTTAGTGTGGTCCGCCAAAATGAGAATTTTCGGGAGCCGCGCCGGCGCCATCCGTTTTGGGCGGTGTGGTCGATGCGGGGGCTAAAGGCGCGGGCGCCTCTATAATATTTTTATCGTCACCGGCACTGCCGGGATAGATTGTATTCAGATAGTCCTTTGCCTTTTTTACCTCGTCGATTTGGGCGCCTTTACATTCAGATTCACTGGCAAGTATGGATGCGGCAGAGTTAAGATTGCCATAGGTCCGCCATGCGTTTTTAGTGGAGTCGGGATCTGGCGGGCCAGACGGGGCGGCCTGATACGCGAGCTCAGTATATTGTCGCATATTTTCCAGGCGTTTCTTTTCGTCAGTAACTTCTTGTGTATTGTTAAATAGCCGTCTTTTCTGCAAAAGAGCGGCTTGAGTGGAATCTTCAAACGCGCTTCGTTTTTTTGCGTCGAGGGTGTCCTGTTTTTTATTGAACAGATAGTCCTCCTTCTCCAAATCCGAAGCCGTTTGGCGAAGGCCTTTGCACGTATCGGTCTCAGAAAATTGCTGACCCGCGGGTCCGCCCATTCCACAACCCTGGTCGGATCGTACTTTTAACATCTGGGCTTGAAGACTTTGAATGCCGGCCAACGCGGTCGCCCGAGCGCTTTCTGCAGCTTTATATTTAAGCGCCCGTGCCCGTTGAGCACTTGTTCTGGATTCGATTGTCGCCGAGTCAGCGGCGCAATATTTGTAGAACTTCGCGGCTTGTCGTTGCCAGGCTTGCCGGCTGGTTAGGCCAACATATGACCACATACTTCTTTGTGAGCCAAGGTTGGGCGCCATTTCACTTTGCAATTTTGCAACTTCGGCAGAGGCCTTCGCTCGACAATTCATATCGATCTGCACCATCGTCTCTTCGTAGGTCGCCTGTGCTTCTGCTTTTGCCTGTTCAACACCGCGAAGTTGGGTATATGCCTGGTCGATCTGCCCTTGTAGCGCGACCAACTGGTTGGTCTGTTCTTTAATGGCGTCGTCTTGCGCTTTTTGAATTTGCGTGACCTTATCTAGGTGCTCGGCCTCTGCGGTGTTCGCGCCGTCGCCGGCTTCGGTTTCCGCCTTACGGGATTCGGATTTGGCCTTATTTGCATCCTCAGTCGCAGTTATATTTTTTTCCTCGAGCTCCTTGACGGACTTTTCTTGATCCTTAAGATCTTCTTTTAGTTTGTCTAAATCTTTGCTTAGGGCCGCAGGACATTTGCGCTTCTGTATCCTAGCCAAGCTCAGATTATATGGGAGCTTTGAGGTGGCACTGCTCGATTTTTTAGCGTTCAAACTTTCGAGACTGTTGCATTCTTGGATTTTTTTGCTGCAAGAGAAATTTCCGCTTTCTCCGCTTTCATCCAGATTTGCCTTTTGACAAGCGTCTTTGAATTTAGATTGGGCATCTTTGTATTTTTGAATGGCTCCCGCGCAGCCTGACTGGCTGGTACACATCGCCTCCGCACGACTGACTCGGTCAAGGCACGCCTGTTTTCCCTCGGGAGTCTTCGCACCTTCACAGATGAAGCCGGACCTCGCTGCCTTTTCGACGTCGCCACAAGAAGAGCTTTGTTGGAGGGTTGCCGACGATGTTGCATCCCCTGAAGCTGTAGAAACATCGGCCGGCTTCGCCGTATCAGCGGCGCCAGCAGTTGCCGCGAACGCAACAGCACAAGTGAACACCGATATTTTGACAAGTGTCTCAAATCTAAACAGCATAATCGTCCCTCCTTAAGAGAGCGAACACAGGAGTATACTTCAGCAACTCCAATGCCAAAAATCGTCGCTCTACCATCATGTTTCATTTTGAGACACTTCTCTCGAGAGGGGAAGCGCCGTGAATCAGGCCCTAGGCCTTTGCAGGGGCGCCACTAGCGGAAAGGCTAGCAAAAAAAAGCTGTGGGTCTGAATGATCGAAGTAAACCCGTTTTCCCAAGGTGGGTGGCCATTTAACAACTTTAGGCTTCTCACTCGAGGTGAGCTTGCACACCATCGTCAGGGACAGCCCCCATATATATTCTTGTAGGGTTTACTTTTGTCATCAGCCCACAGAACTGCCGTCAGACTATCAGAGTTCCACAAGAAAGAAACAGACATCAAATCTCGTGCCGCGAAGTATTTCTGCAAAATTGGAACTTCGTCCTGTAACAACTTGAGAAACTGTTCCGAAAAGGGAGTATGACACCAGAGAAACTTGACTTGATTTTTCCCTTCATTATGTTCGGCTACGGCTCCTTAATGACTATGGTGCTCAGTACCCCCTTTTTCGCCGAATTGGCCGAAACGCGGCTGCCCTACAGCGTCAGTCAGCAGATCAAAGCGCACCGCGGCCTGGCGCTCTTTTGCATGATTGCTGGAGCGTTCTGGTCGATGCAAAATATTTGGCTTTGAGCGCCATTTTCGAGTAAGTTCTCTACCTCATGGAGCAATTAGGAATGGATTTTGAGGCTGCGGAACGTAGCGCCACGGTTGCGCCGGAAAAGCCTACGCCTAAAGAGCCTCCGCCCGAAGCTCCAGAGAGTAAAGAGACCACTCCCAAAATTCTTACGGTTTCGGACGTCAATAAAGCGATTCGCTCGACGCTCGAAACAAATTTTAAATTATTGTGGATCAAGGGTGAGATTTCGAACTTCAAGGCGCATACGTCCGGCCATTTTTATTTCAATTTAAAAGACTCCAAAGCGATGATCAGCGCGATCATGTTTCGCGGCTTCAATCAGAGTTTGCGCTTTAAACCGCAAGACGGGATGGAAGTTCTCGTGCGCGGAAAAATCACCGTGTACGAGCCACGCGGTAATTATCAGATTTTTTGCGAGTTGATGGAGCCCGTCGGTGCCGGTGCTTTGCAACTCGCGTTTGAGCAGCTCAAGAAAAAGTTGGAGCTCGAGGGATTGTTTGCTCAAGACAAGAAACGACCGATTCCCAGTTTGCCTCGGCATGTGGCGGTGGTGACTTCTCCGACCGGGGCGGCGATTCGTGACATCTTAAATATCCTGAGTCGCCGCTTTGCGGGTCTGCGCGTGACCGTGGTTCCAGCCGTTGTGCAGGGTGATTCCGCACCGGCCTCGGTTTGTGCGGCCATTGCTTTGGCGCAAAGACTTCCGGACATCGACGTGATGATCGTCGGACGTGGCGGAGGTTCGATCGAAGACATGTGGGCGTTTAACGACGAGCGCGTGGCGCGGGCGATTGCCAGTGCGCGCGTGCCGGTCATTTCCGCGGTCGGGCACGAGATTGATTTTACGATTGCGGATTTTGTCGCCGACCTGCGTGCGCCCACTCCATCGGCCGCCGCTGAGCTGGTGGTGAAAAACGCGGCCGAGCTCTCTGAACGTATTGAAATTTTCGAAAAGCGCCTGATACGTGGACTCTACAACCGCTTTCAACTCAACAAGCAGCGAGTGGCGCACGCGGCGAAGCGATTGGTGGATCCCAAGCGGCGCTTGCAGGATTTGTCTTTGCGCTGCGATGAGCTCACGCAGCGGCTCGAGGCCTCGATGGGTCGCTACTTGCAACGGCGCAAGCAGCAGATTCAATTGGCGTTGAGTCGCCTGCCTTCGCCACGCCAAGTGATTTTAAGTCTGGGCCAAGAGGTCGGAATGTTGCGTACACGGCTTGAGGCGCATGTTTTGCGCAGCTTAGAGGCCAAGCGTTCAGAATGGGCGCGGCTGAGCGCCGTTTTAGATTCGGTTTCCCCGTTGAAGGTTTTGGAGCGTGGATACTCGATCACGCGCAAAGGGCAGCAGGTGATCAAGTCGAGCGAGCAAGTGGCAAAGGGCGACACCGTTGAGATCAGTTTTGCTCAGGGAAAAGTGGCGGCTAAGATTGAAAAAGTAATGGAAAAGTAAGGAGCATATATGGACTTTGAGAAAAAACTAGCACGACTCGAAGAGATCGTGGCGAAAATGGAAGGTGGCGACCTGGCTCTGGAAGACTCGCTGAAGTCTTTCGAAGAAGGCGTTAAGCTTTCGCGCGAGTGCAACACCCAGCTCACGCAAGCGGAACAAAAAGTGAAGGTCCTTCTTTCGGTCGATGCCAACGGCAAGGCTGTCGTCGAAGACTTTCAGATTAAAGAATAATGCTGACCACTGAGTTTCGCACAGAACTCGACGCGCTCGAGGTCTATCTACGATCCGCGCTGAAGCCAATGCCTCTCGCGGCCCTTGAGCCTTTTTGGGAGTCGATGTTTTACAGTCTTCTTTCGGATGGCAAACGCTTTCGCCCCGTTCTCGCGATGCTGACGGCGCAAGCCTTGGGCAAGCCCGAGACTCTTGTCCTCCCATTGGCTGCTGCCGTTGAACTGATTCACACCTACTCTCTAATTCACGATGATCTGCCGTGCATGGACAACGATGATCTGCGCCGAGGACGGCCGACCAATCATAAAGTTTACGGTGAGTCGATCGCTCTGCTCGCAGGCGATGGACTGCTGACCGCTGCATTTTCACTGATCTCGCAATCTCCGTCTCCGCACGCCATCACTGCCGTGCATTTGCTCAGCGAGGCGGCGGGACCGCGCGGAATGGTGGGCGGTCAAGTGCTCGACATTCAGGCAAAAAATCCGAACCTTGAACAGCTCGAAGAGATTCATAAACGAAAAACTGGTGCGTTGATCAAAGTGTCAGTCGAAGCCGCCGCTGTATTATGTGGAGCGACTCCGGTGCAGCAGAATGCGCTCGCGGAGTATGGCGCGAATCTGGGAATGGCCTTTCAACTCGCCGATGATCTGCAAGATTACAATCCTGACAAAGTCGAAAAGGTGAACTTCGTTAGCGCATTGGGTGAGGATGAAACTCGCGCCCGCCTAGCGCAAGCGAGCGAAGAAGCCCTTGAAGCGCTATTTATATTTCCCGAAAGTGCCGATCGTCTGCGCCAAATGGTCGCGATGAATTCTAAGCGCGTATGAAACGACTGGATACCGCGTTGGTTGAGCTTAAGCTTGCGCCCTCGCGCACGAAAGCTCAGCGCATGATCGAAGCCGGCGAGGTCGAATGCTTCAATGGCCACAGCTGGGCTTGTATCAAACAAACAAGTCACCGGGTCAAAGAGGTTCGCGCCGATCAGGTGCGCGTCGCCTCGACTTCGCAAATTCTAAAATATGTTTCACGCGGCGGGCTTAAGCTCGAGGGAGCGCTTGAGCGATTAAAGCTCGACGTCAAAGGCTGGCGTGCCTTAGATGTGGGAATTTCCACTGGGGGATTCACCGACCGCCTTTTACAAGGTGGCTGTCGCGAGGTGATCGGTATCGACGTGGGCCACGCCCAGCTCGCGCAAAGTCTGCAAAGTGATCCGCGGGTTCAGCTCTTCGAGGGAGTCAATGTGCGTGAGTTACCCGAAAACCTGCGCGCGGAAATCGCAAAAGGCATCGATCTTTGCGTTATTGATGTCTCGTTTATTTCGCTACTGCTAGTTTTTCTGCCACTATCCGAGGTTTTGCCTCGCAGCGCGCGGATTTTGGCCTTAGTTAAACCGCAATTTGAAGTTGGCGCGAAAAATCTGGATAAAAATGGTATTGTGCACGACGCGACACTTTTTCTCGAGGTTCAAACCCAAATGTTGCGTGCCCTCGAGAAATGTGGTTTTTCAACGGTAGAGTATTTTCCCTGTGGAGTGCGAGGTCAGGATGGCAATCAAGAATTTTTCGTTTACGCTCAGCGCGCTTAGTGCGCTCCTTACGCTGAGTGCTTGTCAGTCTCCCGCACGACGGAGCGCACCCGTGCGCACGACGGAGCATCAAGTTGAACAATTGCCTCCCGGGGCTCCTCCCGAACAACCGCCCCCGCCCGCTCCTCAAGAGCGTAAGCGCATCGCGGTTATTTTAGGCCCAGGTGGCGCGAAGGCTCTCGCCCACGTCGGTGTGCTCAAAGCTTTTCAACAGCAGCGCATTCCCATCGAAAAGATTGTTGGCCTTGAGTGGGGCGCTCTGATTGCCGGAATGTACGCGGCCAAAGGTCAGATCAACGATGTGGAGTGGAAGCTCTACAAAATGGAGCAAAAGAATCTTCCGCGCGCGAAAGGATTTTTCGCCAAACGTCTCGGCGAAGATTCCGTGAAAATCATGGACGATTATTTTGAAGACTCATTCCAGAAAGAAGACGTCGCGGGGATGAAGATTCCGTTCTCCTGCCCCTCGCGGTCGGTATGGACTGGAGTCGTGGCTTGGCAGACGCGCGGTGCACTCAAAGATGTGATGAAACATTGTTTACCGTTCCCGCCGCTGTTTAAAGCGCAGGGCACCTTTTT
This sequence comes from Pseudobdellovibrionaceae bacterium, assembly GCA_043757545.1. Classification (GTDB taxonomy): domain Bacteria; phylum Bdellovibrionota; class Bdellovibrionia; order Bdellovibrionales; family UBA1609; genus JALHOQ01. Next base: position 22,711 of record JAYVPG010000035.1, read on the forward strand.
GGCGGGAGCCTCCCAAGCCATCGAGGCCGTCGAGCTCTTGCGCAATGAGGGCTACAACGTCATCATTTTGGTGAATGTGCTGGGATCGGGTCTGCCCGTGGGCCAGGACAGTTTACTCGACAATTTGAACTATGTTATTCTATGGCAGGAAGTGAAGCGCGCGATGAATGATGCCGCTAAATTTAATGTGGAAGTCGTGAATGTCGACACCAGCGCTTATCCGATGGTGCAGTTTGAATCGAAGAAAGAGTTGATCGGGCTTGGCGAAGCGGCAGGACAAGCTGCGGCTTCGGCACTGATTTCAAAGTACAGTTTTTGACGAAGGGACAAAGTATGCGCAAAGCGAAGATCAATCCTGAATTTTTTAAAGCTCGCCGCAAACGTTTGGCGCAGCTGATTCCGAATTGCGCGCTGATCGTTCCCGCATGGCCCGAATACTATCGCAATGCTGACACCGAGCATGCCTATCGCCCGGAATCCAACTTGTACTACCTGACCGGCTTTGAAGAGCCCGAAAGCTGTTTAGTTTTTCGTCCTGGCAAAACGCCTGAGACCGTGATGTTTGTGCGCACCAAAAATATCGAGCGCGAAACGTGGGACGGCTTTCGCTTTGGCCTCGACGGCGCAAAAGATACGTATGGCTTTGACCAAACCTACGCCATCGAAGATTTTAACAAAATCGCGCCGGAGCTGATGCGTGGATGCGAGCGCCTTTATTATAAAATGTTTCGCAACAAAGCCTTCGACGAGCGCTTCGCGCAAGCGGTCACGGATATTTCGGGTTGGAGACCAAAGTTCGGTCTTGGCACTCCTCCCATTGAAGACGCCTATGCCTTAATCGGTGAATCCCGCATTCGTAAAACTGCGGAAGAGGCCGAAGCCATGCGCCTTGCCGCGAGCATCAGTGCGGCGGGACACATTGCTCTTATGAAAGCGACCAAGCCTGGGGTCACCGAGCGCGCTCTACATGGGTTATTTATCAAAGAAATTATGGATCGCGGAGCCTCTAGCGAATCTTACGGTGGAATCGTGGCCTCTGGGCCGAACGCGACCACTTTGCACTATCGTTTCAACGACGCGACTCTAGAGGCCGGTCAGCTCTTGCTCGTCGACTGCGGCGCTGAGTACCAATACTACGCGGGCGACATTACGCGCACCTATCCAGTGAGTGGCCGCTTCTCTGCGCCACAAAAACGCGTCTATGGAAAACTTTTGCAGCTGCAAAAAGATTTGATCGCCATGGTCAAGCCCGGTGAGTTGCACGCCAACTTGCAAAAGCACACCATCCAAGCGCTCTGTCAGATTTTATCCGAAGAAAAAGCGGTTTCGGGATCGGCCGCTGAAATTTATAAATCCGGCGCCTACACGAAATATTATCCCCACGGAGTCAGTCATCTGCTCGGCTTGGACGTGCATGATTCTGGAGTTTTAGTGACTCGCGGTGAACCCCGCGCCCTTGAGGTCGGTTGGGCACTCACCATCGAGCCCGGACTCTATTTCCCCGCTGGCGACACCACTATCCCGCAAGAGTTGCGAGGTATCGGCATTCGCATCGAAGACGACGTGCTGGTGACCGAAGACGGCTGCGAAGTCATGTCTCGCGGCGCACCTAAAGAGATCGAAGAGATCGAATCGTTAATGAACTAGTAGCGGTGAGAGTGCCAGCCACGCTTTTTGGCGAGGCTGAGCATTTTTGCTTCTGTAGGAAAATTCTCTGTGCCCTCGGGTGCCGAGGACAACACCAGGCGCAGATCGGTCGCCTCTTCGAGTAACCAATAGTCACCCTCAGTATTGCCCGCGCAGAAATAAGGTCGCACGTCACCCGTCTTTGCCAGTAGCGCCCGGGCTTTGCCTTCGCGATAGGTGACTACTCCCTTGGGTTTGTCAGTGACCACTCCGTTGACCACTTCGGTTTCGATCCCGATCACGTCTTTATCCAGAAGGCCTAAGCGTCGCGCGGCCGGCTCGACTGCCCAAGTGATCGAGGCGGTCACAATATAGATTTCGACTTTCAACTCGCGCAGCTTTTCGAAGATGATTTTAGTTTCGGCAAAAACATTGAGTGGACGCGAGGCCACGCTTTCCTCTGCCCATTTCCGCACCTGAGTTAATGGAACACCTTTTAAAATCTGCGCCAACCAAACATAGGCATCGGTGTGCGAGACGTGATCTTTGACATAATTGTAGTGGCCCCACGGGTCGCCGGGTAGGGGCACCAGCTTATGCTGAATCTGATAGTCGAAGAACGCCTCGCCCATATCGGTGTTCCACAGCGTCCCATCGGCGTCAAAAGCCGCAATCGCCCGTCCTTTGGGGCGAAATTTCTCTAAATCTGCGAGCAGCGCCTCGAGTTGACCTGCAGGCATAGGCTTCAGCCGCGAGTGATCGGAAAATTGATGCATGTCAGGTAGCCTATCAATTTGGCGTGCGCGCCACAAGATGGTATTACGTCCACATATGGCAGAAAATCTAGAAATTCGTATTCTTCTCCCCGCGGATAAAACCACCATTATGGACTTCGCCAAAGGTCGCTTGGCAGCCGAGGTTCCCGATCCGGTCGAGCGCGAAATGCAAAGCTGGGGTGCGCGGTGGCGAGGTGAAGCGCTGGATCATTACCTGCCTCAGGGGTGGAGCTTTGGCGTGTTCGCTGAGAGTGGCGAAATGCAGGGATATATTTTAGGCCAGCCCTATCTATTTTTTCGCGGCCTGACGCAAACTTTGTGGATCGAACATGTGGATTTTGCTACGCCACATGCGGCCCATCAGCTACTCGACACAGCTCATCGTTGGGCCCGCGACAAACATTTGCAATGCGTACTCGTTGAGAATAACCCTGCCCTTCAGCCGTTGATGACGGATTGGAAGCAGGCCCATCCCATCGAAGGCGAAATCATCGAAATCAAAAGTTCGAGGTTTGAGCGGTGATCGAGTGCTCGACTTTTTCTGCGGACGATCGTCAACACTTTCTGCAAAGGCTGAAGCATCAAACCTATGATATCGCGATCATTGGCGGCGGAATCACGGGAGCTGGTGCCGCACGCGATGCTGCGAGCCGTGGACTCAAGGTCGCGCTCATCGAAGCTGCTGACTTTGCCTCGGGCACCAGCTCGCGATCTAGTAAACTGATTCACGGCGGGATTCGCTATCTTGAAAATCTAGAATTTCACTTGGTGTTCGAAGCGCTCTCCGAGCGACAAAGACTTTTCGAATTGGCGCCTCATCTGGTGCATCCGCTGCGATTTTTACTTCCCCTTTATAAATCCAGTCGAGTGCCGGCGTGGAAAATGGGCTTGGGGATGTGGCTCTACGATGCGCTTTCATTGTTCGAGGCACCTGAGCTGAATCAGTTTCTGGACACAGAAGAAGTGCGCCGCGAATTCCCGGCATTGCAAACCCGGGACCTGGAAGGCGCTTTTGCCTACTACGATGCGTACATGGACGATGATCGTCTGGTGCTCGAGACCTTGCGCTCTGCGCACTCCCATGGCGCCGATATGGTCAATTACGTTCAAGCCACTGGTGCGCAGTTCACGGGCGGTCGCGTGAGCGCGATTGAGTGCAAAGATGTTCTGAGCGGCCAGCCATTTCACCTCAAGGCTCGGCATGTGATCAGCAGTGTGGGTCCGTGGACAGATCGCGTGGGCGAGATGCTGCTAAAGAAGTGGAAGAAAACTCTGCGCCCCTCAAAAGGTGTTCACCTCACGTTCAATAAAAATCGCTTTCAACTGCACGACGCGGTCGTGATGGGCGCGGAAAGTCGCATCGTATTCGCGATTCCCCGTCATGAAATGGTGATCGTCGGAACGACCGACACGGATTACCCAGGTGATCCGGTGAAAGTGCGTACCGAAGAGGAAGACGTGCACTATCTGATGCAAGTGATCGACAAATATTTTCCTGGCGCCAAGATCACCCGCAAAGACATTGTCGGCTGCTACGCAGGTGTGCGCCCGCTGATCGACGACGGTTCGCAAACTGAGAGCAAGACGAGTCGCGAGCACGTCATTTGGACCGATCCGACGGGAATCACCTTTGTGGCCGGTGGAAAATACACCACCTACCGAAATATGGCGCAGCAGACCGTAGAGGAAGTTTTGGGCGGAGCCCACAGCCCTTTCCACATCGAAGATCGGGTGAAATACGCGCACTCGCAAACTTTGCTGCCGCTGAATCCGTTGGTCACAGAAAATCTTCTTGAGCGCGCAAAAACTGAGCATGAAAAATGGGCCCGCGACTGGAGTTTGCCACCGTCGATCACCAAGGCTTTGGCGGATCGCCACGGTCTCGAGGCGGAAATGATTTGGCGAGAGGCTCGACCTCTGCGTCTGAAGATCAAGGATCCCGAAGAGTGGATGTGGTGTGCAGAGGCTTTGCACGCCATCACGCACACCATGTGTCTGACACTGACCGATTTTTACTTGCGACGAACGCATTTAGTCTTGGCGCGTGAGGATCACGGCCTTCCGTTCGCGAAAAATATCGCCCAGGTCATGGGAGTGCGTCTTGGATGGGACTCGAAACGCCAATCTGAAGAAATTAATGCTCTGCAAAATCAATTGGCCTTCGAACTTTCTGCAACCATCTCGGGTTGACCCGGATCGATCACTACCCTAAAGTTATCGAATCTATGGGCTTTATTGATAAAATCTCTGAGTATTTTTCGAATGATATCGCGATCGATTTAGGCACGGCGAATACGCTCGTCTTTGCTAAAGGTCGTGGAATAATTCTTGATGAACCGTCGGTGGTTGCTGTGCAAAAGAATGCACGCGGTGGCCAAAATCGAGTTCTTGCGGTCGGCAAAGAGGCCAAAGAAATGCTCGGTCGTACACCGGGCAGTATCGTGGCTATTCGCCCGATCAAAGACGGCGTTATCGCCGACTTTGAAGTCACGCAAAGCATGCTTCGTTATTTTATCGGTAAATCGACTGGCCAAAAGAAAAGTTTTATTCGCCCGCGCATTATCATCTGCGTTCCCTACGGGATCACTCAGGTGGAAAAACGCGCAGTGAAAGAGTCCGCACATTCGGCGGGTGCGCGTGAAGTTTATTTGATCGAAGAGCCGATGGCGGCCGCGATCGGTGCAGGCTTGCCGATCACTGAACCCACCGGCAGCATGGTTGTCGATATGGGTGGTGGAACCACAGGCGTCGCAGTTATTTCTTTGGGTGGAATCGTATATTGTAAGTCGATCAAAGTGGCTGGTGACAAATTTGACGAAGCGATCGTCAACTATGTGCGCCGCCAATTTAATTTGCTGATCGGTGAGCGCTCGGCCGAGATGATTAAAATTCAAATCGGCAATGCTTATCCGTTCGAAGAAGAGCGCAGCATGGAGATCAAAGGTCGCGATCTCGTCGCGGGCGCTCCGAAAACGATTGAGATCACGAGTTCACAGGTCAACGACGCGTTGATGGATCCTCTCTCAGAGGTCGTCGATGCAGTTCGTACGGCCTTAGAGAAAACTCCTCCTGAATTGGCTTCTGACATTGTCGACAATGGCATCGTCTTGACGGGTGGGGGCGCATTGCTCTCGAACCTCGACGTACTTTTGCGTGAGCGCACCGGTTTGCCGGTGACGATCGCGGAAGATCCCCTCTCTTGTGTGGTGCTCGGTTCGGGCAAAGTGCTTGAGGACATCGATCTGCTCAAGCAACTGACGGTGGATTAGTCCGTGTCACAGGAGGCTTCAGTCCTTGAAGCTGTGGCCAAATATTTCTTTTTTTCATGTCTTGATGAGCAGCTGAGTTTTTCAGCGAGCTTAAAGGTTCTATCCGAGTTGAAATCGCAAAACTGGTTGGATTCGGATCACCGCTCCCGGTGGATCACGACAATGCATCGCTGGAAACCAAAAGTGACCAGCCTACGGCCCCGCTCGTGGTCCAATTCATCGACGCAAAAAGGTTTTGTGATGTCGCCCGATTTTGACATTAGTGTTTGGGCTTCTTTTTTAACTGCCGTGGATAGCGGTGAAGTCGAAGCAGTTTTGCTTTCACGGATTCTCGCGTTTACCGACGAAGAAATCGCTTCAGGGTTGAGCGTGAGTGTAGGGACAGTTCGCTATCGCGTGGGTCGTGGGTTGCGGCACTTAGGCGGTTTCATTGAATCTTGAAACTGAAAACAAAAATAAAAGTCGGGGTCTCACCCGTTTTATCTGCCAAGAGCTACTCTATGAATTTGTCACTGGCCGCTTAGATCCCGAGCGACAAAAAGAGGTCGATACGTTCTTAACCGGCGACCGTGAATCGCAACGTGAGTTTGAGCGCTTAAAAAGAGGCCTGCGTTATGCCTCTCAATGTTCTCGCACCCAAGTTTCGGACGAGCTGCGCGAATCTCTCGATGGCTTTGAGCCACATTGGAAAAAGGTCTTGAGTGGATGGACGCTGTGGTCGTCGCGGCGGGGGTGGAAGGCGCTTCCCTATGTTTTTTTGGTCTCGGCCCTGGTGCTGAGTTTCGTTGTTTTCAAACCCTGGCGGTACCTGGCGCAAACGGACGTCATGTTGGCGGAACAGATGAAAGCGGAACCTGAAAGGGCGGCGCCAACCGGTGATGTGGTTGTGCAACCTGCAACTCCAGTCACACCGTTGATTGAGAAAAAAGATGATTCGGTCGAGCCTCCGGCATTTAAACAAAAAAATATTCCCGACGTGGCGGCGGCAACAGCGGTAGAAGTCGGTTCGCCAGTAAAAGCAGACGAGGGCACGGGTGAGATTGAAGTCGCACCGGTCCTAGCTCCCGAAAAGCGTTCGAGTCTGCGCGGAACTCTCGAGATCGAAGAGTTCGATTCCACGTGGCCGTTGATTCGCGACAAGATCAGCGAGCTCGAGGGAGTCGCCACTAAGAACACCCAGCTCGGAAGATCACGCAAGCCAGACGAGGCACTCTTTGATTTCACCCTACCTGAGTCCAAGCAAGGTGAACTCGAAGAGTTTCTTAATACCTTTGGTCCAGTCCGGTTCAGCAAAGATCGCCGTTCTCAGGTGATGCCAGAAGGCCAAATCCGCATTATCCTTACAGTTAAGGATGGCACAACACATGAAGGTCCGGCAGAGACCCCGTAAATCTTTACGGACAATTTTAATTCTTTGGCTACTGATATTTTCTGTTGTGCCACTCGCATTTATCACCGGCTACTCGTTGGTGAAATACGAACAGGCCATCGATCAAGAACTATCGACACGTCTACTTGGTAACGCGCGTGAAATCAGCGTGATCTTAAATGATCTTCAGTCTCAGCTCGTGACTGAGAGTCATCAGTTAATCAATGACAAAACTCTAGTTTACTATCTGGCTTCAAATAATTTTTCCCAAGCCCGTGAAACTTTAAAGCATGGCTTCAAAGGATATTTCGCACATCGCATTTGGATCTTCAATCGCGACGCCCGTCTTGAAATCGCACTTTACAAAGACGATCGCGGGCAAGTGCAGCGCCGTGAAAATTATGAGTCTGGCGCGGTCGAGATGAACGAACCTCTGTTGAAGGCGTTCGCAGACAAAGATGAAATCTTATTGATGGAGATGGGCAGCGAGGGCTCGGTCTCTGGAAAACCGCGTGACTCGCATCTCGAATTTTCAGTATTCAGTAAGATCTATGGCGCGGGTGGAAAACTTGTCGGCTATGTGGAAGAGGCGCTCACCCTCGACGATGGCTTTCTACAAAATCTGCACAATCGTCTCAATGCCGAAGTCTTCTTCTTTCAGCCGGACAAGCCGACGATTGTCGCCACTCACGAAGACCTAAGTCTCTACAAAACCGATGTCTTTCTTCCCCACCTAAAAGAAGATGGATTTTTCGAGATGAACATTCGCTCGAACCCCTATCGTCTGATGCTGCGTGAACTCAAGTGGGGCGACACGCCCTTTGTGATGGGTCTTGGGGCTTCGAAAGGTGCGGCGAAGTCTGTTCTAAAAAATGTGAACGTCGCTTTTTTTACGGTCGTCGGGTTTATTGTTTTCTTACTTGTGGTGCTCAGTTTCTTTGCCTCTAAGATTTTACTGACGCCGATCTACGAAGTGCTTGCAGCCATTGAGCGCGCCGATTTCGAGCATGGCTTGATCCAGATTCCCACGTCCAATGAAACGGAGCTTGGACTTTTGGCCGAGGGATTCAACGATCTTTCCAAGCGCACATTTGAATCGCAGAGGGCATTGAAAGATAAGATTCAAGAGCTCGAAGGCGCCAACATCGAGATTCGCGACACTCAGGCTAAACTTGTGCACACCGCGAAAATGGCGAGTCTTGGACAGCTGGTCGCCGGTGTCGCGCATGAGCTCAATAATCCGATTGGTTTTATTTATTCGAACATGAGTCATTTAAGAGATTATTCACAAAAACTCATGCACCTGATTGAAGTTGCAGAAAAACATCCCGAGGATCTTAAAAAAGAAAAGGCCAAGGCCGATTTACCTTACATAGAAAAGGACTTACCGAAGCTGATTTCCTCTTGTGAGGACGGCGCGCGCCGCACGCGTGATATCGTTCTGGGCTTAAGAAATTTCTCGCGTCTAGAAGAGGCGCAGATAAAACAGGTCGATATTCACGAGGGTCTAGAGAACACGCTCCAGCTGCTTACCGGTGAGCTTAAGAATCGAATCAAAGTGACTAAGAACTTCGACAAGCTCCCAAAAGTAAACTGCTATCCCAGTCAGTTGAATCAAGTTTTTATGAATGTACTGAGCAACGCCGCACAGGCCATCGAGAACGAGGGCGACATATTTCTGACCACTAAAAAACTCAGCGCGGATCGGGTGGAGATCAGCATTCGCGATACGGGCAAAGGTATGAACAAGGCGACACTTGAAAAAGTCTTTGACCCGTTTTTTACTACCAAGGGCGTCGGCAGTGGAACGGGATTGGGCTTGAGTATTTCCTATGGAGTGATCCAAAAACATGGAGGAGACATTTTGGTCTCCTCCGAAGTCGGTAAGGGCACCGAGTTTAAAATTGTCCTGCCCGTTCAAGGGCCTCTCGATCAAAAGAAGCCGGGCTAATTACCCAGATCGGTGGATAAAATTTGAAGTCGAGTCGTGAGAGTCTGAGCTGGGTGGGATTTTGCGAGATCGCGAAGCGATCAAGTTTTCACCCATTTG
>JAYVPG010000036.1:0-8845 GCA_043757545.1 Pseudobdellovibrionaceae bacterium
GGAGTGATTGGCAGATTGGGGCCAGTGCTGATCCAAGATTGCACAATGGAGCCCGCGCCGTTTTGTTCGAATTTGGCTTTTAAGCCGGAGAGGCCGCCATTTTGGTCGACAAATCCCTGAACGCCGGTGGCGAAGGCCGCGAGCTGAGGGTTGTCCCCCAAAGCGCCTTTAATAGAATCGAAAATACCCACTGAAAACTCCTAGGTAAAAGTTCTCTCGGGTTTACAAAGGCTAGAGGTTGGGGTCAAGGTCCGTGGCGTTTGGCGGTGGCATGGCTTTCGCTTAATCAATCTGTAGATATGAAATTGCACCACGTTTTCTTTTATCTAATTTGTATGAGTGCGGCCCAGGCCGGCGCCGACAATTGTCAGCTCCGTACAACAGATACCGCTTTAACAACTAAGGCGCAAGTGGATGGATTTACGCCAGAAATGCGGACGTGCCTGTGGGAGCGGTCACGCCAACCCTATGTTTCTTTGCGCCACTTTCAACTCAATGGCATAGACACGCGCCTGGTGGTGAATCCAGAGACATTGGAAACCGCAGTTGCGCCAAGTTCATGTTTTACTCAGTGTACGGAGTTTTCTTCACACACCGGCTCCAGCGCTTATGTGCGTGGTTTGCGTATGACCAGCGAGCCTCCTTATCCGCTTGCAGATGATGGCCTGGTCAAGTCCTTGGTGGCGCCATCGGCGATTTTTTTGACGGTTGATTTATGTCCGTCTGGTCATAAGGCGCATTTTGAAAAACGCTTTTTTGATTTTCTTATCGGCAATTCTCCGCATCCGGCGGCGGTCGCAGTGTCGATTTCGGGCGGCTGGTTGGAAGGTGAGGGGAGTTTGCCCGCTCACCTCGACGAATTTCGCTGGCTACAAAATGAGAATATAAAAGGTCAGTTGAAAGTCACCTGGGTCAATCACTCGCTGACCCATCCTTATAATTCACGCCCTGGCGTCACTGAGGCCCATAATTTTTTGCTCGAGCCCGGTGTGAATTTTGACCGTGAGGTTTTGGGCGTTGAAAAAATGTTGCTTGAGCATGGCGCGGTTCCATCGGTGTTTTTCCGCTTTCCCGGTTTGGTCTCGGATCGTCAGTTCGTGCTGCGTTTGGCAGAGCTAGGTTTGATTCCGCTCGGCACTAGCGCCTGGATCGCGAAGGGCCAACCTATTCAGCCGGGAGCGATCGTATTGGTGCACGGGAACGGCAACGAGGGTCGCGGGATCACGACTCTCATCAACGAGTTGAAGTCGAATCTCCATTGGCTATCATCGACTGAAGATGTTTTGCACGCCTTGCAATGAGCCCCGAGTGGGCGCTAAATGTGAGCAGGCGATATCAAATCGAGAATGGGACGTCTCATCAGGTGTTGAATGACTAGACGTTCAGTTAGGTTATGCAACCCCTTCTAGCGTCCACGTAAGCCCCGCGCGGCGCTCGTCTTGCACTTCTATTGAGGCATGAATACAACGCGCGGGCTTCTCATTTTGGGATTGTGTTGGATAACTTCCGGCTGCATGGGGAGTAGCTTCCAAGCGGCTAAGAATGGCTCCTCTAAGAAAAGTTTAAGCTTAACTGCGAGTCCGCCAGCTCCGGTCTCCACTCCGGCTCCCACTCCCACTCCGGCTTCTACAAACGCCAAAGTTTCATTTGGCTTGGTACAGGCCAATGTTTGCGACATGAATGAGCTTGGTGAAATTCACGTGAAAAACTGGGCGGATGGTATGGGCGATGCGAGCAGCCTAAGTACCTATGTAGCTTCGGCCGCAGCTTGTAACAAAGTGCAGACTCCACTATTTACGGTCAACTGGGATAGAAAAACGACACAACAGATTCAATCGGCGCTGACTCCCTATTTTGCGCTAAACAAAAACACTCCAGTTTGGGAGTTTGGTCTGGAAGAGAATATTGGCGGAGGCGAGGGCTGCTGTTCAGTCGCGCAGCTGCAGCGGCTAAATGACAAATTGCAAGCCGTGGTGAGCGCCCGGACTGCTGCGGGGAACACAACGGCGAAAATCACTTATCAAGTCGTTGGGACCCTAGCCAATACCTCCTATCCTGATCTTTTAAATAGCGCAGCTGCGGCGAAGATTGATGTGCTCTCGGCTCACCCCTATGCTTGGCCGGATTTTGCGACTCCCGAGACCTGGCATGATCAGTGGATCGATCAAGTGAAGGCGCTCATCGCCAATTCTCCGACCGCAAATAAAAAAATGCAGATCATGTACACAGAGGTCGGAGCGCCCGTCTTCGGTGTCGATGCGCCGGGAGATCGTGCGCAAAGTCTGCTTGAAAATGCGGCTTATTTAGTAAAGTTGCATGTGATGGCTTTTCGTAAGGGTGTTCGCCGTCTGTATTGGTATCACGGTCAGGATTCATGCTCGGATCCCAATCACGCAGAGTGTGCGTTTGGTTTAGTGGCGACCGATGGCACAAAGCGGCCCTCTTACTACGCATTCCGCACGATGGTCTCGTGCCTTAAGGACAAAGATCTCGTGCCACAGTACACGGAGCTGAGTTCAGGAGTTCGCATCTATGATTTTTCAGGTGCTTCAGGTCACTGTTTGGTGGTGTGGAGTTACAAAGACGGCATAACGGAACGTCTAGCGCCAAGCAAACCCGTTGTTGGAGTTCCGCTTTCCGCGCTCACTGCACATTCGGTCTTGAGCGTGCAAAGTGTTGTTGGACAGGCCGTTGCCTTTCAGGCGGGAGCGAGTTTGTCGATAAGTCCGACTCCGATTTTTATCTCAACGGGAAATTGAGCGAAGAGGCGCGGTAGATCGCGGGATACACATAAAAAAGCTTGAAGGCGCACGGTTTGCCGGGGGAAAAATTCCCCGTCCGCATGGCGCTCGCGGGCCCAAATGTAAATAAATGGCGTCAATCTGCGGTATCTGCCTTGCATCCAGTGTACCTGTACATCAAACCCTTTCCGCGAGGATTCAAAAATGTCAAAACGACAAGTCTCTTCTGGCCACACCCTTCCTACAGATCCCCTTCAAGGAGCACCCGGGCATTCGAATGCCGGGATGGATATTCCAAGTGGTCCGCAGCGCCGCACAAAGTCTTATGCTGCAAAACCGGCTAAGGTTGAAATGGCTACGGAACAAAAATCCCAAGGCGACGATCGATCCGTCTTCGCCGAGACGATGAAGACGCTAGGTGCCGCGATTGGTCCGGAAAAAATGCACAACATGCGTAAGTTAGTGAGCTCAAACGCTAAAGACGCAGAAGCGAAAATTCAGGAGATTCTGAATTCGGCGAAGGCGAGCCTTCCGCAGGATTTCTCGCTGGCAAAGTTCACCCCTGGCAAGCGCCGGCTCACTCAGGCAGCTGGTATCGCTGGTGGGATTGGCGTGTTGCTCGTGCTTCGTGAATATTTCAGTGGCGAGGCAGGCGCGCCGCTAAAGGTAGTTGCTGCTGCAAAGAAAACTAAAACAGCTGCAGCAAAACCGGCGAAAAAGAAGGCCCTGTCGGGCAAGGCAGCGGCGAAAGCGTCCAAGGTTAAGAGCAAAAAGAAGAAGTAGATCGACTTTTCAATTGAGAGCGCACCGATTCCGGTGCGCTTTTAGGTATTGGCATAGCAAAATAGGTCGGTGTTTTTATTCGAATCGACCTTTACGTCATCCTCTCATTTCGCAAAAAAAGAAGGCCCTCTGAGAATCCAGAGGGCCAGTGGCAGAAGTTGAAAGTTGGAAGCTAGTGGGTGGGAGTGGAGTTTTTGGCGGAGCCAAAATTTTCAGATAGCCATTCCTTGAATTTCGGCATGAACGTAGCGCTGCCTTTTTCAAAAGCTTGGCGACCTGGTTTTGTATTGAAGAGCACGTACGCGGCCATTGCGATCGTTGCGCCGACCATCAGAGCCTCTTTTGGGCTTTCGTTGATGTAAGCTTTTGCGCTCTCAAGATAAGTTTTTGCATCGTCTGCGATCTTGTCAAAATTTTCTTTCAGTTCAGGATCCAAATCCTTGGTGAGAGCGTCACCGATAGAGCCCGAGGCAGCAGTCGACTTTTTATCCGAAGGTGATGCAGTCATACTGTTCTTTTGAGTCGCACCAACTCCTGTTTCTTTTTTCGCTTGATCGCTTGAGCTTTCGTTGACGCTTTGGTCTTTTTGCATGCCTTGCGTGCGGCTTTTCTGACCTTGTCCTTGAAATTGATTTTGATTTTGCATTTTTGTCTCCTGGGTTAACGAGCCGAGGCTCGTATGATGTTCAAGGTTGATACATAGCAACTTTGGATCCAACGCAGAGGAAGACCCTAGTTGGTTAAACAGCATTTAAGTTGTTCAGATGAGTTCGAAACGGGTACGGAAAGGCGGTTCTTGGGGAAAAAATGAACTTGTGGGGGTGGGCTCGGTCATCGCGGAAAGTTGGACGCATCATCTTAAGAATTCTTATTAGGCGGTCGGCATTTCGGGTCAACACTGAACAGTAGAGAGCTCGCTCGCCTCATTTTATGAAGCGAGCTCTTTTAAAATTAAACTATCCGCATTCGCAGCCGGCACGTTCTTTTACTTTTCCATCGCACCAAGAGCCACCTTTAGTAACTTTTGTTTGAATCGAAAATCCGCAGGCACACTCTTGTTGTTGACCATAGGTGAATGTATATGTCCCGTTGTCTTCAGTGCCTTCAAGGGTCAATCCGCCGGGTAGGTCGGCTTCATCTATTTTTTGCCCGGGCTCGAGATTTTTCTTTTGATCTTTTACGAATTCTTTTGTCAGTACTTCCATATATCCATTGGCAGCTTTCCAAGCAGCAGCCGAGCAATTGGCTGTGGTTGCGGTGGTCGTAGCCGTGGCCAGTGCGGGCAAGAAGAACAGAATCGATAGCATTAGTTTCATAGCAAACTCCTTAGGCGGGTTAGTTGCGCACCGGATAACATTTGTGGCTTAAGTCTGACAGTCAGGATTTTATTTGTGAAAAAATGCCCAAAATCCGGCTGGGGGGACGCCCGCTGGATTTGATCAGAGGTAGATCTATAAATTCAGTATGGTAACTCACACCTGCCTTTAAAATGTTCGGTGTACGATGCCTCTAAGTGCCCCAAAGAGGGGATTTTCACTAATTCGCGCAATGTCTGGATTTAGTTGAGGAAAAAATTGGTTGTGGGGGCCTGATTGGCTGCGGCCATCCTTTACATTGAATTTGTGGAATGAGATGCGGAAAGGCAGGATGGGACGCCGTTAATGTTGGTAAGGTAGACTCTGTTATGCTATTTAAAAGTTACGTTATTTCGTAACTTTACGACGTTTGCCCAGAAAATTACGAAATTTGGTAACTTTTTAATGTAAATATGCCGATAGAGGTAATATAAGATGAGTGGGAAAGTTCGAGGATACGACAGGGGCAAGATCGAAAGATTCAAGCTTAGAAAGCCGATCGTATTTAACGGAGTTACTATTACTGAGGCTATTATTGAAATTGATCACATTAACTTCGGACTCAATAGTAAGACTAAAACTCTCAATAAGAACAAACGTTCAAATTTTTCACTGCGCGAAGTTGAACAATTTTTGATGCTATTAGATGGCGAGGATCTGCTTGCGGAGGACTATTCGGCGATGGTTTCCCACTTTAGCTTGCGAGTTGATTGCCCAGTGAAAGGGCGATTCAAGGGAGCTCAGTTCTAAATGATATTCGATACCGATCACGCTAAGCCTAGCGAAATTCACACGATCACCCTTTATCGATTGAGGTAAAAATGGATTACTCGAACAGCGACATTTTAAAAAGAATTAACAAGGCAAAAAAGAATCGCAAGCAGCAAACACACATTACGGACAAATCCGCTCTTTCGACCGAAGATAAGATGAAGATTGGTCTCTGCAAACATTTTGTTCGGTTCGCAAATTCTAGAAAGCTCAAATTAAAAGATGTCGCGAAGATGATGGACATTGCTACGTCCCGACTTTCAGAGATCATGAACTATAAGATTACAAAATATACGGTCGACAAGTTGGTTGAGCACCTTGGCAAGCTCGCAGAGCACGACCCGAAATTACGTGAATATCTTGTTTTTTTGGAAACTGCAGTCGGACTGCCCGCAATTAAAGTGAACGATACGAAGAAGCTGACTCGTGAAGTAGAGCGAGTAACGAAATTGAATGTCACGGATATTCATCCGTAATCGTTAAACCGGTGGACTTGGCCTAACAATAATCGTGATTCACTCCATGAGCCGAAGCCAATCTTTGATTGTGAGATCTAGTCGTGTAACTTCGGCTTCCGCAAGGTCGCAGCAATGTGCGATTGGGCCTCGTAACGTGTTCAGCGACCACATCACCTTTTTCATTGCGGGTTTACTGGTAAATAAATCGTCAAAAAGCTCCCATTGCTTTTCAATGATGTTTGATAGTTCGCCAAAATTCGCAAAGTCCAGATTATCTTCAGACCGTAACGTAAATCCGGTGTCTTGATCGCGAAGGATCCGGTCAGCAACGTCAGTCTTGATTTTGGGATCCACTCCTTTTTCCCACCAATCTGATCCAAACGTTTTCAGCAATACCTCTCGCACAATAGTCCGAATCGAATTTTCCAGACAATAAAACAATTCATAGTGTTTGGACATCTTGCTCGCTCTTTGACGAATATCTAAGTCGAACCGAGCGAAGTGCTTTAGATCGCTGAGGCCCTCTGAACTCTTGTTCGAAAGCTGAATTTTATAGTCCTGTTCAATGGATTTTAAAGTTGACTGAATTTGAAGGCCGCTCATTCCAAAGAGGCGAATAAGATTTTGATGAACTTGGGAACTCACGATTTCCTCAGCAAATTTTCGTTCAAACTTTTGAAGATGCTATTAAAAACCTCGACGTTCGTGGTTTCTGGTAAAATTAAATTAATTGTGTAACCCAAATTTAGTCCAAAATTTTGGTGCGGAGGTTCTATTTGCATTGCAGGCGGTTGACTAGGCGTAGCTACAATGCTGGGTTCCTTTGGAACCTCGTCCTCTTCCTGATTTTTAAAATCGAAGGAGGCAAAGGATTTTAGCACCTCAAATGTTGTAACAGTTGCGGCGACTGCCTTAGAATCGTGGTCATTGCCCGTCACGCTGGCGATCGTAGTTTTTAGATCTTCTTTCTTGGCCTTATGAATGTATTCATCTCGCTTATAGAGCGGCTCGTATGCACTTTCGATAGCCTTTCCCATCGTATTTTTAGAAAGCGATGGATTTCGAAAGTCTTTATAAAAGTCCGTAGGAGCCCCGCCAGAATCTATGAATTTCATTTTTCTCAACAGGGAGATCATAGATCTCTCCGTAACTCCCATCTCATTCTTCATAAAGTCGTACGAGAAAATCGTGGGTGTTTTTGCTTTTTGAATAGCTTCGAGAAGGCGCTTAAGCGCTCCGGTTGAATTTACATAGGGAAGTGGCAAAGACATATAGGCCTCCTCAGGTTTAAATATTCCAGGCGAAGTCAGTCGGTTATAAAGGCTCTTCTCGGTTGATGGTGGAACGCAGTGCTTCTTCGCAGCGAAGAATAGCTGCGTCAAAAAAGCAGGACATAGCTGAAATCCCCCTTTAAGCTTTTGGGTATCGAGCTCAAAAACTAAGGAGGCACAGCTATGTCCCAATGGAATACTATTTCCAGTTTTATACTTTTACCAGAACTGAAATTGCTTAATTGTTGGCAAGTGAATCGATTCCGAAACCATTACAAGGTGCAGAAGGAAAGCGCGTTTGAAGTCTGTCCAAAATGTGCGACGAAGAGCTCGTCCGTACACGATCGACGTTGGGTAAAGGTTCAAGATCAACCCATCCGTGGGGCGGGAATTTATTTAGAGATTTTGAAACGGCGTTTTCGCTGCTTATCTTGTCGCAAGGTCTTTACCGAGCCTGTTCAGGGAATCGGGAAAGGCTATAAAACAACCCACCGGTTCCGACGCGGAATCAAATGGGCTTGCGAAAATTATGCAGATCTAAAACGCGTACAGAAATCTTTTAACTGCTCATCAGGTCTTGTTTATAAAATATTTTACGAACAGCTTGAACTAAAACTTAGGGAGCGCAAGAACCAACCCTGGCCGATCACGATTGGCATCGATGAGCACTCCTTCAAACGCAATAAGGGAAAGGGTTTTACCGAATACGCCACTTTGATCGCCGATTACAAACATCACCGAATCTTTGAACTTGCGCATGGCAAGACTGCCGACGGGATAAAACACGATCTCGCGCATATCGAGGGCCGAGAACATGTGCGCAATGTTGTATTGGATCTGTGTGATCCGTTCAAAAAATTTGCGCGCGAGCACTTCCCCAATGCCACAATCGTTGCCGACAAGTTCCATGTACTTCGCCTTTTGACGGGTGCGATCAACTCGCGAAGAAAAGAAATCACAGGCGATAAAAGATCTAATCCCGTCCGCAAGCTACTCTTGAGATCTGGAATAAATTTAAAATACTTCGAGAAAAAAGCCCTTCACTTGTGGCTTGATGAATACCCCGAACTCAGGGAAATTTATCACTTCAAAGAAGCACTCTTCGGACTTTACCGAACACATGGTTACAATCGCGCGGCAAAAGCCTTTACGGGCCTTACAGATCGAATGGCTTTGTCGGTGCTGCCCGAAATCAAAACTCTGCGCCGAACACTCATGAAGTGGCGCAAAGAAATCTTAGCGTACTTCCATCATAAGTTGACCAATGGGAAAACGGAGGGCTACAACCGACTCGCAAAGCTCTATCAATACAGAGCTTTTGGCTTTAGAAGCTTTAAAAATTACAGGCTCAGACTCTTAAATGCTTGATACCCAGATCGGTGGATAAAATTTGAAGTCGAGTCGTGAGAGTCTGAGCTGGGTGGGATTTTGCGAGATCGCGAAGCGATCAAGTTTTCACCCATTTG
>JAYVPG010000037.1:0-8777 GCA_043757545.1 Pseudobdellovibrionaceae bacterium
CCGACATATTGCCAATGACTTTTGCGAGCGCTGTCTTTTGCTTTACAGAAAGGCCGGTCAGTTGTGCCGTGTATCCCAAAGCATTGGCGATATCATTGACGTTGCCAACCACAAAGGGTGCGGGTGGAGGAACCATTGCCGACTTTTGATTAATGCCCGTCGCCGTGTCGGAGCGACCAAGGTTGGGCAGTTTCGATCCCTGCATTCCCATTTTCATCACCAGACCCGTGACATCTAGTGGATTGGCAGAAGTGTCGTCACTTAAAGAGACCGCACTCCAAACAAATGCTGTTTTATCAAGAGCGGGGCTGCGTACTGCGGCCGCACCTTGATTGCGTGGATCACGAAGGCCCATCAAAAACTTGCTGACTAAGCCTGTGGTGTTGCCACCGATTGCTGTTCCAGAGAATTCAACGCCGCCGAACTCTTTCTCAACATTAAATGAGATGCCCGGGCCTGCGCCCAAACCAATTTTGGTATAAGACGGCAAATTGTCGCCATTGAGATCCTTGACCGCCAATTGTGAGGCTAAGCTCGGACCGCCGGAAAGATTTAGAGTGATAAACGGTATCAATGCCGATGTGCCTGAGGCCGCACAGTTGGTTTGCGCCATCGCATTCAAGGGCGTCAGTATAGAGGCTATGCTTGGACCGATCACCCATGCCGAGAACGGGATAACCCCTGAAGCCAACATCTCACGACGTGTGATCGGTTTGGCGTGTCCAGTTTTTGCCCAAAAAGGAATCTGTTGGTTCTTTTTCTTGCTCATTTTATTCACCCTTCTTAATACGTCAAGCCATCGATACTAGAGAGAACTGCAGTACATACACTGATTGCTAATAATTTCGTTTGCGCAACATCGGTTGCGTTGGCGCCATCGCTAAACTCAGTTGCGAAGGTCAACATGTCTTGAACTTCTTCAGCGGTTGGTTCACGGCGCCATGAGTTGCGCGCGATTCTAGTGAAACTTCCAACCACGCCATCTGAAGTTTGTCCGCCAAGACCTTTAGAGAAATCCATTTCACGAAAAAACAAACGTTGATCGCGAGCCGACTCAGGATTGGCGGCGTCGCGTGACACGGCTTTTGCACAAACGCTACCCGCCAAGTTGGTCGCGGCAATTAGCGTAGGGCCGGTGGCTTGAGTGAGTGAGTTTCCCGACGGCAGTGAGCCTGAACGTGAATTATAAGTATCAGAAATAGCTTTGTCGGCAGGATCGCTCAAATCTCCAAGGCCCTCAGTTCCCGTCGACGAAAGCATCGCCTTGAGCATTTGTTCAGCAGACAAAAACGCCACTGTGGGCTCCTGCGAGACGTTAAAAGATGAACTCGAGGATTGATCCGAGGCTCCATCTTTGGACTTAAAGTTTGAACAGTTGAAGCCCATCATCACGGTCGTGCCTGCAAGTGCACTCATCACTGTCAATCTCAATAAATTTCGCCCAATGGCTAGTCGCTTCAGGTTCATACTACTACCTCCCCATATATTGAGCGCACGCTGGACTTGCAGCTGTCTCTTGGAACAAAGACCTTAACTTATACCCACTCGAACGAAACTTTGTGGCCAACTCATTGATTGCAGTTGAAACCTTCGAGTCATCTGTGAAGTTGGGCATACATACGCTGTGGAAGACTCGTTTCGCCATACACTGAGAAAAACGTGTGGAATCCGCGATCATCTGACCAAACTGATTCACGCCTGTGCCGCCCGCTTTATTTGAACCCGTCCAACCGAAGGTCGTACGATTTGTGGCGCCAACCGCGTTGTTCATAAAGGTGTCGTCGATAATTGTGTAACCGTTTGGGAACACAGTTTCGTTGTGGTTCATCTTCAAGATCGTGCCGTATTTATCGACCTCTTTGTTGGTCAATGCAAACGGGCCTGAGGTGTTGATCTGAGAGTTGGAGACGTAATTGAATGCCGTGCCGTTTACGGTTCTAGTTGAAAAATCGAATTTCGCAAAAGCTCCACGGAAGCCGTCCATCACCGTGTGACAACCTTTACAGCTGGTCTCGAACTTCACCGGGTCACCACCGGGAAAGCGGTCCACGTCGCGACCGATACGTGCCGCGCTCGCCGAAGTATCCGCCATCTCATTCATGTGGATGCACATAAATTCGCGGAAGGTGTACTCAACGATTCGACGATTGGTTCCTGCGGTTGCGTGAGCCGCCATAAAAGCGCGCGAAGTCAAAACGCCTGCCGGATCTGGATTCGGAGAAAGTTTACCCAAATTATCGACTGCGATCTGTTGACCTTGCACGCGAATCAAGACCTTGCCCAGATCCCAACCGTCTTTTTCCAGCGTATCATAATGATTGTTCGAGATGACCATGTCTTTGTAGATGTCGCTCGGCACTTTGGCCTTCGCCGGATCGGCCATGTAGTAGAAATCTTGCGTGAGCAGTTCTTTGGCACTGCGCTCGTCACGTGTTATTCCGATAAAGGATGCCGCGAAATCGTTGAAGGGAGCGCGTATCGTCTCTTCACGGTTGGACATTTCCATCGCCATTTGTTTTACAACCACATTCAAGAAATCTGAGTGACCCACTTCACCTGAAGCCTTGTCACCAGTGACGATCTTCACTGCACCCAGGCGATCGCCCGCGCGAAGTTTTTGATCCACTCGCAAGACCATAGGATGATCGATGGGCATTACGCCACCCACCAGACGCTCAACCAGACGGCGAGCATCTTGGCGTACAGCATCGACTACAACAGTCGTTTCTGGGCGAACGATTTCGGCGTGAGATTTGTTCTCCATAATCGCGCCAAGAATTTCTGTGCGCGTAAAACCATGGCAATAGATGGCCAAGTGTGCGATCTCTCCAGACCAATTGCGCTGTTGTCCAACCTGTGCAACACCTGCGGCGTCGACAGTGATTGGAATCATCTCATTGCCGATCACCAGCTTGGCACCCGCGGCAAAGAGAGCTTTCGGAGCAGTGATTGAGCTGCGTGGAATACGATTCACATAGACCGTCATGACCCCGCCAGGTTCTTGCGTGGCGATAACTTCTGTCCACTTGCCCATGTTCTCACCTTCACGAACAGAATAGAATGCGCTCGCAATCGAGGACTGGCTGGCCGCCACGTTGTTGCCCGTACGAACCTTCAGCGTAATGGCTTCGGAGCCCGACATACCCGATTGATAAAGACCGAAGTTCGGCTCCACGGCAGAAGCTAAGCCCTCTGAATTGGTCAATCCAACAATCAAATTTCCGTTGTTTGAACCTTGAAAGGGAAACCATGGACGAAGAAAAGCTTGCACCGTAAAACCTGAGGTACATGCATTGAGCTTTGCAGCCGGAACATCGCTAACAAATACCGTGCGATGGCGTTGCGCGGACTGATATCCTAAGTCCGAATTATCTGGAGCACCGTTGGGTTTTGGATTCATAATCAAGACGCCATTTTGAATCGCGAAGTTATTGCGTATAGGAATACCCGTTCCCGTGGGTAGGTTGCCCGCTGTCGAAACACTCAAGTTCAAAGCCGGAGCGATGCCGGAACTATCTGATAATGATGTTGCAGCAGAATTCGGAAAGTCATAGGCGACGACTGCACCGGCATCGTCGCCGGCCATAGATTGATCGCGTAAGGCAGAAGCGGGGATAGCGACAAGCGCCAATCCGAGCAAACAAATATTATAGACTAATGCGTAGCTGTGGCTTAGTCTCAATTTGATGCGCATTATGAAATCCCCCTGCATATACCAATATCCGTATCGGCGTTTGACCCCGTTGATGAATAGGTGCAGCAAGAATTGAACCCTGAAAAGTAATTAGACAGTGAGCAAGGTTGTTGATTTTGCCTCAGAATGTCGGTTTCAAATTGAGACATCTCATAATGGCGCGTCGATGACCGTGCCAGTGTTTAAGAGTTCGACGCGAGAAATGGGCAAGCTACTTGGTGTAGCATGCATGGCTGTATTGGAACTACTCAGCTTCGGTTCTCCGGCTTTAAGCGGGGTTTTGGAGACAAATTCGGGCACCGGTCCCCAGTCCTGGGGATTCGGTCCTGAGGCTCTGTCGAGTTTGGTGTTTGCTGTTCTGGCTGTGACCTGCAAAGCTGAAATAAATGCGAACCGAGCTGATCGACCGGCTTCGCAACTTTGGAATCGCTGTCGAGGCGCTGATTTGTAGGATCAATCCAGATGCCGCCCTCAGCTGACACGACAGAGCCTCAGGACCCCGGACTCAGGCCGGATGCTTATTCTTTCGCCGAGATAATCAGTCCATCGGTGACATAATCTTTGATCGTCACGGACTGGGCGCCTTTATATTTCGCCGACATAATTTTGATCTGATAGGTTCCGTTTACAATAATTCCCGCCAATCGAAACATGCCGTCGGAGTCAGTTGTTGTTTCCAAAACCTGTTTCCCGGTCCGGTCAAAAAGCGCCACTGGAATATGGCGAAGGGGAGTGGTCATCAAGCCATTACTGACTTGAATCAGGCCTTCGATGTGCGATTCACGTTCTTTAGGTGACGTCAGCGGCACCACAATCACCGCGGGCGGACCAAGCGGGCCGACCTCGTAATTTTCGCCATTTAAAACATTTAATGGATGTTTGACCTCAGGCGTGGCGCAGCCACTGAAGACAAGCAAGATTCCAAGGGCGGTCAATAGACTGGTCATTTTCACCTCAGAGGTCGATTTCAAATCCTATCTTCGACGTGGTGGATCGGGTTGTCAACGGGGCCGAAGCGCCTTTTCGGGTTCCTCAAGTTTTCGGACTTGATAAATGCGCTTGGGTTGATACCATTTTAGCGAGGTGCACCCATGAGCAACAAAAGAATTCGCCGCAAAATCTCAAATTTTATTATCGACTTCAGATCCTTCTACCGACTTTCGATTCCATTTCTCACCTTGGCTTTCATTAGCATCGGTATTGTCTTCATGATCCACAAGAAGGTGTTGAACGCGCTCGAGCACACTGAGTTGCATGGAACAGAAAATATCGAGACAATGAATCAGCTGCATGAAATGCAGGCCTCGGTCACGCGCATCGGCACCTATGGTTTGGTGTTTCTGGGCGGGGCTTGCCTTTGCTTATGGATCGTTTTCTCCCATCGCATCTTTGGCCCCACGGTCCCCATCCGACGCCATATTCAAAATTTACTCGCGGGCAAATATGATTCGCGCATCCATTTGCGCTGGGGCGATGAATTCAAAGGCATCGCCAAAGATCTAAATTTATTAGCGGAATCTCTAGAACGCAAAAAAAGATGAGGGCCCATAAATTCGACGTAGACCCGGCCCCTAGTTCTATCTAAGCTCTAATCCATGCAAATATCACCACGAACGGCGAGCCACCCTAAGGGTTCGCAAATCGAATTTCACCCAGAGCCGCACGATTACCTTTTCAACGGTGAAAAACTGACCTCGGTCACGACACTCATTCAGAAATGGTTTCCGCAGTTCGATGCGCTCGCGGTGGCAAAGAAGAAAGCTGAGCGTGAGGGTAGCGACTACCAGGCCTTGCTGACCGAGTGGGCGACCAAGCGTGAGGAAGCCTCTAGTTTTGGCAGCAAAGTCCATCTGATGGTGGATAAAATTCTTCAAGAAAAAAACGATCGCGCCGCCGATCACTTAGCAGAAAGTGCGCGCGAGAAAACCTATCTTGTAGCGCTCAAAGAGGCGTTAAAGCGTATCGCGCTTGGCTATGAATTTGTCGAATCTGAAAAAATTATTTTCTCTCCCGAGCGCAAAGTGGCCGGCACGCTGGATTTACTTTTGCGCAGCAAGAGTACCGGCGAGTTTGTGATCGGCGATTGGAAGACCAATCGTGAGATCAAATACTCCGGCTTTCGTGAAGAGATGGGTTCTGGCCCCTGTGCGCGATTGGCGAATTGCAACTTCACTCACTATTCACTGCAAACCTCCGCCTACGGAGTGCTCTTGACCACGGAAGGGTATATTCCGCCTGTCGTCAGTGTTCGGGGCGTACTTCTGCACCTCGCTGAAAAAGGCGGAAGGGTGATTTGTGACTATGTGAAGACCAAAGATCTGACTGCGGAATCTCGCTTGATTATCGGGGCAGAGAGGACTTTGAATTAGCTCGCATATTTCGTTTCCGGGAAAAATTCATTTGATCTGTAGTGATCAAGACTTGCTCGCCATCGATTGGGGCGCACCGCGAGTCCTGGGTTTTGACACCGAAACCCGACCGAGTTTTAAGGTCGGCGAGGTCTATAAAATGGCGTTGTTGCAATTGGCAACCGAGACTGACGCCTATTTGATTCGTCTGCATTTCATTACGCAGTTTCAAACCATTAAAGACATATTCGAAAATAAAGAGATCGTGAAAGTGGGAGTGGCCATTCGTGATGACCTTAAAGGTCTGCAGAAAGCGTTTCCCTTTGCGCCGCAAGGATTTGTCGAGCTGCAGGAGTTGGCGAAACGCAAGGGTTTGCAGAACTTTGGCCTGAAAGGGATGACCGAAGAAGTTTTGGGAGCGGCGCTGTCGAAGCGTTCGAAATTGACCAATTGGGAGGACCGAGATCTCTCGACCGATCAACAGATGTACGCGGCGACAGATGCTTGGGTGGGGCTCGCGATCTTTCGCAAGCTGATGGCCGGTTAGCTCTCGATCTCCAAGTCGCTATCACCGGTTTGCTCGCTTAGCTTTTGGTTCACTTCGCTAATAAAATCGGCGCAACAGCCATTCACAGTAATTGAGATATCATCGAGCGAGGTCCCCTCGATTTTTACGTTCGGGCCCTTGGCGTGGGTCGCGCACTCCATGTCACCGATGGTTTCGGCCATCTGCTCTTCGATGGCCTCAATCGCGGTTTTTACCAGGTCGGATTCAAGGTTGGTCAGGTTGACGTCGACTTCGATCTTCATTTGCTGCGCTCCTTCTGAGCCCTGCTATCAGAGCAGTTCGTACTGACCATCGAGAGGATATGAGATTAAGGCTTGCCGCTGCCGTTTCGCCCGCCGCGACGGACATGGGGCTGTGGTTTTTCGCCGGTGCGGAAGCGTTTTGCTAAATCGGTGTTGTTGAGGATTCCGGGAGTGTTTGTGGCGGACCGCTGGGTGGATAGTTTCTTTTCGAGGAATTGTTGGAAGAGAGTGGGTTTCGCCATGCATAGGGGTTTAGTTTGGAGCAGGAGGAATGTCAAAAAACTTCCAGCGCCTACCTATTCCTGACAATATTAATCTTTACTTTCCATGACTCGGCGTCTATAGCCTAGTTGTTTTTAGTGACCGTCGTGGCTCGGCGAGATGCGGTCAAATTTGTCTTTGGATACAATTAGAAAGGTTTTTATGAAAATCATAATTTCAGTATTTACTTTGGTCCTTTCGCTGAACGCTGGCGCAGAGAGCGTGAAGTTTAAATCCATCGACCTGGCTCGCTCGGCGGGCGCTATCCATGCGATCTGTTTTTCGCGTAGCGGATCGCCTCAATTGACTTTAACGTTCGATCAAAACTTCTCTGGATATGAGGCATCGGCGGCGACGCTAGCTTTGGTGAAACCGGAAGAAGGAGCGTTTGTTCGCAACTGGCCCGGCCTTGGCATTACGGGGACATCGACGATGGCTTGGACCATTTCACCCACCCAGGGCGATATGACTATCACTGGGATTGGGTCGTCGCCTTGGAATGAGCGTCTCGTGCTTTTCGTGAAAGACGGCACCAATGGGAGATTTGCAGCGAAAGTGGATTACAATAACTACTCGACTGGTGTGAGCGTTTCGCGGGATGTTCGCTGTTATTTGACTAACACTATGTGGAAGCTTTAGAGGGAACCTGATCACTGGTCGGGCGGACCGCATGGGAAAAATCCGGCGCGCGCGAACGCGCGCTCGGAATGATGAGACTATTTCTTAACTTCAACGTTCTTTGCCGACATCGTGTATTCGATGGTCACTTTTGCGCCGACCTTCGGTTCACCTTTGATCTTGGTGGAGGCGTCGCGGCTGAGTTCCCAACGATCACTGCCTTTTTTTACCACGATCATTTTGTCGCTTACCTCAAGGACCGGGCCGGTCACTTGATAGGTGCGCTCGGCATAGGCTGCTGACATGAACAAAGCGAGAGCTATAAAAATCAGATTTTTCATTCTCAGTTCTCCGCTTACAGTGTGATGTCGTTTTTGATTTTATTGAAAATGCCGGCTTTTATGCCTTTCACTTTCATGACGTCTTCAACCGTGTTGAACGGACGCGCTTGGATAATCGCTTGAGCTTTTTTGGGGCCAATGCCCGGCAATTTCTCAAGTTGATCAACAGAGGCGTTGTTCAAGCTGACCTTTTCGCCAGCATTCAGCTTTGTCGCAGCCGTTTTTGCCACACGGTCCATAGTTTTGGGCATGCCAGTCGTCGTAGCCGTAGCCGTCTCAGTTTCTGTAGCGCCAGCGCTGACCATAGTTTTCAACGTGTTGAATTTAGCCTCGCCGATGCCTTTGACAGTTTTCAAATCATCAATAGTTTTGAACGGACGTTTGGCGATAATTTCGCCAGCCAATTTCGCACCAACGCCGGGCAGTGCCTCTAGTTCAGTTTGCGTTGCCGAGTTCAAGTTGACCATTCCAGTTGCGAAAGAAGTTTGCACTGCAAACGCGAACAGGGCGATGAAGACGTATTTTAGTAAGCTCATTTTTATTCCTCTTAGTTTTTAGTTGTGGGCAGTTGCCCGTTTGGGGTCATTTTATCAATCAAAGTCGGAAGCATTTCGGTTAACTTCTGCGTGGCGGTCGTGGGATCGATTCCCAGCTTCGCGGCGGCATCTTGTACAAACTGATTGCCCATCACTTTTTGCAGTTGTT
>JAYVPG010000038.1:0-8573 GCA_043757545.1 Pseudobdellovibrionaceae bacterium
TCGACATCCAATCACCGTCGGTGCTGACGCCAGTCTCTAGCAAAACACTTTTATAGAAAATTCGAATCAATGGAGTAATCGCATTTTTCTTAATAAGCACTGGGTGCCATTGATATTGAACCATAAACCAACTCGCGACCTCGTTGAACTCTGCTTCATAAGGCGCGATTCCTAGCCGAGCTTCGCCATGATAAAAATCTGGACCAAGATCGCTCCACATTTGCTCATACTTCGCCATCACGAAATATTTGCGACTTTCAGCATCTGCTTCGATTCCACCAAGGCCCGCACCATGAGTGCGGCTTTGGTAGTTGAGAGCTCCATAGGCTCCGTAGGCATAAATATTGGCCTGTGAGTCGGCTTCGTTCCAGCGCTTCACGAGGTAATCCAGTTGCGGCGCAAAGAACTGCATCTGCCCTTCGGGCATCTCGAATCGCATGTGTCTTGCTGCAACAGCGGTATCCGGCCGAAAGCTATAAGTGACCCAATCATCGGTCATAAATGCCTGGTTCCAAGTCATGACACCAACTGCACCTTTAAATGCAACAGGGTGAGCGAGTACTACAGGGGGCTGAAAGAAAATAAGTAAAAGGCATATTAAGAGAGTAGCTTTCATGCAAAGGCTCTGCGTGCGAAGTATTTTCGCATTGCCCATCCAGCCTCCAGAGTTACAGCTGCACTCAAGACAGCTCCTAAGGCCCAAACTAAACCAAGGGTGATTACAATTTCACCGCCAACACAGACAAATGAGCCCAGCGAAAGTGCCGCGAGGCTCACTAACTGCAAAACTTCATTGCGTTTTAGCGCACGAATTTCTTCTGGTCTTAGGGCAACGGACACAATTATAAAACTCAAACCAGTAAACAGAGCCCCGCAGCCCAGCATACATACAGAGTCGCCGAATTTCATAAGGTAAGGCATCAATCCCTGACTCGAAGTCAGAGAAATTCCAAACTGAGGGCAAAACAGAAGCGTAAACGTACCTACGAGAAATTGAATAAATGAAATTTTCCTGAAAACTGCGAATGCCGATGGATTTAAATCATCAGCAACATGGCCTAGAATTCTCATGGTTAGAGTTGGTGGAACACTCGCTGAGTCTGTAGATATGAAATCGACAAACTCACTCTGCCAAGAATTTTTATCATTTCTTTCCATATATGCCTTTTAGTGAGCGCACAGCTCGACTGACTATCTGACGGGCGTTTGATGGTGAGGTTTCAAGCGCTTGGGCGATGTCTTCAAATGAAAAATTCCGATGAAATCGCAGTTCAATGGCCTGACGCTGTTCGCTGCTCAGTTGTTTGATATCAATTTCAATCTCCTGAGATTGCAACTCATGAGCGAAAGGAGCATCAGGAACCTCTGCGACCATCAGTTCCAATTGGCGACGGCGATCCGTTTTAATCTGGTCGAGTAGCTCGCTCCTGCAAATGGTAAAAAGCCAAGGCGCAAACGGAAGTGTTGGGTTGTAGCGCGCACGAAATTTATGAAGTTTTAAAAATGCAGCTTGAAAAATATCGAGAGCTTTTGCCTCATTGCGCACCTTTGATCGGAGATAATTTAGGACTTTGCCCGAGTGACGGGAATAGAGTTCCCGAAACGCGGCTTCGTCTCCAAGCTGGTACGCTAGCATAAGCTCCTCATCTGTATGTTCTTTGAGCACTTGTTTTGGCTCCTTAACCTTGAGTACGATTGGTCTCGCCGATTTGTGACAATTCCAAATCATATTGGTAGGCTATTGATTAGACTAGGCAAAACGGAGGCAAATCAAGCTTAAGCAAATGGGGCTACCGTGATGAAGAACTCTTGTTTTCTGTTAAGGCTTTTGATTTTGTTTCAGGAAAAAACCTAGGTGAGCCCCATTGGGAACTCCGTGATTCATAAATGACCTTTGCCTGAGTGCACCAAAGCCATCGTTGAAGAGAGGCAGGTATTTTGCGATGAAGGACGTATTTTTCCCCATCTGACGCAGTTGTTCGATTATTTGGAGATGACCCTCCATGTAACAGTAGCCGTAGGGCGGCGGCGTCGAGTTCTTAAAGCGTTGACGTAAAACTTCACTGGAACTGACGGACTTATTGGGCCTGAACGCCACTCCACCTTGGACAAGCTGGCTTCGGATTGTGGAATAAACCTGCAACTTTCCGGTGTCCCCCTTTCACTCCAATTATGCCTTCAGAATCAAGGTAAGCATAGGGTGTCGCTTCCCCTTCCGACGGTATACCAAGAAATAATTTTGCCTGATTTTCCGAAACTCATGAACGACGTGAAGTTTTCCTTCTTCAATCTCACGTCCGACGCCAATCTTGGGAATTGCAACTAGTGAGTCCGTTTCAAGTGCAAGTAAACGCAGAAATGCGATGTCATCGATAAAGCCTCGAATATATGGCACCTTATTTTCAGACGAAAAAAAATCTAAAATCGAGGAGGTGATTGGACTGCTTTGCGCTGGCAGATAAATACCTTTGGCAAGCAAGTCGCCCAAAGAATAGTTCGGGCGCTTCGGCTTTAGCCTGCTCACCAAACAAACTACCTCACTTGCGATTTCAGTTTGCGCTAGCGGCTCCGCAAGCAATGAGGGAATCGGGACGTCGGAGATTAGGGCATCAAGCCTATAGTCAATGAGGCGTTCCACCAGGACGGGAGCGTCGCCTACCTCCAGGGAAAGTTCAATCGCCGGATCTGAAATGACCGCAGCAAGAATTTTCAGCTGAAAATTCTTAGACAACCCACCTAGTGCACCAATACGAAAGTTCGACTTCATTTTCCCAGACCTAAAATACTGGAGCAGATCATTTCCTTGGCGAAAGATATCCTCTGCCTGAGCAAGCGTGACTTGCCCGGCTTCAGTCAGCTTGAAACCACGTGGCCCTCGCTCCATCAGCTTTTCGCCAAGATGATCTTCAAGCTTTGAGATTTGTAGACTCACTGCAGACTGTGCGATTCTGAGTCTAAGCGCGGCTTTTGAGAAGCCACCCTCTTTGCAGACCATCCAGAAATAATAGAGGTGGTGGTAGTTAAGCCATTCCATGAATTCCTAATATCTAAAATAGAGATGACATTTGCAAGTTTTATATATTTCACAAACTCACCTTAATCCTCGATATTGAACCCAAGCACGGTCTCGGAAGAGCGGCTTATTGTAATCTCTAGGTAAACGGAGGAATGCCATTGGCAACATTGGAAATACTGAGGGCAAACTTGCTCTCGCCTATCGTCCTGGCTTTTGCGTTGGGAATATTTGCCAAGCTAGTTCGTAGCGAACTGACATTGCCAAAGGACCTCTACGCTTCGCTTTCAATCTACTTGCTGTTGGCGCTAGGATTGAAAGGTGGTGTTGAGCTCGCGGAAAGTTCAGTTCACGCAATAGCGTGGCCGGTAGTAGCGACGATTGCCCTTGGGTGCCTCACTCCCGTTTCAGCTTATCTTCTGCTCCGTCGCCTTGGTCGTTTTAGTTCGATCGACGCCGCTGGCATGGCTGCACACTATGGGTCGGTTTCCGCGGTTACATTCATCGCGGCACAGCAGTTTACTGCAAACATGGGGGCTTCAGCCGAAGGCTTTATGCCAACTCTTCTCACTCTACTGGAAAGCCCAGGCATCCATATCGCCCTCGCTATCGGCGCGCTGAAGCGGGCGAAACTTCAAGCGAGTACACCCAATCATCCGGCCAAGAGCACCGCCACCATATTGCACGAAATCCTAACGGCTCGGTCAATGATCTTGCTGGTCGGGGGGCTGGTAGTGGGAGTTCTGATGGGCGCAAAAGGCTACGAACCAATCAAGCCCTTTTTTGAAACCGGGTTTAAGGGCGCACTTGTTCTATTTTTGCTAGAAATGGGAATCGTGGCCGCCACCAGATTTAAAGACTTGCCACGTGTGGGGCTTAGGCTGGTGGGCATGGGAATTTTCCTCCCCGTTCTTCATGGCACCATCGGGGTGCTGCTGGGCCACTGGGCTGGGTTATCAATTGGTGGCGCGACGGTACTGGGCACCATGGCCGCCAGCGCATCCTATATCGCGGCCCCACCAGCCGTTCGGATGACTTTACCGGAAGCTAACCCTGCCTACTATTTAACCGCGAGCCTTGCGGTCACCTTCCCGTTCAATTTAGTCTTTGGAATCCCGCTTTATTATCAACTCGCACTTTGGCTTCAGAGCTAGGAGAGAATATGGCCAGCGTAAAATTTAAGCTCGTAACAATTATTTGTGAACCCGTGCTTTGCGCAGGCCTGAGCTCGACGATTCGCTCGCTCGGCGCAACTGGGTTTACCATTACGGACGTACGCGGTGAAGGCTCTGGCGAGAAAAGCAGCGGTGAAGTGCCAAATGAGAAAATTAAAGTCGAAGTCATCGCAGATGCCGAACTCTCAGAGACAATTATGGCCGCAATCGCAAATGCATACTTCGAGAACTATTCATTAATTGTATATGCGACAGACATTCAAATTATTCGCCAAGAAAAATTTTGAACGGCTTAACCAAACGAGGAGAAAGAAATGGCAAGAAAAGCGGTTTTAGGAGTCATATTTAAAATAGGTTTTGCATGCCAGATGTTAAGCCTGCCCAATCTAGCACTTGCCAAAACGACAGAGCTGAAGCCGAAGTCCATGGTCACAGCCGATGCCGACGCCGCAGTCGTGGAACTCAAAGCCGGTAACCAGAGATTCCTGTCGGGCAAAGTTCGCAAAGATGGCCAGGCCGCCGCAGATGTTGAGCGACTCGCCGGCGGTCAGGCCCCAAACTCGATCGTGCTGTCGTGCAGTGACAGCCGTGTGCCACCTGAGACCGTCTTTGACCAGAAGCTCGGCGAAATGTTCACCGTTCGCTCAGCAGGGGAAACGCTCTCGCCGCAAGCAATTGGCAGCATCGAATACGCGATCGAGAAACTGGGTACCCACTTAGTGGTCGTCTTAGGTCATACAAACTGCGGAGCGGTGAAGGCCGCAGTGGAAACACTCGACGGCGCAAAACTGGGCAGCGAAAACTTAAATAAACTGGTGGGAGACATTCATCCTCGAATCCGATCCACAGTCAAAAATGGGATTTCGTCCAAGGATTTGCGCGCAGAGTCCTGGGCCAACGCGAGCGAAACGGCAAAAGATCTGCAGAATCGCTCAAAGTTGATCTCAGAAGCCGTAACGTCGGGGCGAGTAAGAATAGTCACCGCACTTTATAACCTGGCCTCAGGGGTCGTCGAGTTTCAGTGACCGAGAGAAGCTCGAGTCTAAAGTCTAGCAGGTTTTTAGGGAGATGTTTTTGGGACAGTTGAACCTGAAAATTTGAGGTTCGCCAACTTGGGCGATTGTGACCGCCAAGCAGATCGGGTTCGGGTTGGCGCGCCAATTTCTCAATTGTAGATTTTCTAAAATCTTAAGTTAATTCAGCATGTTATTTAATATATTGGTCGCCTCAGTCGCGGGATCCTACGATATCTCAATTTAGTCTTGATTTATGTTTATACAATGTATATACTTTTTTAAGGTAGCGAGAGAGGTAATTGTATGTCTGTGAAAATTCAAAAATGGGGGAACTCACTTGGAGTTCGGATTCCTAAAGCAGTTATTGAAAAGGTAAATCTTAGCGAGCACTCAGAAGTTGAAGTTGAATCTAAGAACGGGACGATTGTTATTTTTCCGGCTAAAAAGCAATATTCGTTGGAAACTCTGTTGGATCAAATTACTAAAGGTAACCTTCATCATGAAGACGATTTTCAAACTGAAGGCGATGAGGTCTGGTAATGAGTTATGTACCTCATCGTGGAGACATAGTTTGGCTTAATTTTACTCCGCAGGTTGGTCGTGAACAAATGGGAACCCGACCAGCTCTTGTTTTGTCCCCAGAAAAATACAATAAAAAAACTGGACTGGCGGTTTGTTGTCCAATCACATCGAATATCAAGGGCTATCCATTTGAAGTTGTTGTTTCAGGAAAAAAAATCAATGGTGCTGTGCTTGCTGACCATTTGAAAAATCTTGATTGGAAGGCTAGAAAAGCCAAGTTTATTGAAAAAGCATCCGATGATGTCGTTAATCAGTGCTCACTGAAAATCTCTGTACTTATTATTCAAGGGTAGCTCAAACACGCAGCTCGAAACATCTGACCACTCAGAAAGGGGCGTTGAGGGCTTTGACGTCAAAGATACGACTTAGCGCCCGCCCCCTCCCACCACCTAATATGCTCCGCACGCCATTCTCACTCGTTGGCCGAGAATGCGATAGGTGAATTGGTACTCGACCTCGCCAACGGTCACTCGATCGAGTTTTCCCATATAGACTTTAGCCATCGCGCAGTTGGAGTCTTTTAGCGCTAAACGAGTGAAGGTCTCGAAGACGTTGCGGTTCAAATCCGTTTCGCCAAATAGAGATTCGAATTTCCCCAAAGTTTCTCGCAGCGTATTTCGCAGATTACTTTTATTCCGAATGGTCAGAACAGAGAGTCGCGCGACATCGTGCACTTGGGCAAAATCGGGATAGGTCTCCGCAAAACGATGGTAGGGGTTGGCGGGAACGGCATCTCCCGCATCGTAGAGCACCAAATACAAATCAGAATTGACGTGCTCGGGGCCGACCGCTTGGCTTAGAAAGTCAGCCTGCGACTCTTTGTCTTGATCCCAATTGTTAAAGACTTCGACGTTTGGTGAGACCGTTTTGGCGTAAAAATCTACACCTGCAACGCCCTTAGGTGACCACTTCCCCAACTTATGAATCGAGAGCATAGCGGCGAGTGCCGGTTTTTCTGCATCATCCTTTAAAAACTCAAAGAGCGCCTGCCAATTGTCTAGCTTTCCCATATAAGCGTGAGGCAGTTGAACGGCGCTTGCAGTCAATATCATCCCGCCGAAAACGACTATCGCTTTTGCATTGAGGCGTTGACTAAGAAAATGAAGAGCGAGAACGAATCCTACCAGCCAAAGGGGCAAAATCGCCAACACGTAGCGAATCTGGGGTTGAGCTGTCCATGCGACTAGCACGTGATATGCAGATATCGAAAGAAACAGAAACAGCGTCGAGCTGAAAACGAAAAAGCAAAGGTAAAACCAATCGGATTTACGTACTTTAGATATAATACCAAGAACAAGGGCGAGCGCCACGCACGGGACCAGAAAATACTGAGCGAAAAATGAACTCGGTGGTGCATTGAAAAATCCAAAAAAAATCCCGTAGTTAAAATCTCGCAGATAATTGGAAATATCCGCTAAAGAAAAATTCCCACGATTTTTGAGGAAGACCTGCGAGAATGAGGAGATTTGGAATTGAAGTGGAAGAAATAGGATCAATCCCAAAAACGTAGCGCCATTCAACAAAAGAACTCTTCGGCCATTCCAAAAGTGCCCGAAGAGAAGCGAGGTCGTGCAAATGCAGAAAAGCATGATGGGAGGTTGAAAACCCACCGAGGATAAATACATAAATGCACTCGTGGCCACCCCAAGAAACGCGGCCCAAGAAAAATCCTCGACGAGGGCCGCATGGCTCACCAGCAGGTAGATGCTCAAAAAGAAGAGCGAGCAAGAGTACGGACGACCCTCCTGAGAATAGGCGATGAGCCACGGATTCAGGGCGGCCAGGCAGCTTGCGAAAAGCGCCCATTTTATATTTTTTGAAATTCTATAGACCAGCCCAGCGAGCACCGTCGGGATCATCGTTCCAAACAATGCGCTCGACAAACGGGCCGCCCAAGGCTGATAGCCAAATACATTCAACGCAAGGTTTTCGAAGAAATAATCCAGTGGAGGTTGTTGTTGAGTCGCGGCGGTATAAACAAGGTCCATAACTCCCGAGGCATTGTGGGCTTGGATGTCCTCATCGAGCCAAATTGAAGGGTATCCAAGATGCCAAAAGCGAGCGGCGGCAGCTAGCGCTAACAAAGAGATGAAGAGACCGTGGAAGCGAGTCCAGCGAAAGCTTTGTGATCGACGGCGGATCGCGGATCGATTTTCCCACGTCCAGTAGGCGCTAGCGCCGACTCCAATTGCCGATACGAGAAGAAAGTAGAGAGAAAGTCGAAGAACCTGCGATGCAGAACATAAATCCGCGAACGTCACCGCAAAAGTCACTACTGAGACGAGAAGTAGCCCCAACGAAATCCATTCAGACCCATCGGAATCCATTGTTTTCATAATTTATTGTTTAGGCGCATCAGTGAACGGTCAAGACAAACGGGCCAACTACGCATTCGAACTGAGTTTCGCAAAAGAACTTAGCGAGGCAGAATATACTTGTTCGAACGCGGCGAACCGTAGTACCAAAATAGGCCAGTGCAACAACTTGAACTCAGCTTTTTGATTTCCTCTAGCGGCAATTTGCGACATCTGTCGCGAGTTCTCGAGTCTATTGAGCGCGAGCTTCCCCTGCAGGGCTTTGAGGTGCTTGTTGGCTGTCCGTACTTAAAACCGGTCACGCTGCGAGACTTTCCTGCCCTTCGTTTGCGCTGGGTGCATTTTCCGGAACGCAATCTATCCGCGCTTCGCAACCAGCTGTATGCGTTAGCAAATGGTCGTTTTGTGTATTTTCTGGATGAGGATTGTGCATTGCCCGCGGGTTCGCTTGCGCCGCTTCTGGTTTGGTTGA
>JAYVPG010000039.1:0-8563 GCA_043757545.1 Pseudobdellovibrionaceae bacterium
TCATTTTAGATTGAGAACTCAAGCTGTCTCGATGGCGGGTGGCGGGTTCTGAGTGGCAGAGGTCCCAAGAGCCGCATCAGTGGCTCTTTTAAAAGGATCAACGTCCCGATAACCGCCATGGCATCGGGAATGCTGATGTTGGTCTTTATGGCGAACCGCCAGATCTGAACTAGCAAATAGGCAATTAAGGCAACCCAGATCTGCGCTTTCACTGCGTGGGCGCTGGTTCCAAGAAATTTTTTGATTTTCAGATTTTGCTTTAAAGTCTTAAAGAAAAGTTCTACTTTCCAACGCGCTTTGTATAGGTCGCAAATCGTTTGAGTGGATAGATCGAATCGATTCGTGAGGAATATAAGTTTCTTTCCCGTGTCCGGATCACGATAGCTGATTCTTCTCAGCTTGGACTTAAATTTAACTTTTCGCTCTGCGACCGGTCCTTTTATGTAAATTTCTTGATCACATAGGTGGCCTCGTGTCCGGTCGGTCTCATTACTTTTTGCAACTTTAAATTTAATACCCTCTTTCAAGCGACTTACAAAGTAGGCGCCCGAGTCATCAAGAAGTTTATACCAAGCGATGTCGGTATAGCCTTTGTCAAAAATGACCGTCGTACCTTTAGTAAATCTAAGTTGCTCTTTAGCGACTCGAACGTCTTGAATACGTGCCGGTTCTAAGACAACTACTTCAGGTAGATCACCGGCTAAATCAATAGCCGTATGCATCTTAAGGCCACCAACAGTCTTTGTGTGCCGTGACCACGGCATTAATTTTAAGCTCAAACTTATCGCCGTTGAATCAAGAACAGAGATGTGACCATTAAATTTAAAACTATGCTTCGGGCTCAAACTCTGAGCTTTTTTTAGAAGAAAGGAAAACGTGTCCTCCAAAATTTCAAGCGGCCGAGTTTGATTGGCATCCGCAAGCGTGCTTCGTTTTACAGAATTAAATCCAAGTTTTTTCATCTTCGAATCACTTTGTGCAAAGACTCGCTCGATCGCGCGAATCGAGTCATGGCCTGTGAGCTGACCAAACAATAAGGCACCAAACCAAGTCCAACAATCCAGCGAGCGTACGCTAAAATCGCCGTCTCGTTTGCAAACAAAAGATTCGAATTGGGTACGCGGGATTAATTTGACTACTTGTCCGAAAACAGTATTTTGGGCCAAGGCCTGACTCCTCATTTGGAAAACGTTTTGTGATGATTACGTCTTCAAATGCTGGATAATCGGGCCTTTTTCAATTTAAATTACAAAATGAGCCGGACAGCAGTGGTCTGAGACACATGTACTCGATTGCTCCTGACCAAATAAATGCCATGATTTTCGGTCATTCTATCGACCGGTTCTGTGCGTCCAGATTCGCTAGAGATCTAGTCATTTTCACTTGACTCATTGTCTTAAATATGAGACATATTAGGTGTCGTGATTAAACCACTAAGGCAGTGTGAAAGCGAGATAGCAGAGTTCCCGCTAGGGATTCGAGAGGATTTGGCGGACGCACTGGCTCGTTTGGATGAAGGCCACACTCTATCCATGCCATCATCACGCCCAATGCCCTCAATCGGTCGAGGTGTTCACGAACTGAGGTTTCGTGACCGGGCAGGAATATACCGTGTGATTTATGTATTCATTGGTGGCGGTGAAATTGTTTTATTGCACGCGTTTGTGAAGAAAACCTCGCAAACACCTCAACAAAATATCGAATTGGCGCAAAGGCGCCTAAAGGAAGTATGATGAAAAAGAAGACAAACGCAACTCGGCTTTCGGATATGCTTGGCATCTCGCCCGCCCGAGGGATGGAGGCGCTTATCAAGGCTGAACTGATTTCTGCGGTTTTAAAAGCGAGCGAAAAGAAACATATCACTCATGCTGAATTGGCAAAACGCTCTGGTCTTCCGAGAAGTGCCGTCACGGGCATCTTATCGGGTAGCTTACAGCGGGTCACAATTGATCGTGTCCTTCGGCTCATCGAGGCTGTCGACCTAGTTGCCGAAGTGCGCGTTCACAAAAAGATAGCTTAAGGCTAAAAGAATTTTGATGGGGTGCGCCCGTCAGTTAGTTGACTGCTGTCCAATAGTCTTTTGCATGGGAGAATAGAATTTCCCACAATCGCCGAAGTCTTTGGGAATTTTCTCAAACCCCAATTCAGAGAAATGAGATTGATAACCGTTAAACACATTCCCCAGTTTGTATTCTTGACCACTTTTGCTGCCTGGCTCGGGATAAGCCTCGACTATCCTCGCTTGAAGTTTTATCGCCAACTTTATCGCATTTGTGGATAGAAGCTCCTCTACGCCCTGATTTTTGAAATCCGTTCTTGAAGTCACACAATGGATTGACCAAATATTAGGGTCGCAAGAGATATCCTCTGCAATACAATCATGGCCTGGCAAAGTCTTACGCATATCCAACGAACACCAACCTACGGGTACAGGTTCATTTTCACAATAAGCTAAGACGCCAAACACTCTTCCCGATTCGACGAGCTGTTGCATTGCTAGCCTCGCTGGCTCTCCCTCAAAATTTAATCCCATTGGAAGACGATGATTCATACACCAGCAACCACTACTTTTTCCGTTAAAATCAAAATACGCCTGAAAGTCCGCCCAGAGTTGTGGTGTCAATTCCTTGGTATAAAATTTCATTCGGTCTCCAGTGTTAAGCGACGTTCTCGCAGGGGTGAACCCTATCAAAGGACAAATTCAATGATCAACATGGGAATCTCAAGCGCACAAAACCCGATCCTCCACTCTATGAAATTTGACGCAGATGCGTTTGTCTGAGACACATGCCCTCGATTGCAACTACCCGTGACCGCCCATAAGAAATGGCTCGCGACTGGTGTCGGTGGGAACGACATTTTGCAATTCGCTGTAGAAGTGCTCGATGCGACCTAAAACTTCGTCGCGACCACTCAAGCCAAAAAGATCTTTGCGAAATTGCGCGGCGCCTGGAAATCCGGCGGAATACCACGAGGCGAACTTGCGCATTTGCAAGAGCACCAGTCTCTCTTCATAAAACGATTCAAAATGTTCGCGCAATTTTCCCAAAGTCATATTCAACGTTCCGGGATCTCCGCCCATGCCATCGCTCGCCAGCCCCGCTTCGCGCGACTCGCGGAAGATGCGCGGATTTTTCAAACAGCCGCGGCCGATCATCACTCCGTCACAGCCCGACGTTTCCATACGAGAGATCGCCATCGCGCTCGACGTGATATCACCATTGCCAATGATCGGAAGCGGCGCCCGACTCTTTACTTCGCGAATATAATCCCAATCCGCAAGACCGGTGTAAGCCGCAGCTCGCGTGCGACCGTGTATCGCCACCCAAGTTACGCCCTCATCATAGGCAATCTGTGCGACCTCCGCCGTATTTCGCGTCGCCTGATCCCATCCGGTGCGCACCTTAATGGTCACCGGAATTCCTACGCCCGACTTCGTGGCGCGAATCACGTCGCGCAGTTTACCTAAATCACGCAGACATGCTGAGCCCGCCCCTTTGTTGACGACCTTGGGAACGGGACAGCCAAAATTCAAATCGACAAAATCTGCGCCCATTTGCTCGACGATCTTGGCGGCCTCAGTCAGATGTTCAAGGACTTCGCCAAAGAGCTGAATGCCGACCGGATGTTGGGTGGAATCAAACTCCATCAAACGGCGTGTTTTCTCTGACGAATATTTAAGGCCCGTAGCGCTGACCAACTCACTGACCACGATGCCGCAACCCATTTCGCGCATAAATGAACGAAATGGACGGTCCGTGATCCCCGCCATTGGAGCGAGAACGAATGGATTGGCGCGCAGGTTTTCAAGAAGTCGTTTTTCTGTCACAGATTCAGATTTTTAGCTGTCGAACGCTCCACTGTCATCAGGCATCAAAACAATTTCTAATAGAACTATTTACAATCATTAACTTGTCTCCCCCGCTGCCGATGACTACCGTTACAGCCAGGGGAATTTGGGGGGAGTTGATCTATGAAAAGCATCCTTGGTTTGTTTATAGCATTTGGCTGTTATGCAGGCGCCGACAGCTTGCCCGTTTTCGATAAAGACTTTCCGTGTACCGAAAAGGCAACCGCCGATCGTTATGTTTCTCAATACAACATCGATATCGCCTCTTTTGGTGGCCTTGAACTGTGCAAACCCGAAGTCGATAGCAAAAAGCTTTTCAACGATCTCGATCTGATCGAGAAAGGCCAATTCACCGGCGCCGCGAAAAATATTTTTATCCGAGACGCCGTGATGCGTGACAACTACTACGCCTGGATGATGTCCAACACGCGAGGCGTGCGCCGAGCCAATGATGTCCCCACCGCCACGGCCTACAACAGCGGTGGCTACTTCACTATGCAAGATGGTTGGGCGAACCTCTCGACTCTTGGTCGTGTCGGAGTCGTGATTCATGAGGCTCGCCACACCGAAGGCTACTATCACACTCAATGCATGCACGGCCCCTATCAAGACACCGGGGTCTCTGGCTGCGATGACTCGGTCGACGACGGCGGTTCGCATGCGATTGAGATGGAGTACTACGCACGTGTGGTCACTCAGGGCGCCAACTTTCACCCCGTTTACCAATCCATGGCGCGCTTGATGCTCCTGGCTCGCGCCAACTTTGTTTTCAATCAAGATCCGATGAAAGAAAAAGACGGACTCCTTGCCCGCACGTCTGAGGGTTTGGTGCGTGTGAAAGACGGGTCGGTCATCACTCTTCAAGTGCCGGCCGATATTCCCATGACTGCACAACTCAAACGCTCATCGTTTGGCGCCACCCTCCTCGACTTGCCGAGTGGAGCTTGGGCCGTTGATCTCTCCGACGCGAAGTCCGCGGTTAAAATCGACGACGGCTACTCCTACTTCAAACTGCTCAAAGGCTCACCTCTCGCAAACTTACGCGACGTCGAAGAAGTGGACCTGGGTAGCAAACGCCATTTCTTCGCCCTCGACACCAGTGGCGGCGTCGCGAGCTACATCTATGGCGAAGGTAATTGGAGTGCTTCGAGTAAAATCCCGAACGCCGTAAAATTTCAAACCCTAACCCCTGACGGTCAGACCGGAATTTTCGCGAACCTGAGCGATGGCACCTACTGCGCACTCAACGAAGACGGCACCGCATGCACCGGCAAAGCGAAGCCATGGCCCGCAGGAGTCAAATCTTGCGCCAAGTTTAAGGCCGAAACTCTCTTACTCGGCGACGACGGAGTGGTCCGTCACACCGACGGCTCACCACTCAGCGAACTGCAAAGCCTGAAGGTTTTAGACTTGGTCAACGTTCCCGAATACGACGCTTTCGAGTAACCGCCGATGCGCAGGACACTTCTCGCATTTTTTGGCTTCGCATTTGTGATCTACTGGCTGTGGACTGCCGACCTGCCTACGGACAGCATAGCGAGCTTAGATCCAGTTCTACCCAATATCGTGCGCATGCTCCCCCTCCCCGCCAAACGTGCTTTGCAGTCCCTTCATGACAGCAAAGACATGGCTGCCGAGAGCGAACTGCGCAGCTGGCTGAACGTCGAATCGCAAAAGGTGGGAAAGCCTGATGCCAACCCCTCGGCTACCGTTTTGCGCATTAAAAAGCGGGCCCTTTCATTCGGCCCACACGAGCTGGAAATCCTAAAATCCGTGGCTTTGAATGCGGGTGCGTCGACTGATGAGCGCTTTATGGCGGTATATACAATTGGTTTGGCCGAGTCCTTGGCCGCGAAAGAACAGCTCGAAGAGATTGGCCAATCTCCCTTGCCCCAGACCGCCAACGACCGCGCCTATTCCGACGAGGTCGTCATCCGCGCGCATGCCCTCGAGGCTCTGGTTCAACGTTTGAGCCCTTCGGCCTCGGTGGCCTATTTGAAGAAGTTACTGGCGAAAACCAGCGATCCCGCTCTGGCGCGCCACGCCCGGTACTGGCTGAATCGTCTGTCTTGAGTGCATACCGATAAAAATTTCCTACCGTGTTGACAAAAGGAACCACAATACCTCAAATAAGTTCTTTTTGCGCCGCTGCGTAATAAAGTCTGTTAAGCTCATTTCAATCCGACAATACAAGGAGGTTTAAATGCTAGCTGAAGATGTAAAACTTAAGTTCCGTGGTTTCGAGCCGACACATGACGTGCGTTCGATGATCTACATCCTGCTCAATGAACTTCACTTAAAGTCACCGAGTCAGTCGTTTCTATCTGCGACCTTCACTATGACCAACGGCCTTTTTGAGGGCGTGATCAAGATCACCTCGAGTGCCGAGAACTTTATGGCTAAGGCCTCAGACGCCACAATCGGCGGACTTCGCCACCAACTTTTTGACAAAGTTGGCGGCCAAATCCGCGAGTGGAAAAAGATCCGTTTCGATAAAATCTAGTTCGAAGAGCTAGTTCAATCCTTCGCTTTTCATCGCGGCCTGTACCTTCGGGCGGGCGGCGACTCGCTCCATAAACTTTGTGATCGATGGCCATTTCTTTAAATCAACGCTCATTGCCGCCGACCAACGCAGACAAGTAAACAAATATGCATCTGGAGCCGTGAAGGTCTTGCCCATTAAAAAGTCGTTCTTCTCCAGGCGCTCGGCCACCAAATTCAACTTTGCGCTTAGAGCTTCTCTTGCCGAAGATTTTAACTGGTCGTTGCCTTCAGCGTTGGCCACCCAGCGGCTGGCCGCAAACAAGACTCCAAAACCCTTATGAATATCGCTGGCCACGAAGTTCAACCACTCTTGAGTTTTGTAGCGCTCCCAAGTTCCGGCCTTGGGCATCAATTCGGCTTCGGGTTTGAGGTCGGCGAGATATTGCAAAACCACCGCGCCCTCAGTCAGCACTTCACCATTGTCCAGCTGTATAGTCGGAACAGCTCCCTTGGGATTGATCTTTTTAAAGTCGCCGCCAGAATACTGTTTGGTTTTCAGATCGACCTTTTCAAGCGTGAATTTGGCGCCGGTCTCCAGCAAAACGATATGCGGAGCTAGCGAGCAAGCTCCCGGGGAATAAAAAAGTGTCATAGTAGACCTCCATGAATAATAGGTTGGATTGGTTGAGTAACACACTCTAGGCTTGCGAGTCACGGCCCTCGACTAACGCCCAGGTTCACTTTCTAGAGTTTTTGCTATTTAACGAGCCATCCGCGAACATTTATAGGATGAATACTTCACGTCGCGCCCGCATTTACAGTTTTGCGTTTTTTTTCACTCTCGCTTGGAATCCGGACTTGCACGCGCAAAGTACGGAAGGCGCTCGAGATAAAACTCAATTGCCGATTCAAAGTACCACCCGCGCGCTCTTAACCGACGGACAAGAGTTGCCAATAGGCATAACGGACTCGATCGCCGCGGATTGGGGAAGCGATGTGCGCGCGCTCGAAAATGCTCCCGATCACAGTTTCCGCAGTATCTGGGTGCGCGTGTTTCCTCTGCTCACTGTCCCCCTTGGAGATCCGTATCCAGAAACTCAAGACATCAATAACGTCACCATTGAAAACAGCGGCGGACTGAATGTCTATTCGCTCGACAGCCTAACTCTGCTGGGCACCGCAAATTCTATTCACCTCGACTTTACCAAACCGACGTTTCGCATTGGCGCGATGACTATCGGACTTCGACGCCTCTGGATTGTATCGGACAATAATTCACCGACAACTTTGACTTGGGACAAAGGGCACAAAACACCCGAGGGTCGCAACGCCTATGTGGGCGTACGTTTTCGCGGACAGTTCGTGGTCAGACAAACTACTTTTGAGTCAGACGCCCACGGGAAACCAAGCCTTACCAGTCAAAGTCTGTGGTCGGTGATCAACGTGGTTCCCGTGAATCAGTATTTGGATTCTGTGGTGCCTTCGGAAATTATTTCTTCTTGGCACCAACAAACGATGCGGGTGCAAGCGGTTGCGGCGCGAACCTACGGAATGTTTGAGGTCGCCATCGCGCGCGCCAATGGTCGCGATTGGGATGTCGACCCGACGACATGGTTCCAAAGTTATAGAGGCGCACAATTCTATAGCACAAGCGCTTCGCAGTGGCGGCAAGTGGAACTGCCTTCGACCACCGCAGCGGTCACCGCCACGTCAGGCGAAATCATGACCTACAACGGAGAAATCGTTCAGGCCTTCTTCTCGGCCAACTCCGGTGGAAAGACCTGTACCGCCAGCGAATGCTTAGGCGTAACAGACCTGCCTTACCTTGTTGAAAGTAACGACGCGCCGGGTAT
Organism: Pseudobdellovibrionaceae bacterium; assembly: GCA_043757545.1. Lineage (GTDB taxonomy): Bacteria > Bdellovibrionota > Bdellovibrionia > Bdellovibrionales > UBA1609 > JALHOQ01. The sequence goes on from JAYVPG010000039.1 coordinate 8,188, forward strand.
TCAAAAATCGGCCGGTGGTACTTGGGGTGCTTTGGCTAACATCACTTCGAAAAGCATTTTGGATAAACTCAAAGAGATCGACATTAATCCTCCACATCCCGTGCTCAAGCTTGAAGCTCTTGAGCGGGGTCCGAGCGGGCGAACTTGGCGGTTACGCGTGCTGCTGAAAGGCGGAACCCATATCGACTTGGACAACATGCAGACCCGTAAAATCATGCGACTCTTTGGCCCGATTCGTAGCTTTCTCTATACATTGCAAGGCGTTCAGGCCAACGGGAAACAGGGAATCATCGGCCATGGCTACGGACACGGCGTCGGGATGTCTCAATGGGGCGCCGAGCTTTTCGCGCAGAGTGGCTGGGACGCCAAAAGAATC
>JAYVPG010000040.1:0-30468 GCA_043757545.1 Pseudobdellovibrionaceae bacterium
TGATCGAAATCAAGACCCCAGGCCGGCGATGAAAGAATAGAACTCAATAATCCTGCTAAGAACCAACCCAACAGTCTCTTGCCCTTTTTCATTTCAGCTAACGTACTCATCGTCTCTCACGCCTTCCCTGGGACTCGATTACAGGAGTCTCTATAGCAAAGAGTGAGCCTCTTATTTAAGTGGTTAATAAGACTGAAATAGCTCCGAACAATCGGAATTTCGCGAAGAAAAGCGCGCGAAAAACGTCAGACAACAATGTAGAAAATGCAGGCATCTGGAGCGGTGGGCTGGCACTTGGCCGTGGGCCGAGACATAAAAAAACCCACGGTATTGTATATAAACCGTGGGCCTCTCGAACATAACCTGTTCTGGAAAAATCTAGCGAAGGTGCTTGCTGACCAATTTGGTCATTTCAAACATGCTGACGGTGTTCTTACCGAAAACAGCTTTGAGTTTGGTGTCCGCATTGATGTTACGGCGATTTTTTGCATCTTGAAGGTCATGCTTCTTGATGTACTGCCATAATTTTTTGACAACCTGAGTGCGCGGGAGCGGGCTTGCGCCAACGACTTCAGCGAGAGCTGCGCTGGGAGTCAAAGGTTTCATGAAAGCAGCATTCGGCTTGCGCTTAGCGCCTGCTTTTTTCGTAGCTTTTTTTGCTACTTTTTTGGTGGCTTTCTTTGTCGCCTTACCAGTGGTTTTCTTCGTCGCTTTTTTCTTCTTTGTTGCCATCTTGAATTCCCCTTCCAAATTTCTTTGGTGATTAGTGTTGGCCTTCACAGACGATGATACTGAAAGGAAATGGCTTGTCCAAAGAAAAATGCAGTTATTTTAACTTTTTTCACTCGAGAAACCCTGCTTTCCCCTCGAGAAACCCCCTTTTTCGGCCAGAAAAGGTCGTGTTCCCCCTCTGAAATGTCCGTATCCTTCCGATACGTCTATATATGATGAACCCCTCTTTTCGCGATATTTTGCTTCAGTTTCTCGAGGAGAAAAGCGAAGATCCCGCTCTGAAAACGCCCTTTTCGGCTGCGAAATCCACGTTTTCCCCTGAGCCCTCGCCTCTTTTGAACTGGCACGCGCCCGAAGTTAAGACTGTTAAGAAGGATGCCTACCCTCGCTCTGCACCCCGGCAAAAAAAGGCCGTCCCCCCTCTAGAAATCGAGGTTTTGTTGCAGTTAAAGCAACTCAAGGCGGGCGAGCAAGTTCAGGTCGATGTGCTGATTGGCCTAGGTGCAAACGAATTGACCGCGGGGATTTCACTGCAGAGATTGAAGAAGGCTCACCGCCGAATGGTGAAAACACTCCATCCCGACGGTTTAGACAAAAACTTGAGCTCAGAGGAGAAACGGCAGCGGCACAACACGTTCCTACTGCTTCAAGCCACTTACGAGTGCTTGAGCCGCGCCCTCGTCAATTATACTAATGCGTCAGCTTGCGATAGTGAATCCGCTTCGGCACCAGGGTTTCGACGCCAAGACGCCGCTTAAGATCGGTCTCGTACTCACTGTAATTCCCGTTGAAAAACTCGACTTTGCTATCCCCTTCAAATGCCAGGATATGCGTGCAAATGCGATCGAGGAACCAGCGATCATGTGAGATCACAGCCGTGCAGCCACCGAACTCCAAGAGGGCTTCCTCGAGCGCGCGCATGGTGTTTACATCCAAATCGTTGGTCGGCTCATCGAGTAATAAGACATTGCCGCCCTGACGGAGCATCTTCGCCATGTACAGACGGTTTTTCTCACCGCCCGAGAGCATGCTCACCTTCTTTTGCTGACTGTCGCCAGTGAAGGCGAACCATGAGGCATAGGCTCGCGCATTGACCTCGCGACCACCCAGACGCACGACATCGTCGCCGCCCGAGATCTCTGCCCAGACGGGTTTGTCCTCAGAGATATCCGAGCGCGCTTGATCCAAATAAGCGAGCTTTACAGTATCGCCGACTTTGAAGGTTCCAGAATCTGGCTTCTCTTGGCCCGTGATCATACGGAAAAGCGTGGTCTTACCAGCGCCGTTGGGACCGATGATGCCGACCGTAGCGCCGCGCGGGATACTGAAGTTTAAATTTTCGAAGAGCAGCTGATTGCCAAACGCTTTTGAAACATCCTTGGCCTCGATCACCACTTCACCTAAGCGTGGGCCGGGCGGAATGTAAATTTGCATCTCCGCGAGTTTTTCCGGAGTCGGCTCTTTGAGCAAAGTCTCATAGGCAGAAATACGCGACTTTGCCTTGGCCTGACGAGCGCGCGGCGATAGGCGTACCCACTCGAGCTCGCGCTCCAAATTGCTCTTGCGCTTATTCTCTTGTTTTTGCTCCTGCGCCTGACGTGCATCTTTTTGCTCGAGCCACGAGGTGTAATTGCCCTTCCACGGGATTCCCTCACCCCTATCGAGCTCGAGAATCCAACCGGCCACATTGTCGAGGAAGTAACGATCATGGGTCACTGCGATCACAGTGCCGGGGAATTTATGTAGGAAATTTTCCAACCAGCCGACACTCTCCGCGTCCAAGTGATTGGTTGGCTCATCGAGCAGCAGAATGTCGGGATTTGAAAGGAGCAAGCGGGTGAGCGCAATACGGCGTTTTTCGCCCCCGGAAAGCTGAGCGACTGCCGAATCGCCCGGAGGACAGCGCAAAGCCTCCATCGCCTGCTCGACTTTTAGATCGATGGACCAACCGTCACGGGCCTCGATCTGCTCTTGGATCTCGCCTTGTTTTTCGATCAATTTGGTCATTTCGTCGGGGTCGAGATCAGGATCGTTGAATTTCTCGGAGATCTTTTGGAACTCAAGAAGCATATCGTTGAGTTCGCCGAGCCCCTCCATCACGTTTTCTTTGACCGTCTTGGACTCATTCAGCTTAGGAGTTTGCTCAAGATATCCAACTTTGAATGCGCGCGCGGGGAAGGCCTCACCGAGAAATTCTTGATCTTCGCCTGCCATAATCCTAAGCAAACTAGACTTCCCAGCTCCGTTTAAACCGAGCACGCCGATTTTGGCGCCGTAGAAATAAGATAAGTAAATATTTTTGAGCACGTACCGATTGGGAGGGTAAACCTTGCTCACACCCTTCATGGTGTAGATGATTTCATGGGACATAAATGCTCCTCTATCGTGAATGGACTCTCTTTCTCTAACGAACGCTTTCCCTCTTGTCAAAACACTGCGCTTCTCTTTACCATCTAAAGAGCATTATGAAACACAGAAGCGAAAATCGCGCCTCAGGCGTCCAAGATTTGTGCCGCAAACTCAAAGTTCAGCTCGATGAACTGGCGGTCGCTCTTGTACAGCAGACCCTCCCCCTCGAGGAAAAGCAGCGCCGGCTGGAGCTTATGGAGCAACTGAAACGTCAACTTGAGGAATTGTCCTAAAACGAAAGAGACTTCCCGTGCGCGGATTTTTTCAATTTCTACTCGCAGCTGTTAAGAATCCCTTGCAGGTATCGACCATTTTTTCGACAGGCTCTACGGTCGCTGGCGTTTTGGCGCAGGCGATTCCGGTGGGAGGAAGCGGCCCCGTGGTTGAACTGGGCGTCGGAACCGGTGCGATCACTGAGACCTTGCTTGAGACCGCGGGCGTTCGCGAATCTTATCTGGGCATTGAAGTCAGTGGGGATATGACCAAGTTTGCACGCGAACGTTTTCCGGGCATTCAAGTCTATGAAGATTCGGCTGAGAATTTCGCCAAATATCTAGGCGGAAAAAAAGCGCGCGCCGTCGTCTCGAGCCTACCGTGGAGCCTGATGCCGCAGGAGACTGTTGAGCAAATATTAAATGCAGTGGCTGCGAACCTTGCCCCCGGCGGTGCTTTTTCGACCTATTTGACTTTTCACGTCCTGAAAACTCCCGCAGGCCGCCGCTTGGCTCAGGGCCTGAGCGAGAAATTCAAAACGGTAGAAACTCGCTTCGTGAAAACGAATATTCCGCCGGTCAAAGTTTTTATCTGTAGATAATTTGCCAAGAATTTGACACCGCTCAGACTGTAAACGCCCCATTTAAAGAAGATCTATCCAGCTCGCTCCAGGCCATATTGAGTGTTTAAAAATGAGTCACTTGGGGGAATGGGTTTTGCTCCTTAAACTCTACTATGTTCTACAATCCCAAATCGCGAAGACAATTTCTTGTGGGTTCCGGAAAGGCCTTTTTAGCACTGCCTGTTCTCGAATCACTTCTGCCCCGTTGGGCTTCCGCACAAACGAGTACACCCGAGCGGCGCTTCATTGCCGTATGGTTACCACTGGGTGGCTTCAACGCCTTAGATCTATATCCCACTTACGCGGCAGATGTGCCCACGGCGCTGTATTCAAATCACACGATCTATCAAACGGCGCTTCGACTATCCCCTGCACTGGGCGCGATATCAAAGATATACTCAGCCGCACTTAATCCCTACCTTGCTAAATTAAATTTAATTGAGGGCTTGGATTGCCCCATCGGTTTCAACCATGGCGAAAATACTTTTCTTGGACACTATCGCTATCTTCGCGGAGGCGATTCTGTCCGCGGCGGCCAAATGCTTGCCATGTACCCAGATGTAGCGTCGATCGATCAATTCCTTGCCTATTCAAAAAAGTTTTATCCGCAGATTCCCGTTCGACGCAGCGTGAACGGCACAAGTGGCTTCCTGGCTGCAGGGCGAATGGGCTTGCTGATTCCCGGCGATCCGAATTCGGGTTCCACTCAACTTTCGCCAGATCGGACCCCTCACAAAATATTTGACGACTTGTTTGGGCCAGGCACACCCGCTTTGACTTCTTCCGGCCCCAGCGCTTCGCAACTGCAGTCCAAAACGCTTATCGACCAAGTGCTCGGGGATCTAAAAGCAGTACGCAGCGGTCGGTTAATCAGCGGCGCCGACAAAGTCAAATTGGATTCGTTTGCCACTGAAATGCAAGAGCTCCAACAAAAGCTAATTGCCACGAGCGCAGTCTTGCCGATGTGCTCTAAGCCCACCACTCCCACCGACAATCTAACCATAGATGATATCGGTAGTAACATGGATCGCACGACGTTTTACGACCTTTACACCAGCATCATCGCCGCAGGCATAAAGTGTGGTCGCACAAAAATTGCGACCATGACCGGCGGCAACAACATCGAATCGGGAAGCGGAAATCTTCACTCGTGGGGCCACGATGGAAAAACCGATGATGTCGCAAATACTATGCGCTGGACACTCGAGAACGTCTTTGTACCATTGCTGCGAAAGCTGGATGTTGATGAAGGCGGCGGCAAAACGTATCTTGATAATTCGCTTATGATTTTCGGGAACGACAATTCCAAAATTCATAAATCTTGGTCACGTCCTATATTGACCGCCGGAAGTGCGGGTGGCTTTCTTAAAACCGGCAACTACGTGGACTATCGGCAGCGGGGCGTGCTAACCAAACTCGCGTATTACGGCACCGGCAACTTCCCAGCGCACGAAATGTACCCCGGGATTCTATACAACCAACTTTTAGTTACGGCTTTGCAAGCCATGGGTTTGACGCCCGCGGATTATGACCGCCCCGGAATACTGGGTTATTCAGGTGCGGCACTTATTGATAACGATCCGACCTCTGGAACGAGTGGCATTAACCTTGCCACGGGAGTTCACGCGCACACCCACTGCCTTGCTGACGCAGGAAAACTTCTGCCGCTTTTGGTAAAGGCTTAGGGCAAGTATGAAACGCTTTATGTTAAATCTGCAAATCTTAACGGCACTCACGTTGCTGGTTTTACCTTTTCAGAACTGCGCTCCCTACCGCGCCAAAGTTATGCAGGAAAATGACCAAAGCTCCGTGCAAAGTCGTGCCAGTTTTCAATGTGACTCGAATGCGGCGCCCAGTGAAAATACTCAGCGCCGACTCAACAAAGTGGAATACCGCAACACGCTTGTGGCGCTGCTCAAGGGTCTTTCCGCGGCAGATGTTTCCGCAATTACGGCTAGCCTCACCGAGCCCTTGTCTTCGATTCCGGAAGACATTGGCGTGAAATTTGATCGTTCGGACTCACAAATCTCCCAGCCGCATGTGGTGGGTTACCTTTACGTGGCCCAGAGTTATGCCAAACTGCTCACCACAAGTCTTCCACGCGCGCAGGCCTTTTTTGGCGCATGCGCCACTCAGACCAATATGGACGACACTTGCCTGACCCGGTTTTTGACCGACAAAGCCGCGCGTATTTATCGCCGCCCGCTGACCAGCGCGGAAGTCGCAACATTGAAGGCCGACTACGCGAGCTACAGCGTCGATGATAGAAACTATTGGCTACTCACCCGCATGTTAATGAGCGTCAATTTTTTGCTGCACTTGGAAAACAAAGGTTCACTGATCGCGGTTGAAGTCTACGCCATTAGCCCGTACGAATTGGCGAATCGGCTTTCCTATTACCTGCTGCAAACAATGCCTGATCAGGAGCTGTATGCCGCCGCCGCCGATGGCACTCTTCAAACCGAGATCGGCTTCCAAAGGCAATTGGTGCGCCTGACGTCGGGAACCTTCGCGCCAAAAATTCAAAGCCTGGCGGGGGAATTCTATTCTGCTTGGTTGGGTTTTGATCAGGTTCCGTATCCCGGAGCAAATCCAACTGCGGCATACATGGCTATGGCTGCAGGTGAATCATTAAGTCGCGAGAGCATGGTTCGTGAAATTAAAAACCTTACTGACTATTATACCTTTCAGACTTCAGGAACTGTGGACGATTTGCTGACTAGCGATATCTCATTTGCACAAGATAGGGACCTCGCCGGAATTTATAAAGTTGCTCCTTGGAATGGAGATCCTACCAACTTAATTAAGTTTCCTAAGGGAGAGCGAACCGGCTTATTGACTCGTGCCGCTTTTCTAGCGACTCCCTCAGCTCAAACAAATCCCGTGATGAGAGGTGTCACCATCCGAAGAAATATTCTTTGTGACGAGATTCCTCCACCGCCTGACAGCGTGATGCAACAGTTGAGAACTCCCGACCTTGACCGATCCATGACAACACGAGAGCGTTATGCAGCCAAGACAGGCTCCGCCTTCTGCATGAGTTGCCACTCACAAATTAACCCAGTGGGATTCGCGCTGGAGGGTTTTGATTCCTTAGGACGCTATCGTACGACCGAAAAGATTTTTGACTCCGATGGCACTTTACTGAACTCGCTGTCAGTCAACACATCTGTGCAACCCAATATCACCACGGCAGACTCCACTAATAGCTCCGACGCCGAGCATTTCAATATTCTGGTTGCTGAGAGCGGTAAAGTGCAGGCCTGTATGGTGAAACAGTATTTCCAGTTCACCTTTGCACGCGAACCCGATTTAGCAGCCGACGGTTGTACACTGCAAAATATGCTTGATGATGTTGCCGGCCCCAGTGGCTCGCTAAAAAAGCTTTTCACGAATGCGCCACAATCCAAGAACTTCCGCCTGCGCCACGTCCACTAATTGCGACCGACGCCTTCGCGCTTGCCGCCGCCCAAACACTTGGGTGAATTGAATGTGACGCCGCCCTTCGTTTTCCACTCAGCAACTGTGAACGCTTGCACTGAGAGCGCGTGAACGTGTTCTTTTAATTCTTGCGCGACCGCCGCGTGAACCAAACGATGCCGATCGATACGTGAAAGGTCTAAAAATTTCTCAGCGACAATCACCACGCGGAAGTGCTTTTCGGCCTCCGGAGGAAGTCCATGTTGCGGACTTTCATTTAGCAATTCTAAGTGTAGAGGCTCGAGTTCGTTGATCAGTTGGTTGCGCAAGCGCTCTTCCATTTTAGCCATTGCCTGTACTATCCCAGTTCCAGGTCCGCGCAAACGCCAAAATGATCCGACGGTGCCAGGCCATCGCTGTCAGGTAGGCCTACGAGCTCCACTCGCCGGGCTTGCAGTGAGAGGGAGCCTCCACGGGTCCAAATGTAGTCGATACGGCGCGGTTGCATCTCTTGGCCTCGTGCCAACGCGATCAATGCCTCTTTGGTCTTGAGCGAGAACGAAAGATCTTCGACGATCAAGGTGAGCGGGAAGTTGCGTTGTAGAATGTGATTGGCGGCGTTGGCGATGCTATCAAACGAATAACCCGGTTGCTCGGGATGAACGGCCGCCCACATGTCGCGAAAACCTTGCTCTTGTAGGATTCCCGAGAGTTCGCCACCGGGCCTGGCGTTGAAGTCGCCACCGAGCACAATGACCTCATAGCGGCGCTGATATTTTTCGAGAGCTTTCATTAAAACTGAAAGCTCGCGCACGCGCCGATCACTGCCCAACGCGAGACGACTTTTGATTTCAGCGACAATGCCGTCTGGGATCTCGAGCTCTTTTGCCAATTTATCTAAGCTTGCAAGAAAATCGGGCGTCGCCTCTAGACCGTGATGCAAGTGCGTGTTGACGAGCAACACCCGCCCCCACTTCGGCAACATGGCCTCGGTGAAAAGGGCGAAGCGCTCTTCTTTTAACTGCCAGCTTCCCCAAGCGTGAACAAGGTGCCTGCCCGGTCGTGAGAGCGAGGCGCCCTCTAACCTCTTAAGGCCAAAGGATTTGCCTGCGAGAATCGCTAAACCCGAATTTAAATTCAACGGTAAGCCGACGCCGAAAAGCTTTAGACCCACCAGGTCCGGTTGATATGCAAAACTCATATTGAGTTCACTTGCGAACTTCGGCGCTCGCGAGGCCGCAGGATTGACCTCTTGAAAAAAACAAACGTCGGGCTTGAGAGATTTGAGTAAATCGATTTGCGCTTGCTCACGCAGTAAGCGCCGACCCTGTGGCTCTAAGCTTTCAAAGGCGACCGGACTCGAAGGAGTGAGCCCGTGCCACAGATTGTAGGATAAAAAGCGCATTTAAAAATACCGAAGCTTTAGGTGGTTCGGTTATGAACGAGTGAACGCTCTTCATCCTCAAATAAAACTTGAATCGCTTGCAAGCTCGTCAAAATCACAAAACCCAAACCAAATTTGGGATGCTCGAGCACCGTTCCCACTTCGAAGTCGCCCTTCATATTGTAGGGCTTGGGCTTCTCACCATTTTTATCGCGCAACTCCGTCCAACGTGCGACATGGGCCGCGACCTTGGATTTGGTCTGAGGCTTTTTGGGAACTGCCGTGCGTGTGCGCTTAGGCTCTTCCAACTTAAACGCGCTCTTCGCTTTGCAGACTTCACATTCTAGGCGCGCCGTGGTGGGACCGGTGTGTGAAGTGACGACATGGTAGCGCTCACATTCACACTTCTTACAGTTCCAATAGATCTTTTTCGCCACGGCCGGGAGAGTGGTCATATCCATTTAGTGTTCCTTTGTATTTTTGCGTTGATAAACTTTTAAAACAGTATCGAGTTTTTCTCGGCGCAGCTGAGCCGCGTCCAAGTAGTAGCGTGCACCCTTGGCCTCGAGTTTGCGTTGAAACGCAATCAGACTCTCATCGCTTTTCGGGTCCACTTCAAAATCCACCAGTTCATATTTAGAATTAAAATCGGGCGAAGGCTCACGCGTGAAAAAACGTTTCCACTCTTTTGCGTCCGTCACCATGCGATAAGTTAACGTGCGCGGGTAAGAATGTACGGGTGTATAAGCCGTTAGGACTTCGAAGTCGCCATAGTGGGAGTGCAGTCGAACTGCAGGACTTGCCCACTGTGTGACTCCACAGAGTACTTCGACATTGGCGTACCAAAGACCAAAAGCCTTAGTCAGAAAGCCGAGACCATAGACATGATGCTCTTCGGAAATCAGCGAATTTATCGAACACAGATTGTGTGCGACCCATTCTTTTTCCGCCATGGTCGGAATAATAATAAACAACGAAATCGGCAGCCACTCAGAATCCGCCTTAGGTTTTAAAATGTCGAGCATCGCCTGCGGGGCCGCAGATCGATGAATGGCATATCCAGCAACGAAGCCTGGCATAATGGCGCAATCGTAAAACACCCAGCGGGGCATCGCCATATTGGTCGCGGTAAAGGCGCTGGTCTCTAGCCGTAAAATCTGATCGGCGAAATCGACCTCGTTCATATGTAGTGGATTTCTGTAGTGCGGCTCTTTCGGGAACCAATCAATGGCAAAGCGTTTTCCAGGATTGGCGATGCGATTCTCAGGGCGCACGTAAACATAGGGCTTCAGCTTATCGCCGGCGAGCCATTTCAGTTTAGGATTGCTGAGAAGTTCTGACGGCATCGCGTTTTATCCCACCCCTTCAGGACCGATCATCTTCTCAGGACGAACTGCCGCATCGAACTTCGCAGCGTCGAGTAAACCTAGGCGCAAGGCCTCCTCTTTCAGAGTCGTGCCGCGCTCCCAAGCCGCTTTGGCGATCTTCGCTGCATTGTCGTAGCCAATGATCGGATTGAGTGCGGTCACCAACATCAAACTATTTTCCAAATGCTTTTTGATTTGTGCGAGGTTGGCTTTGGTCCCCTCGACACAATGCTCACGGAAAGATTCACACGCATCGCTTAAAAGACGAATCGAGTTCAGCACGTTGAACACGATCAATGGCTTAAACACATTCAACTCAAAATGTCCGGTCGCTCCGCCCATCGCCACGGCCATGTCATTGCCGATCACTTGCGCACAGACCATGGTCATCGCTTCACTCTGCGTGGGATTCACTTTCCCAGGCATGATCGAGCTGCCCGGCTCATTGGCTGGCAAAATCAATTCGCCGATCCCACAGCGTGGCCCACTGCCAAGTAAACGAAAATCGTTGGCGATCTTCATCAAGCTGCAGGCCAGAGTTTTCGTCGTTCCCGAAAATTGCACAAGGGCATCGTGAGCCGCAAGCGCTTCAAATTTATTGGTCGCGCTCACAAACGGCAGTTTGGTTTCGTCCGCAATCATCGCGGCACCGGTTTCGGCAAATTTCGGATGAGTATTGAGCCCAGTGCCAACCGCAGTTCCGCCGAGTGCCAACTGATACAAATGTGGAAGTGAAGTCTTCACCCGCTCAATCCCGTGCTCGATTTGCGTCGCATATCCTGAAAATTCTTGGCCGAGTGTTAGTGGCGTCGCATCCATCAAGTGAGTGCGGCCGATCTTTACAATCTCGTTAAACTCTTTTTCCTTACTGCGTAAAGCTTTTGCCAAACCCATGAGCTGAGGAATCAAGCGCTTTTGAATTTGCTCCACCACTGCGATGTGCATCGCCGTTGGAAAAGTATCGTTGGAAGATTGCGCTTTGTTGACGTCGTCGTTCGGATGAATCCCCTTGTCACCAAGCTTTCCGCCCTTAAGTTGAATCGCGCGATTGGCGATGACCTCGTTCGCGTTCATATTGGTCTGCGTGCCACTGCCCGTCTGCCAAACCACCAATGGAAATTCCGCGTCCAATTTTCCGCTGATCACTTCATCCGCGGCTTGAATAATAAATTTAGCTTTGTCTTCAGTTAACAAGCCAAGTTTTTGGTTGGCACGCGCCGCGCTCTTTTTTAGAATGCCTAGCGCGCGGATCATTTCACGGGGAAAACGGTCGCCGCCGATTTTAAAATTTTCAATGGACCGTTGAGTTTGAGCTCCCCATAGGCGTTCCTCAGGAACCTGGATCTCACCCATGCTGTCCTTTTCGATGCGCGAACCCACGCTTATCCCTCCGCAAATGTAGACAATCGTTAAAAATAGCGAGTTTAGCCCCGTAAAGCATCCAAAAGTTGTCTGGCGCACTGCTTTAAGATAGGTTTATCGCGAATGAAACACTGGTTAATGAAGTCTGAACCTGACGTCTTTTCCATAGATGACCTGGCCAAGGTCAAGGCGTCGCTTTGGGATGGCGTGCGCAACTATCAGGCGCGCAATTTTATGACTTCTGGGATGCAAATCGGCGATGAGGTGTTGTTTTATCACTCCAACGCCGAGCCCTCGGGGATTGCTGGCCGCGCGCGTGTCGTTGGAGCGGCCGAGCCCGATCCGAGCCAATTTGACAAAAAGTCCGAGTATTACGACCCAAAAGCTCTACGTGCGACCCCACGCTGGTTTGGAATCAAAGTCGCCTTTGTCGAAAAGTTCCCAAAGGTGATTTCACTCGTAGATTTGCGCCAAGAAAAGCCACTCAAGGACATTTTAGTCATCAAACGCGGCCAACGCTTAAGCATTCAACCGGTCACCGAAAAGGAGTTCCAGTGGATTTGCCAAATGGCGAAGCGCTAGCTCCGTTTATTCAGCTCGCGCCCATGGAGGGCGTGCTCGATGGGGTGCTACGCGAACTCTTAAGCGAGGTCGGCGGAGTCGACCGCATGGTCACTGAATTTGTGCGCGTCACTGATCGCCTGCTGCCTGCGCATGTTTTTCATCGCTATTGCCCTGAACTGCACCAAGGTGGCCGCACGCTCGCAGGAACGCCGGTCTTTATCCAGCTGCTGGGCGGAGTAGCTGCGCCAGTGGCTGAGAATGCCGCGTTCGCAGCCGAGCTTGGGGCACCCGGAATTGATTTGAACTTTGGCTGTCCCGCTAAAACCGTCAATCGCCATGACGGGGGAGCAGCGCTTTTGAAAGATCCGAGTCGGGTCTACGAGGTCACCCGGGCGGTGCGCGAGGCCGTGCCCGCGTCAGTGCCGGTGACCGTGAAGGTGCGACTGGGCTTCGAGCATAAGGATTTTCATCGCGAAATTGCCGCGGCGGCGGAAGAAGCTGGAGCCTCGCATATTGTCGTTCACGCGCGCACCAAGACGGAAATGTACACGCCACCCGCACACTGGGAGTACATTGCGTCGATGCGCGAGGGTCGCACACTTCGTTTTTTGGCCAATGGTGAAATCTGGAGCGCAGAAGATTACTGGGCGTGCGTCGCAAAGTCCGGCGTAGCCGATGTCGCTTTGGGACGAGGCTTGGTTCGCCGCCCCACTTTGGCGCTAGAGATTCGCGCGAGTGTAGCGGCACGTTTGGGACTTGCAAGTTTGCCTCCACGCTTTGAGCCGGTCGATTTTTTACAGAAGTTTTTTTCGCGCAGTCGTGAATTTCGCAGCCCGACGTTTGCGCTGGCACGTATGAAACAAATCTTGCGCTACTGGAGTGTCGGCGGCGGCGAGGCCGCGGACTGGTTTGAGTCGGTGAAAGTCATGCGTGAAGCCTCTGACGTCGAGCAATTTTTAGGATCTTTAAATAAGGAGAATCTCTCATGGTCAAAGTTCAAGTTTACACCTGGTCTAACTGCCCCTACTGCGTCCGCGCCAAGGATTTTTTAAAAAAGAAGGGCGTCGCTTTTGAAGAGATCGACCTAGATGGCAAAGACTCTGAGCTCATGGCTCTGCGCGAACGCACCGGCCTGCGTACGGTTCCCCAGATATTCATTGGCGATACGATGATCGGTGGCTTTAACGAGCTCGCCGCCCTGGACAGCAAGGGTGAGTTGAATAAGATGCTCGGTATTTAGCGAAAAACATTCACGCTAACCAAATCCTGAGATTCATATTTTCGCGATTCATGTTAAGCCCTGATCAAGTTGAAATTGACCAGGAGTAGATAAATGAAAAAAATCAATCTGATCGCGTCCGTCTTCCTATTCATACCCGCACTGGCCTTTGCCTTAATTCCGCGGGTTCCGAACTATTCTAAATTGAGCGCTCAAAATATGCTCAATGAATTTTATATGCAGAAACTCTTCGGTGCGAAGCTTATTCTGATCTCGGCCACTCCCGATGCCACCTGCCGCGCAGCCAGCGGGGATTGCGTGCGCTACATCAGCGAGCGCACAGGCAACAGTTCTTCGAGTTACCTTATTGATTTTGCAAAAGCTTGCACTAGAAACTTTGGCGACGGATGCGTGAAGTACATGAGTGAACGTTCAGGCAACACTTCCTCGAGCTATCTAATTGATTACGCAGTAGCCTGCCGTGACAACTACAGTGGCGCTTGCATGGCCTATCTCAGTGAGCGTTCGGGCAACACTTCCTCGAGCTATCTGATCGATTTCGCGAAAGCCTGTCAGGGAAATACCGACGACTCCTGTGTAAAGTACATGAGTGAGCGCTCGGGCAATACTTCCTCGAGCTATCTGATCGATTTCGCCACTGCCTGCGGTGGCAACTAACCCGTCGAAGTCGGCACCCCTTTTGCTCATTTATCCTGCGAATCTAGTAGGCTAACGTTAAAAGGGGTTCCCATGAAAATCTTATCGCTGCTTATGTCAATTTCCGTCGCTCTGGGCGCCTTTTCGGCAAATGCCAAAACCAAGAATCAGCTCGGTTACACCGATTTAAGCACGACTCGGTATCGCTGCGAAACGGACACTCAGGTGATTGAGATCACGAATATGCGTTCACAACCGAGCTACCTCAGCGACTCTGCGGCCCTAGCCGACCTCAAAGTGATCAGCAAAAAATCAGGCAAGACCTTACTTAAAAAGAAAGACTTAGAAATGACGTATATGTCATGGGCCAAAGGAACCGTTCTCGCCGATACAGTTTCGATGAAAGCGGTTGAAGCCTCTGGCGACGCCGAAAATTTCGAAAATAATGGCGATCGCGAATTGGCCATCTACGCGGGAACTTCCGCAGTTGACGAAGACGGCCTGACCGGTGCGACCTTTATTCTCTTCGGCGAATCCTACAGGATCGTGTCGCCGAATAACTTTTGCGAGCTTGTAGACTAGACGGACTCGAAAAATAAACATTCTGTCAACTATCGCAAAGTCACCTCACTGCAGGTGACTTTGCATTTTCGTAACTCCAAAATACTCAATCGCCGCCCGTTGATTGCAACTCCGACATAAAAGCCGTTGATTCTCAAGGGTCGACTCCCCACCACAGGCCCGTGGAATAATATGATCGACCTCGACCGCATAAGTCGATCCACACCCCGTGCACCGACTGTGATCGCGCCGCCAAACCTTCCGGCGAATCTCCGCTTGGGAATCGGGCTTAGACGAATTTCTCTCTGCCTTCGGCGCCGAAGGTGATTTCAATGCAAGGGCCTGGTCGCAAAGCTTATGTATTAGCTCCTCGAGACTGATATTCGGATTCGAATGGGCAAATTTACCCTGAAGTAGCAATAGCTTCGCCTTTAACTCCTCATCCTCGATCATATTGTAATCCAAGGTTTTGGCCTTCTTCATCGATGGCGAGATCGCGCAAACGACCTTCTCCGCTCCCCGCGTCGTTTGATTCTCCAGCCGAGCCAAGATCTCGATCTTCTGCGCGACGTCGAGCGGACGTCCTTCTTTCCGCTCTTTAGAAAACAGGCTCTGCGCTAGATTTAAATTGGTCAGCGACAGTTCGCCGGATTCAATTTTGGGTTCCAACTCCGGAATCTCCTTCATCAATCGCATTGCCGAAATTCGGCGGATCGCCTGAGACTCCGAATATTTTAATTCCCGAACTGTATATTCAAAAAGTGAGGGATACTTGAGTTTCGAAAACAACCTGCGCCGCTCGTTCTCACGCAAATGATGCAGCATCGATGTGAGAATCTCTCGCTCCTGATGTGCGATCTGTTTTGTCCGACTCAACAGAGATTCGTCACTTAGGATTTTTAAATTCATATGCTTCCCTCCAAATTTTAAACTAACCTATCACGAGTTTTAAATTCACGATTTCGCCTCTCATAATTCAATGAGGTGAAATTTAAATTCCGAAGCGCGAAGGATCTCAAATTCGCTTTCTGCGCTTCACCATCAGGCTTCTGCAAAACTAAAGCTATCGTGCAATTGACGTTTGTGAATTGCATTTGCCGCTTAGTAAAATTCGCAAAACGCTGTCAAATAAAATTATCGTGGAGACTAAATAAATTTTGTCTTTGATTTGCTGATTGGGACGGCGCGAAGCCGATCCATCCTTGAGAAGCGCTTCTCCCGGCCCTCGTGGCCGGGAGAGTGGCGAATGGGGAGCTATTTTTTTTGGCTTTTTTGAGGATCCGGAAAAATTAAATATTTTCCATTCTATTTCATTCCCGGTCCGGACGGCCGGGAATCTAGCTACTCATGGACGGTTCAGCTGTGCGCCGATCGGACCTGCAAAAGCAAACCCCAAACTCCGCACAAACTAAACCAAATTTCGACGTCGCCAAAACCATCGATAAGCGCAACCTCTACCTTCGGCGCCGAAGGTGATTTTACGTTATGTGCTTGATCGCAAATCATGTCCGCGCCTCATCCCAAATTACGCGCACGACTATTCCCGCAAGCTGGTGCGGGCGACCATGCGTTGGGGGATTACGAAGAAATCGTCCACCACAGTGCGAAGACCTTCATAGCTTTTCGCGTTTGAGACCTTCGCGAAAAGAGCGTGGCCGAATTCAAGCCAACCGCAGGTCATGCGTAGGTGAAAGCGGAACCGGGTGAATCCGGCTTCGAACGGAAAAAATTTCTCGAGAGTTTCAAGCAAAAATAGACCGGCGTGACCGTACTCGGCACCCTCCTCAAAGGGCGTCGTCGGTAGGCCTCGTTGCGAGAACTCAACGGGCGGGGCCGAACCCATACGGGCCCCCACTTGCCACATCAACCATGGCCTTGCGGCTAAGGCTCGACCCACCATCACAGAATCGCAGCCGGTGTCGTCGAGCATAGTGAATACGTCGTCGGCACATTGAACATCGCCATTGCCGATCACCGGAATCTTTAAACTCTCGCGCACGCGGCGAATCTGCGACCAATCGGCAGCACCTCGGCGCTTTTGTTCACCGACTCGAGGATGCAGAGTGATCCAAGCGGCACCGGCTTCTTGCAGTCCAGCAACGAACTTGAGCAAAAACGCCTCATCATTTTGCAGTCCCGCGCGTAACTTTACCGAAACCGGAACTTTTGCATGACGAACCGTCATGCGCACCACCTCGGCGGCGTATTCCGGATCGCCCATCAGCGCGACTCCGTAATTATGCTTGAGGGCTTTGCGAACCGGACAGCCCATATTGATGTCGATGCCTTCGGCCCCCCACGCGACTAAGCGTTCGACCGATTCGCGAATGGGTTCTTCCTCATTGCCCAAAATCTGGGGCACCAACGTGTCCTCACCCTCGGTGCGAAAGGTTTCAGCGGTTGCGCCAATATTTTCTTTGGGCAGGCGCCAGCTGGAAAGCATTTCGGTCGGCCATGGAGTGATGGCGCCGGCAGGCGTATAGCGCTTAACCAAAAGGCGCAATCCCACGTGCGAAAGCCCTACCATCGGCGCCAGGCAGACGGGAAAATTGACCTTTCCGGCAAGGATCGGGCGCTGAATGTAGTTGGCACCTAACGTCATGGATCATTGAATTAGCCTAAACTTGAGTAAAGCGCCACGACTCGCTATCTTAAGTCGATGGATAAAACCCGTATTGGGATTTTGGGCGGAGGACAGCTCGCCCGCATGCTCGCTTTAAGCGCTCACCCGCTGGGCCTTTCGATTAAGGTTCTGGCCACCCACGCGGGCGATCCAGCGGCCCAAGTGGTCAATGAGGCCATGCTAGGATCGCTGAGCGACGAACGTGTTTTGCGAAAGTTTTTGAGTGAGGTCGACTTTGTGACCTTTGAGAGCGAATTTGTCGATACCTCCCTGTTATCCAACTGTTTGCCTGCTCATGCTCAAGTGTTTCCTTCACTCACCTCGATCGATAAAATCCAAGACCGACTCAGCCAAAAGCGTCTCCTAGACCTCTTAAAAATTCCCACTAGCCCCTGGCTGCCGGTGGATTCGGCCGCAGATTTGGCAAAAGCTTCGGCGACGTTTAAACAAGGCTTTGTATTGAAGCAGCGACGCTTTGGCTATGACGGAAATGGGACGTTTGTATTTCGTGATCCGAAGAAATATGACCCGAGTGTTTTGTTAAAATCGAAATTCGGTTTTATCGCCGAAGAATTCGTCGATTTTAAGCGCGAGCTTGCGACCTCCTTTGTGCGGTCACGCAAAGGTGAATTCATGGCCCTTCCGCTGGTCGAGAGTGTGCAAAAAGAGGCGCGCTGTTTTTCAGTGAGCGGACCGGTTCGTCATGCGAAAATAGCAAAGCTCAACTCTTCCTTTAAGCGATTGCTGAAAGAGCTCGATTATGTCGGGATTCTGGCCGTGGAAATATTCGATACCGCACGTGGATTGGTGGTCAACGAACTCGCCCCTCGCGTGCACAATTCCGCGCACTATTCGCAAGATGCTCTGACCTGTGACCAGTTTGAATATCATCTGCGCGCCGGACTTGGCTGGCCGCTCCCGCGGGTGGAGCTCATCCGACCTGGTTTTGCGATGGTCAATTTGATTGGCGAAGGCCATAAAGAAATTCGTCTTTCCCAGTCCGCGACTGGTAAACTGCATTGGTACGGCAAGATTGAGAACCGACCCGGTCGCAAACTTGGCCATATCAATGTGATCGATAAAAGTGGCAAGCGCGCTTTGCAACGCGCGCTCAAATGGAGAAAGGATTTTCAGCTTTGAAACCTCTCGTCGCAATTATAATGGGCAGTCAAAGTGATGCGAAAATCATGCGCGACGCCGCGCGTGTTTTGAAAGAATTTAAAGTTCCGTTTGAAATGAAAGTGGTCTCGGCGCACCGCACGCCGGAAGAAATGCAACTCTATGCGAAGTCGGCCGAAAAACGCGGACTAAAAATTATTATCGCTGGGGCCGGAGGCGCGGCCCACCTTCCCGGCATGGTCGCCTCGTGCACGGTTCTTCCGGTGATTGGGGTCCCGGTGGGAATCAATGCACTGAAGGGCTTGGACAGCTTGCTCAGTATCGCGCAAATGCCCAAAGGCATTCCAGTGGCGAGTATGGCGATCGATAACTCACACAATGCGGGCCTTTTAGCTGTTCGCATATTGGCTCTTGAGAGTACGAAATTAACCAAGGCGTTGATTAAGCACCGAGCGGGAATGAAGACCAAAGTACGGAAAAGCCAAGCCTCGCTCAAAAAGTATCTCCGCTAGACTTTTTACTCCCCCTATCTTGTTTCAATGTGAAACACCTTCGATTGAAATTTTCATGTGAATTTCCGATGAACCACTAGTAGCTTTTTACGTGGAGTCGAGTGAATGTCCGAGATGAAAATGCCTGATGTGATTTTGATTGCCGAGGACTCCCCTCCCAATCGGCGCATTCTTGAGCATCTCTTGAATAAGCTCGGCTTTATGGTAGTCGCCTGCGAAGATGGACAAGAGGCTTGGGCCAAGTTGACCTCGGCACCCCCCGGGCGAATCGTCGCCGTGATTTCAGATATCATGATGCCCAATCTCGACGGTCTGCAGCTTTTGCGCTTAGTGCGCGAACATAAAACGATGAAGTCCTTGCCGTTTGTTTTGGTCACTGCGGTTTCTGAGCGAGGCTATATCACCCAGGCCATTGAGCTCAGCGTGAACGGCTATATTTTAAAGCCCGTCACTTTCCAACGTGTCACCGAGCAATTGCAAACATTGTTCCCGTCGAGGAAATTTCCGAAACTGGTGGGATGAGCGATGGGCAATTCCCATAAAATTCTCCCACACCTCTATGAAACAGTCGCCCGAGAAGCCACTTTTGGCATTTTGGTTTTCGATCAAACCGGTCAATGCCTTTTTATAAATAAAACCGGAGTGATGCAATTGGGCAAGGCACAGCCCACACTCATGAGCCTTTTGCCAGGAACCGAAAAGCCCGGAACGAAAATGTTTTCTCCCGATATCCTAGACGTAGAGGGAATGTACACCGATATTCTACTCAAAAAATCCAAAGGCACTTTCGTGGCAAACATCGGTGTGAAGCATTTAAAAGTCGACGGGCACTTTGCGCATTTGTTGATGATCCAGGACATGACCGTGCAACGAGGCTTAAAGCTCGAGGTGCAAGAAAAGCAAAATGAAATCAACGCGGCTTTCGAAGAGCTGGTCGAACAAAATCGCCGCTTGATTGATTTAGATATGGCGAAAAATCGGTTTATGGCGCTCACCACGCATGAACTACGCACACCGCTTTCCGCCATGGTCGCCTCAGCTGAAATCTTGAAGCTCGGCCTATATGATACGCCTAAGCAAATGCAAGAATTCGTGGACATGATTTACGATCAAGGTGTGCATTTGCAAACTTTGGTGAACGACATCTTAGATCTTGCGAAAATCGAAGCGGGAAAAATGGAATACTTTATCGAGCAGAAGGACGTTGCGGACGTTGCCCGGCTTTCCTTACGCGGCTTCGAGGGCATGGCCGAAAACAATAAGGTGACTCTGATCTTCATCGACTCCGACGAACCCATGAAATGCTATTTCGACGAAGTTCGTCTTCGCCAAGTTCTCTCCAATATGATTAACAACGCCATCAAATACAATCGCCCGCACGGCACCGTGAGCGTCTACTTCACTGAGAACGACGATTTCGTCAAAGTCCTTGTACAAGACACCGGAATTGGCATCGCCAAGGACCAAACATATAAGGTCTTCAACGAATTTGAAACCATCGGACAGTTCTCTGAGCATCATCGCGGCACGGGGCTCGGGATGCCCATTAGTCGGAAGTTAGCTGAAGGCATGGGGGGCAAATTGCTTTTTGAATCGGAACCAGGATCTGGAAGTACATTCTGGGTGGAAATCGCAAAGAAAAAAATATTAGACGATTCTTTCTATCAATCAAGAAACGCAAAAACAGAATTCGCGGCTTAGTAAAGCAAGAATTCTCGTCTTGCCTGATCCCACGCCAATTCATCTTTCTTCAATGAATTGTTCCAGGATTCGATGTTTGGTTTTGGATCTGCGACCCACTTTCTTAACAAATCGCCGCCAGAGAGAATATCGATCGGCATTAGCTTTGCCTCGTATTCGTAGGGTGGCGGTCGCCAGAGTTCTATCTCTGGATGGACGATATGGGTAGCCTTAAAAAATAGCGTGACGAGTCTGTAGGGATGAAATGCCGTCGGGTTGTAGTAAGGGCCATCGACATGGATTTGCAATGCGGAAACAAGTTCGCCTTTGAATTTGTGGAATGTGGGTTCGAAGAATGCGGGGCGCAGGACACAGCCTTCTAGCCACTGCGGGGCAAGCTCAGACATCTGTTTGATGATGTGTTCAATATTTAGTTTAGGAGCACCGAAAATTTCCAGTGGCGTCGTGGTGCCACGACCTTCGCGTAAGTTTGTGCCTTCGAGCAAAACGGTTCCGCAATACACTCTTGCAGTCGCCAGGCGCGGCATATTCGGTGACGGATTGACCCAGCTCAACTGACTCGGCCAACCCGAACCCGGTAAGTCGCGCGGCTGATAGTGATTCATAGCCACCACTGTCAGATTCAATTTCATTTTTTTATGATCGCGATACCACAGGGCAGCCTCACCTAAGGTCAGACCGTGGCGCATCGGCAGCGGAGCCGCGCCGACAAAGCTGGCGTAGTTCATATCGAGGGTGTGACCCTCGATGTCGCGGCCCGCGGGATTGGGGCGATCGAGTACCCAGATCTCTTGTCCGGTCAAAGCCGCGGCGTCCATCAAGTAAAACAAAGTCGTAAGGAAAGTATAGATCCGACACCCGACGTCTTGCAGGTCAATCAACAAAACATCCCAGCCCTTCATCATTTCAGGCGTGGGTTTGCGCACTTTCCCGTAGAGGCTATGCACCGGAATTTTCAATACTGGATCTAAGTAGTCGTCGCTCTCGACCATATTGTCTTGCTTCTCGCCTCGCATTCCGTGCTGAGGTCCAAAGGCCGCGGAAAATTTAAATCCAGAAACGGTGGCGAGCTGATCGAGCGAACTTTTTAAATCTTGGGTCAACGAAGCCGGATGGCCTAAAAATGCCAGGCGCTTTTCAAAAAGCTTCTCCTGCAATTTCTTTTCACTTAAAAGTCGCTCGACGCCCAGTTGAAACACTTGCCCGCCCCTACATCAAGACGCTGATTAAAACGACCATCAGTGCGGTCAACCCCAAGCTGCAATGGATCACGCCCTTCACCGTCGTCAGCGGACCGGTCTTGCCCTTGATCGCATTGAGCTCAAGAGCTCCGATCAAAATCGCCGCAACAATCCAGTAGAGACAAATCTTCGACGAATCATTGACTGTAAAGCCCAGGTGATTCGCGCCAAGCATGAAGAAAAGCATTGGCATCGAAAACAAAACATTTGTGCGCGAAGCCACACCTGCACGTGCTCCAGCCGCGGCCGCAGCCGGATTGGCCGCGCCACCACTCGCCGTCGCTACGGCATTGGCAATCACTTGCTTCTGCCCGGGCCAAATGATCAGCCAGACGTTTAGGAACATCAGCGTACCGAAAAGCGAACCGGTTAAAATATTGATCCAATAGGGGGTGCTAAACACGGCCATTCCTGCGCCCGAAACATCCACGTGAGCGCGAATCGACAACATTAAAAAACCAAGTACAAAAGTCCACATCGCTGCCCAACGAAACCACCACAGCGCGCGCGGATGCAGTTTTTGCAGCACTTGCGATTTGGCGACAGCCTCAGTCGTCTCTGCCATAAACGGACCTTGCACAAAATTAAAATAGTAGAGCAAACCAATCCATGTGACGCCGAAAAATAAATGCAACCAACGCAAAATAAAATGAAATCCCATGATGTTACTAAAAAGTGTTTGAAGCATGGATGCGGCTCCTTGGTGAGAAGTAAAAAGACAACATTTAATTTAAAGGGCTGCTCTAGAGAAAGTCAATGCTCTGACCCATCGCCAAAGCAATTAGCACAAGCCCGCCCACCACGATTCGGTAGTACCCGAAGTAGCGCAGGCCAAAACGTTCGATGATCTGAATAAAGAAGCGAATCGCTACAAGTCCGACCACGAAAGACACGATATTGCCATAGGCGATGATCTGCCATTGAGCCGCAGTGATTGTCGGAAAAACTTTGACCAGTTTTAAAAATGTTGCACCCGTCAGCGTGGGAACGGCCAAGAAAAATGAAAACTCGGTGGCCGTAACCAGGCTCAATCCTTGATTTAAGCCGCCCCAAATCGTAGCCGCAGAGCGGGATACGCCGGGGAAAAAAGCCAAACATTGAAAAAATCCGATTTTAAGAGCAGAGAGCGGTGGCAGCGACTCAAGCCTAGCCACTCGCACCTTGTGACGTAATAACCAACGGTCAGTCAGAACCAAGAAGATCCCACCGATCAAAAGTGCCGCGCCCACGATCCATACGCTGCCTAAGATTAAATCAATGTGCTTTTTGACCGCCAACCCGATCACTGCCGCCGGAAGAAATCCGATGAACACCGCGGGGTAGATTTTAAAGTTTAATAAAAATCGGCGCCAGAAAATAAATACCACGGCGAGAATCGCCCCAAATTGCACCATCACCGTGTAGTCTTTGACGAAGGCGTCTTGATTGATGCCCATCAACCACGAGGTCAAAATAATATGACCTGTTGACGACACCGGCAAATATTCAGTTAAGCCTTCGACCACAGCCAAAAGCATCGCCTGCATAAAATTCATAGAGAAAGGATTCAGGAGTTAGCGGAGAAAATCAATCACTCTTTTGCGCGTGCCTCTGAAATCGTCGCGCTAAAAGCCGATATGAAAATCAATAGCGCACCGATCAACTGCAGACCCGATAGCTTTTCATTCAACAGCAGTACCGAAAAGAACATCGCAAACGGCGACTCCAGCAGAAATAACAAACTACTGACCGTCCGCGAAAGATTCGCCTGAGCCCGCACTTGCAAATAAAAGGCAATCACTGTCGAGCCCACAGCCAAACTCAAGAGCCCAAGGATCGAATGTATCGACCAATGATTCACTTGTGTGAGCTTGGCGCTCAAACCCGCAAAATGCACCAATGGAATACACAGCACCATCGCCCATACGGCCTGCAAAATATTGAACGCAAAAGGAAAGCGAATGCGATGCGTGAGGCCACCAATCCAATAGATCTGCCCTGCCGCTAAAATCGCACAAATAAAGGTAAGAAAGTCGCCCTGATTCAATTCTCCCGCACCAATGTTGACGATCAAACCTGTTCCGAGCAAGGCCACCGCAACACAAAGCCATAAAATGGGCGCGATCCGCTTTCTGGTCAGTAGCGCTTCGATCATCGGAACCATCACCACATACAAAGTCGTAATAAATCCACTCTTGGTCGCGGTGGTATAGCGCAAACCCCAAGTTTGGAACAGCAAGGTCGAGGTCAGCAGAAGTGCTGGAATAAAACTCATGCGCAAATTGAGCTTGAACGCGCGGCGCACATCCTTGCCCAAAATAAACGGCAAACCTACACAGCCCGCGAGGAAAAAACGCATGAAGGTGACCTCGCCAGGCTCGAGCACCTCAAGTGCCCAGACGGTCGCGATAAAGCCGAAGCCCCAGAAGCTGGCGGCGACGACGAGTTCGAAGGTGGCCCTCCACGGGTTCGCTTTTGTAACGGTGGTCATGGGCGCGAGTCTATGGAGGTACTGATCAAGATGCAATTGACGTTTTAAACCTTGCCCGCTCACCGCCCCGCAAGTAAATCGAAGCCATGAGAGATCCCCAACTATGGACGGTAGATGCCCACTGCCACTGGTCCGACGCTCGAGTCTTTGCCAACGCCGCCAATGAGCTGCCGCGCTTGATCGTTGATGGCGTCGGCGGATTCCAACTGGGCGGAGTCGATCCCGACGAATGGGAGCGGCAAACCAAGTTGCGTGAGCAGTTTCCGGCTCGCGTTTGGCGGGCCTTTGGCCTGCATCCTTATTTCGTCGCCACCCACGCGCGGGCCGCGCTCGAAGTCGGCTGGGCCAAGCTCGAGCGGCAGGCTTCGGAGCCCGAGATGATCGGCGAGATCGGCCTGGATTTTCGTAAGAAATATTTAGAGGCCGGCCCACAAGTGCAACTTGAATTTTTTCGCCGGCAACTTGAGCTCGCGCAAACCCATAAGAAGCCCGTGATTCTGCATATCGTGCGCGCCCATGAAGAAGCCTTGCGTGAGGTGAGTGACTTTAAAGTCCAGGCCATGGTCCACGCCTTTACCGGGAATTGGCAGATCGCCGAGCGCTATCTGAAGTTCGGGTTTTCTCTCTCGATTGGGGCACAGCTTTTAAACGTGGAAACGCAAGATCTAGCCGAAACGGTTCGCCAAATGCCTCTGACTCAGCTGTTGATTGAATCCGACTGCCCAGATCAACCTCCTCCTGGCGTTCAATCCCATGACTCCGCGACCGTGTGGACCATTGCTCGGCGCGTGGCGGAGCTCAAAAATCTTCCCCTGAAACAAGTTGTAGAGCAAACTCGCCAGAATCTTTTGACCTTGATCAAAAAGGAGTGCCCGCCATGCTAAACGTCGAACTCGAGCCCAGTGACGAATACACCCTGCACCGCCGCTTTGATCGCATCGGCCGCCTGATTGGCGATGCCAAGATGAGCAAGCTGTTTCGCTCTCACGTGATGATCATTGGTTTGGGTGGAGTAGGCTCGTGGGCTGCAGAAGCTTTAGCGCGCTCCGGAGTGGGCCGCTTGAGTGTGGTGGATTTTGACGATATCTGCATCACTAATATCAACCGCCAGCTGCACGCCCTCACCGGCCTTATCGGAAAAAAGAAAGCGCCGATTATGGCCGATCGTTTGCGCAAAATTAATCCAAACGCGCAAGTCGAAGCCATCGAGATGTTTTACAACGCCACAACCAGCGACGAAATTCTCGCACGCAAACCTGATTTTATTATCGACGCCATCGACAACATCACCGCCAAATGTCATCTGCTCGCCACTTGTCGCGCGTTGAATATTCAGGTGATCACTTCCGGCGGCTCCGGTGGACGCTTGGATCCTTTGCAAGTGAAGGTCAGCGATATGAGTGAGACTCACACCGACCCACTTTTGCAACAGGTGCGCAAAGTCTTACGCAGCAAACATGACTTCCCCGCCGACGGCAGTTTTAATTTGCCGACAATTTGGAGTGTCGAACTCCCCACCGAACCGGTTGAATTGCACTACGACAAGGGCATGGGCTTTAAATGTGTTTGCCCACAGGGCGCCAATGATTTTCACTCTTGTGAAAAGCGCAATATGATTTATGGAACCGCAGGATTTGTGACGGGTGCATTTGGTTTAGTGGCCGCAGCCGAAATCACGCGAAAATTGCTCGCCTAAATTCTCGACGGCTAAAGTAACGTCCCACGTAGGATCACTTGCGCCACGGAGAAGTAAATCACTAGGCCGGTCACATCCACAAGAGTCGCGACCAAAGGTGCTGAGGCGCTCGCTGGATCGAAGCCCGCTTTGCGCAAAATAAACGGTAGCATGGCGCCGGCCATGGTTCCCCACACGACCACCCCAACTAGGCTCACGGCGACGGTCAGCGCGATCTTCATATAATGAATTCCGTATATGGGGCTGTAGCGCTGCCAGATAATAATGCGCAGCAAACCAATAAAACCGAGGCAACTACCCAGCACCAGGCCCGAGGCGAGCTCTCGCCACAAAACACGGAACCAATCTTTCAAACGAATCTCACGCAGTGCCAGCGAGCGAATAATCAGCGTCGAAGCTTGCGAGCCTGAGTTTCCACCCGAACTGATGATCAAGGGAATAAACAAAGCCAAAACCACGGCCTGAGCGATTTGGTCCTCAAAGTTGGCCATCGCGGTCGCAGTGAACATCTCACCCAAAAACAATACGGTCAGCCAACCCGCGCGCTTTTTGATCATTTGCGCGAATGAAATTTTAAAGTACGGAGCGCCTAGGGCTTCCATACCGCCCAATTTTTGAATATCTTCGGTGGCTTCTTTTTGTACGACATCGACGATATCGTCGTAGGTCACAATCCCCTTCATGCGACCCTGCTCATCCAGAACCGGAATGGCCATAAGTCCGTGATCGGAACATAATGATGAAACAGTTTCTCGATCGGACTCGTCATGCACACTGACCAGGTCGGTTTTCATAATCTCGCGCACTTTTTTATCAGGCGTGGCCAGAAGCAATTCACGAAAAGAGACCACGCCCAGCAAAGTCGAGTCGTAATCCAACACGTAGGCGTAATAAATCGTTTCAATGGGCGTGCGGGCCTGGGCGCGCATGTAGCGAATGGCCTCTTCCACCGACATATCGGGACGCAAGCGGATATAGCGCGGGTTCATCACTCCCCCGGCTTCGTCCTCGGCATAGGCCAAAAGACCCATGACCTCCTGGCGATTGATTTCGTCCAAGAGCATGAGCAGCTCCATGCGGTGATCAACTGGAACTCTTTGGATCAAATCGGCCATGTCATCAAGCGCCAAAAGGCGAATCCACGAACGCTTTTCGACCGGCGGCAGTTCTCCGATCAGCTCAGCCTGATCATCGGGTCCAAGCCCCAAAAACAGGTCTTCCGCATCGGTGCGCGCCAATAATTTAAATTTTTCTTTACGACTCGTGAGATCGAGCTCAGACCAACGACCCTTGATCGTGTTCAGATCGGTCCAATCCAGTTCTGACGTATCCTGTTCCATAACGTCCTCGCTGGAAGTGGAAATGATTCTCTTCCACGATTACTCCCGCCCCGCTGTAAGATCAAGTCAGAAGAGACCCGATCTCAATGTTGTACCATGTCGATGATCGGTACCTCTTGAGATCCCGCGCCACCTCAGGTTACAACCGGGCCATTCACCCATTGGAGGGATTTCGAAATGAACGTATCCGTAAAACGTTTTGTATTACCGCTCGCCGTTGTGACTTTGCTCAGTTTTATGGGCTGTAAATCGACGCCAAATGCAGAGACAACCGCGGGCACATCCTCGGCCTCTGAAGAATCTTCGGATTTAAGCATCACAGAAGCTCAGGCCCGCAAGGCTCGTGTTTCGGATGTGCAATACCAAGTCGCGGTGAATCTGACCGGCGATACTAAAAATTTCACCGGAACCAGTCGAATCGTCTTCGGATTGAAGGACACTGGCAAACCCTTGCGCGTGGATTTCTTTGAGGGTCAGGTCAAGAGCTTGACCGTCAACGGCCAACTCATCCCGCCCGAAACTGCAAAAAAGAAATACTGGATTGAACTCCCGACGACGGCACTCGTTGCCGGTGCCAACACCGTGACGATTGAGTTTGCGCAAGAGTATTCGCACCAGGGTCAGGGTCTGCATCGCTTTGTCGATCCGGAAAATAAAGACGTCTTTGTTTATACACAGTTTGAAACCTTTGATGCCAATCGCTTTATGCCTTGCTTCGATCAACCCGACCTGCGCGCGACCTTGGCTTTGACGGTCGACGCTCCGGCAAAATGGACCATGATCAGCACGACGCGTGAGACCGCCGTCAAAACTCTGCCCAATGGCACCAAACAATGGCAATTCCCGGTGACTCAGCCGATCGCGACTTATTTGTTCTCGCTGCATGGAGGTCCATTCAAGGTTTGGACCGATAAGTTCGAAGATATTCCGCTGCGCCTGTTTGCTCGCCCCACAATGGCGAAATATGTCGACGCGAAAGAATTTTTCTTGATCACCAAGCAAGGCTTGAAGTTCTACAATACATTCTTCGATTTCAAATACCCGTTTGGCAAATTCGACCAGATCATTGTTCCCGAATTCAACGCAGGCGCCATGGAAAACGTCGGCGCGATCACTTACACCGAAGGTTACTTCTCACGCGGCAAAGCCACCCGACCTCAGCGCCGCAGCCTGGCCACTACCATTTTGCATGAAATGGGACATATGTGGTTTGGCGATACGGTCACGATGGCCTGGTGGAATGACCTGTGGCTGAACGAGAGCTTTGCGACGTTTGTTTCGACGCAAGCCATGGTTGAAGCCACTGAATACAAAGAGGCTTGGCAAGATTTCTATGCTTCTGAGAAAAATTGGGCCTATTGGGAGGATGGACTTGTTACCACTCATCCGATCGAAGCGCCCGTCGCCGGCGTGAAAGATGCGTTTGCGACTTTTGACGGCATCACTTATGGAAAGGGCGCTAGCGTCCTTAAGCAGCTGTGGGCTTACATGGGACCTGAGAAATTTCAAAAAGGTCTGCGCACGTACATCAAAACTTATGCATTTAAAAATGCGACTCTCGCGCAATTTATTGCGGCTTTGCAAACCGAGACAACTCAGGATTTAAATGCTTGGGCTGAGCGCTGGTTGCGCCAAAGTGGTGCGGATAAGCTGGCTGTGAAATGGAATTGCGAAGGCGATCAGCTGAAAACCATCGAGCTGACTTCGACTCCGATCAAAGATGCAAAGTTCCGTCCGCAGGCCGTGCAAGTCGCACTTTTTGGCGACAAAGGCGGGGCGCTGGTGGACCCGACTGTGGTGCGCGTCGAGCTGACTCAACGTTCGCAGATGATCACTGGCAACTGGGCTTGTCCGGCGTTCGTTTACCCGAACTATTCGGATTTCGGCTACGCCCGCGTTTCGCTTGATCCCAAGAGCCTGAGCTACGCGAAAAAGGGCGTGTCTAAAATCAATGATAACCTGCTTCGCACGATGGTGTGGAATGATCTCTGGCAAATGGTTCGCGACACCGAGATGTCACTCAATGATTACATCCAGATCGTGAATACTCATTTCGCTCAAGAGAACGACGAGCTGATCTTGCAGCAGATCGTTGCGACGATCACCGGACGCCGTGGTGAGCGCTCAGCAGCGGTTCAGTACTGGCCCCAGACGACTGAAAAAGATCGCGCGTCTCGCCTAGTGTTCATTGGTAAAATCGAGGATCAGTACCTGACTCGCTTCAACGCCGCAAAACCCGGCTCAGACGATCAAAAGTTCTGGTTTGACTCTTATGTATCGGGAGCTCGTACGACAAAAGGTTTAGACCAGTTGGCGACTTGGGCGACGATGAAAGAGGCCGGACCAGGGTTTAAGTTGGACGTCGATCGCAAATGGGCATTGGCTCGTGAGCTCGCGCGCTTCGAACATAAATCAGCGGCGAAACTTCTACTGGCTTTGAAAAAAGAAGATCCTTCCGATCGTGGCCAAAAGCAGGCTTTGTCGGCCGAAGCCATTGCTCCCACTTTGAGTGTAAAGCAAAAATGGGTGGATATCTTAAAACAACCAAAGCCGACCGTGACTTTTGCAGAGGCTCGCTCGGTACTTGGAGCGTTGTTCCCAGTGGAGCAAGACGCCTTGGCGAAACGCTTTGAAAACGACTTCTACACGTATCTGAAAGCTAACGGTGCGTCGGAGAACGAAATCTTCGTCGAGACTGTCGCTAGCGGCATGAGTCCGCTCAGCTGCGACGAGAAACAGTCGGCGAAGATGAAGACCTTTCTAAGCACAGTAAAGGGCTTCACACCGTCTGTAATCAAAACGTTGCGCGTGGGTTTACAAGAAGACGAACGCTGTCAGACGATTCGTGCGGCAAGCGCACTCTAGATATTATATAACTATGGAATGCAATCGCGCAGCAGCCCCTGGCTGCAGCGCGCTTGAAAGTGAATGCTGATTCGGTTCCAGATATTGACCTGTTTGTCATTGATCTGACTCTTCGGAGAATTTATGCCCGCCGTCGCGCGGGCCGCATTCTTCCCGCCCGGAAGATAAGACGCCAAAGCAAAGCCATTTAAATCGTTGCCACCGTCTTTGTTGTAATTGAAGCCACCGCCCGCACCGCCCGTCGCTGTGCTCAGTCCCGCATTGGTTGCTGCGAGCCCGGCTCCGCCACCACCACCGTTGCGAAAACCTTTGTCGATATCTTTACCTTGACCGGCGGCGCCACCGGCCCCACCACCCGTGGCTCCACCAAGCGAAGCCGCGGCCCCAGCGC
>JAYVPG010000041.1:0-8248 GCA_043757545.1 Pseudobdellovibrionaceae bacterium
TTTTGCGGTTGAAGGGGAAGTTTGCACATACCAATCCCAATATTAGTCTAGAAGAGTTGATGCATAAGCTTTGCGATCACGCATTGGCGGAGAAGCCGAAGAGTGACACCGCCGAAAGCTTAAAAACTAAGCAATCACTTTCGGCGCCGAAAGTGATTTCGCAGGCAGAGATTCGACGGCAGGTTTGGCGGAGGGATCGGTGCAAGTGTACGAAGTGCGATTCGACTTATGCACTTGAGATCGATCATGTGATCCCACGAGCTGTGGGTGGAGAATTTACGTTAACGAACCTGCGGCTCTTGTGTAGAAGCTGTAATCAAAGAGCGGCGATTGAGTATTTTGGGGTACGGAAAATGGAAGGGCATTTGCGACAATAAAATAAGCGGAATCCTCGTCTAATCGTGGGGCTTTCTGCAAACAGGTTTCCAACACAGATCCTACGAAATCTTGTCCCCTCGATTTCTGTGAAATCGGCATAGTGGATTCTCCTGAGGGAGGGTCACCGACGTGAGAAATAAAAAGCGCGATGCGCGACGATTGAGTTCTAGGCGATGGATGCGCGTGAAGAGAAAAATGACTCACTTGGGCAACGTCACATTCGAAAGTCTAGAGCACAGACGCCTTCGGCCTTTTGATTCTGAGCGAAATCTCTTGGGGTACAAAAATAATTACGGCTACCAAAGTGTCGGAATCTGGTCTTTTTTTTGGTAGCGCGGGCCTGCCGGTGATTCGGCCCGCGAAGGAAAACTACATCTCTTGATCTTGAGGGCGAAGACCTTTTTTCTTGATCTTCTCAACTAGAGTTGTGCGATTGAGTTTCAGCAACAGAGCCGCTTGATTGCGATTCCATCCGGTTTTCTCGAGCGCACGCATTATCAGCGCATTTTCATAGGCGTCGACGGCGGAATTAAAATCCATTCCATTCTCTGGAATATCGAGCTTGCCCGGATCGGATTCGACCAGTACCTTGCGATACTTTTCTGGCAAATCCATGACATCGACTATTCCGGAACCTTTAAGAATAGCTAAACGTTCTACAAGATTTTCCAATTCGCGAATATTACCTGGCCAACTGTAGTTGGTCAGCATGGTCAACGCTTCGGGAGTCACGCCTTTGAGTTGACGATTACGTGTGCGATTGAAATTCTCCATAAAATGATGCAGCAACAATGAAATGTCGGATTTACGTTCGCGCAACGACGGGACCCGTATGGGAATGACGTTCAAACGATAAAATAAATCTTCGCGAAACTTTCCGTCTTCGACGGCGGCCT
This sequence comes from Pseudobdellovibrionaceae bacterium, assembly GCA_043757545.1. GTDB lineage: Bacteria > Bdellovibrionota > Bdellovibrionia > Bdellovibrionales > UBA1609 > JALHOQ01. Next base: position 1,275 of record JAYVPG010000041.1, read on the forward strand.
CAAGATCGACGTTGGTCGCCGCTATGACGCGAACGTTGGCCGAGATAGTTTTTGTTCCACCCACCGGTTCAAAGCAGCGCTCTTGCAAAACGCGCAGGAGTTTCACCTGTAGCGATGGACTCATGTCACCGATCTCGTCTAAAAACAAAGTTCCTTCTTCAGCGAGTTCAAAACGTCCCGTGCGATTGGCGATGGCGCCCGTGAAGGCACCTTTGACGTGACCAAAAAGTTCACTCTCTAGCAGCTCGGCCGGAATCGCGCCGCAATTGATAGGAATAAACGGCTCGGTGCTGCGATTGGAATTGTAATGCAGAGCCTTTGCAATCAGCTCTTTGCCAGTCCCACTATCACCCATAATAAGGACGGTCGAATCGGTCTGCGCAACACGTTCGATCATGCTGAGCACTTCTAATATAGGTTCGCTCTGACCGATGATATTTTCAAAATGATACTTGCTATGTAAGGCCGTCCGCAGATGTTGATTTTCTTTCGCCAGTTGACTGTGCGATAACGCGCGATCGGCAAGAGTCATAATTTCGTCAAGGTTGCAAGGCTTGGTCACAAAATGAAATGCGCCTTTGCGTGTGGCCTCAACGGCGGTCTCAATCGATGCATGTCCGGTCAAGATTATGACTTGAATACCAGGATGCCGAGTGCGCAGCTTCTCCATCAATTCAATTCCGTCACCGTCGGGCAAACGCAAGTCGACCAGCGCAAGGTCAAGCGTCATGTCGCTTTGGCTCACAGTCTCGGCCTCTTTATATGTAGCGGAAGTTATGACTTGATAGCCTTTGCGGTCTAAGGCTCTGAAAAGAGCTGTTCTTAGACTTGCCTCATCGTCGACAATAAGAATTCTTTTTCCCTGCATTCGGTTCCTTCCGTGGCGCCGAAGTTGACCCTACTAGATCAATAGTACGTGTTGTGTTTTGGCGGTGTCAAATTTGAGAGTCAAAATTCCATCATTCTAGAGGTACGTCTGTCTACCTAAAGGACGGGCAGCGACAAAATCGCGGTCGTGCCGAAGCCAGTCTGGGAGAGAATTTCCAGACTTCCGTGATGTTCCGACACGATCGTAAAGGCAGTGGTGAGTCCCATCCCATTGTAAACACCGGGATCGCGGGTAGTGAAGCGCGGGTTAAAAACTTGTGTCTGAATTTCGGGACGGATGCCCGTACCATTGTCGGCTATTGACAATTGGTACTGGCCCTTGACCTCGTCCAAAGTGAGGGTGATTTTTCCCGGGAACAAAGGATCCTGGGCGATTTTCTCTGAAATGGCGTCGATCGAGTTTTGCAAAACGTTGCAAAGCGATTGTGAAAGCGCGTTGATACTTCCGCGCACGGTCGCGCGATTTTGCCGATTGAGGTCAATTAATATTCCTTTAGATTTTGATTGCAATTCAATCAGCTTGACCGAGCGTTCGACCACGTCCCATAAATCCAGCGGTGAAAATTCACCAAGATCTTGTTTGCGGGCAAAGCTCAGCAGGTTGAGCACGATGTCGCGACAGCGAAAAACAGCCGCCTCCATCTGCTTGATTTCTGAATAGACGTCATCGGTGGGTTTGATATCCATCAAGATCAATTGCAGAAATGAGAGCATGCCGCCGAGCGGATTGTTGAGTTCATGCGCGATGCTGCTGCCGATGGTGCCGAGTTCGGCAAATTTTGAGGCCTCGAGTAAACGACGCTCATAGCGAACGTCCTCGGTGATCGAGCGGATCAGAATCAATTGCACCGCTTGATTGTCGAGCTTGAGGCCGAGCGGTTCGCTCACCACTTCGTAGTGTTCTGTTCCCGCATTTCCATCACGCGAACTACGAAATGTAAAAGGACTGGTGGTTGCTGCTGGCGCGTTGAATCCCGGTCCAAAAAATTCTGCAAAGCTGTTTTTGCCAATAAGCGCACGAAAACTTCGCGAGCTGCACGCCACTTGAAAGGCGCGATTGAGTTTTGTGATTTCAAAATCTGCAGTCGCCAAACAAAGTGCGTGAGGGATCGCATCGAACGTCGCTTGCCACTGGGCTTTGACGGTCTCTGCCTGCTCGAGCGAATGGAGGCGGGAAAGGGCAAGGGCCAGAGCCTCTGTTAGCTCGTGCAAGAAATCCACCTCTGCGGTCGAAAATTTATCGCCTTCGCTTTTTGAGAAATAAACTTCTCCGCGTGTCACTTTGCCCGGAAATGGAATTTCAATGCGCAGTACGTGTTTGCCGATCTGTTGGCCCATTAGGCTTTGATTGGTAAAACGCACCCGCACCCAAACGATGTTCACCGAATCACGCAAGACCTCGCTCAGCGTTTGTTCCATCTGTAAAACTGAAGCCGCGCGATGAATTCCGATGAGAGCTTTGTGAAAAGACTCTAGGCGAGTCTTGGTCTCGTCGTTGGTGAGCATGGATTTTCTGAGGGCCTTTTGGCGTTTTTGCACGCGCGCTTCAAGCTCTGCGGACAAACGTTGGAATTGCCGAGTTTCATCGGCAAATAGTTCGACGAGTTTGCGCTTTTGCACTTGCTCGCCGAGCATTTCAAAGGCTGCTTTCAGTTTGCCCTCGAGCGCGGGGTCTTCGAAATTTTCAACCAAATCGTGAAGGCGACCGATATTGTTCCACTTAACGATCTGCGAGGGCGGCAAGCCCTCACACGCTACGATCCAAAGTGAAGCTGGCAGTTTGGAGAGCAAAAAGCTACAGAACTCATCGAAGCCGTTGGCGCGCGTTTGCCCAAAGACCAGAACGGAAGGCTGATGGGTTTGCAAATAGGTCTTGGCATCAGTGAAGCTGCGTACGACGGCGGCTCCAAAATCATTGCGCTTCGGAGCTGGGTCGCCAACTATCAAAACGCCGCCGGTTTGTGACATCTGAATATTGTACTGAAGTTTTAGCGTGGCGAGGCGTCCAGAAAAATCTCGCGCATGCCTTGGGCAAAGTTGGGCCATACGCTGCTTTCCAGCGTTTCGTCGGCCTCTTCAATACAAATGACTGGGATCTGATTGTCGACCCAGCCATATTGGCTGAGCGAGCCAGGCGTAGGATAGCCGATCTCTGGCACCACTTGATAACCACTTGAGCGCGACAAACGTTCAGCGTCGGCGCGTCCGCTCTCGCCAGCCGCGACGACCATCGGTTTCCACGAGTGACAGTGAATGACTAGACGAGGGCGATAAGTTTGAATGAAATCAACGACTGCCTTGATTTCCGACTCACTTCCCGGCGCGGGGCCGGGATTGTAGCGCTCCTGCTCAAAGCCGGGAGTCCACGATTTTGAAGGGTAATTGCGATTGAGATCGACGCCTCGACCATTGACACGGGTGCCGGCGCGAAAGCCATCGACGTTTAAAACTGGAATAAGAGCCCAAGGCACTTTGACCTCTGGCTGTGCTTTTTTCGCATCGCCGGCCAAAAATTCAAGAGTCTTTTGCGCCAAATGCACGCCTAGGGGCTCGTCCCCGTGAATGCCTCCCATCAATAAAATCGGACGCATGGATTTAAGCTCGGTAAAGGTGTGTGAGGCGTACAGCCCAACTGGCGTACCTAAATCCGTCTGTGTCCATTTGTGCTCGATGATCATATGAAAAACGTAGCACGTCGCGATTGTCCGCACAATGCGTTAGTGGGTCGCAGCGGCATTGCCAACGAATGGGAAAGGCCGGTAATTTCACTTTCATGTCAGAATTCTCAGCGATCATTTTAGCGGCCGGCAAAGGCACGCGCATGAGCTCTCCGCTGCCCAAGGTGGTTCACCCGGTGGCGGGTCGACCTATGATTGAGCGAGTGGTGATGGCGGTGAAGAATGCGGGCGCGAGTGATATTCGCGTGATCGTCGGCTTCGGCGAAAATCTGGTACGACAAATTGTTGAGCCACTCGCGGCCACTTGTCACAAACAAGATCGTCAACTGGGAACGGCTGATGCGGTTCGCTCAGCGCAGATTGAAACTCTAGAGGGAGATGTCGTTATTTTAAATGGCGATCATCCGCTGCTTGAGGCTGCGGACATCGAAAAGTTTCGGCGCGACTTCAGCGATTCTAAAGCCGGTATCGCGGTTGTTACTTGTGAGCTCGAAGACCCCGGACAATTTGGGCGCATCGTGCGCCATCAAGGAACATTGCGCGCAATTGTTGAAGCCAAAGATGCTTCCCATGAATCGCGCAAGATCAAAGAAGTGAATACCGGAATCTATGTAGTGAGCGCTGACGTGTTGATCGATCTGCTTCCGCGTATTAAGAGTCACAATGCTCAAGGCGAATTTTATCTCACCGATTTGATTTCACTCGCGGTCGAAGAAGGCATTGTCGTCGAGGGAATCTTGGCCAATCCGCGCGTTGCAATGGGCGTGAACACTCAAGCCGATTTAGCAGCGGCCACGCGTATGGCGTTCAAGCGCAAGGCTGAGCGTTTAATGACCGGTGGAGTGATGATGATTCAACCCAATATGACGTTTGTTGAAGATACGGTGGAGGTCGCGGCGGCCGCGATTCTCTATCCGAACGTTCATTTGCGTGGGCAAACTAAAATTGGCGGGTATTCGTGTATTGAATCCGGCAGCGTGATTGTCGATTCGACTCTCGCCGAAAATGTACACGTTAAGCCCGGCTGCTATATTGATAATGCAAAAGTTTCGGCAAATGTAGATTTGGGTCCATATGCGCATCTTCGCCCGGGCACTGAGATTGGCGAAGAATGTAAAATTGGAAATTTTGTCGAGATGAAAAAGGTGAAGTTCGGCAAAGGCTCCAAGGCCGGTCATCTGACTTATTTAGGCGACGCCGAAGTGGGTGAGAACACAAATATCGGCTGTGGCACAATCACTTGCAACTACGCCCCGGATCACAAAAAATACGTTACGAAAATTGGCCGAGATGTTTTTGTCGGCAGCGACACGCAATTTATTGCGCCGATCAATATCGGCGATGGTGCGGTGATTGGCTCGGGCTCGACGATCACCAAGGACGTGCCTCCGGGCGCTTTGGCCGTGGCTCGCTCCAAACAGTTTATTAAAGAGGACTATCGTCCGCGTTCTCCTGCCTCCTTAGAGAAAAAGAAGGACAAGTAGTTATGTGCGGCATCGTCGGCTACTACGGCCCGAAAGACCCAAAAGACGTCATCATGACGGGGTTAAAAGCTTTGGAATATCGCGGTTACGATAGTGCTGGGGTTTCGATTCTCGATAACGGACATTTCAAGCGCGTGCGCGCCGAAGGTAAACTTTCGAACTTAAGTGAAAAATTGAAAACCGAAAAATTCACCGGCCATTTGGGTATCGGTCACACGCGTTGGGCGACTCACGGTAAACCGAGCGAGCGCAATGCACATCCGCACTGTGTGGGTGGTGTCAGTTTAGTGCACAATGGAATTATTGAAAACTATGTCGAACTTCGTAAGGCATTGATTGCGGACGGTGCAGTCATTGAGAGTGACACGGACTCGGAGCTGGTCGCGCATTTGATTGAGCGTCAGCTCAAGAAAACTCCAGATTTGTTAAAGTCCGTGCTGACAGTTTTGCCGAAGTTGCACGGCGCTTATGCGATTGTGGTGGTGAATGAGGCGCAGCCGGACACTTTGGTCGCGTTTAAAAATGGACCGCCGCTGATTCTCGGTGTGGGTGAAGATGCGATGTATGTGGCGAGCGATATTCAGGCTCTGGTTCCCTACACTCGTAAGATTGTTTATTTGGACGATGGTGAAGTGGTGCAAGTGCAGGGCTCGACTTATAAAATTTTCTCGGATGTCGGTGCTCCGCTAAATAAATCGGTTGTCGAGATCAATTGGACGAGCGAAGTGGCTAGCAAAGGTGGCTTTCCGCACTTTATGTTGAAAGAGATTTTTGAACAACCGCGTGCGGTGGCCGCGGCGATTCAGCCGCATATCGATTTGACGAATACACGAATCAAATTGGATGGCATCGGCTTTGATGCGGCGAAAGTTTTTAAAGATATTGAGCGAGTCTTTATCGTCGCCTGCGGAAGCTCATATTATACAGCGCTGGTCGGTGAATATATGATCGAGCGGCTGGCGCGGGTTCCGGTGGAATGTGATATCGCCAGTGAGTTTCGCTATCGTCATCCGGTTTTGCCTAAGAATTCATTGTTTATTTCGATTTCGCAAAGTGGAGAGACTGCCGACACCTTGGCTGCGGTTCGCCTGGCGAAGGGGTCGGGCGTGAAAGTGCTGAGCATTTGCAATGTGCGCAACTCCTCGATTGATCGCGAGGCCGACGGGCATCTCTATATGAACGCGGGCACTGAGGTTGGAGTTGCGTCGACCAAGGCTTTTGCGGCTACGCTCGCGCTCTTAAATCTTCTCTCGTTGGCGTTCGCACAAGCCAAGGCGACCCTAACTGCGACTGAGGAGTCCGAATACGTCCGTCAGCTACAGGCGGCTCCGGCGCATATCGAAACCGTATTAAATCTGGATAAATTTTTTAAGGAAGCGGCGAGCGACTTAAAGAATTATAAAGGCTTTTTGTATATGGGCCGAGGAGTGCACTATCCAATCGCGATGGAGGGTGCTTTAAAATTAAAAGAATTGGCTTATATGCACGCCGAGGGTTACGCCGCCGGTGAAATGAAGCATGGCCCGCTGGCTTTAATTGATCCAAGTATGGCCGTGGTGATGTTGGCGCCCAACGATGAAATGTATGAAAAATCGCTGAGCAATCTAGAAGAGGCCAAGGCGCGAGGGGGGCAGGTGATCTCGATTGGGACGGGTGCCAATCCGCGTCTGGAAGAGATCTCTAACTACTATCTTGCACTTCCCGAAGTGGGTTGGTTCACTTTACCGCTGCTCGAGGTCGTCCCTGTTCAACTGCTCGCGTACCACGTGGCGCACTCATTAGGTCACGATGTCGATCAGCCACGTAATCTGGCGAAATCTGTAACGGTCGAGTAACTCTCAATCGGCGTAATAAATTATTTTCATTTATCTAATTTCTGCGCTAGGCTTTCTAGATAAATACTTAAGAACTTTTGCCATCCTAT
>JAYVPG010000042.1:0-8110 GCA_043757545.1 Pseudobdellovibrionaceae bacterium
CCGCGTTTGTAACTTTGGCGATGCGCTTTTCAGAAGGGGCGTGGGCGGCCACATTCTTCGCTTTGAGTATGATCTTTTCCAATATCGGAACGTCGATAGGAGAAGCTCTGGGCGGTCAGTTGGTGCCACATTTAGGATTTGAGAATGTGTTTTTTATTTATGCACTCGTGGCGTGGGGGAGCTTGGTCTTTGTGCCCAAGATGTTAAAACCCCTGGGCACGGGAAATTAAGAATTATAGTTCCGACTCAAGATCGCCTTCATCCGAACGAGCCGTGTTTTGCGCACGAATTTCGCTACCCGCAAGTTTTTGTTGCGAGAGGCGATTGACTTCAGACATGCGACGCTGTTTTTCACGTAAACGTTTGATCTCGTTTTGTGAGCGTTGAATGCGTTGATCAGCGGCGCGCTGGCGTGACTCTAATTGAGTCCTTTCGCGAGTTTGATTACGAATCTCTGCGTTCAAATTTTTAGTCAACTCTTCCGCACTTTGCAGGCGGCTTTGCGCTTGAGCGGTGCGAGCTTTGACGACCTCGAGTTGGTTCTTCAATTTATTGCGTTGATTTTCAAGTTTGCGCGATTGAGTTTCTGTCGCGCGAGCTAATTTTGCAACGCGAGCATAGTGCTCTTGCTCATGACCGATGCGTGAATCGAGGCTTTTACTCTCATTGCGCAACTGGTTCATTTGGTTTTCCAAAGCTTGAGCTTGCTTTTCAAGAGACAGAGTCTCACGGCGCGCTTGCTCTTGCAGAGCCTTTTGGTCGTAAACGTCCATCTGCTCAGCTTCAACGCCTACATCTAAGTCGTCCACTTTGTCGGCGAAAGCCTGTGTCGAGGCCAAAACAGTCAGAGCCAAAATCCATAATTTCATAAGGTTCTCCTTCAAACGCACAATCGTCCACTCAGCTAGGGAGCAATCTAAGTGCCATAAAACTTAAGCGCGGTTTGCAGTTAGCTTGGCTTTGGAAGGGAAGAAGGTGACCTTTTACGGCAGTATTTTGCGCAAAATGAGTTCCACTTGCGCTTTAACGCTGAACCGTCTACTCCAATGTTATGCGTTCGAAAGCGAAGTCCATTCTTGATCTGCTCTCCTATCCGAGAGCACTTTTATATATTCCCTTCGGTCTATTGTTGACGTTTGCGATGAGTTTTTTGGTCCTCTTTTTGGCCCTTGTCATTCGCTCGCGCAAAGTTTTGGATTGGGCGATCATTTGGCTCTGGTCGATGCCGCTGATTTGGCCCGTGGGGATTCGAGTCGAAGTGCGCGGCGGGGAAAATGTCCGTAAAAATGGCCAGGGATTTCTCTACGTTTTTAACCACAGCAGTCTGATCGATATTCCGATCATGTATGCCTATCTGCCCCGCATGTTTCGTTTCGGCGCAAAGGTAGAGCTGTTTAAGATTCCGATTTTTGGACATGCCATTCGCGCGGCCGGGATTCTTCCCATTGACCGTGCGAACCGTGGCAAAGTGATGAAGGTCTATGATGAGGCCATTCAACGTATTCAGAACGGAGAGTGCTTTGCGCTCGCGCCCGAGGGGACCCGCCAGGATGCCGCCGAACTTGGGCGCTTTAAACGCGGACCTTTTGAATTCGCGGTGAATGCAAAGATGGATATTGTCCCGGTTGTTCTGGCAGGAGCTCTGGATGTCTTGCCTAAATATTCGCTATGGATGAATGGTGGACGTTGGCGGCGAACCATCATTGTGCAGATTTTACCGCCCGTCTTAGCCTCGCAGTATACGGTTGAAAATTCAGAAGCTCTACAAGATTTGGTGCGGTCCCAGATGGCGCCCTACTTTGTTCAGCTCAATGCCGAGCTCAAAGGCTTTTGAACCCAAACCACTTTGGTCAGGAACGCGTGCTGTTGCGTGACGTCGCAGCCGGTTGTCTGTTTCAACGTTCGCGCCAAGGGGTCCTCGCTATAACTTTTGTAAAATGGCTCGTGATAGGCTTTGGGAAATCGCTCAAGCGCCCAATCCAGCTCCTTTTCGTCGCCGATTTGCAGTGAATCCGCCAGAATCAAAACCCCGCCGGGTTTGAGTACACGGAAAGCCTCACGCATCAGAGCCGCGCGTTCGGGCTTAGGCAGTTCGTGCATTACAAACACTGAGTAAACCACATCGAAAGTGGAATTCTTATAATCCAGATTGGTGGCGTCGCCTTGAGCAAAATCCACTTTGCTAAAGCGACGAAGATTTTCTTGGGCGATTTTCAAATAAGGTGCGCTCATATCGAGCGCGGTAATTTTAGCTTTAGGAAACGTAGTCAGCACAGCCCGAGTTGTCGAGCCCGAGCCGCATCCGAGCTCGAGCCAACGCCCCTCACCCTTTGTTTGATCCTTTAGAATAGGCAAAATCAGGCGGCGCATGGCTCCGGCTGTTCCGCTAAATAAAATTTCAACTTGATGGTCGTAGCGACGGGCCGAAGCTTCGCTAAGGTAGCCATCGGTTTGAAAGTGGAAGTTTCGTGTGTAGTACTCAGGAAGATCTTTGCTCAAGGCTTCGGCGCTTGGGGAGAAATGTTTGTTCTGCTGACGTCGCATGCGCAGAGCCACGCGGATCCCGTCGCCTAGGACCTCGATAAAAGAGCGCAGATGTTTGAGTGGATTTTCCACCTCAAGCGCACTGGCGGGATAGATTCCACGTTCTAAGTTTTGCGCCTCGCGCTCATGCAGCTGCAGAATATGTTTCCAAAGTGTGCGCACTTGATCGTTAGTTGGGGGCGGCAGATCTGGATTCGCAATCCATCGACTGGCCAAGGCAAAAGGTAACGATTCTAAAAAGTAAACTCCACTGCGCGCAAGGTTGATCCCTTGTAGGAGGCGAGGGAGAATCATAGGTGCTCGTCCTTCTGCTCATCCGCGGCGTCTTGCCCCTCACCAGTCAGCGTTTGCCATGCCCGGCGAAAGCCACGGCCGACCTCAAAGGTAAAACCCTTGATGCGTTTTGGCCAGTCTTCGGTGACGGTCTTTTTGCCCGAATCGATTTTGCTATTCAGAGTTTGATTTCTATTCTCTAGTTGGCGCTTCAATTCCGAGTGCTCATGGTTCATTTGAATCATTAGCGAATCCATCTCTTGGCGGGCGCCATCGCTGACTTTTTCGCCCTTTTCCTTAAGGGTGTAGATTTTCTTCTGAAGCTCCACATAGCTCTGTTCAAAACTCTTAGTGATTTTAGTTTTCGCTTCAACCGCGAAGGCGGGGGACTGCCAGAAAAGGAGCGTGGACATGATCAAACGCTGCATACTTCACCTCTTGTCCTTATAGATAAGCACTGAACTGTGCGTCCGTCATGGCTATCGGCGCGGCGGCACTTGAGTCAGGTTCTTGTTCTAAACTAAGGAAATCGTCTAAGTATTGAGGATTACAGGGGTCGGCACGATGCGCAAAACCATATATTTTTTACATTCAATGAGTGTCCTGCTGCCACATGTGGTAGGAAGTGGACATTATGTGGCCAACATAAACGGGGGAATTTTCGATGCGCAAAATGATATGGGTGTTGTTGTTCGTGAGTACATCAGGGGCGTGGGCCGCGAGTGAGACGATGAGTGCGCCGTCAGACGGTACGACGTCTACTAAAGTTGGAAATATTCTCGCGCCAAAAAAATTCGAAGACGACAAGCGCATCACCGATTTGGAGCTTAAAGCACAGTCGGGATCTTTGTCTCGCTACAGTTTGAAATTCGATTTGGGATATGCGGGGCCACCGCTAGATCATTTGAACGATGCAAATAGGCCGAATCCGGATAATCGCCCGGGCGACAACCGCACCGCTCTCTCGGGTGGGATGGCTTTGCGCTATAAAACTTCCTCAGACACGGCGTTGAATTTTGGAACTGGACTCAAGTGGTACACTCCCTATCAAGCGGTGGTGGGAGAAGATCGTGAACGCCCGAAGAACAAGCGTAACTATGATATCAGCGACCCCCAGATTAGCTTTGACGATGTCTATGCTATCGACAAGACCCAATTGCGCACGAGCCTTCGCGTTTCAAAAACGACGACCGAAGACTATGTCCAGCGTGGTCAGTTTATGTTTGTGGGAGTGACTCAGGCTGCGAAGTATGAATTGGGAACTTCGCGCGTGATTATAGGTGGCAGTTTGGCGGCCGACTTCTTCGGCTACGAGCGGGGCTACCACCGTTATGTTAGCAAAAAAGACAAAGGCGACGGCACGGTCTCTAAATATTATATTAATATGATCCCGAGCGTAGAGTACAAGATCACTGACAAATTAAATTTCAATACGTCGCTTGGTTATCCCTATCAAAATTTACGCTCGGACGGCAGCTGGTGGCGTTGGAATCACCCGCTCTCGACTTGGCGTGTGGGTTTAGGTTGGGCAATCAAACGTGACATTTACTTCAACCCCTACGTGAACTTTTTTGCTGAGAAGCCCGCATTCAATACGGCCTCGCTCAGCTTCAGCACGGTATTTTCGATTTTTTAATATCGCGTTTTCGGAAGGGTATCCGTGTTCAGCGCTATGTTCTCGCGTTTAGATTTACCGGCGGCTGAGCTCGTGATTCGCGCGGTGGTGATTTACTTAGCGGTGCTCGTTCTTTTGCGAATCTCGGGAAAGCGGCAAATTGGTCAAATGGGCCCCACCGAATTTGTCGCCGTCCTGCTCATTAGCAATGCTGTGCAAAATTCTATGAATGGCGGGGACAATTCACTGCTCGGAGGACTGATCCTGGCGACGGCGTTGGTCTCTTTGAGCGCGCTGATCTCTTACCTCACCTATCGGGGCAAGATTTTTAGTGCGATCTTCGAAGGGACTCCGACCCTGGTGGTGCATAAGAGTGCCATTGTGAAATCCAGTTTGCGCAGGGAATGGGTCAGCGAGAATGAGTTGCACAGTTTGCTACGCAAACAGGGAGTTCATAAACTAACGGAGATCGAGTCGGCGATTTTGGAGCCGGATGGCACCTTGACGGTTGTACGTGCGGTCGAGCCTGGTGCGGGAGCAAGGCGGTGAGCGAAATCGAAGTTCCCTTGGAGCAAGTTCAAGAAGGTATCCATCATGCGGCTGCACATGGCGGCGGGGCAAATCCGAGCTTTATGAATCGCGCGGCGATGTTGTCGGCGTTACTGGCGGTGGTGGCGGCGATCTCGGCGTTGTTTGCGGGACACTACTCCAATGAAGCGATGATCGAGCAGATTCAAAGTTCGGATCAATGGTCCTATTATCAAGCCAAGGGGATCAAACTTTCGTTGGCTGAATTTCGCAATGAAACGAATCCGTCGCCTGCGATGCCTGCGAAGCTCGCCAAATACAAAACGGATCAGCAAGAAATTCAGACAAAGGCCAAAGAGAAAGAGGCCGAGTCGCGCGAGCACCTGCGCCGACATGAATCCCTGGCGGCGGCGGTGACGATCTTTCAGATTGCAATTGCCTTGACCGCGATCTCTGTTTTGACTCGTAAGCGTCGTTATCTTGGACTTGCGGGAACCCTGGGCGTAAGCGGATTCCTATGGATGCTCAAGAGCTTCTGGCTTTAGGGCCAAAGCCGAATTGACAGTTTGGACCTATGGGGTGTCATATTGTAGAGAGTCATGCGCGAATTGCCCCGTTGGTCCTTTTTTAAAACGACATGTGGCCTATTGGTACGAAATGCCGAAGGGTCGGCGGATTTAGAGCGAGTGCGTTCGCTTCGCCACGAAGTCTTTGGCTCCTTGAGTCCCTCGATTCGCACAATCCTCGAGCGTCGCGATCTACAAAGTGAACATATTCTAATTTTTGTCGAAGCTACAGGTCAGTTGGTGGGTTGTTGCCGCTTGACCTGTGCTTCCATCACCCGCGATTTAGATGTGGCCGATTTCTTTGATCTCACTGAGCTCTTGGCTCGGCCAGGAGCGAAGGTTGAGCTTTCCTATGCCTGTGTCTCGCCCGATCAAAGAAATGGCTTGGTGATTCGCTTGATGCTTTCGGCGGTGCGCGACTTCTGTGCATTTCATGGGGCCAGTACGATTTTTGGTTGTGCATCGCTGGGAACTGCCGATCGCAGCGAGGCTTTGCGCGTGTATGATGTGTTGAAGACGAAAAATCTTGAGCGCAGAGGGATGTCGCCGTTGCTGCGCTTTTACCATCACCTGGGTGCGGTAGTATTGGCTCCTCCGATACTCGATCCGAACTTCAGCTGCTTTGATTTCTTTATGGCACTTGATTTTACCTCAATCACCGATGCGATCTGGCGGCAGATTTTAGGTCTTTAGTAGGCGACGGGGCGTTAAGACCCCTTGAGACCCGGAAGAGCGTCGAGCAATCCGTTTAAAATAAACTGCACAGCGATGGCGGCGAGTATCAAACCCATGATCCGCGAGAGGACATTGATTCCCGTGTTGCCGAGATAGCGCGCTAGGCGAGAGGCCTGACGAAGCGTGATCCACGACAGAAGCATCGTGAGTGCGACGGAAAGGTAGATCAGTCCCTGATCGAGCGGCGTTTTCGCGCGCTCCACTAAAATAAAAACCGTGACCATGGCGCCGGGTCCGCTGAGTAGAGGAATGCCGAGCGGAAAAATGGCGATGTCTTCTTTTAGAGCGCCCTCTTCGCGCTCCTCATTGGTGGCCTTGCTGCCGGACTCGCGAGCGTTGATCATGTCCATGCCAACGATAAAGAGCAAAAAACCACCGGCGATTTTTAAGGCGGGAAGTGTGATGCCAAAAAACTGAAAGATAAAACCGCCGATGGCGGTACAGACAAAAAGTACGACGGTGGCCAAGATGCAAGCGCGGTAGGCTGTCGAATGACGTTTTTCAAGTGAGTCTCTCGCCGTCATGCCGAGAAACGGACCGACTGCGCCTAACGGATTCACGATGGTGAAGATTGCGGGGAAGGCCACCAGAAAAAATGAATTCGCCCAAGTCATGACTCAGTTAACCGCAAGACGGCTTAGGCTGCAACTGCTGTGAGTAAAAAAGTATTGTAGACGCGCCACTGATCGAGCGCCGCGCGGAACTCAATTTTCGCCATGCGGGCTTGAAATTTCAGCTCCTGCATTCGTTCTCTTTGCGTTAAGGCATAGGCCTTGGCTATTTGCTTGTACTCTTCACGTAAGAGTTCAAAGCGGCGCTGTGCGGACTCAACTTGCGCTTTTAAATTGTCGAGCTGAATTTGAAATTGCGCTTGCCACTTTGTACTCAAAAGATCTTTCAGGCGCTTCTCATCCATTTCCATTTGCATTTTTATAATTGCGCTACGCGGAGTGCGGTTCAGCGAATAGGCCCCGCCAAGCAGACTGAAAGTTTGAATCATCCACTTTGTGGGATCCCAGTGATACCAGCGATAGCCGTTACGATAGTCGTTCGCGAAGATATGATGAAAATTATGATAGCCTTCGCCAAAGGTCGCGACTGCCATCAGGAATGAATCGCGCGCCGTATTTTTATCTGTGTAAGTCTGTCCACCGAAGTAGTGGCACCATGAGTTGATAAAAAATGTTGCGTGGTGAAGAGCAACCACCCGTAAAAATCCGGCGATGGCCAGACCACCAAGTGCGGAACCCAAGAAATACCCAATCAAAGTCGGTAGAGCAAAGCAGGAAAGTGTCGCTATTATTACATAATATTTATGTTGAAAGGCCACGACAGGGTCTTTTTCAAGGTCGCGTCCATAAGGTTCCATCGGTACCGGAGAGCCATTAGTCGTGGTGAGCATCCAGCCCATATGCGCAAACCAAAAGCCTTTTTTGATCGAATAGGGATCGTTATCGGTGTCGACAAAGCGATGATGCACGCGATGTTCACGGGCCCAAATCAAAATCGAATTTTGAAACGCGGCGGCGCCAAAGATCGCCCAAATCCATTTCAGCCAGGTCCGCGCCTCATAGGTTCTGTGAGCGAAAAGACGATGGTAACCGCCGGTGACACTGCCTGCGGTCAAAGTGTAAAAAACGGCAGCAAGGACCCAGATCTGCCACTGGAAGCCCTGAGTTTTAAGATAATAAACCGTCAGAATGAGAGCGACGGGAGGCGTGGCGAGAAGAAAACCTGCGCCATACCAATTGATCGATTTTAAGAATTGTTTCATGGCGTGCTACTCCGTTGAGGCCTGTAGAATAGCACGCTTTACTGGGTTGTAAAATCCAGATCTATTCGCGACTGG
>JAYVPG010000043.1:0-8109 GCA_043757545.1 Pseudobdellovibrionaceae bacterium
GAGTGACCAAATCGAACATTAAGCGTGGGCCGAATTCGCCGATCCACTCCAAGTTGGGCATGTCCTCACGTGCGTGATTTTGCGCGGACGAGCTTGGGAGTCCTCCCGTACCACTGACATTGACCTCGTAACTCGCCGACTTTACGAAGCGTGCACGTGTCCCGCCACGGCGATCCGAGTGCAGAAATTCACCGCGGTAAACGGCGTAGGGGAATGGGATGGCCCAAAGATGATTTTGATCGGAGCTGGGGTAGTCCGGAGTGTAGGTTCCGCCTCCGCCAAGGCCCAACTCCCAAAGTGGTCGTTGCGCACTATCTAAATCATCGTGAGCGAAAACCGAACTGGAAAAAGCGCAGATCGTGATCAGCGCGAGAAAATTAAATTTCAAGCAAAGCGCTTTAGTTTAATCATAGCGGGTTCTCCTGTTAGAATTCAGCATTGCTGGAGGTCTGTGGCTTGGCAAAGATTTAATATGTGCGCTGATACGCGTCTTCCGGCGCTGCCTCGACCGTGCGCGGGACGGCCGTACTGACGATTGCTCCGCTTTCGAATAGGTAACAAATTCATTTCCGTTCGGCGGCATTGAGCGGTGGGTAGTCCTATTGTACATAACATCCCAGTAACTTATGAATGGAGTTCCCATGCGCCACCTTTTCTTTGCTCTTTCGCTTCTATTGCCCTCTTCCGCATTTGCTTCAAGCGTAAAGCTGATGGACTGTAGTTTTAGTGGTGGCGCCGATCTCCAGCAGGCCACTGTGGTGCGCATGAATGGAGAGCTCCGCTTAATTGAACTTTCGAACAGCGGGTCAACGACTTCTCGGGTGGTCAGCGAGAGTGAGTGGCAAGAGAAACGAATTCGTATTTCTTCTAAATACAGCGCTATGGCCATCTTGAGCTATGAAGATGGAAGCTGGTATCTTAAGAGTGATGTATTTAATGGCTATGGAATCTGCGAGGACATCCCGGTGGCAGACGTTTGCACTAACTCTTTGACGGGTCGGCTTGCAGCTCGATAAGGGTTGTCCCGCGAACTTCACCAGTCACGCGCAACGTGATTCCGGCAGATAGGATTCCGCGAGCCTCTGCTAATACATCCAAACCATGATCCGATAAATCGCGCATCAATACAAATGCAATTCCTCCTGGGCGCAATGAATTCTCAATTCCGCGGAGCAGGGTTGCGAAATCTGAATCCATATAGAAGCGACAGCGATTCTTAAACTCGGACGGGGAGAGTTTTCCCTGAGTCACTTGAAAATAGGGTGGGTTGCAAATAATCAAATCGTACAGGCGGAAGAACTCCGCCGATAGCAAGCATTCATAGTTGGAGTTTATAAAGTGAATGTGGTCACGACTAAAGCGTTGAGCGTTCACTGAGAAATGCGCAAGATATTCGCTCTGAATTTCGATAAAATCACAGCGTGTGGGTAAGAGGCCGAGTTCATTTTCGCAATGAAAAAGAAAGTCGAGGCCAACAACGCCGCACCCTGCGCACAGGTCTAAGATGCGATAGGATTCAAGTGACAGATTTTTTAAGCGTTCGAATACATGGCGGGCCAAGAAGACCGAGTCATGGGAAAAACGGTACTCGCTAGGTTGCGAATATTGGAATGTATAGTGATCATTGATCGAGCTCATGTCCTATTGAGCACTACCTGCTTCATCGCCATTTTGCACGGCGAATTGCTTAATAGCTTTTGTACTTTGTGTTTTAACTTCCGGTACCGCGTCACACTTGGTGATGCTTTCGGAGGGGTGAAGCGAGCGGTTTCCATAGTTGATCCACATCGAAGGTCCATTCTGTGCGAGTTTATAGATAATATCCGCATCACTTTTGTCAATTGACGGACACCCAAAGCTAGAGTTGTAGGGTGAAACATGAACCGGCTTGTCGTCCGAACTGTCGTCATTGGTCGATTGCATTGGCGTCAGATCAAGCGCCGGGATGAATCCCTTGGGCATGGTTCGTCGCAGGGCCGCATACTCTTTGCTCTCTTTGCCATTTTTCTTTGGTTTACCGGTAAAGCCACGAACTTTATCGTCGGTGAGAAAGACACCCGCCACCGTTGAGTTCTTTTCATTCACATCTAAGTAAGTGGGGCCGACTCCCTTTTTTGCGTTAAATTTGCGAACGACACTATAGACCTCTGTGGAGCAAAGATCCACGTAGTAAGCCTGTGATCTCAAGGGAAAACCAGCGATCGAGTTTTCGACGTTGTTCACCACGAATGAGCATTTATTTTTGATACTAGTTGGCAGGCCCGCCTTTTGCGCACTTCGTTTCGCGCAACTCATATCTTGCACTTGATTTTCATTGGCCGCCAAGTAAGCAAGGCTGTAAGTCACTGCGTCTCGAGCAATCCTGTTACCGAGAAACCACGGGCTCACAAACAGAGAAATGCAGTTTCTATTCATGCGCGCATCTTTTAGAAATGCACAGGCTTGAGTCTGCGATTGTTTGTAGATGTCTTCGCTTCCAGCGGGAGCGCGAGCCGGTGACGTCGCAGACGATGCCAGTGACCCTTGTGCAAGACCAGCCAATGCGGCAATAGCTAAGATATATGCGATGGGCTGAATGGAGGTAATGTTGTGGCGCACTTAGGGTCTCCTGGGTTAAAACCTAATATCATATGAGTGCAACCGAAGGGCCATTTTCGCACCTCCCAGCCAGTCTATATACGTTCTCCATTAGACGGGTGACGATTTTAAAATCATGCAGAATGCAGCTTAGACACAAATCTCAGTTTGAGACAGTGTTGAAACTTTGATGAGCGCGGAACAATTTTGCGCCTCACGGGTCTTGGCCTGCCTTCATTTGGATTTAAACCGGTTTTAAGCTGGTCTTGGCGTTGCAAAATCAAATTCACAGAGGAAGTGAAATTTGAAAAACTCAATTTTTAAGTTAGTCATTGGATTGGTCCTTACCGTCAACACACTGACTGTGTTTGCGGCAGAGGTTTCGTCCCCAGATGGTGGGACTCCTCCTATATCTACGCCGCCGGATGCCCCAGGTCGTTTAGATTTCGGCGCAATCAAGAGCTTGTTCTCTGGAACTTTGCCGAAAGTCAAAAGCGCCGATGGTCGATATGGTCGTGCCTCGGGTTGCAATAGTGTTCGTAGCAATTGGTCTTGCGCATGTGATTGGCAAGCCTTCCGCAGTTTACCAGTTCACGTCAAAGCGATCCGCCCCACAATCGGTCAGTTCGAAGCCAATGCCGCTAAAATCGGACTTTCAAAAACAAAATTAAAACGTGCGATGGCTACGTTCTTATCCAATCAGAGTCAGTTACCAAATCAAAAGTATTTAACTATTATCGATTTCGACAAAGCCGCTTCTGGAAAACGCATGTACATTGTTAATTTGCAAGATGGTAGCATTAAAAGCTATAAAGTCGCGCACGGTGCGGGCTCTGGAGGTATCGGTGCGGTCGCCGATCACTTTTCAAATGAAAACGGCACGCACGCGTCGAGTTTGGGTTGTGCGGTCGCGACTTTTAGCAAAAAACCAAATGGCAGCACGCTGCTGAAAGGCGATGGCAAGCCAAAACTCATGATGCATGGTCTAGAGGCCAGCAACAGCAAGATGTGCTCGCGCGCCGTATTCTTCCACCCGGCCAAATATGTAGCGGGAGGTGGTCGTAGCCATGGTTGCCAAGCCATTCGCCCAGAAGACAAAAATGAGATATATGGAAAAATTGATGGAGGCAGCCTTGTCTGTGCCTATCACGATGGTAAGATTAAATCAGGAACTCTTCGTGTGTCACGACGAGCAGTACACGGTCGCCATAAACGTCCGGCCGCCCGCAGACGCAGCTGGTGGAACTAATGGAGAATAGCATGCGCATTTCTAAAATATCCTTTTGTTTAGCTTTGTTCTTTGCAGCACAAGTGAGCTTGGCGAACTCTTGCTACGTCTCTAAACCGAGTGAGCTCTCGTTTGAAAAAGAGGATCAAGCCGCAAGTGTCGTTGTTGAATGGAATGATAAAATCCGTCGCATTTTTATAGTCAACGGCGATAAAAAAACGGCAGTGAATGGACTAAATTGTTCGAGTAGTACTCCCTACGTTTGTAAGTTGGACGATGATGGTGGCAAGCTGGGTGTGACTTTTGATGCGCAGGCGGCAGAGCCGGTGGCGGAGCCCGCTGAGAAATTGAATATATTTAGCTTTCTTAGCGGCAAAAAGAAAAAGCCATCGCCGACCACAGACGCGATGACTCTGTCGATGGTCAAAGGTGAACTTTTCGCAGATCGCGATGATGGGCAAAATTTGGAAGTTTATGTAGGACAACATGAGAAAGATCACTCCATTGTTCTCTACAAGAAGGACTGCCCTGCATTCACGAGCTTAAATCATCCAATGAAGGCGGCTCATAAAGCCCCTGAGGCAGCTAAGAAGGCTGCGGACGCCGCTCCTCGTACAGGTGCACTTGTGCCGGTGGTTATTCCTCAAGATCCCACAAAAACGTCACAATAATTAAAATAATCTAAATTCGAACCCGACCATCTATGTTAGACCTGTAGTCAATGTTACAGGTCCTGTATCAAGATAAAGATATCGTCGTCGTGAACAAGCGTTCGGGCTTGCTCGTGCATCGCAGTCTGATCGATCGGCATGAGACCACCTTCGCTGTGCAGCTAGTGCGCGACCAGATTGGCGCCCACGTGTACCCCGTCCATCGTTTAGACAAGCCGACCTCTGGTGCCTTGGTCTTCGCACTCTCCAGTGCAGTCGCCCATCAGCTCTCGCTCCAATTCTCCGCGGCATTGATTCACAAGCGCTACCTAGCGGTCGTTCGGGGAGTTCCAAAGGCGGATGTGAAAGTCGATTATGCTCTGAAAGAAGAGTTAGACTCCAAAGCGGATTTGATGAGTCGCGAAAACAAACCGGCGCAACCGGCCGTGACTGATTTTCGAATCTTGGCCCGTTGCGAATTTCCGATTCAAGTGGATCTTTATCCCACCACTCGCTATGCATTGGTCGAAGCAATACCGCACACTGGGCGTAAGCACCAAGTGCGCCGACATCTTCGCCACCTTGGACATCCGATCATTGGCGATGTCACTTATGGAGTGGGAAAGCACAATCGCTTTTTTCAAGACCACTTCGGTATTCGGCGACTTTTACTGGCCTGTACTGAAATCGGGTTTAAGCATCCCGTGAGTGGTGAGGCGATCCGCGTGCGCGCACCCCTCGCGGCAGAGATGCAAAAATTATTTCGCGAGATAGGTTGGAGCGCCTTTGATGTTTGATCGTGCAAAGCGCAAGCGCAAAACGAAAGATCCGTGTCCCGGTTGCTTTATGCATAAAGCGCTGTGTATTTGCGCCTTGATTCCCTCGTTGCAAACTAAGACACGAGTGACCCTGGTTGTTCACGCCAAAGAGCTCAAACGAACCACCAATACGGGCCGCTTGGCGGTTCAGGCACTCACCAATAGTGAAATGCGTATCCGAGGCGGCGATTGCGAGGCGCTCGATCTGAGCGATTTAATCCGTGACGATTATGAGACAGTTTTATTTTATCCCAGCGAAGATGCCGTAGAGCTCAACGCCGATTTTTTAAGTAAAATTAATCGTCCGGTGCATTTAATTGTTCCTGACGGCAATTGGCGACAGGCGAGCAAGGTTCAATCCCGCCACCCTGAACTCGGTCAAATCACTCGTGTCAAAATTGGCACAGAAAATTTATCAACCCATCACCTGCGAGCTGAGACGACAAAAGAGGGAATGGCCACTCTGCAGGCGATCGCGCAAGCCCTTGGTATTCTTGAAAGTGTTGAAATTAAGACGCGTCTAATGGCCCTGTATAGCGCCAAGCTCGAGCGAACTATGCTTGGCCGAGGCACTGTCTCAGCGATTTAGAGACTGGACAAAGCTTCCGATACTAAGTGGATGCAAAAACTCTTTCAGGTCAGTGATCAGCCAGATTTGAAAGTCTTCGAGCCGGTGACTGCGCCGATGAGCGGTTCTAGCGTTGAGGGCCTTGCAGTATGGGCGGTCGACGATGACCATTTGGCCCACTATCTTTTTCCAGCCGATTGCCCCCGCATCACCCTTCGTGGCAGCGCTACGACCAGCCCACTGGATCGCAAGAACTTCTTTCCTCATGGTCATGATCGAGTGATCGCGGTAGAGATGTCTTGGTACAAGCGATTACAGTCTACACCGCTTTATGTTTACGAATTTTCTGCAGAGAGTTTTATCCCAGTCAAGGAACTACCTGGATTTTATATCGCAGGGTCGAATATCGTGCCGGTCGCCGTACATAAGATCAGCCGTCCGCTCGAGACGATTGTTACCCGCGGATACAAGCTGCGTTTACTCGATAGCCTTTTCCCGCTGCGTGAGGCAGTTCTGCGCTCCACCGTACACTACTCAATGTTGAGCATGCAAAACTGCAGTACGAAACTTAAAGCCGCTTAAAATTTCAGGCCTCTATTAAAAGTACTGGCTTGAGAACAGACCGGTAAACGATTCGATTATGCCCGGCGCGCTCACTTCTTGTTGACACTTTCCACAGCTTTTTCGATCTCGTACGATAGTCGTAAATACCTTCTGATATTCGGCCGTCATGTCTCTTGCAAGTTCAGGACAATTTCGAACGACGACGGCGGATTCGACATTGTATTCATAGGAGAGCCCGTCAATATTGTAGCTGCTCACTAGAACATCGGTTTCGTCGCGTACACCCGATTTAGTATGTATGCGCCAGGGCGCCCCGGGGTAGCTCAAGTCACCCTCGTCATTTAGACCACCGATTCCAGAGACCGTAAATACCTGTTGCGATTCTACCGAATCACGGTGCACTGAGCTTTGAATCTGAGCTGTAAATACAGCCTTGTGAAAACCTTCGTCTCCGGTGCTGTTGGTGAGTATGGTGACGCTTCTTCCACGACTGCGCAAAGCTTTGAACGCAGTTTTCTGACCAAATCTTGGGATATAGTATTGATTTTCAAGCTTCAATGATTTTTTAGTGCCCGCCAAAAAGTCGAGAAACATCTTGGTGCTCGTTTTATTTTTTAAATTTCCCACAGTGAGAGGGTCGAATCGCATGGGGCCGAATCCTTTTTCACCGATGTCTCGACGCTGTAGGAGCGGATAGAATGCCGGATTGTCTAGGCTGTAGCTAATATCGGAGCACGTGTAAATGGGTAGCGAGCGATAGATAGATTTCGCGTTTTCGGTCATGTAAGACGAAACTTGCTTGTCGCGCCGATTGGTCGATAAACAAGAATTTTTGAAACTCGGACGCATACTCCGACTCGAAGGCACACTGGTCATACGAGAATTCCATAAATTCTTCACTGCCAACGCCACCTGCGCCGCCGATTTATCTTTGATCATCAAGTCCTGATCGAGGTAGTTCATTTTCGCCGAAAGGCCAAAATATTCGTCCGAATTATTACGTCCGCCCACAAAGTAAATGGCTTGCGGAGTTCCCGCATCGATCAACAGAACCTTGGCGTGTGAGCGACCTTCGTCCATCAGAAATGCATCGTTATAAACTTTGAAGCCAATCTTATTTGCACTGAAATAGGCTGCGAGATCGGATTTGTCCTTAGGGCTCAGCTCGTAGGCATCGACCATGACCCGGACGATTTTCCCCTCTGCCGCTTTGGCAATCAGGGCCTTTGCGATCAGCTTGGTACTCGAGTCGCAAGGTCTCCACAGATAGGTCATGAGCGTGATACTTTTGCTGGCGCTTTCGATGGCGAGCAAGCGGGCCGCTAAACTCTGTTCACCGTGAGCCAAAAAACGGATTTCCGTGCTGGCTGACGAAGCGTTTGCCACTTGGCCGAAAACTGTCATGAAATAGACAGAATAAGTCAAAAGTACACTCGCGAGTCGCATATGGGCTCCAATAGGACTTATGTTTATGATCTCTGGTTATTTTGCAAATCGGCGGCCAGATCTTTAGTGAAGAATTTAGACATAAAAAAGCCAACCCAGAAGGTTGGCTTTTTCGAATTTCGTTTTTTTTAAACGACTTTCGTTTCGTGATTAGGCTAGGAACTAGCGACCGCCACGGCCTCCGCCGCCCCATCCGCCGCCACCACCGAAACCGCCGCCACCGCCGCCGCCACCACCGCGTGATTCGCGGGGAGCCAT
>JAYVPG010000044.1:0-8087 GCA_043757545.1 Pseudobdellovibrionaceae bacterium
TAGCAACAGCCAGACCGTAAGACAAACTACTGTGATTACCAAAACTCCGCTAAAAACTGCCGCCGATGTCCCGGGTTTCTCAACCCCTCAATTCCAGACTGTGAGCCAGTCCAGGGCTCATCGGTGACCATTTTCGTCGCGAAAACGGCACTGTTTCGTATACCTTGCAGGCGGCTGGGGCCCCGAATTTGCTCATTCCCCTGGTACTATGAAATTAAATGCCGCAGGCGTAGGTTTACGCATCAGACAAGCAAGAGTCGCAAAAGGTTGGACCCAGGCTCATTTAGCCGACGCCCTTCATGTTCAACGCAGCAGCGTAGGTCGCTGGGAGACCGGGCAAAGTGTTCCGATGTGCGTGCCCTTGATCGCCAAGATTCTTGGCCATCCTGCCGATTGGTTTCTAGCCAAGGCCGACGAGGGCACGATGCCCACCACAGAGGCTCAAGAAATTAAGCGTTTGCGCTCAGAGATCCGTCGCCTTACCGGAAAATTGAAAGCCCCGAAAGTCGTAAGCGAAAAAAGCACAAAAAAAATTAAAGATCAGATACACAAAGACCAGACTGTTTTAAACGATGTTTTGGATGCGTGGAACAAAGTCAATTCAGAGACGCGTCTGATGGCCGCACTTTTGATCACCGGCGACTGGTCTTACAAATTGAAACTCTGGAATCGTGATGTCGCAGTCAGCGACGACGTGCTCAAAGCCGTGAACGCGGCTCATCGCAATATCGGATAATTTGCTTCGCTTTCGCACACGAGCCCAGCTAATCTTTGCCTCATGACAATAATTAAAATGTTGCTTCTGTCCTCGATGTTGCATGCGGCTCCTGCCGTTCATGATATTCTTGATGCTCAAGCCATGGATCGCAAAGTCGACTCGTGTGAAAACTTCTATTTGTATTCATGCGGCACCTGGATGCGCGAATTCAAAATGCCTTCGGATAAATCGCGCTATTGGCGCCAAGGCAACGTGCTCTCAGACCACGTCGAAGAGAATTTGAACACGCTCCTGGCCAGTCTGGCTGCGGGTGGGGCTAAAACTGCGGCTGAGAAAAAACTCGGCGTGTTTTATCAGAGCTGCATGAAGTTAACCGGTGACGATGCCGCGGGCCTGGCGGCGCTTAAAACACGCTTACAAAAGATAGACCTGATCCAAGACGCAGCCACACTGGCGCGCACGATTGCCGAGCTGGAGTTGGTGGGAGTTCAAGGCCTTTTCGATTTTGAATCCACGCAAGATCCCAAAGACTCCAGTCGCGTGATTGCCAATATTGATCGCGGCGGCATGTCGCTCCCCGACCCTGACTACTATCTTAAAGACGATGCGAAGTCGGTGGGCATTCGCAAACGCTATCAGGAGCATATCGCGAAGAGCCTAGAGCTGGTCGGCGAGAAATCAGCGACTGCGAAAGCCGCGAGTGTACAAATCTTGGCTTTTGAAACTGACCTGGCCAAACATGCGCTAAAGAAAGATGATCGTCGCGATATGGAAAAACTTTTCCATCCGATGAACTTTACTGAACTCAAAGCCATGGTGCCCGCCTTCGACTGGGATACGTATTTAAAAGCCCTGTCGCTCGCGCCGCCCAAGAAGCTAAATAACAACGAGCCTGAGTTTATGAAAAATCTCAACTTGGTGCTGTCGAAAACCAAACCCCAAGAGCTCATCGCATTCCTAAAATATAAACTGATCCGCCGCTCGGCTTATTATATCCCTGGTCCGGAGCAAAAAGAGGACTTTGCATTTTGGCGCGTCTTCTTGCGCGGACAAAAAGAGCTTCCTCCACAATGGAAGTACTGCACGCAAACCGTCGCGGGCAATATGAGTGAGGCGCTTGGGCAGGCCTACGTCGCGAGCATTAAAAACTCGGCAGAAATCCGCAGCAAAACCAAAGCTATGTTTAACGATATCAAACTGGCGTTTAAGCGCGACCTTGAACTTCTGACTTGGATGGACAAACCCACTCGCGCCGCCGCGCAAATCAAACTGGCAAAAATGGGTAGCAAGATCGGCTGGCCCGCCAAATGGCGCGACTACGCGAAGGTGGAGATCAGCGAAAACTCTTTTTACGGAAATGTTTTGAATGCCAACGAATTTGAATCTCGTCGTGATCTCGCAAAGGTCGGCAAACCCACCGATCGCAGCGAGTGGTACATGTCTGTATGGGAACCAAATGCCTACTATTCGGCTTCGGACAACGAGATGGTCTTGCCACTTGGCGAACTTGTTCCTCCCGTCTTCGACACCAAGTTTAGCGACGGCGCCAATTATTCCTCGCTCGGTGGAAGCACGATTGGCCATGAGCTTACCCACGGCTTTGACGACAGCGGCAAGGACATGGACGCAAAGGGCAACTACGTCACCTGGTGGACGCCGAAGTCCAAACAGCTCTTTGATAGTCAGAGTGCTTGCTACATCAGTCAGACTGAGGCCTGGGAAATTATCCCTGGCTCTCCGCTACGCATCCGCGGCAAAGCGACCCTTGGCGAAAACTTGGCCGACAATGGCGGGATGAAACTCGGATTAGCGGCGCTAAAAAAGATCATGCAAGGTCGCAAACCCGCGCCGAAATTTCAAGAGTTCGATGAACTGCAACAATTCTTCCTAGCTTACGGACAAAGTTGGTGCATGAAAGTCACCGACGAGCAATTGCGCGAATCGCTACTCTCTGACTTTCATCCGCCCGCAGAATTTCGCGTCAATGCCGTCCTCGCCAATATGCCGGAATTCGCAGAAGCATTTCAATGTAAGGCGGGCGCGAAGATGGCGCCGATCAAACGCTGCTCTCTCTGGTAGAAATCTAACGCCCTCGCCGACTCAGGTCGAGGGCTGAGAGTTTCACGGAATTCACCGATACTAGACGTTAAACAAATTCTACTCGACTTGCTGAGTGACCTTTGTACACTTGTCTTAAGAGGAGAATCACCAATGTTTAAAATATCTCAACTCGTATTGGTTGCACTTCTGAGCGGGCAAGTGTCCGCCAAGACCTTCAACGTCAATTTAGACTCTGAACCGACAACCAAGCGTGAGGAGAATATCTTCTACTCCTTTGGCCAAGTGCCAGTCAGTCGAACCGAGTATGTAAACCTAAGAGTGACCAACGATGGCACTGAGGATCTCACTTTTGGCAAATCCGTGATCTCTGGCATCGACTTTTACGCCGACACCGACTGCCCTGATGTTTTGAAGCCCGGAAAACACTGTGTCTTCCAAGTTTCATTCCAACCGCTTCTCGCAGCCCGCTACGACGCCACGTTGACCGTGAATTTTACCAATGGAGATATTATTAATCTCGACGTGGATGGTGAAGGAGTGCGGCGCTAAAATCTATAAGATTCCAGCGACCGCTTGCTCAGTTTGATCTTCGAAAAACTCGTCCCATAAAAACGGTCGCGAAATCGTACTAAACCGTTTGTCTTGCAATGCCTCAAACGGTTTCCATGCCCCGCCGAGATCCACTTGCAACTGACCGTCCGCATTCAAGCCCAGACGCTGACCATTAAATTCCGCAAGGCGTAGAAACCCTGCGAGCGAGCTACCGTCTACCTCAGTGATACTACTTTGTGATTGCGGCAGGAACTGAACGCGGAAAACCTTATTGTCTGTATTCATCACATAGATTGAGTCCTGATCAGGGACGCCAAACTCGGTGCCAGAAAATGCAGCCTTCACGGTCCACGGCAATGGGATACGGCGGTCCAAGTTCCCCGCTTTTAAGTCTCCGTCGATATAGTTGGATGTGATCGCCGCGGAAAGGTAACCGAGATTCAAAATATCGATCACAGCGGGTCGACCTGCTTTTGGCATGCCATTGTACTGAGCAGAAAAAGTGCCCATGGCCGCCATAGGATTCATCTTCGCAGAAAACACATCGACAGTGAATGCATCTGCCTTGTCAGTCGGAAATACCGCGAGCGAAACCGTACGACTGATAAAAATCGCATTTTCAATCGCCGCAACCTCGATCAATCCTTTGTCACTGTACATGTAGCCGCGATGATCATTGCCAACTAAGTAGAACGAACTCAGGTCACGCGCACGAGTAGGCGTATTGAATGTTTCGTTGGCGTAGGTGAGCGCCAGAAGCTTTAGCATCGATTGCTTTGCATGCGGGACACCCTGCGCCAGCATCGCCATTTTGCTCAACGCCTCAACGGTCACAGCGTAGGATCCTTTTTCATCGATCGTTTCGTCGCAAGCTCCGCCATCGCCTTTGCGTGGACCTCGGTTGCACGTGACGTGACGGAAACCCGCAAAGTGACGAGCCTCGTGCAACATCACCTGAACCCGCTCATAGACCGAAATTTCAGGCTTATAAAATGCGGGGCAGATATGCACTTGTCCGTCGCCCATCCCGCCAAAAACAAAGGCGAGGACGCCATTTGTGCAAGTGGATTCGTTGCTAACGGTTTTTACGCGGGTGGAGAAATAATCCCAAAAATCATTCGGTAAAATATCTTGATTGAACGGTCGACCGAGGGCTCCGTCAGAAAATCGGACCGAATTGATCAGAAGGATGGCCTCTAGCATCGCATAAGTCTTACTGCCCGGTTTGCAGCGATCAAATGTCGCGTTGTCGTCCGTTTGAAGAGTGATCTTCGTTTGCACCAGATCGATCTTCGCTTGATCCAAGCAATTGTCGTCGGCGCGCACCTCCGTAGATAACAAGATCAACAATCCGATCAGAACACTTTTAGTCCTCGACCCCATATCCCACCCCATTTTGTTTTGCTTCTATATACTCAGCTATCAACGATCGCCCCTGCTCTGCTCCCACCCGACCCATGCGCGCCAACTTGCGCACAAAACCATCTGAATGCTTGTCTTGAAGACTCGCGAAAAAAGCAGCCTCTTGGTTGCCCTGAGGACTTAGAGAATCTAAGGCGCTTAAGGCTTGCACTCGCAATGACGATTCAAAATGTCGTTTCAACTCTTGCTCAGTATGGGGCGTTGGTCGCAGCGAAAACACCAAGGAGTCGGATGCCGCGATAGCTTCTAAATCTCGCGTGAACTCAGCAGGTCTTTGCGCCAAAAGAAATACTGCTAAAAATCTCTCGTTGTGTGAAAGCCCAGAGTTCAAAGCGATGTGCCGCAGAGTCACAGCGTCTTCTTGATTCAAACTCAATGCGAAGCTTTCGGTTTCGCGATCAAACCGAGGGCTTGTCTGGAGACGATCCATTTCTTGCGCCAATTGAGCTGTCTTAAGTTCAACGCTGGTCACGGAATTATTCGTCGGTTGGGAAATCGTTCGAGGGGAAGCTGGTGCTGCGGTATTCACTGGCAAGCGGACAGAGGCGATCGCGCGACTGAGCGACTGCTCAAATCCTTCGGTACTCAATACGTAGATGATTGTTGCTCCAAGAATACAGAGACCTAAAGCTCTAGACATTTCCCCTCCCCTCGAATGGGGAGATAGCACGGAGACGCAAGAACACAAACTGCAGCCACGCGGTTATAAATTATTCCTGCACGCGAGCTACGTGTCATTAGCGTTTCAAATATGACGGATAACGGTCACTCGGATTTGCGGCGTTTTCCGCGAGAATCGGCACGGCCCATGCGCTCGAGAAACGAATGATGAATGCGCAAATCGACGACTTGCTCAGCAAGAGTCTTTGAATCTTTACTTATCTGTCGCTCGAGTTTGGAAGAAATAGTCGAGATATCTTTGCGCCGAGAAAATCCCCAGGCCGGTTGTTTGCGAAGATTTCGCACGTACTCTTCCGTTTGTTCAATTTCGTCTTCGAGCCACTGATGACTCAAATGCAATTCGCTCAAGCGCAGATCATTCAGTTCACGACTGCGCAACAAAACGAGATGAAAGAGTTTGGTGAGCTCCTTCGTATCTTTGCTTTTGTAGGCCGTCTGCACGCGCAGCCACATTTTTTTTCGCCAATCGACAGTCGCCGCTGAATCCGTGCCATTCATATCGGGATGGAGTTTTCGCGCCAATTGACGATAAGTCAGCTTGAGGGTTTCGATTTTTGCAAAGTCCACCGGAGGGGCAGCATCTTCTGACACCTCCGCCCCAGTCGCAGATTCAGACTCGGTCTCTGCCGGCTCATCGTCTTCCACTTTCACGGTCGCGCGCATTTTTTCAATCGCTGTAAATAGAGATACTCCGGTTCGCTTTTTAAAATCGGTGGCGAACTGAGTTTGAATCCCGGGATGAATGGAGTCCCATAATCTAAAAAACAATCGGTAGTTCTGACAAAAGGCACCGACCCGCAAAGCTTTGCCCAACAACAAAAACGCCACGTCCGAGTCTGCACACCAATCGGCGATTTCCGCATCGCTCAGCCGGGCCAGGAGCTCGAGCTCCTCGATATCGGCGGGATCGGGCACCGTCTGCCGAGGGACGTCCTCATGAGCTTCATCGCGCGAGCGGGCGCGCTGAGCGCGGCGAAATTCACGTTCGCCCTGTGTGCGAATAAACTCGTCTCGGAGTGCACGAGCGGCATCGATGTTGCGCCGATCTTGGTCAGAGCCGTCACGGTAAAGGCGTTCCTCGTCGCGCAGATGAACGGCGGCTTGGGGCAGTGAGAGATCCGCCATTTGCGACAGTGCCATCATCCAATTATGAAATTCTGCGAGCTCGCGATATTCGCCTTGCAGGGAAGCGAGCTTTTGTTTCTGTTCACGAAAGGTGAGGTCGAACCAGTCATTGAACAAGCGCTGGTCGCACTCGTAGAACAGCTCGAGGTTGGCCTCCATACGCTGTAGCTTTTTCAGCAGGCGATCGACTTGAGTGAACGCCTGCTTTCGAATTTTGCGGTCATCGACCAAGATTAAGCTGCGCATCGCCCCCTTTTCTATGCGACTTAACGCCGCAAATCAATCGGGATCGACGAAGCCGCCCCTTAGAGGCGGCTCAGCTTCCTTTATTCGCCTTTAGTGTGCCAGTTACGCTTACTCGCATGGCGTCTCTGTGTCGTGCCACGACGTATCTGGCGACCACCTGCGCGTCGACGGCCGTGACCGCAATAGTTCGTCTTACCTCTTCCATTGCACTTGCAGGAATTGTAGAAAATCTGTTGTCCGACCTTTGTTCCCTTGCAACCCCATGATTCGAAGTTGCGAACCCAGCACGGAATGGGACGTCCCAATTTACGTTGCAAATTCTTATTGATAAAATGATCACCAGGATAAGCGCAACGTCCACCCTTGCCTGATAGGGCTTGCTTTGCAGCACGCAAACTTGCCGCACTGACTTTTGCACGATGGCGGCCATCCATGCTTTCAAATTGAGCGCGAGCGAAGACCGCTCCGCAAACACGCCCAGAACTTCCACCGGCACGAGCCAACACAACATTGGCAACTGCCTTTTTACCAAGATCAGATTCGCCACCAGCTTCACCTTGAATCGCAACTGCTAAGCAAGTGAGTGCCGACATGCTCGCATGCCCAGCATTCTTCTTACGTGAAGCGACTTGGTTTGTGCCCAGCATATCCAGTGATTCTTGGCCAGAGACAACTTTGTCTAACTGATCTTGAGTGAATTGAAGGTCGTCATTATATAGAGCTTCAACCTGATCATCGGTTAAACCATTAAGGTCTACATCTGCGTTCCCGTTGTCATCTGGAGTCTCGAAAGTCGCCAGCGGTCCGTTTTCCATCGACAGCGATACGGCCAGTGAATCCGGACCGCCGAAGCCTGTGTTGTCTTCACTTTCGTCAACTACTAGACTGTTACCAAATATCGATTTGGCCTGGTCAGAGAACTGGGCCGACGACGACCGGTCTTGGGCTGACTCGTCGACGTTTACACTTGCATGTGCAAGTTGACTAAGAACTAAAAATGCCACCGGCACGATTCGGCCGAATTTGTACTTGCTCACGTTCCACCCCTTAAAAAAAATTGATTGGTGATGAACAGTTTGCAAACGCAAGGCCGCCTTGAAAATGGGGTTTTCGACCGCCATCTCGAATTGGCTGACATTTCGGTGCCGTTTTTTGGAATTGAAGCTAAAATTTGGCAGTAAATTAACGTTCTGTAACATTATTTGGGGTCCGTCACTTCGTATAAAAGATGATCAGTGGGGATGTAGAGGTGGTTTAAATACCCACATCTTTGCAAGATTTT
>JAYVPG010000045.1:0-8056 GCA_043757545.1 Pseudobdellovibrionaceae bacterium
TCCCAAGCTCGTCCGCGCAAAATCACGCACGTGAGGACATGCCCAACTTGGAGTGGATCGGCGAATTCGGCCCACGCTTAATGTTCGATTTGGTCACTCCGAATCAGGGACAGAATTTATTTCGCCTAGGTCTTCCCGTACGTGCGGCGTTCTCGAGCAATTTTGAACATCTTAGAGACCAAGGTTTTACATTTGCGCCAGAGTTACTCTACGACATACCGCATGTCTTTGGCTCTCCCTACGATGCGTTTGCACTTCTCACCACCAATTTTACGGATCGGCGCTTTGCCGGCTATTTTTATGGAGTAAAGCCTGACAACGCCAAACCTGACCGCCCGGCCTATACCGCAAAGGCGGGATACTTGCTGACCGACCTGAGTATGGGTCTATGGTTGCCGATACCCTCTTACGATTTAAAGATCGCTGCCTTTGGTTCAATTAAATCACTGCATGGCTCAGCGAACGAAAAAAGTCCGCTCTACCGCCAGCAGTTCAACGCTTCGATCGGCTTGGTTGTCATTTGGGTATTTGCGCAGTCCGAACGAACGGTCGTCCCAGAGGACTAGGGCTCGTCCGAGCTTAACGTGTGCTGACGTGCTCTAAGATACGTGAAAATCTCTCCGCAATGTTTTGATCACCCGTATTCGTGCGCAAAGCGTCGACTGCATTTTGCGTGATCAAATCGTCTTGGCGAAATCCGGCGCGAATAAATACCGAGTCATCTTCGATAAACGCCACTCGCCAGCCGCCACTCTCGCGAGCTAGGCGAATTTGATCGGGAAGATCCTCCCACTGGTCTTCCATCTCGGCGATCAATTCACCGGTGATCGTGAGTTGGCGGACTGGAGGCTGCGCCGTTGCGGTCGACGGCTCCGCAGGATTGATCGTCTTTGCTTCAGGAACCGACGCCATCGCTGTCGGAGGTGACGGGGGCGGCGACGCGATCTTGGGACAAGGATCGCAATGGCATGGAACAGGTGCCGGATCCTTATGGGTGTAGCTGCTGACTGCATACCCCAAGACTACACCTGCAAACAAAATACTGAGGGTTTTCACGTTGAGCAGTTCCATCGTTCTATTTGACTAAGCCGACCTTTTTGAGTGCTGCGTGAAAATTGAGCGACCATCCAATACCGACACGTTTTGGCGGAAAGATCTGCTCTTCTTCAGGATTCCAAAAATTCTTACTCCAGTTCTTCCAGTCCCAATTCATCGGCATTCCAGCAAAGGTTTTCTGCGGCTCTTTTGCGGATTTTTTCTTTTTAGCCATGGAATATACCCCCCCTATCTAGGCTCACGAGCAGACCATAGCGCGATATTCAAATCAATGCTTGCGCCCCGCGCAGCCTGAGAAAGCGCAAGACATCGCTGAGTCTTCACGCTACCGTTATGACATCAAGGAGCACACAACATGAAGTTCGTGCCATATTTAATCTTCTTATTTTTTTCTATTTCCTGCACTTCGCTCCATTCCCTGAAGCAGGATACGAAAGTCACGGCTGAACATAATTCGGATAAAATTACTGAGTTGCGTTTCTCAGTGAACAGAAATCTTCCCAAATACATTTTTAAAATTCACTCTGACGCAATAGATATTAAGTCGATCGAAGTCGCCACTGACGCCGATCCGACTCGAATTCAGCAATCATTGGATCACGTCGACCCCTACGAAAATATTGAACTCAGAAATGCGCAACGCCTACTCAATACGGCAGATTATAATTTTGATGGCTATCAAGATCTGCGTTTGGTCAGCACCAAAGGTGTAAACAATGTGACCTACACCATTTGGCTATTTGATCCTAAAACTCGACTCTTCAAATACACTGCAAAACTCAGCAGCCTTTCTTCGCCAGTTCCCCTACCTACGCGAAAAATCATTCGCGAGATGTCATCCACTTGCGGAGGAGGCGACTTTACCTCACGCGAGTATTCCCTTCAAAAGGGCAATCTAATTCTAGTTCGCGAGGTCATTCAGTCGACCGGCACAGACACCTGTGCCCCACCTTATAAGCGAGAAGTGTTTGATTACCGCTCAGGGATCAAATCACTCGCCTGCGCGGCGACGGTTCATACCGATGGCAAAGTAAAAATTCAAACGGGCGATAGGTCCGCTTGCCTCGGCAGTGATTTCCCCCTCATCAGATAGAATGATTTAAATTAATCTCTCTGCTCGGAAAAAAAATATGCATCGCATTATTTTTTCGGGAGAGAACAAGACCATGTTCAATTTACCAAGTCAAAGCTCGGACGAAACCTCATACGAGGTAATGTTGCCAAACTGGCAACATTCGCGTTGCATTCAAATTCGACCGTGATACATCGCTCACCAATCAACAAGCAGGTTGAACAACAAACAAACCTTTTTATAGGGAGAGAACAATGAAGACAGTTATCCTTTCAGCTCTGATTTGCCTTGGAGCTTCTGCAATGGCGTACACCGTGGACTACGGACCGGGCGCATATACAAAGACAGTTCGCGTCTGTGACAAGAACGACAGCGGCAACGAAGTCAACTGCGGTAACCGCACGTATAAGTTCTTTAAGCCACGCTTGGAAACTCACTGCATGAAGAATGATTCCGGCGGTAGCGAGACCTGCTTCAAAGCTATGGTCACAGGCAACTGGGGATCAATTAAGTTCAAAAATCGTAAAGAGGCTGACGAGTACTATCGCCAAATGGGCAAGAGCGGCAACTAATCAAAGCTAGTCTTCACTGGCGCCTGGAAGTCATCTGGGCGCCGTTTTATACCGATCATAAGTCCGCTTGCATGGATGGTGATTTCCCGCTAATCCGATAAGTCTTGTGAATGAAGAAGAAGTTCTAAAATGCATTGAGGTCATGAATCGTCTCAGCCAAGACGGCGCCTCGCTTGAAAGCTTAAGCGAAGAATTGCGTGTGGCGTTGATGTCAACGGCAGGCAAGCTCTCTCGCCCAAATCGCGATGCCATTCGCTTACGCAATCGCGATATCAAAAAAGCGCGACGCAAAAAGATCGTTCTCGCTGATAAAAAAGTGCGCAGCGAAACGGGAATTCGTGAGGCCCGTAAGCATAGTGTTTTCGTTGCTCCTCTACAGCTCACTAGCCAGACCGCGACGGAGCAAACCTTAGTTAAGCCCCGCAACTGCTACGTTTGCAAAGCCGAGTACAGTCAGCTGCATTTCTTTTACGATGCGATGTGCCCGGCATGCGCCGAATTCAATTACCGGAAGCGTTTTCAAACCGCACCACTCGATGGCCAAGTAGCCCTCATCACTGGCGCGCGCTTAAAGATTGGCTATCAAGCGGCACTGATGATGTTGCGAGCCGGAGCGCGAGTGATTGTCACAACGCGCTTTCCGGTCGATGCGGCAACTCGCTTTGCAAAAGAGTCGGATTTTTCGCAATGGGGCGAACGCATGGCCATTCACGGCTTGGATCTTAGACATATTCCCAGTGTCGAGATGTTCACTCGCTTTATCGAACAGAGCGAAGAACGCCTGGATATTTTAATCAACAATGCCGCCCAAACCGTGCGCCGTCCGCCGGGATTTTATGCACACTTAATGGCGAGTGAGGAAGCACCACTCAGCGCACAATCCCGCGATGTACAAATTCTACTCTCAGCCCGCGAACGTTTAAAAGAAAGGCTTTCTGCGGTCACCGGCGCAACTGATTCCGCCCTCCCCGTCACCTGGCACAGTCCCGGCCCCGGCATCGGAATCACGGCCTCAGCACGTCTTTCGCAAATTCCCTATTCCAACGACAATTCGATAGTCGCGGAAGAGGTTTTCCCCGAAGGCCGGCTCGACGCCGATCTTCAGCAGGTCGACCTGCGCTCAGTCAATAGCTGGCGCTTAGGTCTGGCCGATGTTCCAACGCTTGAAATGTTAGAGGTCCAACTGGTGAATTCGATCGCCCCATTTGTCTTGTGCAGCCGTCTGACTCCGCTCATGCGACGAAACCCGACGGGTCAAAAACATATCGTTAACGTCAGCGCGATGGAGGGTAAATTCACCAGGTTTACTAAGACTGACAAACACCCGCACACCAATATGGCCAAAGCCGCTTTGAATATGATGACCCACACCTCGGCACGCGATCTTGTGAAGGACGGAATTTACGTGAACGCAGTCGATACCGGATGGGTGACCGACGAAGATCCGATGGCGCTGAGTTTACGCAAGCAAGACATGCATGACTTCCAGCCGCCGCTGGATATTGTCGACGGAGCAGCAAGAATCTGTGACCCATTTTTTGATGGAATCCTCACTGGCAAACATTGGTGCGGTAAATTTTTGAAGGATTACTTTCCCACTGAGTGGTAACCACTAACCGTTTGGCCCCCCAGTTGCTCTCTCATAAGGGATGACTCGCTCACTTCGCTTTAAACTGCTTACATTGGTTATCTTGAGCTTTGGCGTGACGGAATCCGTCACTGCGGCGATCACTTCGACAGCGAAGTCCTTTGCGGTCTTTACCACCTCCTATAACACGGGCAATGACCTGGTCCGTGGAGGCGTTAACGGCACTGTTTTCTTTATTTCGCCCACCCGGGCCATCACTGCCAACCACGTGGCCAATCAGAAGAGCTTTAAACCGCTCCCCGGCTTCGAACGCGTGCGTGTTTACTTGGTTCATGAAGGCTATCCCCCCATTGAAATTAAGGCCGCGAACGTGCGCTCGGACGCCAACCGCGATGTCACTGTGATCGACCTTCCCAAAGCGAAGCGCGTGCCG
This sequence comes from Pseudobdellovibrionaceae bacterium, assembly GCA_043757545.1. GTDB lineage: Bacteria > Bdellovibrionota > Bdellovibrionia > Bdellovibrionales > UBA1609 > JALHOQ01. The sequence continues at coordinate 4,722 of JAYVPG010000045.1, forward strand.
AAGCAGTATGTCTTCCCGCTGGGGCAAGTGACCGTTATGGGTGAAAATGTGACCAGCGAGGGTTTTGTCGCCAATACCGATGGCCCCATCCTCGAGCGCAAAGGCCAAGATGTGATCGTCACTTCAGTGCCTCACCTGACCCGCTTGAGCATGCAAGGTCAGTTGATTCGCCAAGCTCAGGTGAATTTAAAAACCTTGGATATCGATTTGAAATCGTCACCGAGCGTGCAGCTCAGCTATCAACCAATTGTGGGAATTTCTGGAGGCCCGGTGATGGTGCGCGGGCGCGTGATCGCCATGAACTCATTCGCTGACCCCGGTACCTTTAAGCAAACCTGGGCTCTACAACTGCGCCCAGGTATACAAAATCTAGCGCGTCCCTAAATTTTAGAGCGCGCCTGGAATCGCAATCAATCCTGAGCGATAGTGCTCGGAATTTGTCCACTGTGGCCCGCCACCTTTTAGGCCATTGAGTGGATTGAAAGTACTAAATTGCATATTGTCGATCGAGTTCAATGGGCGCGTGCTATGCCCCTCAATGACCTCACCCCTGCGTCCGGGAAACACATGGTATCCGACATGCGCGGTGCCCACAAAAAATGGAACTTGGGTAAAGAAGCGTGGAACTGAAGTGCCAAAGTTTACCAATTTTTCGGCGTCGTCGACATGAATCTTATAGTACACGCTCTTGTTCATGACCTCTGCGTAATGATTGGCGTGGCCACCCCAAACCGGATTCCAAGTTTGCCCATCTTTGAGTGGATTGAGCGTGCGATCTTCTCTATCCCAAACCGCATTTTGTGCAGGATCGGGATTCCAATAATAGATTTTCCAACCCAATTGTTGCAGCATCGCTTGCAGGTCAGTCCCCAACATCAGATCACCGATCTTAAGGCGGGCCATAATCTTTCCCCAAGTGTCCTGCATGCCGCCCGCAGCAAAACCGCGACCCAAACACTTCACAGTCAGGCCAATGCAGCTGCTGGGTTTTAGCTGATCGATCAGGCTCACCGGCGCCCCACTGCGCTTCAAAGCGATGATCAATTTGTCGCGCGAGACTCGGCCATCGACACCTTTAAACTCCGTTCGACGTTCTCCGTAGTATTTCGAAACGCCCCACTTTTTGAAAAATTGAATATGATCGTCAAATGTCTCATCAAGACAGTCGGCCGCGGCTTTGGTGATCATGTCTAAATTTTCGCGATGTTTTTGAATTTCTTCCGCAGTAAACATGCTATTGGCAAATGAGAGCGAGCTGAAGAGTAAGGCGAAGAATAGTGCGAGCGACTTAAGTGGTGTCATTTGTTCCCTCGAGAAATGTGTTCACGATCATTGAGCAACTCTGGTGCCAAGCGCCCTGGTGTGCTAATGTCCCCTCCAATGAAAACGCTATATTATCTGCTCATTTTAATTTTCGCAGTCCCCGCATTTGCAGCGAGCTCCGACTCTTGCTGGCAGCACGAGATCGATCCGCACACGCGGCGCATTTATCAATCCAATGAACTCTGGCAATCCGATCTCACAATGTGGGAAAAACGAGCTCCACCCGAAGCCAGCTACCTTGCGCTCACGGAAGCCTACGTGGTCTATTCGAGCGAAGACAGCTTCGCACTCGGACTGGGGAGCGATAAACGCGCGCATTGCTATATGGGCTGTCGAATCGCTCAGTCCGTCAATTTAGAGACTGCGACTTATGTTGCTTGGCTGAAAGAAGATCGAGATATTCAAGACTGCACACGCAGCACTCATTTCGAAGAAGCGGATTTTGATGCCACGATTGCTGGCGCAAAGATGGCCGACACTGCACCCGATGCGAAGGCCTGCGCTGCCATTTGCAAGTCGGCTTTTTAATCGATTTTTCAGCGAGCAAAACGCCTTCAGGCGGAATTACTTCCGCCCGACCCTGAAAAACTTAAAATTTGATTTAGAAAAGACTAGCCTTCGACGACTCGAACTTTGCAAGCGCAAGGACCTTTTTTGCCCTGACCGACTTCAAATTCAACGCGATCGCCGTCTTTCGGCTCTTGTCCTTGAATTTCAGAGACGTGGAAAAACAAATCCGCGCCGGAATCGGGAGTGATAAAACCAAAACCCTTACCGGAATTAAAAAACTTAACTTTACCTTTATTCATTCTGGAACCTCTTCTTCTGTATGTTCTGATTTAACCGCTAAATGCTCAGCGAGACAACGGCCTTTTCAAGCTCTTTATTCGCGGGCGCGTCAATTCCTCAAGTTTAGCCAAATTTGCCCTACTTAGGGGCAGGAGAAGAGGGAATGCGGCGAATTGCGTCGCTTGCCTCCGGCGCGGCCTGCTTCGCCAGATTCAAAATCGCCTTCGCATAGTCTTGACTGTTGTTGTACTTCAATAACGCCTTCACATAGGTTTTCTTACGCCCGGCACGCCAACCACTGGAATGTAGATAGAACGCCACACTTTGAATGGCGTCCCCGGCCTTTTCAAGATGCGCCGGCTGGCCCGCCTTCAACGCCTTTGCATAGTGCACGAAACTCGACGGAATAAACTGCGGCATTCCAAACGCGCCCGCAAACGAGCCACGTAAATCGGGCAATACGGTTTTGTCTTTACGCTGCATCTTCGCGATCGCATGCAGTTCCTCCAGTGCCCACTTCACTCTTTTCTTGGTGCGCAAGGCGATGTCTCGCCGATCTTTGCGGGTGACCTTGGCCGTGAAGCGTTTTGCGGCCTTATACAAATGACTCACCACGACCGGCCGATCAGCTTGAACCAGGTCGACAAACACACTCGGCACGTGGAACTCGCCCTTGTTGCTGCCGTGACGAGATTCGATCCATAAAAGGCTCGCGATCACCTCGCGTGAAACGCCGTACTTCGTTTCAGCTTTGTCTAAAGCGATTTTATTTTTCTGTACAAATTGGCGCACGCTATCGGCGGCAAATTCGTCGACTTGGGGTCCGTGATAGTCCGATTTTTTTAAGAACAAGAGGGTATTGAGTTCGAGCACCTCGAGAAATTCAGCGGGCTCATAATTCTTCTTCAAACTGCGAATAAAATCGGGTTTGAATCCCTCCTGGCGGAGGCGCTTTTGCACATAACTCCAGTCGGGTTTGGGCTTCTGAGCCTTCGCTTGGGCAAAGGTCGGCGTTGAGCTTAGAAGCAGTCCGAAGGTGAAACTGAGGGTAGCCATTGAACGCATCACTTTATAACTATCGGGCCTTGCGCGAGGCTTAGGGAGTGCCTTCCCCTCAATTCCAGACTGAAAAAATTTTGGACATCTGCGGCAGCAAGACAGCCGCCTTAAGCGGCTTTTTGTTTCGGTCATCCCACTCAAGCCACTGAAGGTATCGGTCGACG
>JAYVPG010000046.1:0-74467 GCA_043757545.1 Pseudobdellovibrionaceae bacterium
GGTCGCGAAGCTTATCCTGGCGACGTATTTTATCTCCACTCGCGTCTTCTTGAGCGTGCGGCGAAACTGAGCGACAAAGAGGGTTCGGGTTCGTTGACCGCTCTGCCGATCATTGAAACTCAAGCGGGTGACATTGCCGCGTATATTCCGACCAACGTGATTTCAATTACCGATGGTCAGATTTTCTTAGAGAGCGGATTATTCTACAAAGGTATTCGCCCTGCGGTGGACGTGGGAAAATCAGTTTCTCGTGTGGGCGGTAACGCTCAGATTAAAGCGATGAAACAGGTTGCGGGAACGTTGAAGCTTGAGCTTGCGCAGTTTCGTGAGCTGGAAGCGTTTGCGGCCTTTGCCTCGGACTTGGATGCCGCCACTCAGGCGCAGCTCGCGCGCGGCCGTCGTTTGGTTGAAATGTTGAAGCAACCTCAGTACTCGCCCTATTCAGTTGAAAAGCAAGTGGCGATGATTTGGGCTGCAACCAACGGGTATTTGGATTCGATTCCTGAGGGCGATGTTCGCCGTTATGAAAAAGAGCTGATGGAATTTTTTGACGCTAAATATAGCGCCGTCACGGCCGGCATTCGCGAAAAGAAACAGCTTGATGATGATTCAAAACGAAATCTCAAGGGTGCCCTGGAAGAATTTAAAACGGTGTTTCGTCCCACGGTGAAGAAGTAAGAGGATATGGCCAATTTAAAGGACATTCGCAACCGAATTCAGAGTGTGAAGAACACTCAGCAAATCACGCGAGCCATGAAGATGGTATCGGCGGCGAAGTTGCGTCGGGCACAACAAAACATTATTAACCTAAGACCGTTTGCCCGCCAGATCCTTTCGGTCATTGCGGATATTGCGGCCACGCACCGGGTGCGCCATCCTTTGTTGAGCACCAACGAAAATCCAAAGAAGATTTTGTTTGTGGTGCTCACCTCGGATCGCGGCTTGGCGGGTGGATTCAATAACAATTTGAATCGTGCGGCCTTCAAATTCTACAGCGAAAATAAAGCGGGCTTTGAAAAAGTTGATTTCTTATTTATCGGCCGCAAGGGCGCGGACTATTTTAGGGCGCGAAAAATCACCGGCATTGATACGATTTTAAATTTGGCTCGGGAGATCTCTTACGCGAAAGCTGCGGAGGTTGCGAATCGGCTGATGGAGGCCTTCACGGACGGCGGGTACGATGCTGTTTACATGGCTTACAATGAATTCAAGTCGGCGATTGCGCAAGAGATTCGTATAGAACAGCTACTGCCTGTGGATATTTCCAAGGTGCATGAAGACGAATCCCAGAAAACTCCATTTTCAAAAGACATGATTTTTGAGCCTGCGCCAGAATTGATCATCACAGAATTGCTCAAGAAACATTTCTCTGCTCAGGTTTATCGCGCGATGAGTGAGAGCGTTGCGGCTGAACACGGCGCACGTATGGCCGCTATGGAAAGCGCGACAAAAAATGCCGGTGAGATGATCCGGATGATGACTTTGACTTACAACAAACTCCGCCAGGCTTCGATCACGACAGAACTTATCGAGATCACAAGTGGCGCGGAAGCTTTAAAAGGTTAATAGGAGCAATTATGCAAGTAGGATTTATTCGACAAGTGATGGGCCCGGTCGTTGACGTGGAATTTCCCACTGGAGAAATGCCGCAAATTTACAACGCGCTAAAACTGAACAATAAGGCGATCAGCGATCTTGAGGGAAACCTCACTCTGGAAGTCGCCCAGCACTTGGGGGATCGGGTCGTTCGTGCCATCGCGATGGACACAACGGATGGACTTGTGCGCGGGGATAAAGTGAGCAATACGGGCGATTGTATTAAAGCGCCAGTGGGCAAAGAAGTCCTCGGGCGCCTTTTAAATGTGATCGGTGAACCAGTCGACGGCGGACCTCCTGTGAAGTCCAAAGAGAGCTGGTCGATTCACCGCCCTTCTCCGAAGTTCGAAGATCAATCGACGACCGCAGAAATGCTCATGACCGGAATTAAGGTTGTGGATTTGCTCGCGCCTTACGCAAAAGGCGGAAAAATTGGTCTCTTCGGTGGTGCCGGTGTGGGCAAGACAGTTTTGATTCAAGAATTGATTCGTAATATTGCGACGGAACACGGGGGATACTCAGTGTTTGCTGGCGTGGGCGAGCGGACTCGTGAAGGTAACGATTTGTTCCACGAGATGACTGAGTCGGGCGTTATTAATAAGACGGCCTTGGTGTTTGGTCAGATGAACGAGCCGCCTGGTGCGCGCGCGCGCGTGGCGCTAACGGGTTTGACCATGGCGGAATATTTCCGCGATGTCGAAGGTCAGGACGTTTTGTTGTTCGTCGATAATATCTTTCGTTTTACTCAAGCGGGTGCTGAGGTGTCTGCACTTCTTGGTCGGATTCCTTCAGCTGTGGGATACCAGCCGACCTTGGGTACTGAGATGGGGAATTTGCAAGAGCGTATTACTTCGACGAATAAAGGCTCAATTACCTCGGTGCAAGCGGTTTACGTTCCGGCGGATGATTATACCGATCCGGCTCCGGCGACGACTTTTACTCACTTAGATGCAACGACAAATTTGGATCGTGATATTGCCGCGAAAGCGATTTATCCGGCCGTGCATCCTTTGAACTCAACTTCACGTATTTTAGATCCTGAAGTTGTGGGCGAAGAGCACTATCGTACGGCACGCGATCTTCAGGCGCTTTTACAGCGCTATCGTGAGTTGCAAGACATCATCGCGATTTTGGGTATGGATGAGTTGAGTGAAGAAGATAAATTGGTGGTGGGCCGCGCTCGTCGCGCCGAGCGGTTCTTATCGCAACCGTTCTTTGTGGCCGAGCAGTTCACTGGTATGCCTGGAAAATATGTCGACATCAAAGACACCGTGAAGGGATTCCGCGAAATCATGGATGGCAAACATGATAGCGTCCCCGAGCAAGCGTTCTACATGGTTGGGACGATTGAAGAAGTTTTGGAAAAAGCGAAGAAACTCGCGATCTAAAGGAATTTAAGAATGTTTGTTCTGAACTTAGTCACGCCAGTTAAAAAGATGGTTGCCGACCTTGAGATTGATGAGGTCATGGTCCCGGCGTTTAAGGGTCAGCTCGATATTTTACCGGGCCATGCTCCGTTGATGACGACATTGGGTACGGGAATTTTAAAATACAAAGTCAAAGGTAGTTCCAGCTATGAATCGGTCGTGGTGAGCTGGGGCTATTGCCAAGTGAACCCGGATGGAGTCGTAGTTCTTGCGGAAACGGCAGAGTCGATTGAAGAGATTGATCGTGCTCGAGCCGAAAATGCACGCAAAGAGACTGAGCGTAAATTGATGGAGCCGATCTTGGAGCCGGATCAAATCGCGAGTCTTCAACATAAATTGGCGCGCGCCAATGCCCGCCTTGAGGCTGTTGGCGGCTCGGACCAAACCTCACATTAATTTTCTTGAGATTCAGGCGGAGCGACTTCGGAACTGGCGGGAACGCGAACCTCTGGCGTCGTCAAGAATTCGCCTAGTGAAAAGCCGCACTCGGGATTGTGCGAATTAATTGTTAATACACTTAAGAATGAATTTTGTGCCTCAACCTCACCGGTGTGATTCGCGTTGACGACAATTGTCTTTGCGCGCATCTCGGGGCTCAGGTTGGTTAGCCAATGAGCGGTTTGAGCACCAGAGGCATAGAAAATCGCAAAGGCATACTTCTCTTGCGCGATCTCGGGGCCGACTTTTTTCAGCGACTCTGGGGTGAGCAAGAAAAATTTTGCGGACCCCTTAAAGGCTGATTGAAAGCCCTGGAAAAAGCGCCGATCTGAACTGAGAACAAGAACTTTTGTATCCGTGTTGACATCGGGCCACTGCGCGACCTTGCCCTCGTGGGATAGAGTAAAGTTTAATTTTAGAACTTCACGCGAAAGGCTATCGAGCGCCGAGATGGAGGTTTTGGTTTTCTTATCGTCGTAGAGGACGGTGCCAGCGTGAATTTCTTGTTTGTAGGTGAGAATGCGTAGCACAGTTTCTTTTAGCCGAGCGGCCGAAACGCGTCCCGAAGTGACCGCGCTAACCATTGCGGCGAATGCCTGCTTTTGGTGGGCCGGGGACCCTGCGAGCATGAGCATGTCGTTGCCTGCGAGAAAAGCGCGAACGGCTCGCTCCCCGATCGCTTGATCCGTTGAAGCTCCGACCATTTCTAAATCGTCGGTCAAAACCAATCCTTCATATTTCAGTTTTGCACGCAAAGTCTGCTGAATTAAAACGTTCGAATAGGTCGACGGCAGGCCACTCGGGTCTATATTTGGCAGCGCCAGGTGGGCCATCATCAAGGCTTTGGGAATTTCCATATGAGCGTACTCTTCAAAGGGAATTAAATCTTTTTCTGCAAGCTCGTCATAGGTGGCGAGTTTTTTTGGCGTCGTTTGGTGACTGTCTTGAACGACGCCGCCGTGTCCCGGAAAGTGTTTGGCAGTGGGAATAATGCCGGCCGCGCCAAGCCCTTCGGAATACGCACGGGCCATATCTGCAACTGCATCGGGGTCTTCGCCAAAGGCGCGATTACCAATGAATGAATTTTTATCAGGATTTGAAATGTCGAGAACGGGCGCGAGATTGACGTTGAAGCCCACGCTGCGTAGGACTTCACCATTGGCTTTTCCGAAATTCGTGATGAATTTTAAATCGTCCATTTTTCCAAGTGCGAGCGCGCTGGGAAGTGGAACGGAGGTGTGCAAGCGGGTTACGGTCCCGCCCTCCTGATCGATCATGAGCAAAAAAGGCGTCTTGAGTTTTTTCGCGGCGAATTTCTGAGTGTCTGAATTAAATTTCGCGATCTGCGCAGCATTTTGGATATTGCGTGAGAAGACGATCAGTGCGCCTGGCTGGTATTTTTCTAGCCAGCTTTGCATCATTGGCGAAAATGAAGTTCCGAAATAGGTCCAGATAAAGACCTGCCCGACCCTCTGTTCGACCGACATTTTATCGAAAGTCTCACCGGGTGTGGGCAAATGAGACTCGGCAATCGCCAATGGACTAAGGGCTAGGAAAATGATTCCCGCGACGAAGGAGGAGATTTTAAATGTCCCCGCAAGCGTACGAAGCCTTTTGGGTATACTAAGTCCATGCATCGTGTGAATCGACTCCTAAGTTTTCAGCTCATTCCCCTCTTATGTATCGGCATTTTTCATTTTCGATTAAATGCGGCGGTCGAAGAGCGTGACCCCGAAACTCTTGCAAAAGAGCACGTGGTTTTTGTTGAGTCCACCTACGTGACGACGACCGAAGTGAATGGCGAATATGGGCTTGTTCCCTATCGTGAACGGCGACCGCGCTGGGGATTTACCGCGGGTCTTGAATACAGCTCTTATGAACCCGTAAACTATGCCCCGAATTTTGGACCGGGAAACTACGCAGACATTTATTCAAGTCCTAGTCTGCCGATGCTCGAGCTACAGCTCGCATTCAAAAGAAATATTAGTTCGGGAAGCTTTGGAGCGGAGCTTGCTTTTGGTATGTTCAATAATGAACATTCGGACCCTCAGTTCGTGCACTCGACGCTCGATCTAAAGGCTTTTCGCTTGGGCGTAAACTACAACATGGACATGCTGGGCAGTGAGCCGACGATCGTGCCCTATGTGTCTGCGGGCGTGTATTCGATTTTGTTTCGCGAATCTCTTCTGTCTCAAGCGTTTAACGGACGCACTCAACCGGCACCCTACGCAATTGCGGGCGTCGCTTTTAGCATGGATTGGATCGATCGAAAATCTGCTCGTAAAGCGTTTATGGAATCTGGAGTTGAAAGCAGCTACCTTTTAATCGAAGGCCGAAAATTTTTTAAATCGTCGAATGAAAATGACCCGGATTTTAGCAATGACATCAATTGGGCCGCCGGAGTTCGCGTCGAGTTTTAGGGCCTACTCGAAAATAAAACGCAATTAACACAAAGATTTTAAATAGAGAAGTTCATCATGGATACGCGGCCAGGTGATTTCATTCATCCGCACGCGCAGGCGATTGTCCGGGGTAATGGAGTACTTTTTATTCTGGCGCGCGGTGAGTTCAATCACTCGCTGCGGCGGGAGTTTTGTCTTTTCGGTAAAGGCGAGAGTAATCGTGGCCTCGCCGCTAGAGAGATCGCGTACGCTGAGATCTTTACAGACTTTGCGAATGAGCATAAGCCCCATTAAATTGAGAACTTGCTCCGGAATCTTGCCAAATTGATCGCGCAGCTCGTCTTCAATGCGGTCAATATCCTCGGGGCTCTCGATCTCAGAGAGCGACTTATAGTACGCAAGTCGCACGCGCAGGTCTGAGATATAGGTGTCTGGGATAAGCGCTGGAATACGAACGTTGATTTCAGGCTCGACGTCCGCATCGAGTGGCGCATCACCCTTGGCGACGCGAACGGCTTCCTCCAGCAGCTCCAAGTAGAGTTCATAGCCGACGGCATTCACGTGGCCGGCCTGCTCTTCACCAAGGATATCGCCGGCTCCACGCAACTCCAAATCGTACTGGGCAATACGAATTCCAGATCCCAAGGCTGTGTTCTCTTGAATAATACGCAAACGCTCCTGCGCGTCCTTTTCAATGCGCCGGTGATTGGGAATTAAAAGATAGCAGTATGCTCGCTCTTTGCTGCGCCCCACGCGGCCGCGCAATTGATAAAGCTGCGAGAGGCCCAGCTGCTGTGAGTTGTCGATAAACATAGTGTTGGCGGCCGAGACGTCCATCCCGGATTCGACGATGGTCGTGCAAATCAGCATGTCGATCTCGTGGTGGAAGAATTCAATCATCACTTTCTCGAGTTCGCCTTCCTCCATCTGTCCATGCGCCACCTTACAGCGTACATCGGGCACGATTTTCTTGAGCTGATCGGCGAGTCCGTAGATGCTTTGAACGCGATTGTGAATAAAATAAATTTGTCCACCGCGGGCCACCTCACTGGTGATGGCTTTGCGAATGGTGTCTTCGTCGAATTTAGTAACAAAGGTTCGAGTGGCCAGGCGGTCGACCGGAGCGGTGTTGATTAAGGTCAGATCGCGAATGCCGACTAAACTTAAATTTAGGGTGCGCGGAATGGGCGTTGCGGACATGGCGAGGGTGTCGAGTCCTCCTTTCAGCTTGCGCAGACGTTCCTTGTGCTTCACCCCGAAGCGTTGTTCCTCGTCGACGACTAAAAGTCCGAGATCTTTAAACTGAACGTCCTGACTCAGCAGACGATGCGTGCCGATAACCACATCTACTTTTCCCTCTTTTAAATCTTTAAGGGTTGCCGTCGCTTCCTTTTTTGAAACGAAGCGATTGAGTGAGCGAATATCAATTGGCCATTTTGCAAAACGCTTTTTAAAGGTCTCGAGATGCTGAAAAGTCAAAACGGTCGTCGGGGCGATGATGGCGACTTGTTTTCTATCTTGAACCGCTTTGAAGGTGGCGCGCATCGCGATTTCGGTTTTGCCAAAGCCCACATCGCCGCAAATCAAGCGGTCCATGGGGCGAGGCTTTTGCAAATCGCTCAAGACATCGCGAACTGCGCGCAGCTGGTCTTCGGTTTCTTGATAGGGGAAGGTGGCTTCAAAGGCAAAATAGTCTTCGTTTGGCGAGGAAAACACTGGGCGCTCGGCGACGGAACGCTTAGCGTAGATATCCAGAAGTTCAGCGGCCAAATCGCGAAGATGCGAGCGGACTTTTGATTTTGTCTTTTCCCAGCCTGGCCCGCCGAGCTTATCGACGAGCGCGCCTGTCGATGGGCCCGAATATTTTTGAATTTGGTGAACACGGTAAACTGGCAAATATAAGCGATCGTTGTCTTTGTATTTGATCTGAATAAATTCGGCAGCGATTCCCTGAATGGGCATGACCTTAAGGCCTTCGTAAATTCCGATGCCGTGTATTTTGTGAACGATAAGGTCACCGACCTTCAGTTCTCCGAAGTTAAACGCATGGGCGCGCTGCTCAAGCGTGCCACTCGATTTGTACTCACGGGTGGCGCGCTTATTCCCGAACAAATCTTCTTCGCGCAAAAGAATAAAGTGCTCGTCGGAGTAACGCAGGCTTTCGCCGACTGGGCGCTCGACAATATGGATCAGATTTCTCTGCTCGCGCTGAAGTCTCAGCCATTGATCCCATTCGTAGGCGTTTTCGTCGACGAGCACGGCGTTGATCTCGGATCTTTCTAAAATCAAACGCAGGCGCTGGGCTTGGGTTTGCGTGGAGACTGAAACAAAGACCGCGTAGTTCAAATTTTTCCACTCACGAATCTTGCGATTCAGAAAATCACTGAGTTCACTGGCTTGAGTCGCAAATTGACGTGCGGTTGAGGCGACTTCTTTTAGATCAAAGGTGGAAATCGGGAGAATCGCATGCCCCTCATCCATACTCTCGTCGCCCACGCGCACCTTGGTTAGGGATAGGACTTGCGAGCCCGAGGGAAACTGCACGGCTTCGAAGTTGCCGTAGACCTCGTTGTAGAGCGGGCGGACGATTTGCGATTCAGAGGCCTCGAACTCCTGTTTGCTCTCGCTCACCAACACGTCATGGGCTCGGGTCAACTCAAAGGGGTCAAGCCGCCAAATATTGAGGGGTGTATTGAAGTGTTCGATCGGGAGCGCGGGCATATCGTAGAACGAGGAGAGTAAAAACTCGATGCCGTGGAAGTATTGACCCTGCACCAGCTGATGGAGCAGGGCTTGGGCATCTTCGCGATCAATGGGCCGATTCTCAAATGAGGCTTTGAAGCGTTGCGCGCCCTTTTGTCGGTTTTCGTCGGTGAAAATCACCTCATGGGCTGGAATGATCTCTAACGCATCTGCGTCGCCCAGGCTGCGTTGGCTGTCGACGGCAAAGAAGCGCATGGTTTCGATGCCGTCGCCGATCAGCTCCAGCCGCATGGGGTTGTCATGGGCTGGTGAGAAAACATCGACAATTCCGCCGCGAATGGAAAAGGTCCCAACGTCTTCGACAATTGGAACATTGGCGTACCCCAGGGACTCGAGTTGCAGGGCAAATTTGTCTGGGAGGGCGTCCCCTCTCCTCAGGCGAATCGCCTGGTGAGCCAGTGTTTGATAGGGAAGCGTGCGTTGCACGAACGCGTCGACGGGCGCGATGAAAATGTCTCCGGGCCGCGCATTTTGTGCGCGCCATAGCCAGCTCAAGCGGCCGGCGATCACTCGGCGGTTGGGATAAAGGTTGGAATAAACGCCGACGTCGAAGCCGGGGAGTACATACGCGCTGGTCGTGGGGGTCAGGAATTTTAGCGAGGTCACAAACTTTTCGGCTTGTTTCGCGTCGCCGACCAGAATCAGATGGGGCTTTTCGTTCAAGGCCACCTTCGGCAATGTCAAAAGGCCCGCAAGCAGGATTGCGGAATCACTGCCAACGATTTCTAAAGACGGTCCGCCACTGCGGAAGAACCGATCCAGAGAGTTTTCAACTTTCCACGGTAAATGCTCGAACATAACCCGCCGCGACAACCTTGGTTCTTGGTTTTGAAACGTCGCCCATTTATAACCAAAAGAAACGTTTCTGCATCCTATTTGTGGAGACCCGATGTCGCAACTTTTGCCAGTGGTCGTATTAGCTATTTTTGTCATCGTCTTTGGCGTTGTCTTGCTCTGGTTTTCGAGCTTGATTTCAGCCAAAGGGCGTCGTGATCCCGTGAAAGACGAGAGCTACGAGTGCGGATTGCCCTCGGACACCTCCGGTCCGGGCAAGATTTCGATGAAGTTTTATCTGACCGCCATCCTCTTCATCCTTTTTGATATCGAAATTATCTTTATGTATCCGTGGGCGCTGACCTATGGCGATTTCATCTCGGGCGGATACGGACTTTATATCCTTGGCGTGATGGGGTTCTTTCTTGCGGTCTTTATTTTCGGCCTCTTTTGGGAGGTCAAATCAAAAGCTTTAGAATGGGAATAGTGGATTAGTTCATGGGAATAGACGTTTTTGAAATCAGTGTCAATTTTGTGAAAATGGTCCTCATCTTCTTGATGATGGTGCAAATCGTTCCACTTCTTGTCTGGGTGGAGCGACGGGGCTCGGCGTATATTCAAAATCGCTTTGGCCCCAATCGCGTGGGTCCGCTCGGCCTCATGCAGCTGTTGGCGGATGCGGTTAAGTTTTTAACCAAAGAAGAGTTCATGCCTGCGCGCGGTTATCCCTTCTTATTTTATGTGGCGCCGGTCGTGGCAATGATCCCTGCGGCATTGGCCTTTGGCGCGATCCCGCTTTCGATGCCCATCTCTGTCGAGGCATTTGAGATGTTTGGGCAACATTGGGGTCCGTATATTTTTAAATTCCAGTCTTATGATATCGGCATCGGGATTGTTTTTGTCTTGGGCGTTTCGTCCATGGCGGCGTTTGCACTTTTGCTTGCGGGCTACGGCAGTAATAATAAGTATGCGCTTTACGGAGCGTTGCGTGCCTGTGCACAGACGATTAGCTATGAATTGGCGATGGGATTGTCGATCGTGGGCATTATTTTGTTGTTCAACACGTTTAGTTTTTTGGACATCATCAATGCGCAGAGTGCACCGTTGAATTTTATGTTTTTGGGGCGGAAACTCGATGCGAGCCTTGGATTTTTGCCGAACTGGGGGATTTTTTACCAACCGCTCGGCGCGATCCTTTTATTTACCGCGATGTTTGCTGAGGCCAATCGCCTTCCGTTCGATTTGCCCGAGGCCGAGGGTGAGCTTGTTGCGGGCTATCACACAGAGTATGCGGGCTTTAAATTCAACATGTTTTTTATTGGCGAGTACGGACACATGCTCGTAGCCTCGGCACTTCTAGTTATTTTTTATTTTGGCGGCTACACGCTGTGGCCTTGGATTACGCCCGAAACCGTTCTGCACAAAGTCGCGCCCGCGGGTGCATGGCTCAATCAAGCCTTTAACCTCAACGCCACGACGTGGACCAATGTTTTGGCGGCATTTGTTCTGCATGTGGTTTTGCTCACTAAAATCGTTTTCGTTTTATGGATTTTTATTTGGGTGCGCTGGACGCTTCCGCGGTTTCGCTATGACCAACTCATGGACTTGGGCTGGCGGAAGATGTTGCCGTGGGCGCTTTTCAACACGGTCGCGACCGCAGTCGTGATTTTGCTTATGCGCTATCCGTGGGGTGGTTGATATTATGTGGGAAGCAATTGGCTTTTATTCATTGGCAATATTTTTGATCTTCTTCGCTTTTCGTACGATCACTGTCCCCAATCCCATCCATTCTGCGCTTTATCTGGTGCTGACCATGATTGGTATTGCAGGAGTGTTCTTTAATTTGGGCGCTCAGTTTATTGCAGGCGTACAGATGATCGTCTACGCCGGCGCGGTGATGGTTTTATTCGTCATGGTGATTATGCTTTTCGACCTGCATGCGGAATTGCGCTCGTTTACCCGCGGACTCTTTTCGGGCGGCCTAAAAGTGATGGCTGCGGCTCTGCTCGCGGGACTCGCGATTGGCGCAGCTAATAGTTCGGTCGCGGTTATGGAGGGCGGTGAAGAGGCGCAGAAGTCGGCGGCCGACGTGACTCGTCAGCTCGGACTCCTGCTCTACACGAAGTATCTTTACGCGTTTGAAGTGCTTGGCATTTTGCTTCTGGTTGTGGCTGTCGGGGTCGTGGCCGTCTCGCGCATCAAAGGGGGCACGCATGCTCAGCATTGAAAGCTTTTTGCACATTGGACTGGCACACTATATTTTCCTTTCGGGCATCATTTTTTCTTTCGGCATGATTGCGGTGCTCATGCGCAAAAATGTGATCGTCATGTTGATGGGTGTCGAGCTGATGCTCAACGCGGTGAACGTTTCGTTTATCGCGTTTTCAAAAGAGAGCGGCAACTTGGGCGGCCACGTGATGGTGTTTTTTGTGATGACTATTGCGGCGGCAGAGGCGGGCGTGGGTTTGGCGTTGGTGGTGGCGATCTACAAAAAATTTCATGAAGTAAACATCCGCTTTTTCGAACATCTCCGAGGCTAGAATGAATCATGCGCTGCTCATCTTGACGTTGCTCTTGGCCCCGTTGATCGGATTCTTCTTCAATGGCTTGCGCTTTCGGGCGCACAATGCGGTTTTGGCTGGAGTCGTGGCAACCGCCGCCGCCGCGGTTTCATTTCTTTGTTCAGTCCTTCTTTTTTTAGACTTGTTGAGAATGCCAGAAGAGGCGCGCCTAGTTTCAAGCCGATTTTTCGATTGGATCGTGGTCGGAAGTCTGCACGTTCCCTTCGGGTTTGTTGTCGATCAAGTCAGCGCGGTGATGATTCTTATTATAACTGGTGTGGGGAGCTTGATTCATCTTTTTAGCATCGGGTATATGTCCCACGACGAAAGCCCCTCGAAATATTTCGCGTATTTAAATTTATTTTTGTTCAACATGCTGATGCTCGTATTGGGCGACAACTTATTGATTACGTTTGTTGGCTGGGAGGGAGTGGGCCTTTGTTCTTACCTCCTGATTGGCTTTTGGTTTACGGACGAACAGAAGGCTGCGGCGGGGATGAAGGCATTTGTCACCAATCGGATTGGTGATGCGGGCTTTTTAATCGGAATCTTTATTTTGTTTTTTACATTTGGCAGCGTGAACTATGCAGACCTCGCGAATCTGATTCCGAAGGTTGCGGAGTTGACTTGGTCGGGTCCGCTGACGTTAGCAACATTATTTTTATTCGTGGGCGCGACCGGTAAGTCGGCGCAAATCCCGCTCTATGTATGGCTACCCGACGCCATGGCTGGCCCGACCCCCGTCTCGGCTCTTATCCATGCGGCAACGATGGTGACGGCTGGTGTTTATCTCTTCGTGCGCATGAGTGGTGTGTTAATCATGGCGCCGCTGACGATGGAGGTCATTGCGTGGACGGGCGCACTCACCGCGCTGGTTGCGGCTTCTATCGGAATGGTTCAGTGGGATATTAAGAAGATATTGGCCTATTCGACGGTTTCGCAGCTGGGCTATATGTTTTTGGCAATTGGTGTTGGAGCGTTTTCTGCGGCTCAATTTCACTTGATGACCCATGCGTTTTTTAAAGCGCTTATGTTCTTAGGTTCCGGCTCCGTGATTCATGCGATGCATGAAGAGCAGGATATTCGGCAAATGGGCGGCTTGCGCAAGTATCTGCCGATCACTCATTTAACATTTGTGCTGGGCTGGCTCGCGATCATTGGCATTCCTCCCTTCGCCGGATTTTTCAGCAAAGACGAAATTTTATGGCAGGCGTATTCAAGCCCGTACGGAAACAAGGCGCTTTGGCTGATTGGCGCAGTGACGGCAGCGATGACCGCATTTTATATGACTCGCCTTATGGCGATGACATTTTGGGGTAAGAGTCGATTTGGCCATGATAAACATCCGCACGAATCGCCTCCGAGCATGACGATCCCGCTTATTGTTTTAGGAATTTTGTCGGTTGTCGGCGGCTGGACTGGAATTCCGCACGTGATTGCAGAGGCCATTGGTGTTCCGGGAAATATTTTTGCGCATTGGCTGGAGCCGGTGACGGCGCACGTGGAAGAGGGGCAGGCATCTACGCTCCTCGAGTGGTCGCTGATGGGAGTCTCGGTTGGACTCGCCGGTCTTTCTGCTTGGTTTGCCTTTGACAGTTATGTTCTTCACACCGAGCGCCCCAGCGCGATCGCGCGGAAGCTCGGGCCGGTTTATGAGGCAGTCTTTAATAAATATTATGTCGATGAATTTTATTTTGGATACGTCATCAACCCCCTCGTCGAAGGCTCAAAAGCGCTATGGCTTTACATCGATGTGAACTTTATTGATAAGGCGACTTATTTTGCAGGTGACTTAGTGAGTGGCGCGGCGGCGCTCGTGAAGACTGTGCAAAACGGAAAAACCCAAAGTTATGCCATGTATATGGCCCTTGGCGTGGTGGTTATTGTAACCATCGTGTTGTTGTGAGGTAGAGATGCTGCTCAGTTTATTGATATTCTTACCCTTATTCTTTGCGCTGATCGTGGCCACGTTGCCCGGTGAGCGTTGGATCCGTCCGGTGTCTTTGGGCCTGAGCCTGCTTCACTTTTTGTTGAGCTGTGTGCTTTTTTATCGTTACGATCCTTCGCGGGCAACTCTACAGCTGGTCGAGCGGGCGCCTTGGGTGCCGACCTTTGGTATCAGCTATTTTGTGGGCATCGATGGGATTTCTTTTTGGTTGGTGATTCTATCGGCATTCCTGACACCATTGATGATTTTAGGGAGCTGGACGGCGATTACAAAAAAAGTGCGCGCATTTCACATCTGCATTTTTATTTTATTAAGCGCAACAATCGGTACTTTTGTGGCGATGGACGCGATCTTATTTTACGTGTTCTTTGAGGCCTCGCTGATTCCGATGTATTTTATGATCGGCGTTTGGGGTGGCCCTCGCCGGCTGTATGCGACGATGAAGTTTTTTATTTATACGATGGCCGGCTCTCTATTTATGCTGGTCGCAATTATCGCGCTGATTTTTATGACCCAAGAGCAATTTGGTCAAATGAGTGCGAGCCTGGTGGATTTCTATCGGCTGCAAATTCCCTTTGTGGCGAATAGTTTCTTAAACACGCAAACGCTCTTGTTTTTCGCCTTCTCCCTCGCCTTTGCCATTAAAGTGCCGATGTTCCCGGTCCACACGTGGCTGCCGGATGCGCACGTTGAGGCGCCCACGGCGGGCTCAGTGGTCTTGGCGGCAGTGATGTTGAAAATGGGAACCTACGGATTTTTACGCTTTGTGATTCCGATTTTTCCCGATGCGACGGCCTATTGGGCCTGGCTGTTTATGCTTTTGGGTGTGGTGGGCATTGTTTACGGTGCGTTGGTGGCCATGGTTCAGCCCGATCTTAAGAAGCTCGTCGCCTATTCCTCAGTTTCGCATATGGGCTATGTGGTTTTTGGTCTGTTCGCGCTGAATATTTACGGAGCGACGGGCGGACTCTATCAAATGCTCAATCACGGCGTGAGCACGGGTGCGCTCTTCTTGTTAGTGGGCATGATCTACGAGCGCACACATTCAAGACAAATTGAGGACTATGGTGGTTTGGCAAAGCTTGCGCCGATTTTTACCATCGCCTTTGTGATCGTTACGTTCTCGAGCATTGCGGTGCCACTGACCAATGGGTTCGTGGGTGAATTTTTAATTCTGCTCGGAGGGTTCCAAGCGAACCGCATATTCGCAGGCTTTGCGCTGACGGGTGTAATTTTGGGAGCCGTCTATATGTTATGGGCGGTTAAGAGAGTGTTTTTTGGTCCCGAAGGCAAATTGATGAAAGAGCATCACGGCGAAAGTTTAGAGATCAGCACGCGTGAGATGTTTATTCTGGCGCCATTGATCGTGTTGATTTTCTGGATGGGTGTTTTTCCCGGCGACTTTTTGAATTGGTCTAAAGCGAGCTTGGATCATTTGATCCAAGACCGCTCACACTATGAACTGACAATCGAGGAGTAGCTCTTCAAAGCTAGGACAACGTATGCATATTGAATTTAACTTTATCGATTTTATTTTGGTGGCGCCGGCCTTGGCACTCTTCTTTGCGAGCTGCATTCCGCTTCTGATCAAAGTTTTACGTGGCAATCAAGAGCAGAACTCTTTCGCGACTTTGATCTATGCCTATTTGGGGATTGTGATTGCGGGCGGTTTTTCGGTCGCTATGACCGGCACCGAGCGCACGGCGTTTGACGGAGCGCTGGTTTTCGATGGGATCTCCTCATTCACCACGCTGATTGTTTTGTTTGTTACCGCAATTGCGCTGACTTTCGCGCGTGACTCGTATTCTTCGAATAAAAAGCAATTCACGGAGGCGATGTTTCTGACGCTCAATTCCGCGATCGGGATGCTCACTGTAGTTTGGTCCAACGATTTGATTGTGACTTTCGTAGGAATCGAACTCTTCTCGCTTAGCCTCTATATTCTCATTGCGATGAGCCTTGAAGAAAAGTTGTCGAAAGAGGCCGCGTTTAAATATTTTATTCTGGGAAGCTTTGCTTCTGCGCTGATGCTTTATGGCATTTCATTTATTTACGGGACAGTAGGCTCGACCTTTTTGCCGGATTTGATTGCGGCCACGCCGAATCTTTTGGCAACCAACCGCCTGTTCCTTCTCGGTTTTGTCCTTTTGCTAGTGGGAGTGAGTTTCAAAATCGGGCTCTTCCCCTTTCATTCATGGGTTCCCGATGTTTATCAGGGCTCGCCCACTCCCCTCACTGCATTTATGGCCACGGGCGTGAAGGCGGTTTCAATTGCCTTCTTCTTAAGGCTTGTCGCCTCCCAAGCGTTTACAGTCGAGCGCTTTTGGCCATTTGTGGACGTGCTTCAGTGGCTTGCGGTGTTTACGATTTTGATCGGCAACGTGGGAGCCTTTCGACAGAAGAGTCTTAAGCGAATGCTCGCGTATTCGAGCGTCGCGCATTCCGGATATGTAATGATTGGTTTGATCGCCGCAGGAATTGGCGGGGCCAGCATGCTCGGAGCGGCGGGCGTGATGTTTTATATTTTCGCATACTCAACGATGACCATTGGAGCATTTGGCGTTTTGCATTTGCTTGAGCCTAATGCGGACAGCGATCTGACGATTGAAGACCTAAAAGGCCTAGCCTCAGAAAAACCGTGGGTCGCATTGAGTATGACTCTTTTGTTGTTGAGCCTGACGGGCATTCCTCCGACGGTTGGATTTTTTGGAAAGTTGTTTATTTTTTCTGCGGCGATTAAACAGGGCTTGGTGTGGCTTGCACTTTGGGGCGTGGTTGGAAGTGTGATCAGCGTCTATTACTATTTGCGTCCTGTGGTTGCGATGTACATGGAAGAGCCCATGCTCCGCCGTGAGTCTTTGGCTTTGCGACCGCTTAGCTATTTTGCGGTGGCGCTCATGGCGTTATTGGTGCTGGTCTTCGGCTTGGCCAGCGAGCCTTTCTACCAAGTGGTCCTCACTTCGGTGGCAAAAGTTTTTTAAGTGGATATTGTCGCGCTCGCAGCGGAAGATTTCCAGCGACCATTGCAGGAAGAAGTTGGAAGCCGGCTGATCGAACAGCGAGGCCGCCTTTTCTTCCTCAGTGGAAAGGCCACTCCTGTTTGGGCGCAGAACGTTTGGCTGAAGCCCGAAAAATTTGAATTCAAGTCGATCTCTGAGGCCGCAAAACACCTGCGTGCCATTCAACGCAATTGGTGGCTATTTTCCACCGGTACTCATCGGCGTGCACAGCTGATACAAGACGCACTTCCGCCGTTGAAGCCTAAGACGGTAAAATTTCTAGCGCCGCTTCCGACGTCTTCGCTCGGGAGCTTTACGCTGGTCAATGAGAACACGTTGCTCTACTCCGCCGAGTGCACGAGTCCGATTCCCAACGGCGAGATACTTTTCGAAGAAAATAAGACAGATCCGCCCTCGCGCGCCTATTTAAAACTTTGGGAATTGTTCACGCTGGAGCAGAAGATGCCCAAGCCCGGAGAACGAGTTCTGGATTTGGGATCGAGCCCGGGCGGATGGACTTGGGTTTTGGACCAGTTGGGTTGCGAGGTGATCAGCGTCGACAAAGCGCCCTTGGCAGACACCCTGAAGTTATCCAAGCGGGTCAAATATTTATCCGAGAGCGCATTTGGCTTAGATCCGAAGTCGATCGGTAAGGTCGACTGGCTTTTCTCGGATGTGATCTGCTACCCCGAAAGACTTTTGGAGTTAGTGCGCAAGTGGATCGACGCCGATGCAGCCGCGAATTTTGTGTGCACGATAAAATTTCAGGGCCCAACTAATTTTGCCGCGATTGCCGAATTTCAAAAAATTCCGGGCGCGAAAATCCGTCACCTGAACAACAATCGGCACGAGCTCACTTGGACCAAATTTAAATATTAAAGGCGCGCAGAGTGCTCATAGCGGACTTAAAGCCCGTACGAACAATTCCGGATAAAACTTTTGGATTCAGTGAGAAGTGATCGTAGAAGAAAAATTCATAGTCTTGCGGGCTCGGATGAATGTAAATGTAATCAACGGCCGGATTGAAGCCCGTCTTTGAGGTTAGAATCTCGGTCAGCTTGACGACATGCTCGTCTTCAATTCCCGCCTCACGCAAATAGCCCTGGACGGACTTAATCATCCCGCGCACATTCTGCTGATACTTTATATGCGATTGGATTTTCTGTTGCACGACTTGATAGAGTGCTTGGTTAAAAATCAAAGGCATTCCATATTCGTGAAGCGATCCCATCTCAGGAGTGAAGTGATAGGGTTGAATCGAATATGAGGCGATCACCAGATCGGCACCTTGTTCTGCGGCGACATGAGTGGAAAGCGTGTCGCGAATTTCTCCGTCGAAATAAAAAATCTCTTTTCCACTTTGATTACGAATTCCGTAGGGAGCAAAAAATGGAGGTAAAGCCGCCGACGCCGCAACAGCCTCACTCACTTTGGCGTAGTTGGCGTATTTGATCTCTTTCAATTTTTCAGTTTTCTCATATGGCCCAAAAACCACTTTGCGCGAATGGTTCAGTTGAGTCGCTACGATATAAAGCTCTGCTCCAAGTTGGGCAAAATCATTCTCAGTAAAGACATGGGTGCGCAGATATTTTTCAATATTGCGGGTGCTAAAGACGCCATTGATTTTAAAAGCCTCTTTAAACATGGATTCAAGGCCGCCTGAGGCGTTGACTCGCTTGCGAAAGATCCTAGGCAAAAGTCGAAGCGGCGACGCCGCGCCCATATTCAGCGCAAAAATGTCGCGATAGGTGAGCGGCTTTAAATAAGGCTCTGTTTTCTTGGCGCGAGTCAGCTGGTCTAGTCCAGCGCCCCTGGTAAAGGCGTCGATGATGGCGTCGATGGAATGCCCGCTGGCCAGAAAGGTCGCGATGACTGAGCCTGCGCTTGAGCCCACATAGACATTGAAGGTGAGAGGCTTTCCCTCAAATTGCAGACGGTCTTTAGCTTCGCTCCCGCCGGCAAATTTAAAGCCTTTTTCGCGTAGCGCAAGGCATACACCAATATGGAATGCGGCGGCCTTTACGCCCCCTCCACTCAACACCAACGCGATCTTCTTTTTCTCTGATAACCTCACGAAATCATTGTACCTGGAGTTGAGTACTCAACCAAGAAAATTACCGACTAGCCAGAGTGCTCAAACCCTTGAGCTAGCCTTTAGGCCTTAGTCACAAGGCCTCCGCCTAGTTTTTCAAATGAATACTCACAGTGCCTTTACATGCTCATCGTGTATGCTAGATTTTGATTAATCAAAGGAGAGTCGTGAACACTCAGAACTGGTTACCCCTGATCGAATACTCAGCCAAATACCGAGTGAGTTTGTCCACTCTGCGCCGACGGATAAAGTCGGGCGAGTTGGAGTTTAAACTTTCGGAAGGCAAGTATCTAATTAAGGACGGTCCGCAACCGGTCGTACACTCTGTGGAGATTGAGGCCATCGCCCCCCCAACATCGGTGAGCCCTCAAGTTCCACAGATTACGCCTATTCGGTTGGTGCCGACTGTGAAAGACACAGACAACGATCAGTTTTGGCAGGCTACGCAAGGCCTCTTGAATGAGATCAAGAAGGCCTACTCCCTCATTCTTCAGGAGAAGGAAGAGCAGATTCTGCAACTCAAGGAAGAGGTCGCGGACCTAAAGACATTGGTCCGCGTCCTTGAATCTGAGAATGATCGAGTTAAAAACCTTCAGCCCACGCTCGACTTTGACCTGGGGTTAGAGATTTAGCCTGTGCTCTCGTCGCAAATATTCCGATCTAGTCCCGTGAGAATTTTTACTTTATTTTTAATTGTATTGGTCATCCAATCGCAGATCGCGCGAGCGTCATGGCTTGGCGATCTTTGCGCGCGGGCGCTGGGTCGCCCATCTGTGAATCCGAACGCGGAAGAAGTTCATCGCGTGGAAGTTTCCCTGACGTCAGAGATTCATCGCTCTAACATCTATTCTTCCCAGCATTTTGAGCTGAGCGAAGTGGATCATTTCGACCAAATCCAAGGCCGTCCGGCCACTGCGATTGCCGAATTGGCGCTGAGCAGCTCTTACGAATGGATTGTGCCGGTCTCGGTTACGGTTTTTGCCAACCCTCTGCACGTAAAAGACGATTGGAACGACCACGGATCGAATCTGGGAAAGGTTCCGGCGCTGCTGGTGCTCTTTGAAGATGTTCGATTAAAAAATTCCCAAGGCAAAAAGGCTCTGCTTTCAGAGGTAATGAAAGACGAAGCGTTGCGAATTCAGAAACATGCTCCCGACGTAAATGTGAAATTAAACTTTGTGCCCGTAGGGGAGTTTAAAGAGTTAGAGTTTACCGCTAGGGCGCAGGGAAAGACCTTGATGTGGGCCGAAGGTTCGATTGAGAACTTTCAACTAAAACGAATTACACTCCTGTCGGCACAATACGCTTTCGAGCAAGTCGCGCATGATCCGCGCTTTGCCATTTTGAAGCATGAGCACGCGCCAAAATAAAAAAGGGGAGCACGAATTTCGCACTCCCCTTTTGGAAAATTAAATAATAATTTTAGTACTGAAAATGAACGTTAAAGCGACCCGAACAGCCGCGCTTTACCCAAACCGCATTGGCGGTTACGCCGAACGTGCGATTCGCAATACAAGCCACCGTCGACAACTGTCTGACTAGTCGTGCGCTGATGATGTCGCCGGGAACTCCGCAATATTTTACTTTTCCAACTGTGCTCACGCAGCGAATTTGAACAAGCGCATCGCGATAGACCGGAGCGGGGTTGGGCCGGCAATAATGATATCGGCACCAGTCACCACCGGGGTCTCCGCCGCCACCACCATGATCGCCGCCGCCGCGGTAATCACCGAGTAGATTGAATTCGCCGGCCTCTTGTTGATTCGTCGGCTGTTCGTCACCGTTGAATAAAAGTGCAGTAGTAGTATTTTTGTTTACGCTATTCGAAAGAACTTCAGCTTTCAAACCTTGGCAAAGTACAAAGGCACCAACCGTGAGCGCGAATTTCATTGTTCGCATAGAATTTTTCCCCCTAAGAAAAAAGTTAACCAATCACGACAGGATAGTCCCAACTCGACCTAAGGCAAGCTCAGAAATATCAGAATTGCCTTAGGGTATACGCAGCTTTTTCCGTAAGTAGAGAGTGACGTACAACTTCTTTCAAGTAGCGATCCTGACTCTCCTTTTGGCACAAGGTGCCAGTGCGGAAGAGTCGAAGAACCAAGCCGATAGTACAGCAGTCGATAACCAAGAAATCATGGTCGAAGTCAAAAGCGATGCGAGCTACGTCACCACTGAAAAAACCTATTTCAACGTGCTCACTGAGCAGGGTCGAAAAGATCTGGCGACACAGAAAGTCGTCTATGATCCGGCGGTGGTCGGCGTCGAGATTATTGAAGCGGGGGTTCAAGATGGAGTGGTGCATCGTGAGGTCCCGCTGGACTTGGTTAAGAAGAGCGAACGTTTAAGCGGAAAGGCGGACGAACCCCCTCTCATTCAGTTGGAAATTCCCTTTGGTGAGCTGCAGGTCGGAGCGGTGACATGGCTTAAAGTGAAGCGCACTCCATGCAAGCGCGAGACGAGCGGAATTTTTAATATGGACTTCGTGTATGGATTTCTCAAGTTTGAGAAGAAGGGAGAAATTCAGATCGTCAGTGAGCGACCTCTCTACTTTCAGGTGAACGATCCCGAACACATTTTACAAATTGAAAGCAAGAACTTGCTCGAGCGATTTGAGATACGCATCCGACTCATGAAGCCGGTGCTGAGTGTTGGCGCAGAGACTTTACGCGTGGCCACTCAAGAAGAACTGCGGGCCGAAACTCCTCGTGTGCAGGTTTCAAGCGTGGAGTCGTGGAATGAATTTGCCCAGAGAAACCTAAAATTTTACCAATCTCGTCTAGAGCCCCCTCTGCCCAAAGACTTACAAAAAGTCGCGAAAGAATTAGGCGCGCTCAATTAAGGCCATTTATAAAAGTAAAAGGGGTGATAGTAAAGATTTGGCTCTCTTAGCTCTCGCACTTCTCAAGTCGGCGGGCGTGTCTGCGGAACCTGTTTATGTGGGACGCCTTTATGCGAAGTCTCGCACGCGATTTTTACACACGCCCATTTCGGAGCAAAATCCCTTGCCGCACAGTGGATACTTTAACACGGTAGCGATTCGCTTTTCTGACGGAGCAAAGTGGAGGATCGTGGATCCTGGGCGCGGACTTGGAGATATTTCGCGGATTCCCTATACATTTAATCACATGTGGGCCGTTCACCTAAATGATTCTAAGCCAGTGGCTTACAAAATTTCATTGCCGGAAAGCGAATACGCCAAAGCGATCTTGCAAACTGACCTTGAGCGCACAAGAGAAGGTGAATTCAAAGGCACCACGCGACTTGAGCTGCAAGGCGAGCTCGCAAATTTTATGAAAGCGATCTTTTTCAAAGAGGGCGAAGAGGGCTTTCGTCGCTACCTGGAAGCGTTTGCCCCAGTGAGTCGACATCGTGGATTTACTTATCGTAAAGTCGATTTTGTTGAGCGAAATGCGAAAAACTTGCGAGTCGAATTGAGCTTTATATCGGCGGACTCCGGACCTGATCAGCAAAAGTCTCTGGCGATGACTCCTCACTACTTACCTTTTTATTCGCGGGAAAAAGATTTGAGTTTTCCGGACTTTCCTATGCAGATCAACGAGGTAACAACGGTAAAAGATGCATTCGTGTTGAACGAGGAAAAGTTTGACTGCACCGTGCGCGGACCCCTAGCGTCGATCACTCGCCGAGTCGAGAATATTTCAGATACGGTCGTGATCCGTGATGAGGTTTCAATTCCGGCCAGCGAGCCACCGGCGCTGAGCGACGAGTCTCAGGGTCGACTGGGTGCACACGCCCGCGGTTTAGCAAGATGTGCGAGTGCTGCGTCCATTCCGGTGTTGAGCGCAAATGCAGATCAGAAATCTTTTTCGGAAATGCTGGATCTAAGCAAGCCATATATCTTCCCTTCGGGCATTCAACAAGATAGCGCAGCGCTGGCGGTTGAATTGCGGAAGATCGAAGCGTACTTAAAGGCGGATTCCAAGGATGAATCCCTATGGCGGGATCGTGGGCGAATTCAGCGGCAATTGGGGTATGTCGCAGGTGACACGTATATCATCGAATATTTAAAGGACGCGCAAGAAAGCTTCTTACACGCAATTGAGCTCAAGCCCATGGAGTCTGCGAACTACGGACAACTCGGTATCAACTACCTCTGTCTTGGTGACCTGGGTAAAGGCGTCGAGACATTTAATAAAACCGCAGCGGTGGAGAACAAGAGCTATTGGGCGCTTCAGCTGGGCGGATTGATTTCGCGTCGAACGGGAAAGTTTGATCTCGCAGTCAGTTACTTTGCTTCTGCGGCGGCCTATTCCCAGCATTCGGAAGATAAGGCTTGGGCCGTAATCGAGGAGGCCGCCACGCTTTGCCAAGACATGAAGCGCTGCGAAGACGCGCTTGGCGTTCATGATAAAATTGTCGCGATTGAGCCGAGGCAGGTCGGTCGCTTTCATGCGGCGGCGGTCGCCAATGCAAAAGAGGGTCACCTTGAAAAAGCGGTCATGTTTGAGCGCGAGGAGCTCAAGCGCGGCGACCTTGCAGAAGCGAAGAACGAGCTCTTCAAGGATTTGATTGCAATAAGTACGGCAACGCTTGGAAAGTCGGATTTTACAAAAGAGACATTGAGTCAAACTGAAAAATATCTGCACGAGGCCTACAATATTGATAGTAAAAGCGAAAACGCCATTGCCTTGTTGGTCTCAGTGAACGCCAAGATCGCCAAGCTGACCGGCGACCAAACGTCTATCGAAGAGGCGCAACATTTTCTTGCGGAGCTGAAAGAGTTGAGCGGCCAATCAGGTGAAGTCTACACGCAGGCGGCATCGGAACTTAAGATCGCTCGCGAAGCATTGCCGCCGGTGAGCGCGGACCGAATCCCCTCTTCACAGACGAAGAAGAAAAATAAAAAATCCAAAAAATAAAAGCGATGTGAAGGCAGCGACTATTTATTGACAGGAGTACCATAGGGTAATGGTTCGACCGTTGCGCTCGACCTCAAAGCCGAATTTTTTTCCGGACGAGGCAAAGGCCTTCACGAGGTCTTCTTGAGTGTTGGTCGGCATATTGTTGATGCGTACAAGAAGGTCGTTTTCTTTTAGACCGATATTTTGCCAAATGGAATTTTTTTGGATGTCGGACACCCGTTGTCCATGCACGCTCGAGGCTGAGATCGCGTTTTGATTGAGTCTTACGTGGTCAAGCTCCCTGGGTGAGAAGCAATTTCCGATCGCACCTTCGCTTGGGCGCAAGGGCTTACGATTATTTGTGCGGACGCTTTTAGTGCTATTGTCTGCGGCCGCGCCACAGGACGGCTGATAGGTCAGCTCGCATCCACGCAAAAAATACTTCACCGCACGTTTTCGATCAATGGCTCCGGGAGTAGACCAAAGAGCCCGGCCATAATCATAACAGGACTTTCCGTTGCCCTCTTCGCATTGCCTGAGGAGCCGCGCGTGCTTTTTTAATTTGGTGGACGTAATCACGGCGCCAGAATTTGCGCCGTAAATGCAGAGAAGAGCAATTGAGAATATAAGGGTCGAGCGCGCCACGGAACTTAAGCCGCGGCGGCGGGAGCCTTCGGTTTTTTCATGGGCTTGTCTTTGGGCTTTGATTTCTCGTCCTTTTTATCAAAGGCAAGAGCAAAGACCTCGTCCAAATTTTCCACAAATACGAAGCTCAATTTCTTTTTAAATTCTTCGGGGATATCCGAGATATCTTTTTGATTGGCTAGCGGAAGAATGATATTACTCACTCCGTGCGCCAGTGCAGCCAAAGCCTTTTCACGAATTCCGCCAACGGGCAACACGCGACCGCTCAAGGTGACCTCACCAGTCATCGCGATGTCACGACGAACTGGAACTGAAGTCATAAGGCTAGTCAATGCCGTGGCCATAGTTACGCCTGCCGAAGGACCATCTTTGGGGATAGCGCCCGCGGGCAAGTGAATGTGAACTTCATAGGTATCAAAGAAATCATCGTCGATGCCAAGCTCTTGCGAGTGTGCCCGTGCATAGGACCAAGCGGCTCTTGCCGACTCTTTCATTACGTCGCCAAGTTGGCCAGTGAGGACTAATCCGCCTTTGCCTCTCATCTTTAGAGCTTCGACATAGAGAACCTCGCCGCCCGCCTGAGTCCAAGCTAGGCCAGTGACGATTCCAATTTGATTCTCTTTTAGAGCCTCTTCTTTTAAATAGCGTGGAGGGCCTAGCAACTCGGGGACTATCTGTGCGTTGATTGTGATCTTTGCCGTATGGCCAAAGACGAACTTCTTCGCGACTTTACGGCAGAGAGATCCAATTTCGCGCTCTAGATTACGTAGCCCGGCTTCGCGAGTGTAGTGTGTAGTTAAGTACATTAAACCGTCGTCCGTGAATTCGACCTGGCTGTCGTTGACACCATTGGCCTCAATTTGTCGGCTGACCAAATGCGCTTTCGCGATCAAGAGTTTATCTGAAGCCGTATAGCCACTGAGTTGAATAGTTTCCATACGGTCGCGTAGTGCCGGCGGAACATTTTCGTAAACGTTTGCGGTGGCGATAAACAACACATTGCTCAAATCAAAATCTACGTTCAAATAGTTGTCACGGAACGAATGATTCTGTTCAGGATCCAAAACCTCAAGCATCGCTGCCGACGGGTCTCCGCGGAAATCTGAACCCAATTTATCGATCTCGTCGAGGACAATGACCGGATTGTTGGTCTTAACCTGCTTCAAAGCTTGAATAATTTTACCTGGCATCGCTCCGACATAGGTACGGCGATGACCACGGATCTCAGCTTCGTCCTTCACGCCACCTAAAGCGATGCGGAAGTACTCGCGGCCCATGGAGCGCGCGATACTTTTGCCCAAAGACGTTTTTCCAACTCCAGGGGGACCTACGAAACAAAGAATCGGACCTTTTGAAGAGTTATCCTTTAGCTTTCTTACGGCAAGGAATTCCAAGACGCGATCTTTAGCCTTGTTCAGATCATAGTGATCTTCATCCAAAATTGCCTTCGCGCGATTGAGGTCCAGATTGTCGACGGTCTTTTTGGACCACGGCAAATCGACCATCCAATCTAAATATGTGCGCACCATGCTGGCTTCAGAGGCATCGGGATGCATGCGCTCAAGGCGTGAGAGCTGTTTCAATGTCTCGAGTTGTACCGGTTCTGGCATTCCAGCCTTGATCACGCGGTCGCGCAACTCTTCCATCTCTTCAGTTTTCGAATCATTTTCGCCAAGTTCATTCTTGATTGCGCGCATTTGTTCACGCAAAAAATATTCGCGCTGGCTCTTAGACATTTCGTCTTTAGCTTGTGAGCGAATACGTGCTTGCATCTGCAAAACTTCAAGTTCATTGGCAAGGATGTCATTGACTAGGAGTAAGCGCTCTTTTGGATTTGAAGTCTCAAGTACTTTTTGTGCGTCAGCAACCTTAAGGCCCAAATTGCTCGCAATCAGATCAGCCAAACGGCCAGGATCGGCGACGTCATCTAATACTAATAAGATGTCGGGAGAAAGCATGCGACCCAAAGCTATGATTTTTTCCAAATGCTCTTTTGCATTGCGGATCATCGCTTCGAATTCTGGATTGGGCCCACTTAGCGGAGCTTCTTCAATTTTTTCTACGGCGACATCAAAGCTCGGCTCAGACTTATGAAAACTTTTAATGCGACCTTTGGCAACACCTTGAATCAGGATTTTTACTCGACCGTCAGAGAGTTTGCGCATGCGCATGATCATCGCGATCGTTCCGGTACGATAGATTGTATTTTCGGTCGGATTTTCTTCGGTGATTTCTTTTTGTGAAGCTAAGAAGATGAGTCGATTTTTACTGAGCGCCTCCTCAACCGCACGGATAGATGATTCGCGTCCCACATACAGAGGTAAAATCATGTAGGGAAATACCACTATATCGCGAACCGGTAGCATCGGAAGAGAGTCGGGAATTTCTAGGACCTTGTCATCAAAGCTCATTTACTGCCTCCGCATGCCGCGGGAAAGTGTGTTGCTCGTATATCCTTGTCGGTAGAGCTATAGGATCGCTTTAAGCTCACGACACGAGGTCAAAGTCTGGAATTGCATGTAGAAGGGAGTGGATTGGACCTTTACTGGTCATGGGTCGTAACTATTCTTATTTTAAGACTATTTTCGCGCGATGAAGTTTTGCAAAACTGTCTAAACCCGCGCCCGCAACGCCGTTTAGGGCGTGGTCGAGGGCGCTTTAGTCCTGAGATTTAAGCTCAGGTGAACAGAGTTTGAGCAGTTTCACGCGCGTTTGGATTGACTCGACTCGCGAATTTCTGCGCCTTCGATACTTAATCTTGTCCACGGAATCGCAATTAAACGATCGGGCTCGATAACTTCTTCAGTCTCTTCACAAACACCGTAGGTTCCCTTTTCGATGCGCGCCAGGGCTTGCTCGACCTCTAATAGTTGAGTGCGCAAACGCTGTTGGGTTACAAAGAGATTATTTTCGGCAAGTAGCGAAACAGTCTGGTCGGCTTCGTCCCCGCCACGTTCGCGTTCGCTGAATTCTTTAAAGTGGGATTGAAAGCGATTCAGCAAGTCCGCTTTAGCGGTTAAAAGTTTTTGCTTACAAATCACTAATACTGACTTTTCGAGCATATAGCCCCCCTTGTTCCCCTCATGGGACCAAGGGCCTTGCGCAGTCGGTTATTAATTATCGCTTTTTAGCTTTCTTATTTTTTTCGCTGGTCGTGGGACTCAAATCATCCTCTGCGTTCTGCTCCAAGCGCGGGTTCCAGCTGACGATGTTTCCGTCCTTCACCATGAAAGGTATCAGGGGCCGCACAAGCTCACGCTGTGCGTTCATAGACATTGGTCCAGAGACGCCTTGATATTGGCGAATGCCGGTAAGGGCCTGGGCAAGGCCGACACGAGTGGTCTCACCATTTGAGATCAACTGACGCAAGAGCACGCCAGTCTCATAGCCCTGAGCCTCGAACAAGCCAGGTTCTTCGCCGAAGACCTGCTTGAACTCTTGGAAGAAGTGCGAACTTTTGAATCCAGGGTCGTTGTTGATATTGCTGTCGACGAATAGTGCGCTTTCAACATTTTTTTGCCCGCGGCGGACAAAGTCGAGGGAGTTCCAAATGTTGGTGCCGAGCAAGCGCACCTTATTTACCCCTTGATAGGAGAGCATCGGCGCAATCTGGCCCAGGGCCTTAGGGCTGTCGGGAACAAAGATCGCATCAAAGTCGATGATCGGCGGCAACAAGTCATCCGGAGGAGTGTTGCGCGTCTTCAAACTTTTTTGCTTTTTAAACCACTCTTTCACGCGGTCTTGATATTCATCGTGACGGTCTTCGACATAGTAGGTTCCCACTAGGCGGCGAATCGGTCCGCGGAAGTCGGTCTCTTGTGAACTGTAGATCTGCGCTCCGGAAATCGATCCACCGTGCGCCAGGACCTCATCCCAAAATAAATTGGCGTACTCGACCCCATAGGAATCGTTGGGATACATGATTGCGAAACGTTTGTACCCAAGCTGATCCATCGCCAGGCGCACCAGCTCACGCACTTGCATCTGACTGGTGACGGCATTGCGGAAAATATAGCTTCCGCCTTCTGTTAGGCCAGATTTTTGCGAGAGCGCAATCGAGGGCACGCCGAGCTCTTCGCTTTTGCTAGCGACGGCGACGGCCGTACGACTTAACAGGCTGCCGACAATAGCGATCGCACTGTCTTCGGTGGTGATGCGCTCGACGGCATGGCGAGCCCCTTCGGGAGTGCCTTCGCTATCGACAACCGCAAGTTTAAACTGAGTGCGCGAAGAGCCGTAAATACCTAAGCCCAGTTGTAAGCCTTTGAGCGTTTTCTGCGCGATCGGTGCATGCTTTCCAGTGAGCGGAAGAATGGCACCAATCGTATAGGGATCCACTTTGCGGCGGGAATCGATTTGAGTGAGGTAGCTCTCGGCCTGTCTTTGCAGCGGTGTTCCTGAGCCCCATTCCGCGGCATGGCTGAACTGCGTGCGTGCCCCATCGAAGTCTTTCGCCTGCAGGTGCAACATCCCCAATCGGTAGGCGGCCTGAGCGCGAACAAAAGAAAGCTCGCCGGTAGATATGACTTTTTCTAAATCACTCTGATTTAAATATTGATTTACGATCTCGCTGGCGCGCGCTTGAGCGTTGACCTTGGTCTCGGGCTTAGGATCGTGCTCGGCGATGTAAGCCAGCGACTTCAAGCCATCTAAGCGATCGCCGAGTGCATTCAGCATAGCAAATCGACTTTTATAGAACTCAAGTTTTTGGTTTTCCGAAAGGTAGGGAATTCTTAGGCCGCGCGCATTTAGAGCGAGCGCCTCGTCGAGCCGCCCCAACCGATTCAAGCAGCGAGAAGCGCCAAGCATAGCCTCGCCCTCATTTGGACTGAGCACGTCGGAATTGACCAAGCTCAAATAGGCTTGATAGGCGGGCTCGAACTGATCGCGCGCGAAATAAATTTTTGCCAATTGCATAGAGGCATCGTCGGCAACGTCAGACTTTGGATGTTTTAGGATTAGGGTCTTCAAGCGCGCGATGGCCTTCTTGTCCGAACCCGCAGCGATATCGATTTGGATTTTAGACAATTCCTTTTTCGCATCATAGGGCGCAACCATGGGCGGCCTCTTCGGAGGCGTGGAAACGCAAGAAACCAGAACCTGAGCGAACACGACAAGAAGACACAATCTTATTTTCATAACTAGGACCTCGTTTGCAGCAGACGCTTCATTTTATCTTTAAAATCGTTGACGAGTGGAGAACCAGCCGCCGCCTTGCGCAGCTTCTCGACGGCTTCGCGCTCTTCTTCACTCACTGAATTCGGGACGTCGATGGCCACTTTGATGAGCATGTCGCCCGCCGCATAGCCGCCGATATCTGGAAATCCCTTGCCCTTCAGGCGAAAAATTTGTCCAGGGTGTGTTCCCGCCGGAATATTGAGCGTCGCTTTGCCGGTAAGTGTGGGCACCTCGGCGGTGGTTCCCAGTAGGGCATCCACGAATGAAATCGGGAGCTCCATCAGTACGTCGTTATCTTTGCGCTTAAATAAAATATGATCTTGGAAATTGATTACGACGTAGAGATCTCCAGCCTTGTTGCTGCCTGAGGGCAAATCGCCTTCACCGCGCAGCTTCAATCGCTGGCCCGCCTTGACGCCGGCGGGGACGGTAATCGATAGCTTTGCCGCATCTTCCTTGCCCCCGCGTTGGCGCACGAAACTGATGCGCTTTTCACAACCGGTGGCGGCCTCTTCGAGAGCGATATTCAACGTGTAACGTAGATCGGCGCCGCGTTCCTGCTGCGGTTGATTACGAAATCCACGCCGCCCGGCCCGTGCGCCCTGTTCCCCAGCAAAAAACTCGCCGAAGAAATCGTTGAACATATCCTGAGCGGGATCTCCCTGACGTGGATCGAACCCGCCATGTTGAAAGCCTCCGGCTCCACCAAATGGACTAGGGCCCGGCCCGCCTTGTTGGGTGCCCGCATGACCGAATTGATCGTACATCTGGCGTTTTTTGGGGTCGCCTAAAACCTCATAGGCCTCGCTGAGCTCCTTGAACTTCTCTTCCGCAGCTTTGTCTCCAGGATTTTTATCGGGATGGAACTTCATCGCGTGTTTGCGAAACGCCTTTTTCATTTCTTCCGGCGTCGCTTGACGGGAAACTCCGAGTACGCTGTAAAAATCCTTTTTCGCCAAGGCGTACGTCCTTTAGTTTATCGGTGGTGCAGGGGTCGCGACCGTGACCTGCGCAGGACGGATCAACTTATCGTACATCTTGTAGGCTTTTTTGAAAACGCGCACCACATGCCCGGGGGGTATGTCGTCGCAGGGCTCGCTGCTTAGGGCCTCATGCTTATTTGGGTCAAAGGCTTCGCCCTCAGCTTTCACTTCTTCAACGCCGTGGCGTTGCAACAGACTTTTCAGTTCAGCGGCGATCATCTTAACGCCTTTGCGAAACGATTCGATGTTTTCGCTATTCATTTCGGCCTCAAGGGCACGCTCGAAATCATCGAACACGCCAAGAAATTCACGAATGAATTTTTCTGAACCATACTTGCTTAAATCCGAACGCTCTTTGATGGAATTTTTGCGGTAGTTGTCGAACTCCGCGAGCAAGTAAAGGTAATCATTTTTCGCTTTTTGCAAATCGCCGGTCAGCTGCTCGATTTCGGGCTTGGTGGGAGCAGATTCCGCTTTGCCTTCTTTGTCGTCACTCATAATGAACAGTATGTGTCCGATAAAGCCGGTGTCAATCTGTGCGGGGCCAAGTCCGAGGCCAAAAAGGTGAGTTCTTCAAAGACCTTATTGCTTATGAGCTGGCCTCGCGCAGTGAGCCACCAACGGCCGTCACCAAATGTGAGCAAATCTTTGCGCACGAGCACATCTAGCCTCACTAAAACTTGCGCGACCGCCTCGGGGCGGAACTTATTTCGCAGCGCTTCTTGGGAAAGCCCACGCAGAGTGCGTAAAAACATATGACAGAAGTCGGTGAGGGATTCGTGTTCCAGCAAGGCCTCCCACTGCGCAGGCGGAAGGACTTGTGTAAAATCGGTTGCTCTGCGCGCCACTTGTTCACCGTACTCGGTTAGCGATTTGGGATTCCAAAAGCGCAAACCGTAGGCGGGATGGTTTGGATTATAAGAGTGACTGCTGAGGCCGATCCCCCAGTAGCTAGTGTCGCGCCAATAGGCCAAATTATGGCGTGACTCCATTCCTGGCTTCGCGAAGTTTGAAATTTCATATTTCAAAAGCCCGATATTTTTTAGGTCGGACTCGATGAGGTCGAACATCGTCACTTGTTCATCTTCGGGTGGCCGTCCGACACTCATGGGATGGCTTTCGGGAACTGTCAGGCAATAAGCGCTGAGGTGTGGCGGAGAAAACTGCGCGACCTCGTCGAGGTCTAGTTTTACGTCGGCAAGCGTTTGCCCAGGCAGCGCAAAAAGTAAATCAAAGGAGTAGTTCAAGTTGTACTTTTGCAGCAGACGCAATGTTACACGCGTGTCCTCGGCGTCGTGTTTGCGTCCGCACATCTTCAACAGAGCGTCGTTAAAGCTCTGCGCGCCGACGCTAAAGCGATTGAAGCCTGCTTCGACGTAAGCGTTCAATTTTTCCTCAGTCAGAGTCGCGGGATTGATCTCAAGAGTCATTTCACAAGAGGGTCCGAATTTGTAGCCCGCGTTTGCAAGTTCCTTCGAAATCGATATGATCAATTCAGGGGAAAGCAGGCTGGGAGTTCCGCCCCCGAAGTAGAGAGTTCCTACTTCCGAATTGGGCCAAAGCGAGTGGCGATTTCGAATCTCCTGTAAAACCCAGCCGACATACTGTTCGGGAGGCAAAATCTCTTTTTGCTCGAACGTGGTGAAATCGCAGTAGCGACAGCGTTGCAGACAGTAGGGGATATGTACGTAAACCGAAAGTGGCAAACTCATGGTAGGTGTTTAATTTATGTTTAAGAAATATCAACTCAAAAACGGTTTAAAAGTCCTTCTGGTCGAGAGCCATAAGAGCCCGGTGCTCTCAATTCAAATGTGGGTGAAGACAGGCAGCGCGGACGAGAAAAAGGGCGAAGAGGGCATCAGCCACTTCATCGAGCATCTGGTGTTCAAGGGCACGCGCAAGTTCAAAGTGGGCGAGATCGCGTCTCAGGTAGAGGCTGCGGGCGGCGAACTCAATGCCTACACCTCATTCGATCAAACCGTGTTTTATGTCACGATTTCAAAGGAATTTGAAAATGTCGGACTCGATGTCATTTCTGAGATGATGGGTTTTCCTCAGTTTGACGAAAAAGAGATCAATAACGAGCGTGAAGTGGTGATCGAGGAGATCAAGCGCTCGAATGACAGTCCCCATCGCCAAGCCAGTCGGCTGCTCTTTGAAACTATGTATAAAAAACATCCCTATGGAATTCCGGTCATTGGCTATGAGAAAAATATCAATACGGTATCGCGCAAGACATTGCTGAGCTATTTTCAGGGACGTTACAATCCAAAGACCATGACGCTGATAGTGGCGGGCGACTTTAAGTCGCTCGAGATGCGCAAAAAAATCGACACATATTTTAGTAAATTTGAGAAAAATAAAATGCGTGTGGTGAAACGCGCGCAAGATAAAGTAAAAAAGCCTGCTCTCGTGGTGAAGACCGCGCCTTTTGCCGAGACCATTGTGCACTTGGCCTTTCCGATCCCCAAGGCGTCGCATAAGGATATCGCAGCCCTTGAAGTCTTCGCGTTGATCTTTGGCCAAGGCGAGAGCTCGCGCCTGAATCAGCGGCTGCGTGTGCACGGGCATCTGGTGAATTTCGCAGGCAGCAGCGTATTCGTGGCTCGGGATCCAGGGTTTATGGCGATCTCGGTCTCTTTAAACGAAAAAGATTTCACCGCCGCCTTAAGCGCCCTGCTTGAGGAAACCCAGAAGATCTTATCTGCGCCGCCGTCGATGCAAGAGCTGCAAAAGGCGCTCACCAATATGGCGAGTGAACAATACTACTACCTTGAAACCGTCGACGGACTGGCGCGGAAGTATGGACACTATCAAGATCTTTTCGGGGATCCTTCTTACTTTGAACAGTTCATGCGCCAAGTGAACAGCTTGACCGCCGAAGACGTGCTAAAAGTGGCGCGCAAATATCTCGATGCAGAAAATACTTCGATGGTCATTATGACTCCAGTGGAGCAAGGCAAAATGGAACCCGAGGCGAAAGCGTGGCTCGCCGAATTTCGTAACATTTTAAAAGCTAAGGGTGGCAAGACTAAGGCCAAAGGGAAGAGTGAAAAACGGGGCAAGAAAATTTCTTGGGTTTTCAAAAAGCCGACGCAGGCGTCGGGAAATATTGAGAAGTGGACATTGAGCAATGGTGTCACGCTGATCACGCGACCTAACTTTGACACTCCAGTGGTGAGTTTGCGCTGCGCGAGCTTAGGTGGTTCGAGACTCGAAAGTGAAAATTCACAAGGTGCGATGGAGCTTTTGTCGCGCGTTTGGACGTCGGGCGCCGGTTCTTTAAATGAAACTGAAATGGGCAATAAAATCGACGAAATGGCGGCGAGCCTTTCGGCCTTTGGTGGCCGCAACTCGCAGGGACTCTCAATGAGTTGTCTAAAGCCTTTTGCGAACGACATGATCGAGTTATTTTTTAGCACTTTGACGTCGCCGCACTTCGAATCAACCGCCATCAAGCGCGAAATTAAATCTATGCAGGAGCATGTTAAACTGCGTAAGGACAATCCGGCGCAACTCTGCATTTTGCAATTTATGGAAAAGATGTTTGGCAAGCATCCCTACGGGACCGACACCTATGGCACCGAGGAACAAATTGCCAAATTGAATCAGAAATCAGTCAAAGAGATATTCTCCAAGCAGTCCGGGCTAACGCTAGTGGCGTCGGGTGCACTTGATCCCAAAGAGCTTAAAAAACAAGTCGAACTGGCGCTGGGTGGAATGAATGTCGGCGAGGGCGAGAACTTGCTTTTTCCTCTGACGTTTCCGAAAAAGGAAGAGTGGATTTTTTTAGAGAGTGCTAAAGAGCAAAGTCATCTCGTTTGCGGCTATCCGGGTTTGAAGTTAAAGGATCCGGCGCGCTACGCCTTACAGGTGATGCAAGCGATATTGGCGGGTCAGGGCGGTCGACTATTCCTTGAGCTGCGTGATAAAGCGTCGCTGGCGTATTCGGTTGCACCGATGCGAATGGAGGGACTCGAAGGCGGATATTTCGGCGCCTACATCGGATGTTCCCCAGAGAAGTCCGGGACCGCCTTGAAAATGATGCATGTGGAATTTGATAAGCTGAAGAATATCAAAGTGAGCAAAGAGGAGATGGGCCGCGCACAACGCTATTTGATCGGTAAACACGATATCGAATTGCAAAAAAACTCTAATATTACCTCGGCGATTCTTTTCGACCATATTTACGGCATCGATTTCTTAGAAACCTACAAGTATGCGGACCGAATTCGCGCCGTGACGGCCGATGAAATTATGACTCTGGCGCAGAAGATTTTTTCGCAACCGTCGGTGACCTCGTTGGTCGGCCCAACTAAGCCCTGGTAGGGAGTTTCAGGCCGATTCCGACCTAAGGCCGTAGGTTGAGACCCTATAAGGCTTTTTTATTATTTTTATAATGATCGGGGCTCGGAATTCGCTCAAAACGAGACAGAATGGCGTGATCTCGTGACTCGAAGCCCAGTTTTCTGAGGCTCTTCTCAAGCATCTGCATTTTTACCCTAAAATAATATGGAAGGCCTCCGAAGCCTTATAGGTAGATAGTTTGCGGAGGGCACGGCTCAT
Source organism: Pseudobdellovibrionaceae bacterium (assembly GCA_043757545.1). Lineage (GTDB taxonomy): Bacteria > Bdellovibrionota > Bdellovibrionia > Bdellovibrionales > UBA1609 > JALHOQ01. The sequence goes on from JAYVPG010000046.1 coordinate 35,238, forward strand.
TATGGGGCAGCAACCAAAGGATTCAATCATGCTAGTCGTGGAATCACCACGGGAGTTCTTTGTAGATCGGGTCGAGCAAGCGCTCGAACGGCTGAAGTTTAAACCTTTGCCTGAATCACGACATTATTTGGTCGACCTTCTTCAATATTACATTTTCTCAAGCAATCTGTTTCCTAAGGATGATGAGACGGGGCGCACTCGTCGAGAGACGCTTGCCGAGATGTACCTGACGGCTCAGAGCTCGCCGCTTCCCTTGCGCAGTGAGATTCTTAAAAAGCTGGGCGATAGCAGCCTATACATCAGTGGATTTTTCGGCGACTCGCTGACGCGCAAAATTGTGGATATCGACTACTATGTGGATATGGGCGGAGTGGCTTATGGCACTTTGGCGGCGAGTGCCTCGGGCGTTGAGCTTTCGCGAGTCTACGGAGAATTTTCGACACGCTTCGTGGAATTCGTGGATGTCCTGACGTATATCAGCCAAGAGTCCATGATTCAGTCGAACGAAGACTTACTCCGGCTTTATGGCCGATATATGAATACGGGCTCGCGCCTAGCCGAAGAGCAGCTGCTTGAAAAAGGCCTGCTCAATCCGGACCTCGGCAAATCCAAAACAAATAAAATGTAGTCTTTAGTTTTTGAGTTCATAAAAGGTACGTGCTACGTTTTTAGCATGTTTGGACTTAGCTTTACCCATTTGTTGATCCTCGCAGTGATTGCGATTGTGTTCATTGGTCCCGAGCAATTGCCGGAAGTCGCGCGCACCTTCGCGCGTCTGTTGAACGAATGGAAGCGTACGACGTCGGACATCAAATACAATTTGTCGAAGTCATTGGAAGAGCCGCCGAAGTATGTTCCTCCTGAGCCAAATCCTCCGCAAGTCGATGTGCCGCCGCATTTACCGAATCAATACCCGGGCGCAGTCACTGAGCATTTTGACGATCCCGTGCCCCTCGCGGATGAGCCGGAGAAGAAATCGTGAGCGAGGAAAATCCACGCCAATCCATTGAACAAATGTCTCTAGTCGAACATTTGACTGAGCTTCGCTACCGCCTGGTAAAAGCTTTTCAGGGAATTATTGTTGGCGTCGGGGTCAGCGTTTATTACTCCGAGGAGATCTTGGCAGTGATTCGCCGGCCGGTCTTGAAGCATCTGGGACCTAATGGCGGTTTAGTATTTACCGGGGTCATGGACAAATTCATGGCGCATATCAAAGTGGGTGTACTCGGCGGAGTGATACTCACCTGTCCGTATTGGCTTTATCACGTGTGGAAATTTATTTCGCCGGGACTCTACAAGCATGAGCGGCGTTATATCGCTGGATTTATTATTGCCGGAACGGTCTTGTTTATGACTGGCGTTTGCTTTGTTTACTTTCTCGTTTATCCGGCGGCTTTTGAATATCTTTTTACGATCGGTGGAGATGTCGACAAGCCGATGATCACCATTCAGGAATATTTGGGCTTTTTCACCATGACCACCATTATGTTCGGAATGGCATTTGAGCTTCCTGTCGTTTTAATGGTGATGGCGATGATGGGAATTATCGACGCGGCTTTTTTAAAAGCAAAACGTCGTTACGCTATGGTCATTTTGTCAGTGGTCGCAGCGGTGCTCACGCCTCCAGACGGGTTGAGCATGATTATGATGCTTGTCCCGCTTCTGGGACTTTACGAATCTTCGATTTGGCTGATTCATTTTTTGGTCAAACCGACACGCACCGGCTTAGAGAGTAATTGATTCCTTAAACAGTCCAAAGACCTTGCGCAACTCTTCTGAAATTTCACCGAGCGTGACGTGACTTTCAACCGCATCAATAAATAGCGGCATTAAATTTTCAGATCCCTGGGCGGCGGTGCGAATTGCAGTCAACTTTTTCGTGACTACAGTCGGCTCACGTCTTTCCTTGAATGCCTTAAGACGGCTGATTTGATCACGAGATACAGACTCGGACACCTTCAATACGTCAGAGGTATGGGTTTCGTTTTGAATGAACTCGTTCATTCCAACGACGATCTCTTTTTTGCTTTCAAGGTCCTTTTGGTATTGATACGAGGCATTTTGAATTTCATTTTGAATCCAACCGGACTCGACGCATGCGACGACTCCCCCGAGCCCCTCGATGCGCTCAATGTATTCAAGCGCCCGCGTTTCAATTTCATTGGTGAGGGACTCAACATAAAATGATCCACCCATCGGATCGACCACGTCGGCCGCGCCGGTTTCAAAACCAATAATTTGCTGAGTGCGCAGGGCGATCGTCACGGCCTTTTCAGTGGGCAGGCCAAGGGCTTCATCCATTGAGTTGGTGTGCAAGCTCTGCGTGCCGCCAAGGACTGAGGCCATGGCCTGAAGGGCTACGCGCACAATATTATTTTCAGGTTGTTGCGCGGTCAGGGTCGATCCGGCCACCTGTGAGTGAAATCGCAGTTTCATTGCACTTGGATCTTTGGCGCCAAAGCGTTCGCGCATAATTCGCGACCACATTCTTCGCGCGGCCCGGAATTTGGCGATCTCTTCGAAAAAATTATTGTGTACGTTAAAGAAAAAGCTCAGGCGCTTACCGAACTCATCCACATTCAGGCCGCGATCAACAGCCGCCTGCACATAGGTGATTCCATTGGCGAGAGTAAAGGCGACCTCTTGGACCGCCGTGCTTCCGGCCTCGCGAATATGATAGCCAGAAATGGAAATGGTATTCCATTCCGGGACATTCGCGGTGCAAAAACTAAAAATATCGGTGATCACGCGCAGAGAAGGCTTCGGCGGATAGATAAAAGTCCCGCGTGCAATATATTCCTTGAGCAAATCGTTTTGGATAGTGCCCTTCAACTTCTGCATCGGGACGCCACGTTTTTTTGCCACGGCGATATAGAGTGCGAGTAAAATTCCGGCAGTCGAATTGATGGTCATCGAGGTGGAAATATCTGCGAGTGGCAAGCCGTCGAGCAAAATCTCCATGTCTTGCAGTGAGCTGATGGCGACGCCGACCTTGCCGACTTCGCCAGTCGACATCACATGATCAGAGTCATAGCCCATTTGCGTGGGCAGATCGAAGGCCACGCTCAGGCCGGTTGTGCCCTTACTCAAAAGCATTTTGTAGCGTTCGTTGCTCTCTTTGGCCGAGCCAAACCCGGCATACTGGCGCATGGTCCACAGGCGTCCACGGTACATGTTTTCTTGTACGCCACGGGTGAATGGAAAGTCGCCAGGCTCACCAAGATCTTTTGCTCGTCGTTCAACCGCGTTCCAATCGGACGGCGAGTATGTGCGCTTGAGTTCTATTCCCGACGAGGTCTGAAAATGGGGCTTACGTTCTTTCATGACTCTTTAGCAAAGGTGACAAGCGTTGCGCCCGATTCAACATTCTCGCCCTCTTTGGCGAAGATCTCTTTGATCGTTACATCAGAGGCCGCCCGCATTTCGTTTTCCATTTTCATGGCTTCCATGATTAAAATCGGATCGCCCTCTTTGACTTTGTCTCCGGGCTTCACAAAAATCTTCACGATTTTTCCCGGCATGCCAGAGGTGAGTTCGGCGCCCGCGCCCATGCTGCCGCCGGCCTTAAGACTCTCGTGGAGCAGGGCCTCTTCGTTGTACACCTTGAATGTTTTAAACACGCCTCGCGTATACACAGTGTATTCTGTACCTTTGGAAATCACGTCGACTAGATAGGAGCTATCTTTAAAAATAAAGCTTACGGTGTCGTCGAGTAACCGGTAGTCCTCTTTTCGAATCTCGTAGTAGATCCAGTCTTTCTCATCCTGACGAGTTCCTACTTTCCAATGGCTTTTGCCCTCGGAGACCGACACTTGATATTTCACGCCTTCGGATTCAGCTTCGAAATACATAGACTAATCCCTCATCGACTTCTGGCGGCCATGGCGCTTCCACTGGCTCGCAATATTGTAGTCGCCGACATCGCGCAGTTTGCTCTGTTGATAGGCTTCGATCGCCGCTGAAATTAAAAAGACGGGCTCATCCACAAACATAAATAATTCGCGATGCTTTTTTCCAGCAATCTGCTGATCAATAAATTGAGTGGTGTACGTGCCCTCTAAAAAAGCCGGATGCATCAGAATATTTTTATGCAAAACGATGTTGCTCTTAATTCCCGTCAGCATGTACTCGGCGAGCGCACGTTGAAGGCGCTGAATACACTCGGTACGAGTCGGCCCCCAAACAATAAGCTTGGCGATCATCGGATCGTAATAGATCGGAACGTCGTAGCCAGGATAGGCACAATTGTCCAAGCGAACAAAGGGGCCTGCGGGCATTCGATATTTGCGAATTTTTCCCGGACTTGGCGCAAAGGTCACTGGGTCTTCCGCGCAAATGCGTAGTTCAATCGCGTGGCCCTTCTGCACAACATCCTTTTGTGCGAACGAGAGCTTCTTGCCCAATGCGACCATGATTTGCTCTTTCACCAGATCATAGCCCACGACTAACTCGGTGACTGGATGCTCCACCTGAAGGCGGGTATTCATCTCCATAAAGAAAAATTCTTTGGTCTTGTTGTCAAAAATAAATTCAATTGTTCCGGCGCCGACATATTGAATGGACTTAGCGGCGGTGACCGCGACGGCACCAAGTTTTTCGCGAACGTCCTGCGGCACTGAAATGCTGGGGCTTTCTTCGATCAGTTTCTGGTGACGACGCTGCATCGAACATTCTCGCTCATAGAGGTGTACGACATTGCCATGAGTGTCACCAAAAACCTGCACTTCAATATGCTTTGGATTTTGTACGAAGCGCTCCATAAAGACTCGATCATCTTTAAAATAGTTTTTACCCTCGCTTTGACAGGCGCGAAAGGCACCGGGAAGTTCTTTGGGTTCATGAACGACGCGAATCCCTTTGCCGCCACCGCCCGCAGAGGCTTTCAAAATAATGGGATACCCGATGCGCAAGGCCTCTTTGGCCGCGGCCTCTGCATCAATCAGTGCGCCAGCGCTGCCCGGAACTGTCGGCACGCCAGCCTTCATCATCAGCTCACGAGAAGCGAGTTTGTCGCCCATGGAAAGAATATTCTCAACGGTGGGCCCGATAAAGACCAGGCCCGCGGCTTTGACTGCGCGAGCAAATTCCGCGGACTCACTTAAAAATCCATAGCCCGGGTGAATCGCTTCAGCGCCAGATTTCTTCGCGACCGCGAGAATTTTTTCGATATTCAAATAGGATTCGGCGCTAGGTGGCGGACCAATGTGATAGGCCTCATCGGCGAGCAACACGTGCAATCCGTTTCTGTCTGCATCGCTATAAACCGCCACCGAGGTGGAGCCAAGCTCACGCAGTGTTCGCATCACGCGAATTGCGATTTCTCCGCGATTGGCAATCAAGACTTTTTTAAACACAAATCACCTCGCTAAATTAAAGCGGAATATTGCCATGCTTCTTGGGCGGATTGAAATCGCGCTTGTTCTTGAGCATCTCCAGCGAATCAATCAGGCGCTTGCGGGTCGTTGCAGGCTCGATGACTTCATCGATGTAACCGACCTCCGCAGCCACATAAGGATTCGCAAACTTCACTTCGTAGTCCTTCGTCAGCTTGGCTCGCTCGGCGGCCTGATCTTTGGCGCCAGCGATGGCGCTACGGGAAATAATATTTACCGCGCCCTCTGCCCCCATGACCGCAATCTCAGCCGTCGGATAGGCCATGTTGATATCGCCGCGCAAATGCTTGGAAGACATGACATCATAGGCACCACCATACGCCTTGCGGGTGATAATCGTGATCTTCGGAACAGTCGCCTCAGCGTAGGCGTACATTAATTTTGCGCCGTGAGTGATAATCCCTCTCCACTCTTGCTCAGTGCCAGGCAAAAAACCCGGAACGTCGACGAACGTAATCACGGGAATATTAAAGGCGTCACAGAAGCGAATGAAGCGGGCGGCTTTCACGCTCGCTTCGATATTCAAACAACCCGCTAAAATTTGCGGCTGATTGGCGACGATGCCTACGCTGCGACCATTAAGGCGCGCAAAGCCAACGACGATATTCTGCGCGTAGTGTTTATGTACCTCGAGAAAGTAACCCTCATCGACCACTTTGGTGATCAATTGGATCATGTCGTAGGGTTTGCGCGGATTGTCTGGAATAAAGGTATTCAAAAATTCCTCGACTCGATCGGGGCGATCTTTGGTCGGTAAGACAGGCGAGTCGTCGAGATTATTCGAGGGCAAGAAGTTGAGCAGCTCGCGAATCATCAGCAAGCAATCGCGATCGTCCTCAGTTGCAAAATGCGCAACGCCGGATTTGCTGGCATGAGTGAGTGCTCCGCCGAGCTCCTCCTTCGTCACCTCTTCGTGTGTCACGGCTTTGATCACGTCTGGGCCGGTGACGAACATGTAAGAGGTATTCTTAACCATGAAAATAAAATCTGTAAGGGACGGGCTGTAAACCGCGCCACCCGCGCAGGGTCCCATGATCGCGCTGATCTGGGGAACGACTCCCGAAGACATCACGTTTCTTAAAAAGATATCGGCATACCCGCCGAGAGCTTCAACACCCTCTTGAATGCGTGCGCCACCCGAGTCGTTTAAACCAATGACAGGCGCCCCGTTTTTAACGGCCATATCCATGATCTTAATAATTTTATTGGCCTGAGTGCGCGACATCGAGCCACCGAATACGGTGAAGTCCTGCGAATAGACGTAAACGATTTTTCCATTCACGCGGCCGTAGCCGGTGATGACGCCATCGCCAGGAATCTTTTGCTCGTCCATGCCGAAATTCGAGCAACGGTGAGTGACGAAGCGATCGATTTCAACCAGGCTTCCTGGATCCAGCAAGACATCCAGTCGCTCGCGCGCCGTCAGTCGATCGCCCGCCTTGTGTTTCTTTACACGGTCAGGCCCGCCACCGATAAAGGCATTTTCGTTTCGCTTCTCAAGATCCTGCAGCTTCGCAGCCGTAGTTGTGGGAATTTCAATTTCCATTCTTACACCTCTTCGAAAACAAATTTAACATCAGGGATAGTTGCGTCCATAGAGTCGCGGGAACGGGATAGTCTCACGAACATGTTGCACGCCACAAATCCAGCCTACAGTTCGCTCAACGCCCAAACCAAAGCCTGCGTGCTGAAACGATCCATACTTGCGCAGATCCAGGTACCACTCGAAATCTTTGATATTGAGTTTATGCTCCTCAATCTTTTTCACCAAAACGTCGTAGCTCTCTTCGCGCTGGCCACCGCCGATGATTTCGCCGTAGCCTTCGGGGGCGAGAAGATCACAACTCATACTTGAGCCGGGCTCCTTCGGGTCTTCTTTCATGTAGAAGGCTTTGATGGCGGAGGGGTAATGATGCACGAACACCGGCTTTTCGTATTTCGAGCTGACAATCGTTTCGTCCGTTCCGCCGAAGTCGTCGCCCATGACGAACGCTGGATTTTCTTTAAGAATCATTTCGGCAGCCTCGCGATAGTGCAGGCGAGGAAAGGGAGCGATCACTTTTTTAAGCGAATCCACGTTGCGCTCAAGGACTTTCAATTCTTCTTCGCGGTCACGAATCGTCGTTTGTACTACGTATTCAACAAATTGCTCGGCAAGTTCCATGTTGTCGTACAAATCGTTGAATGCGACCTCGGGCTCGACCATCCAAAACTCAATCAAGTGTCGGCGGGTCTTTGACTTCTCGGCGCGAAACGTCGGACCAAAGCAATACACTTTTCCAAGGGCCGCCGCGGTGGCCTCCATATAAAGCTGGCCACTCTGTGAGAGGAACGCTTTTTCGTCGAAGTATTTGGTTTCAAATAATGTCGACGTGCCTTCGCAAGCGCTCGGAGTAAATATCGGCGCATCGGTGAGCGTGAATCCACGGCCATCAAAAAAGTCGCGAATCGCCTTCACCACGGTCGAGCGAATGCGCAGAACCGCGTGCTGGCGTTTTGAGCGTAGCCACAAATGCCGTTGATTCATCAAAAAGTCAGTGCCGTGATCTTTTGGCGAAATAGGATAGTCGACACTGCCCGAGACAATTTCTAAGCCACGGGCGCTCAATTCAAAACCGCCCGGGCTGCGTTTTTCTTCACGCACAACTCCGGTGACGCGCACGCAGGTTTCTTGGCTGAGCTTTTCAAAGTCTTCAAAGGCTTTGTCTTCGCATTCGCCGCGAAAATAAACGCATTGGCAAATGCCGGTGCCGTCTCTCATCAAAAGAAATTTAATCTTTCCGCTCGAGCGATGATTGTAAACCCAGCCACTCAACGTGACGGTCTTGCCGACCTGATCTTTGAGATCCGAAATATAAACCCGCATAACACCTCGGTAAGGGTCATCTGCCGCATGATAATATAGACAGGCTGGTCTAACATGCGGCCTTGAGGATGTTGAGAGTTTCGCGAAGCGTTAGGTTAATGGCCGAGGATTCGGTGAAGCTCGGCCATGGCCTGTGACAGGTCCAAGCGCCCGCTTGAGGCGTTGATATATTGCGGATTGCGCATAGCAGAATTGTAGAGCGCGTGACGGACCTGATCGACCGTCGCTTCGGGCAATGCGCTGAAGAGTAAAGCGACCGCTCCGCTCACAAAGGGAGTGGCCATGCTGGTTCCACTCAAGCTGAGCATCCGATTGCCTGGATAGAGAGAAATGATGTCGGTTCCCGGCGCAAAGATATGCACTGCCTGGGCACCATAGTTGGAATATTGCGCCATGTAGTCATGATCGCCCGTGGCGCCGACCGTGATTTGAGCCAGCAAATTGAGCGAGGCCGGATACTCCATGTACCGATCGATATTCGATGAATCATTTCCGGCGGCGGCGATAAACGCGATGCCCTTGCCTTCGAGAGACTGAATCACATCTTTTAAGCTCTCCGAGCATTGCGTCCCACCCCAGCTGGCATTGATCACACGCGCACCGCGAGAGACCGCATACTTGATCGCGCGCACTCCGTCCGACATCGAGCCTGAACCCTTGTCGTCCAAAAATGCGAGCGGGAGAATCTTTGCACCCGGTGCAATGCCCTCGACGTAACTGGTATTTGTTTTCGAAGCGACGTCCGAGTGTTCCGCTCCGATGATTCCAGAGACATGGGTGCCGTGATAGGCGTTGTCGCCAGCCAAAGGACGATTTGAAACAAAATTAAATCCATAGGTGTCATCGATGTACCCGTTGCCGTCGTCATCGGTGTTGTTGCTCGCTTTGTCTTTACCTCGGGAGTCCAATCCCGATTCGCCGGGATTCACTAGAACCTGATTGACGAGCTGTGAATGGGTGACATCCATTCCCGTATCGACGACAGCTACGACAATTCCAGCGCCGCGAATATTTTGCGCCCAGAGTTTATCTGCATTGATTTTCGCGGGGCCCCAATTGTCCGCGGTCGAGACAACTCCGTCGTTGAGCGCCTGTACAGGGAGTTCCGTGCTTACGAAATAATCATGCTCCGCGTATTTTATGCGATCTAAGTTTTTCGTGAGATATCCGTCGATAAAGGCCTGCTCGGACTCAGCTTGGACGACCTCCATGTGACCGTCGTAGCTTTGGGCGATAAACTGGCGCGGCATGGCGCTTCCCGCGCATTCATCCGAGGTTTTTGAGAGCGTGGAAGAGGCCGTTTTAGGCTGGCCGCAGGCACTCAGAAGAATCGTGCAGGCCACTGCGCTGAAGGATCTAATAAATCCGGCTTTCATTCAATCCCCTTCCTGGAGATGCGAGGGGTGGACCCTCTTTAGTATTGTGCTGCGAAGTGGGGTTTGCGGTTAGTCCAAGATTGAAGTCGCCTCTCTAGCGCTACTTCTGGGCCCAATTTCTAGACCTTTGCTTCAGCTAACTATGGACCGAACGTCTAGATCGAATTAGACTTTGCCAATGAAAAAAATTATTAAAATTTTACTTTTGTTGGCCGTCGCGGGTCTTATGGTTTGGCTCTATAAATCCGGTCTTTTGCAACAGCTGAGCTTTGACAACCTCAAGGCCCGCCAGAGTGATCTGCGTGCGTGGACCGAACTCCATTTTTTAAAAGCGATCCTGATTTATTTTTTGATCTACGTGACGACAACTGCAGTATCTTTGCCTGGAGCAGCGGTTCTGACTTTGGCGGGTGGCGCGATCTTCGGATTGATCACGGGAACGATACTTGTTTCATTTGCGAGTACGCTTGGGGCGACACTTTGCTTTCTTGGCTCGCGCTTGTTGTTTCGTGATTTTGTCTCGGTAAAATTCAAAGCCACTTACGAGAATGTACAAAAGGGATTAGAGAAAGAGGGTGTCTTTTACCTCTTCACGCTGCGCCTGATCCCGGCAGTTCCGTTTTTCGTTATCAATTTGGTGTTCGGGTTAACGCGAATGAGCCCACTTTCATTTTTTACGGTTTCGCAAATCGGCATGCTCCCGGGCACTCTCGCCTATGTCAACGCAGGGACACAGCTGGCGAATATCGATTCGCCACGCGGGATTCTCAGCTTGCCGGTGATTCTCTCATTCGTATTTCTTGGAATCGTGCCGTGGATCGCAAAATTTATCGTCAACGTGATCAAGCGCCGTCGAGTATTTAGCGCATATACTCGCCCGAGCAAGTTTGAATACGATGTTGTTGTCATTGGTGGGGGCGCGGCGGGATTGGTCTCTGGGTACATCACGGCCGCACTGAAGGGAAAAGTCGCGTTGATTGAGAAACATCGCATGGGCGGCGATTGCCTTTACACCGGGTGCGTTCCGAGCAAGGCACTTATTCGCAGCGCGCACGTGGCGCATCTTTTTCGTCGTGGCGGTGAATTTGGCATGCAGCCGGTCACTCCTCAAGTCGACTTCAGCAAGGTGTTCACGCGCATTCATAACATCATTGCGAAAATTGAACCCAATGACTCTGTTGAGCGCTACACCGGCCTTGGCGTCGATTGCATCAAAGGAACGGCGGTTATTGCCGATCCGTTTCGCGTGCATGTAGGTGAGCGGATTATCACCACGCGAAATATAATTATCGCGACGGGTGCGACGCCGATTGTTCCAGAGATATCCGGAATTCAAGACGTGCCATACTATACCTCTGAAAATTTATGGCAGATCAGTCGGGCGCCGAAAAAGCTTTTGGTGATGGGCGGCGGCCCGATCGGATGTGAGTTGGCGCAAGCGTTTGCTCGACTGGGCTGCGAAACGACTCTTGTTGAAAAAGCAGATCGACTTCTATTGAGAGAAGATGTGGATGTTTCAAACTTGATCATGAAACATTTTAAGAGCGAAGGTGTCGATGTTCGTTTGAATTGCGAGATCACCCACTTTGAGAAGACGGCCGCAGGAGGCCGCGCGCTCCTTCGCTCGGGTGACTACATCGAATTTGATGCGGCCATAGTGGCGCTTGGCCGTCGCGCCAACACCAAGGGCTTCGGGATGGAAAATTTGAATCTTGCAGTGCGTGCGAACGGTACGATTGAAACTGATGAGTGTTTGCGTACCCGTTTTCCCAATGTTTTGGCCTGTGGAGATGTGACGGGACCATTTCAGTTTACTCACGCGGCCTCTCATCAAGCGGGCTACGCGGTTCTCAATGCATTGTTCGCGCCTCTGAAATCATTCAAGGCCGACTATTCCGCGCTACCCTGGTGCACCTTTGTGGACCCAGAAGTCGCTCGGGTTGGACTTAATGAGCGGGACGCAAAAGCGCTGGGCATCGAGGTCGACGTTCACACTTACGAGCTCGATCATCTGGATCGAGCGATCTGTGAAGGCGAAAATCACGGAATGGTCAAAGTTCTAACAGAAAAAGGTAGCGGTAAGATTACTGGAGTCACGATTGTCGGCGCACACGCGGGAGACCTAATTGCAGAATTCGTCTTGGCGATGCGCAAAAAGATGAGTCTGAACGATATTCTCAATACGGTTCATTCCTATCCTACTTTTGCGGAGGCAAATCGTTTCGTTGCGGGCGTGTGGAAAAAGAAAACAGCACCGCAGGGAGCATTACGTATTTTACAAAAATTCCACGCGTGGAGACGCGGTTAAAGCCGCTCGAGTAACTCTTTAAGTTCGCGCTCCGCAAAGGCGCGGACTTCGACACGACTAAAAATCTGATGGGTGCCGTCGCGAACAATCGCGCGACCATCGATCCAAACGTCACGCACGTCTCGACCGGAGCACGAATAGACGAGCGCGGAGTAGGGGTCACTCACAGTGGCCACACTGGGGTGATCACGGCGGACGACAACGACATCGGCACGCTTACCGATTTGGAGCGAGCCGACTGTATCTTCGGCGCCGAGGACCTCTGCCCCGCCAAGTGTCGCCATCCGAAAGGCTTCGTGAGCGGGGAGCGCAGTGGGACCAAGCAATGGTTTTTGCAAAAGCGCGGCAAGGCGCATCTCCATAAACGGGTCCATCATATTGTTGCAAGGGGCGCCATCAGAGCCGAGCGCGACTTTCATGCCCCTCTTCAGGTAGTGCGCAATGCGCGCCACACCACTTGCCAGTTTTAAATTTGAACTGGGACAGTGGGTAAGGCCCGCCTTGAACTTCACCATGTCGTCGATTTCGCTTTCGCTCAGATGAATACCGTGAGCAATCACGGTCTGTTCGTTGAGCAGTCCGAGTTTCTTAAGATATTTAATATTCGGCAGGCCCGTGCGCTTTTTAACTAACGCGACTTCGCCTTTATTTTCAGAGGCGTGAGTGTGCAGCAAAAGGTGATGTTTGCGTTGCAGAGCCAGGGCGCCTTTCATAATTTTTTCGCTGCAAGAAATGGCGAAGCGCGGGCTCACTGCAAATTGCAAAAGCGGCGTCTTCAAATGCCAGTCGCGAATCAACTCTTCACAATAGCGAAGACTCTCATCGGTCGCCTGCCAGAGTGGGCCCGAGGTGGATTTTAAATCCATCAAGCAAGGTCCACCCCAATAGCGCATTCCCGAGCGCTCGGCCTCTTCGAAGACCACATTGTGCAGGCGGACGGTACCCATGTCGAGAATTGAGGTCGTGCCGAGACTCTGCATCTCGAGCAAGCCGATTTGCGCTGAGGCGCGCAGACTTTTTTCGTTGTGTGCATTCTCAAAGGGCCATATTTTTTTTCCGAGCCAGTCGAGCAACTCAAGATCATCGGCCAAGCCGCGAAACAACGTTTGGCAGAGATGTGTGTGTGCTTGGATCAGCCCTGGAATAACAAACGTATCTTTGGCGTCGACGACCTCTTCGTCGTGGCCGGGAGAAAGGCCCTCACCAATGGCGACAATAGTGCCGTCGTGGATGCGCAAATCTGCGGACAGGACTTCGTGCTTTTTGTTCATGGTGACCAAAAGGCCACCGCGGATCAACACGGACTTCATAGCTGGCTCTTGATTTTTCCTGTGAAGGTGACAAGTGTGCGAGTGAAGCGGTCCTCCACTCGGGCAGCGACTTCTTTGACATCGTCGTGAGTCAGTCGCACTTTTGAAAGTCCGGTTCCCAAATTAGTAATGCAACTCAAGCCGACCACGCGCACACCGGCGTGGCGCGCAGCGATCACTTCCGCGACGGTCGACATGCCGACGCATCCGCCGCCGATCTTTGCGAAAAATTTAATTTCGGCGGCTGTTTCATAGGTTGGCCCCATAACGCCGACATAAACGCCTTCGTGCGCCCGCACCTTTTCTTTTTTTAGAGAGTCTTTCAGCAACTGTCGCAACTTTGCATCAAAGGGCTCTGTCATATCGACAAAACGTGGGCCAATGGGAGCATTCGGGCCGCGCAGGGGATTGTCGCCGGTCATATTGATTTGGTCTTTGATAACCATAAAATCTCCGGGTTTCATTTTCGCCATTAACCCGCCCGCCGCGTTGGTCACCACTAAAGTTTTCACTCCGAACATAGCCAGTGTCCGCACCGGAAAAATAACCTGTTGAAAAGTTAAACCTTCATAGGCGTGCAAGCGACCGAGCATAACGGCAACTGGGACATCGCCAATTTTTCCAATCACCAGTTTACCCGGATGACCCTCGACACTTGAAGCCGCAAAGTGGGGGATGTCCTTAAACGGAATTTCAACATCCACCTTAACTTGTTTTGCAAATCCAGAAAGTCCAGAGCCAAGAACGAAACCCAAGCGAGGGCGCAGCGTCGTTTTTCGTGCCAGAAAGAGTTGGCTCTCTTGCAATTGCTTTTCGATCATTTGAGTACCTTTGCGATCAAGGGAGATTGTGGAGCGGCCTGTGGAGAAACTGTAAAGCTCTCTTGCAAAATCGGGAGGGCGGCTGCGATGCGCGCGTCGTCCGCTGCAAAGAGTGTAAACAAAGGCGCACCCTTGGTCACGGCCTCGCCCTGCCGACGAAAAACTTCAATGCCTGCGCCCAAATCCAAGACATCAGTTTGAAATTTACGTCCTGCACCTAGGTGAACGGAGGCCGAGCCGAGCTTTTCGACATCGAGGTAATTCATAAACCCCGCGGAGTCGGCACTAACGGTTTGTCGCTTAGCGAATTCGGGAAGCGGCTTGGAGAGGTCTCCGCCTTGGGCCACGCACATCTCGACAAATTTTTTCTTTGCCGAGCCATCGCGCAAAAGCCGCTCTGCGAGCTGTTTTCCGGCCTCGACCGAGGTGGCCTTGCCGCCGAGAAAAATCATATGACCCGCAAGCTCAAGAGTGAGCTCAAGAGTGTCGGCCCAGCCTTTGCCCTCGCCGCGAAATTCTTTTCCATCGAGAATTTCGATGCATTCGCGCACCTCGAGTGCATTTCCTATAAATCGTCCCAGCGGCTCATCCATGCGGGTCATAATGGCGGTCACTTTTTTTCCAGCGCGCACGCCAATGTCCATCAGAGCGCGTGCAAGCCCCTCGCAATCTTTGAGCGTTTTCATAAACGCGCCCGAGCCAAATTTGACATCCAAAACTAAAGCCGACATCCCCTCAGCCAGCTTCTTTGACATGATACTTCCGCAAATCAAGGGCAGAGAGTCGACGGTTCCGGTCACGTCGCGGAGTGCGTAGAGTTTGCGGTCCGCGGGACAGATTTCAGGTGTCTGGCCAATGATCGCAGTTCCGACCGAGCCGACTTGTTTTTGAAACTGTTCAAAACTCAGTCGCACCGAAAATCCAGGAATGGATTCAAGCTTGTCGAGCGTACCACCGGTATGACCGAGCCCTCGCCCCGCCATCATCGGCACTGGAACGCCTGCGGCCGCAACCAAAGGAGCCAAGATAAGGCTGGTTTTATCACCCACTCCGCCGGTGCTGTGCTTATCGACGGTGATCCCGAGATGTTTCAGATCTAAAACCACACCCGAGTCGCGCATTTCCTCAGTTAGCCACGCAGTCTCTTCACCATTCATCCCTTTAAAACAAATCGCCATCAACCAAGCGGCGATTTGATAGTCGGGAATTTTTTCGCGCGCATAGCCTTGAATAAAAAAATGAATTTCCTCGTGCGTGTGGGTCCCACCGAAACGTTTCTTGCGAATGAGTTCAGAAGGTAGAAACTCCATCAGTATTCTGTTTCCGCCATGCCCGCCTCGAGCAGCATAACGCTCGAGCTGGTGCCGATGCGTGTGGCGCCCGCCTTGAGCAACTGAATCAAAGTTTTGCGATCGCGAATTCCGCCACTGGCTTTGACTCCCAAGCGGTCGCCGACAGTTTTGCGCATAAGTAATACGTGTTCGCGAGTCGCACCGTCTTTTGAAAATCCGGTCGACGTTTTAACAAAGCTCGCACCCGCGGCCTCACTGAGCTGGCAACCGAGTACAATTTCTTCATCAGTCAAAAGACAAGTTTCCAAAATCACTTTCACCGCATTGCCTTGAGCGGCTTTTACGACCGCACGAATGTCGGCCTCAACGTCACCCACATTGCGATCTTTCAGCGCTCCGATATTGATCACCATATCAAATTCACGTGCACCATCTGCGGCGGCACGAATCACTTCCATCGCCTTCACGGCCGTGGAGTTTGCCCCAAGTGGAAAACCGATCACGGTACAAACTTTCACGCCGCTCTCGTGTAAAATATTAGCGGCCAGGTTCACGCGATAGGGTTGCACACAGACGGTGGCGAAATTATGGCGAGCGGCCTCACGACAAAGTTTCTCGATCTCGGCCTTGGTGGCCTCGGGCTTGAGCAATGTGTGATCAATCATTGCGGCAAGCGCGCCTTGCGTTATGCGCGGCATAAAGTCCTTTCCAAACTCCCCCTGAAAACCTACATTTTTACGATGGAGGAGATCACCAGACACTACTTGATTTCTGGCCGAGTTCAAGGAGTGGGTTTTCGCGCGTTCACCAAACGCCAGGCCCTTGAATTCAAGCTGCGCGGATGGGTGAGAAATCTTGAGGATGGACGCGTCGAAGTGGTCGGAAGTGGCACGCACGACAAATTGAATTTATTTGAGGCCAAGTTGAAATCGGGTCCGACCCATGGCCAGGTGGAGTCGGTAGTAATCAAAGAGTGGAATTCCCGCGAACTCAGTGTAGAATTTGAAGTTCGAAAGGATGGCGCAAAAGCATGTTCCGAAATTTAACTGCCGCGATTTTATCGCTCTGCCTTATTGTCCTCGCGCCGCAAGTTTCGGCGGCGTCGAAAACCGATAAGGCCGCACAAACTGTAGCGACGGGTCCGCGCCGCCACCTTACCAATATTATTTTTGCGGGATTGGCCGGCGCCATTCTTGGCCTATCAACATTGAGTTTTTATGGCCGACCACAAGATCGTCTCTCCAACGTACCGATGGGTGCTGCCGCCGGAATTATAATCGGAACTATCTACACGACGTTCAAAGCCGCAAGTGAGCCCAAGGATTTCTATTCAGTGCGCGATCCGCAGGCGGAGCTATGGCGGCTTGCAGACGCGGATCGACGCGAAAACATGACTCGCACGCCGCAAACCAAATTTACTTTTGAATTTTAATTTGTAGCGAACGGTTACTTCTTTTTAAAGATTCCGGCTGCGGCGGCCTGTGGAGTATCGGCAACGCCGGTCACGCGAATGCCGGAGCCTTTTTCGACAGCGGGTTTGCCGCCTGGTGCGCCACCATCGAGTGCTTCGAGCTTTTTCGCCTTTTTACCCAGAAATGTATCCGCAACGTCCTTAGCGACACGACCTTCGGCCACGAGTTTGCCAAGGTGATGTTCAAACGTCATATTTCCGTCCGCCATTTGCGTCTGCATGATCGAGGGAATTTGATGCGTTTTTCCCTCGCGAATTAAGTTGGCGACGGCATGGGACGAAGTCAAAACCTCAAGACCCGCCACGCGACCCGGCTTATCGGCTCGCGGGAACAGGGTCTGTGCGATCACTCCGCGCAAGCTTTCTGAAAGCATCGTACGAACTTGCGCCTGTTGCGCTTGCGGAAAGACGTCAATGATACGATCAATCGTCTTCGGCGCGTTGTTGGTGTGTAGAGTTCCAAACACCAAGTGACCGGTTTCTGCAGCGGTCATCGCGAGCTGAATGGTCTCGAGATCGCGCATCTCACCAACGAGAATAATATCTGGATCTTCGCGCAGCGCCGCTCGAAGAGCGTTGGAAAATGATTTCGTATGACTCGAAACTTCGCGCTGGTTGATCAGCGCCAGTTTGTTTTCATGCACAAACTCGATGGGATCTTCAATTGTAATAATATGTTCTCTGCGTGTGATATTGATTTCATTAATCAATGAAGCCAGCGTCGTGGATTTTCCAGAACCCGTAGGACCCGTGACTAGCACAAGTCCGCGTGGAACTTTGATCATATCTAGAAGCATCGAAGGCAGGCCGAGCTCAGCGGCGCTCTTTATAATTTCTGGAATCACGCGAAAGACTCCGCCCATTCCGCGCCTCTGCATAAAGACATTCACCCGAAAGCGTCCAACCCCTGGGATGAAATAGGAAGTGTCGAGCTCCCAGTTTTCAATGAAGCCGCGTTTTTGTTTTTCGGTGAGAATTTCAAAAATCAAAGATTGAATGGCTTCATTTTCAAGCGGCGGATGGCTCAACGGAGTCATGTGGCCGTGAATCCGAAAATAGGGCGCTGATCCGGCCGAGAGGTGCATGTCCGAGGCACTCTGTTGAATCATCAATTTAAATAGCTTATCAATTTCAGCCATATCCCCTTTTCGGTCGCATGACTCAAAGCCTTAAGACGTGGAGGTTGTAGCTGGACGTCGGTTTAGGGTAAGCTTCAGCGCTTAGAGGTGCACATTGTCGGCAGAAATTCTAATTAACGTCCGCCCAGGTCTTACGCGCGTCGCTTATGTTGAGGATGGCGTGCTCAACGACCTTAAGATCGAGCGTCTGGGGTCCCCGACTCTGGTGGGTTCGATTTTTAAAGGTCGGGTGGTGAGAGTTTTACCGGGCATGCAGGCCGCATTTGTGGACATTGGTCTAGATCGCGCGGCCTTTCTTTATGTGGGCGACGTTCGCGCCGACCTAGACTCCGAACCGCCTCTATATTTAGACCCAGAAGAGGGTGAACCCTCTGCCACCGACGAAGAGCAGTCCGAAAAAGAAGAGGCTCCTCGCGCGCAGATTCAAGATCTGTTGCACGAAGGGCAGATCATCATGGTGCAAGTCGCGAAAGATCCGCTGGGCACTAAGGGCGCACGTATCACCACGCATATTTCGCTAGCCGGTCGACACGTTGTTTATATGCCGACGTTGAAACATTTGGGAATTTCTCGCCGAATTGAAAAAGAGGCCGAGCGTGACCGTCTTAAAAAGTTAGTCGAATCACTTAAACCCAAAGGCGGGGTGATCATTCGCACGGCCTGCGAAGGCGCCAGTGGCGAAGCACTGTCCGCCGATCTCGATTACCTGAATCGCCTTTGGTCGGAGGTTGAAAAGGCCTATGAGAAACGCAAGAGCTCGGGACTGATTCACGCCGAAATCGACGTCGAATTGCGCTCACTGCGTGATCTACTCAATGAACAAGTTGAGAAGGTGATCGTCGATGATCAAAAGGTGCATAAAAAAGTTCTCGCCTTCATTAATCAGTTTATGCCGAAGCACGGGAAGACGGTGCAATTGCACAGCGGCCCGCAACCTCTATTTGACATTTACGATTTAGATTTAGAAATCTCACGTTCGCTCGACCGAAAGATCTGGCTTAAGTCCGGGGGCTACATCGTCATCGACGAAGCCGAGGCTCTGGTCGTCATCGACATCAACACCGGCCGCTACGTGGGCAAAAAAGACCTTGAGGACACGATATTAAAGACCAATCTTGAGGCCATCAAAGAGATCGCCCATCAGCTCCGCATCCGCAATTGCGGCGGCATCATCATCATCGACTTCATCGACATGGAAAAACCTGCGCACCGCGAAAAGGTCATGACCCAACTGCAGCTTGAATTGGCCAAAGACCTCTCGAAAACCACAGTGGTGGCTATGTCCGAGCTCGGCCTTGTCGAAATGACCCGCAAGCGTATTCGCCCAAGCTTAGTCTCTAATTTATGCGAGCCCTGCACCTACTGTGAAGGAAAGGGCTACATCAAACGCAAGTCCACGGTCGCCCATGAGATTTTCTTGGCTCTCGAGCGCGAGGTTCTGCGCACTAAGGCCCCGGCCACCAATGCAGTCGTCCACTGCCATTCCGGGGTCGCCGATTGGATCTATGAGGAAGAACAAGAGGCATTAGAGGCCCTTGAGGCCAAAATCCAACGCCCAGTTGTCTTTAAAGTGGAGCCCCAGTATCACGTCGAACAGTTTGAAATAT
The DNA here is from genome assembly GCA_043757545.1 of Pseudobdellovibrionaceae bacterium. Lineage (GTDB taxonomy): Bacteria > Bdellovibrionota > Bdellovibrionia > Bdellovibrionales > UBA1609 > JALHOQ01. Next base: position 54,821 of record JAYVPG010000046.1, read on the forward strand.
ATTCGCTTTTCCCCGGGACCCCCAAGGGCAGTGCAAGTTCACGGGACAACAGGGGAAATTCTTGACTCTCACGGGGCTGCGTGGCATTTCCCTATGTTCCTAATATAGATCCGTTTTTGGAGGTTCTTAGAAATGTACGCCATCATCAAAGCCGGCGGTAAGCAGTATACTGTTAAACCAGGCGATGTTCTTCGTGTTGAAAAATTAGAAGCTGAGCTCGGCGCAGAATTAAAACTCACAGAAGTTTTGATGGTCGGTGGCGAAAAAACTTTCGTCGGCGATAAAATTGGCGATGCAACGGTTACCGTTGTTGTGACCAATCAAGAGCGCGGCCCGAAACTTGTGGTCTTTAAGAAAAAACGTCGTCAAGGCTATCGTCGCATGGGTGGACATCGTCAGCCCTACACCGAGCTTTTTGTTAAATCGATCACCAATCCGGATGGCAAAACTGCAAACGCGGACACCAAGGCACATGTCTTTGATCCCGTGAAAAAAGCAGAACGTTTGGCGAAGAGTGAAGAAGTGCGCTTGGCATTGAAAGAAAAAGCACGTTTGTCCAAAGCGGCAGGCGAGCCGGTTCCGCAAGCGAAACTCGAGGCGAAAGCTAAAAAGGCAGCTGCTAAAAAAGCCGCTCCTAAAAAATCGGGTGGCGCGACAAAATCCACGGGCAAAAAACCCGCGGCTAAAAAAACTGCTAAGAAAACGACTAAATAAGGACAAAGTGATATGGCATCAAAAAAAGCCGCAGGTAGTACAAAGAACGGTCGCGATTCACAAAGTAAACGCTTAGGCGTTAAGCGCTTTGGCGGGCAAAATGTTCTTCCGGGCACAATCATTATTCGTCAACGTGGGACAAAATTTTATCCTGGCCGCAATGTGGGCTTGGGGCGTGACTTCACGATTTACTCTTTAGTTGAAGGGCAAGTGAAGTTCGAGCGCGTGACTAAATTGAAATTTAAAGTCAGCGTTTATCCGCGAGTCGCCACAGCTACGAAAACCAAGGCTGCTTAAAAGCCTTCGCTTTCAGGTTTTTCACCTTTGTACCGCAACATAATCGTTGATCGCATTGATAGCCCGGTCGCAAGAGCGGGCTTTTGTTTTTAATTGAGCTCTTAAAAAGGTGATATGAAATTTATCGATGAAGTTTTCATTTCGATCGCATCCGGCAAAGGTGGCCCTGGCAGGGTCAGCTTTCGTCGTGAGGCCCAGATCCCGCGCGGCGGTCCCGACGGCGGCGACGGCGGCAAAGGTGGCGACGTGATCGTCAAGGTCGACTCCCGCTTACACTCCCTCTTAGATTTGCGTTTTCAAAAATCCTATCGCGCGGAAGATGGCGAAATGGGCGGCCGCCAACAGTGTTCGGGAAAAAACGGCAAAGACCTGACACTTTTGTTGCCGCCAGGGACTGTGATTCGAAACCAAGACGGTCAAATTCTCTACGATCTTGAAGATGGGATGAGCTTTGTACTTCTGGATGGCGGAATTGGTGGCAAGGGCAACGAGTTTTACAAATCCAGCGTGCATCAAGCGCCGACGATTGCGCAAAAGGGAATGCCTGGCAAAGAGCAAGAGATCCATTTGGAACTAAAACTTCTCGCGGATGTGGGCATTGTTGGATTGCCGAACGCGGGCAAGAGTACGCTGATCTCTCGCATCTCTTCGGCCAAGCCAAAGATCGCCGACTATCCCTTCACCACTTTGGTTCCGAATTTGGGGGTCGTACGCTTCGGCGAAGATCTGACGTATGTTGTGGCAGACATTCCTGGATTGATTGAGGGTGCACACGAGGGCGCCGGACTTGGCACCCAGTTTTTACGCCATATTGAGCGCTGCCGAGTGTTTGTGCATTTGATCGACTTGACGCCGATGAGTGGCAAAGAGCCAATGGCAGCCTACAATGAAATTCGTCACGAGCTTGAAATGTACGACAAAATTAAAAGCGAGGAAGAGGGATTTTTTCCGCTCAGCACGCGTCCCGAAATCGTTGTTTTAAATAAGATAGATGCGGTGAATGTAGAGTCTTCGCGTGCGGCGGTCGCGGCATTTAAGCGCAAAGGCCTAGAGGTCATGGAAGTCTCTGCGGCGACGGGAAAGAATATCAAAGAGTTCGTGGTTGAACTTGGCAGGAGAGTCTTTGAAAAACACTAGAGTCGGTGTCTTCGGCGGAACTTTTGATCCCTTTCACTATGGTCATTTGAATAGCATTTTGGCAGCGGCAGAACAGTTCGGCCTGGATAAGGTTAAAGTTGTACCAGCTGCACTTAGCCCACTGCGTGCGCGGACTCAGGGGTCGGCGCCCGAGCAGCGCGTGGAGATGGTTAAGCGTGGAATCGCAGGACACGAAGATCTGATCGAAATCGACACGCAAGAAGTTATGCGTGGTGGCGTGAGCTATACGATCGACACTCTGAATTCGTATCTTAAAGAAGACGCGCAATTGTTTTTGATCATCGGTATGGATCAATTTTCAAAATTTGATCAGTGGAAAGACTATGACAAGATTTTAAGCCAAGTGGATCTGGTGGTGACCACCCGGCCTGGCCTGGAATTGCCCTATTCGCTGGATGAGTGGCCGACGGCGGTGCGTTCGTTGGTTGACGACTTTGACTCCAAGCAGGCCATGCTGAAAAGTGGCCGCACCATTTATTTTCATCAACTGGAAGACGTCGAAGCATCGGGCACTGAAATTCGTAAAAAAATTCGTTTTGAGCAGAGTGTGCAAACGCAGGTCCCTCCCGGCGTTGAAGAGTATATTCGTGAAAATAAACTTTATGAATCGGTTCAGCGCAATATTGGGGACTTTGAGAAATTCACTAAATATTGTGAAAAAGTATTGGTCGATAAAGGTGGCGTGAATGTGCAGATTTACGATTTGCGCGCGCAGAGTGCCCCCTCTGAATTCGCTTTGATTTGCTCCGGTACAAGTACTCGGCACGCTACGGCACTCGCGGAGCATCTGACTCGCGAAGTAAAGAAAGATTATAATGTTTGGCCAGAGAGTATCGAAGGACAAGGCGAAGGACGTTGGATTGTCGTCGATTACGGAGCGTTGATCGTTCATACATTTTACGACTTTGTTCGCCAAGAGTATCGCCTTGAGGAGCTGTGGACGCGCAAGAAGTAGCGGTCACCTAGCCCACGCAGATGAAACTCAAACTTTTTATCTTTGAAACCAAGGCGCCTGAGTGGGTGGAAATCGCCCGTCAGGAGTATACGGCCAAGCTCAAGGGCTTTCAGCCGTTTGAAATTCATCTTCTTAAAAGTCCAAGTGCTGATCGCGAAAACGCGGAAGTCAAAAAGAAGAAAGAAGCCGAAATTCTTCTCAGGCAGATTGACGAGAAAGATTTACTGATTTTATTCGATGAAGCCGGAGAAGAGTTTCGCTCTAGCGAAGAGTTTGCGAAACATTTAAGTCGACATCTTGAGTCTGGAAAGGCGCGCATCGCCTTTTGCATCGGTGGACCTTATGGGTTTGATGCGAGCGTGACGGCGCGTAGTCAAGCTCAGTGGTCGCTCTCAAAATTGACGCTCAATCACTGGGTGGCACAGGTCACAGCGCTTGAGCAGATTTTTCGCGGCCTGACCATTATCAAAGGCATTCCCTACCACAATCGATAGTCCGAGTTTCGGTGCAGCGAATTCTCAACGATCAGCCTCACGGCGGTGACGGCCCACTCGCGTTTGCATGGGCAAGCCGTCATGATTAGAGTTTGTTTAGTTTGTAAAATCCCAACGCGCGCGGAGCTTTGTCCTCATTGCCTTTCGGGCCTGCTGAAGCTACGTGAGCCGACCATACGCAATGAAGACCCGTTTCCAGTCCGTTCGGTATTTGCGTGGCGGATGAACGGTCCGCGCGCGATTCATTGGTTGGTGCGCTCGCTTAAGAAACAAGAGTCGAGTCGCCCTTGGCATAGTCTGTCGTCATGTATGCTCGATACGTTTGGACCGCTGACGGACGCGGTGCTTGTGCCGGTTCCGTCCACTGGAAGGAATCATGCGCTTGGATTCGCGCGGGCGCTGAGCGATTGGACGGGTCTTCCGGCGGTCGAGGCCTTACGGCTACCGACCGCTTCTCGTGCGCAGAAAAAGCTCAGTCGTGAACTTCGCCAAAGGGTGCGTTTTGAGAGAGTGGATGAGTTTGATTGCACGAAATACACGAATGTCGTCATTGTCGACGACGTGGTCACGACGGGGGCGACCACTCGTGCGGCTTACCTGGCGCTCGATAGGCCAAAGAGCTGCGAAGTGTGGTGTCTAATAGACCGACGCCCTTGCGGGAGTTGGCGCACACTGTTATAAAGCGGCATGACTTTAAGGATCGTAATCTCTGGCTTAATGGCGCTTTCGGTATCGGCCGCGAGTAAAGAAAAGCTCTCGAGCAAGGATGTTGATGTCGTTCTTGCGAGCTATCGCCAGGCGAAGGCGATTCAAGCGAAGGTCAAAAAGACAGTTGTGCAAGAGATCATCGGTACGCAAATGGACAGCACCGGCGAATTTTATTTTTCCAAGGGCAAGCTACGCATGGAGATCTCTGAGCCTGAACGTTCGACTCTGGTCTTCGACGGGAAATTTATTTGGTTTGAGTCGCGTTTAGACGGTGACCACGTGCATGTCACAAAAATGCGCGGCAGTGATTTGAAAAGGTCGGACTCACTTTTGACCGCATTGTTTGACCGCAAAGATGTTTTGAAACAGTTTAAGCTTAAGAACGTTAAATCTGCTGACGGCAAAAAGACTTTCAGCTTTGATCCCAGCGATAAAAAGAAAAGTGAAGTTCAGGCCCTCGAAATCGTCATCAAGGACAAAGACATCCTGCGAATCACGTATAAAGATCAAAGAGATAATCAGGTGGGCTTAGAGTTTTCGAATATTAAGAAAGACGCCGTGAGCCCAGAAAAGTTCACGTATAAGCCGCCGAAAAAAGCAGAAGTGAGTGAGTTTTAAATGAAAGAGATTTCGAGTCCGACAAAAAAAGTTCATTTCGTGAGTTTGGGCTGCCCAAAGAATTTGGTCGACACAGAGATCATGCTCGGCTCGCTGATGCGCGATGGGTATCAGATCGTGAGCGAGGCCGATCAGGCCGACACGGTCGTGGTGAACACCTGCGGATTTATCGAGGCCTCGAAGCAAGAGTCGATTGATAAAATTCTAGAAATGGCAGCTTTAAAAAAATCCGGCAAGGTTGAAAAAGTCGTCGTCGCAGGCTGTCTCACTCAGCGCTACAAAGATGATTTGGTTGAGGGCTTACCCGAGGCCGACCTCTTCGTGGGCTCTGGCCAGTTTCAAAATATTGCCCAGATCTTGCGCGACTCGCGTGCGGGGAATAAAGAGAAACGTTTTTTTCATCTGCCGACCTATTTGCAAGAGGACTCCACGCCTCGCGTGAACTCACAGCCCCGTCATCGTGCCTATTTGAAAATCTCTGAGGGCTGTAAAAAGCGTTGTGCATTTTGCGCAATTCCTTTGATTCGCGGCGACCTTCAGTCGCGTCAGCTGAGTGGGATTGTCAGTGAAGCGAAGCTTTTGGTTGCGGGCGGCGTGAAAGAGTTGATTGTGATCAGCCACGACTTCACAGATTTTGGTTGGGATCTGCGCAAGCAGAATGCAGCGGCGAAAGAAACTCCTGATGAACTCTTACGTGCACTTTCTGATGAGTCTGGTGCTGAATGGATTCGCGTTCTTTATTTGTATCCCGACGGCGTTTCCAGCGAGACTCTCAACTTAATGAGCTCGCGAAAAAATCTAGTGAAGTACTTCGACATGCCTCTGCAGCACATCAACAATGAAATGCTCAAGGGCATGAACCGGCGCATGACCCGCGCCAAGATCGAATCCACATTGAGCGATATCCGCATGAAAATCCCAGAGGCCACGATTCGCACGCAATTCATTGTGGGCTACCCTGGGGAAACCGAAGCTCACTTTGAGGAGCTGCTTCGCTTTGTTGAGGAAAATAAATTTGATCGCGTCGGATGTTTTCAATACTCACAAGAGGAAAACACCAAAGCCGGAACGCTGCCGGATCAAGTCGATGAAGCCACCAAGCGCCGTCGCCACGACACTTTGATGGAGCTCCAGCAAGAGATCTCGCGTGCGAAGCACCGTGAATTTATTGGTCGAACCGTCGATGTTTTGGTCGAAGGCTATAGCGAAGAGACTGAATTATTGCTCGTCGGGCGCCACTCTCAGCAGGCCCCAGACATTGATGGGGTCACATATATTAACGATGGCCAGGCCGAAATCGGTGACTTGGTGCAGGTTAAAATCACAGATTCCATGGACTATGACCTAGTGGGGGGAATTATGTCTCCCAGCAGCACTCAGTAAGATACGGAATTCTATCAAGTTATCGTTGACATCCGATCCTTGGCCCTATGCAATAGAAAAGTAAGGGTTGGGGGGTTATGTGATTTCGGGTCAATTCGTAATGATGTTCGTCTATTCGGTCGTGATTTTCTTCGTCGTAAATGTCCTTGTGAATTAGTTCCAAGGCCACTTGACGTTTTTGCCGCTATGCATTAAATACTGAATCTCCTTAGCTTCTTGGAGAGTTTCAGTGCCGTTCCCAAAGTTTAAATCGGGCGTCTTTGCTGCCGTTTTATTGCTGTCACTCTCAGCGGGTGCTGAGGTTCATTTTGAGGACACGCAAATTTGGCGACGTGCAAAGCTGCTTGCGCCCAGCCAAACGGTTTGGTCTTTCAGTAGCTCTTACCAAAATATTTCACAGCGCTTAAGTCAAGATGGTCGGGTCGAGGCGTTGGGCAATCAGTACAACCGGACTCTGACTTGGGACCAGTTGCTCGCGGCTGAAAATAGTCAGCAAGGCGCAACAGAGCTGAGAAATTATATGCGCGCGCGAGGGTTCAAAGAATCTGACGTAGCGGCGACCTCTACTTACAAAATCGATCGGCAAGAAATCGGATTTGGAATCCATTGGGCTTACGGACTGACAAAGCGCTGGCAAATCGGCTTTGAGGTTCCGCTTTATTTGCGCAAAACGCGAGTCGAGCAGCAAGTGGAGATGACGCCGGAGTTATCTCGCGGTGGCGGGCGTGCCGGCGCAGCGCAACTCGCCGCACGGCCCGCGGGGCAAGATCTACGCGCGCGAGCCAAAGAGATTGCCCAGAGTCAGCTCGCCAATTCAGGCTACGATCGCGTCCCAGATCAGAATCAAAGTCTCGACTGGGGCGACGTGGGATTGCTGAGCCAGTTTTCGTTGCTCGAGTCTTATCGTTGGATGTGGTCGCTGCAACAGCAGGTCAAATTTCCCACCGCGCAGAATCCGAGCGTCTCGGATTACATTCAGTCGTCGAGTGATGAGGGGCAAGTCGATGTCGGAGTCAGCTCACTGCTCGACTATCAAAAACGAAACCTGCTGATGGGCGCTCGCGTTGGTTACGTCGCGCAGTTGCCGGACACCACGCGTATGCGCGTGCCAACCGACCACGGTGCAGGGAATCCAGAGATAGACCCGAAAGTACATCGCGATTTGGGTGACTGGATTTGGGGCGCAGTGGATGCGGAATACCGCGTGACCGGTGCATTCGCACTCAGTGCGGAATACTCCTACCTCACCAAGGGCCGCGATAGATACAGCGGAGAAGCCACCGACAAATCTGACTACGAGCTGATGGCGAAAAATACGGATCAGCAAATCCATCAATCGCGAGTGGGCTTTACGTATAAAATCGGCTCCACAAGTATGCGCAGTGGGGTCGCAAACAAATGGGTGACATCGGTGGACTACACGGTTCCCTGGGTCGGGCGCAACTCAATGGATGCGAGCCGTGCTTCGTTAGAACTCATCAATTATTTCTAGGAGCCTTCGGATGCGAGTGTTCATAAAAACCGCGATCTTAGTTTTTGCGATAGTCGTCGCTTCAAACATCGCCTGGGCGGCTCAGCCGGGAACCTTACGGCAAGTGATCGCAGCCTATCCTGACATTCGTGACAATTGGGCCCTGACCTTAGACAAAGAGGCGGCCGTATTGAAATCCATCGACTCAATCTTTGAAGTGATGAGCCGGATGGGTGCGATGTATCACGGGACGAATCGAAAAGACCCGAACGACCCAGCGAACGATGAACTTATTTTGGCAATTCACAACTCATTGAGTGAGCTGCTTGAACGATACGAGATCTATTTAAAAGAAAAGGAAATGGAATTCGAAAGGCTTATCAACAAGAGAGAGTTTATCGTAGACCGCGACGATTTTCTTAAAAACGTCCAGGTGTCACCCACCCTTAGTGGCAAGCTTCCCGCAAAAGTTTTGATTCGAATAGAGCGGAATACTTGGTTAGATGCGAAGCGAATTGATCCGATAATTTTTGACTATGTTCCGGGACAAGCTCGACAAACTGAAAAAGTTTTTGGATATCTGCATGAAGAAGCCGGAGTATGGCGCGCAGACCCCTACTGAGCAAAATTGTAGATGTCGGAGTAGTTACGGCCCACCTCTTCCGAGTCCATGCCGTAGCCGATCACGAAGCGATCTTCGATGGTACGGCCGACGTAGTCAGGATTAAGCGGCAATTCACGTAGCGCCGGCTTGTCGAGCAGCGTGACGATCTTAAGTGAGGCTGGATAAGAAGCCATCAAGCGCGCCTTGAGAAAGCTCAGCGTACGGCCAGCGTCGATAATTTCTTCGATAATTAAAACGTGTTTACCCAGAATATCAACCGACACGTCTTTGATAATGCGGCAGCTTTCGCCCTTAGGCGAGGTGATGTACACAAAATCGATGACCTGCGGAAGCTTGATTCGGCGGGCGAGGTCCGCCATGAACAATACCGAGCCCTTGAGCGGGCAGATCATGACGAGCTCTTTACCGTCATAGTCCTTTTCAATTTCGCGAGCCAGTTCTGACACAATCTCGTCGATTTCGAGTTTGCTGATAGAGGGGATCATGCCTTCGCGCATTTGCATAAAAAATTCCTTTATAAGTCTATGGGCCGATGAGTGATCGCTTGTGCCTGACGTAACATTCTCTGCGCTTCGGCATGGTTGGGGTCACGATGGGTCGTAGCTTCCCACTGCTCAATCGCCGCCTGGAAGTCACCTGTATCATAGAGCATCTTGCCTAGGCGAACGCGCGCACTTAAAAATCCAGGATAATCTTTGATCAAACTGCGCAGCTCCTTGATGGCTTTTTCGGGCTCCTCAAGGCGCACGTAGCATTCGACAATTTTCATGGTCAATTCTGGACGACGGCTCGAAAGATTTAGAGATTTGTAATATTGCTCGAGCGCCTCTTTAAAGCGGCCATGATGAAAATACATCTCGCCGAGCTCATCGTGCTTGATGCTGAATTTTTCGTTGATATACGGGTCTTCGCCCGAGCCCGATTTGTTCAGCAGCTCGCGTGCGTCGTCAAAGACCTTGCGACCCTCTTCGTATTTTCCAATGTCATTCAAGATAATGCTCAAGCCAACGCTCGCGTCGGTGAAGGTGGGCTCAATCTCGAGGGCCCGGCGGAACGCTCGAATCGCTTTATTGAATTTACCTTGGTCGTAGTAAACCGTTCCCAGCATGTGAAAAACTTCGGAAGACTTGGCGTTTTTTAAAATCAGTTGATTGAGCAATGGCTCGGCCAGCGAATATTTATTTTCCCGAAAGTACTCGCGGGCAGTGGTCAGCATATCGTCGCTGATATTAGATGTTGTTTCCAAGCTCACGTCTCGCTTTCTCAGCCTCGTGACTGTCTTTAAAGTCAGTCATAAGTCTTTGATAATAAGTCTTCGCTTTGCTCAGCTCTCTAATTTTGTAAGCGCTCACGGTCGCGCCATAGAGGGCCTGGGCATCATATCCCAGATTTGGATACTTCCCAAGCAGGTCCTCGAAGCGGCCAAGCGCACTTTCATAATGATCCCGAATAAAATAAAAATGGCCGACGTAGTATTCTTTTTCGGCCAACATCTTCAAGGCCTTTTGCTTGTAGTCTTTGGCTTCGCCTACAAAGCTGCTCTTTGGAAACGATTGAACAACTTCATCAAAATAAAGAATGGCACGCTCAGCGACCGAAAGATCGCGATCAATCGTCGACGGCAATTGATTGAAGAAACTCAAACCTAAGCGAAAGGTCACATAGTCGATACGAGCATAGGAGGGGTGCATCTCTTTGAAAACCTGATAGGCGCTTTGCGATTCGATGTACTCTTCGCGTTTAAAATGAATTTCGCCGATACGTAGCTCAGCCTCAGTCGCAAGCTTTGAATAGGGGTGTTTATTTTTAACCACCGAGTATTGCGTGATGGCCTCTTCGTAGCGCTCATCTTTTTCGTATTTTTCAGCGAGTTTATAGGCGCCTTCGGGAGTTCCAGTGTCAACTTCTGGAGTTGAGGAGCATCTGGTCACCAAGAGCGAAACGACGGTCAGAAAGATGGCGGTTTTAAGGCTTCTCATGTGCTCGAAGTGTACTTAAGCCAAAAGCGCAAAGTCAATGTTTCAGCCGTCTCGCCACGAGCGAGTATCGATTAAATGGCGGTAGATGGTGCTGACCGTCACCTTCAAGGTGCTGGCCACTGGAATCGAGATAATCATGCCTAAAACTCCCATCACTTGCGCGCCCGCAATAATCACCACGATCACGGTGACGGGATGCAAATCCACAATTTTGGCGACGAGCATAGGAATTAGAAAACCGGCATCAATCAGCTGCGCGACGATGTAAACGGCCGCCATTAAAAAAACTGCGAGGCCAGGATATCCGTTCACCAAGGCGATAAGGAAGGCGGGGATCGCTCCGAAAATCGGCCCGATGTAGGGAATGAAATTGGTTAAGCCCGCGAAGGCGCCGAGAAGTATGGCATAGGGAAATGAGATCACTAGCAAGCCAATGGTCGTCACTAGGCCAACGATCAGGCTTTCGAGAATGCGGGCGCGAACGAATTGGCCGATTTGGAAGTTGATCTGATGTTGTAAGCTGAGTGCGGTTTCAAAAAGGTAATTGGGTACCAGCCCGAGCGCAATATTCGTCGCCGAGCGTCCGTCCTTCACCATAAAAAACGCCAAGAAGGGGCCGAGCAACATCACCGTGAGCCAAGTTTTCAAGAGGCCGGGAAGCTGGTTGAAAAAATCATGGGTGACCTCGGTTAAGCGGGCCTCAACCTTTGAGGTCACATCCAGATTGGCCAGTGGGCCGGCAAAAGAGTGCACCTTGGCCTCAAGTTCTGAAATAAACTGACCGACGCCCGAAATCATTCGGGGAGTGTCTGCCTGTAGCGCAGACAAAGTTTCGCCAAAATATGGAAATATCCAGAATCCAGCGGCGACCAGTAAGAGTCCCATAGCGAAAAAAATCGCAGCGGTCGAAAGGGTGCGCGACACGCCTTGGCGCTCCAAATAATTCACCAAGGGCCCAAGGGTGTAGGAGATAACAAAAGCTAGAAGCGAAGAGACCAAAAGGTTTTCAACTTTGATAAGCAAAATAAAAATTAGAATTAAAAGCATAATCAAGCCGGTTAGCTTCCAGCGATTCACCCGGCGCAATGTGGTTTGCGAAACGGCGAGGCTCATATTTTTTCAGCGGCTCGGCGCGACTCTTCTTTGAGCTCGCTGACTTTAAGGGTGGTCTCTTTTAGTCGACGACCCAGGACTTCGCTCAGGCGCAAAAGAATTTTAACTCCGGTAGCCGGCTGGCGATCGAGAATTTCAAATAGGTCTGGTTTAAAAAAACCGATCAACACACTCTCCTCAGAGGCAATCGCTGTGGCTGTGCGCCGCGAGTTGTGTTCGACCAGCGAAAGTTCGCCCAGAAAGTCGCCGGCTTTCAAACGGGTGACTAGGTGATTGTGAATGGATTCGTCGGTGAAGTGATCTACGAAAATTTCAAGCGAGCCTTTCAAGATGACGTACATACCGACGCCGACTTCTCCCTGGCGGAAAATGCTTTCGCCAGCTTTAAACGTGCGCACATGGACCGTGCCTTTGACAAAGCCCAGCTCTTTTTTTGAGAGTGAGTTAAAGATGAACGTTTGGCGAAGGGCCTCGAGCACCTCATTGTCTTGATCCGACATGCGAAAAAAATTATCCCAAACAAAGCTGGTCACGGGTTACCTCTCCGAAGTGATAAAGATTTCGCTGTCTTTGACCCAGCCGCTAGAGCCATCGTAATTTTGCACTTGCGCCCAGCCCTCTTGCTTACGCCGCAGAAAAACCTCGGAGCCGCCCGAAAGATCGAATAGTCCAACCGCATCGTCGGCGGGCAGGCTGCGCGCACTCACTTTGCTGCCGACGACGGTCGCGCGCGAAGTGAAAACTTGCAAGCCCTTGGCCGCGACCAGTGAAACGGAAGCCAACAGAAAAAATCCGAGCACCAAGGGAACGGTTGGAAACATGGGGAGGGGCTTCTCCTCCTCAAGCGCCACGCGCCGGTCGGCCCAGTAGCGAATCCAAAGCCAGCCGGAAACGCCAATCACCAGTGCGTTCAACCAAAGTAGCTCAAAGAACGAAACCGATTCCAGTAGCCGATGCCACCACAAAGAGAAGCTATCGCGCTCCAGCGGCCGCATTTGCATTTTACCCTCGAGAAAGTCGCGGCCCGCACGTGCCGGCAGAAAACCCGGCTGAATTGATAATGCCTTGCGCCAAAGCGCTAGCGCTAGCGCTTTTTGATCCAGCTGGTACGCCGATAGGGCAAAATTGTGCAGGACGCTGGCACTCTGCGCACCCTGAGTGAGCAGCTTTTGAAAATCGTCGTGGGCTTCGGCATACTGTTTGTTCTGATAGGCCGCGAGTCCTTTCTGAAAAAGCTCTTCACGAGGGAGTGTCGACTCTTGGGGAACGGCATGCAAAACAAGGCTGATTAAAGTAATATGGAAGATCGTGGATAGCATGTGAAAAAGTTTACGGACTCCGCGATCAAGAGTAAACTGAAAAACCTGAAAGGAAACTCCTGAAATGAAAGATTCCAAGCGGAGCACGACACTCGGAGACGAGTTGCGCAGCTCACCACAGATTCAGTCGCTATTAGACAGTTTGGTCGAACAGGTCATGATGCATAGTCAGAGCATTAAAGGCATCAAGGGTCCAAGCGAGCAAGGAAGTCTGCAGCTACAAAAAGAAATGGACGCGATCGGCTCTCTGCGTAGTCGGCCGCTGTTTTACAACTATGTCGGTTCTGGCATTGGGCGTGGTCCATATGTGGAGCTTGAAGACGGCAGCGTGAAGCTCGATTTTATTAATGGAATAGGAATTCATCTTTTTGGTCATTCGCATCCGCGCGTGATTCGCGCCACTTTGTCGGGCGCGCTGTCGGACGTGGTGCAACAGGGAAACCTGCAGCCCAATCGAGAGTATCGTCAGTTCAGCGAAAAACTCGCGGCGGTTGTGCGTGAGAACAGTCGCATGCGCCATGTTTGGCTCGCCACTTGTGGAACGATGGCCAATGAGAATGCGTTGAAAATTGCGCGGCAGAAAAAGAAGGGCGCGCGCATGATCGTCACGTTTAAAAATGCATTTGCTGGCCGCTCGACGATGATGACTGAGGTCACGGACAATGCCTCGTTCAAAGTTGGAATCCCTGAGTATCACGAGGTCCTGCGTCTTCCGTTTTACGATCCCAAGGCGCCCAAAGATCGGACCCTCAATGCACTCAAAGAACATATTGCTAAACACGAGAACAACATCGGGTGCTTTATGTTTGAGCCGATGCTCGGCGAGGGAGGATATCGTGCGGCGAATAGAGAATTTTTTGTACCGCTGCTCGAACTCTGCCGCGAAAAGGGAATTCCAGTTTGGGCCGATGAGATTCAAACCTTCACGCGCACGGGAAACTTCTTTGCCTATGAAACTCTAGGTATCGGTGAGTACATCGATTTGTGCACGATTGCGAAGACGGCTCAGAACGGCGCCACTTTCTTTACCGAAGAATTTAAACCTGATCCGGGGCTGCTGGGCGGAACTTTTTCCGGAACTACTGCGGCGATGCGCGCAGGCCTTGAGATACTAACTATGCTGGACGAAGACGGGTACATGGGAGCCAATGGTCGCATCATGAAGATTCACCATGATTTTGTGAACATGCTGAACACGCTCAATGAGACTACCTGCAAGGGCCTGTTGCGTGAGGCCGGCGGAATGGGCCTGATGGTTGCGGTCACTGCGCTCGACGGAACTAAAGAAAAGCAAACAGCGTTGCTCAAAAAGCTGTTTCAGAACGGCTTGATCTGCTTTGGTTGCGGCAGCGATCCTTATCGTATTCGCTTTTTGGTACCCGCGATTGTGACGGCACAGGATATCGAGGTCGCGAGAACGGTCCTTGAAAAATCCGTACTGGAGCTGGCTTGATTTTTTTGGAGAATTGCCGCCGGTTGGTGGGTCTGGATAGCACGCCAAGCCACGGCAATTTATCCGTCGCCGAATTCGTCGGCACACTTTGCGAAGAGGCTGGCTTGCATGTCGAATATCAGCGCGAGTCGCTGGAGGGTACGGATCAGTGCAATGTGATTGCGCGCCCCTCGCCGACCATTCCCGATCAAGAAATTTTATTTCAAACGCATCTCGACACTGTTGAGCCCGGGCATTTTAGTCATTGGACGAAAACTCAGCTCAATCCGTTCAACGCCAGCATTTACAACGATGAAATGTTTGGCCTGGGCTCCGCCGACACCAAGTTAGATTTTCTATGTAAGCTCGAGGCCATTAAAGAAATGGCGGGTAAAAAACTACGCACGCCGTATGTTTTGGTTGGGACGTTCGGTGCACAAAGTGGAATGTCGGGAGCAATCAAATTGATTCGCCGAAAAAAATTAAAACCGACACTGGCGTTTATCGGCGAGCCCACCGCAATGAAAATGGTCACCGCGGGCATGGGCCTTGCGGTGGTTGAGATTTCAGTTCCGTTCTCGCAAGAGGAGCGCGCCTATCGACGTGAGCACGATTTGACTGAGTCGAGCACGACACAGAGTCGGATGTTTTCTGGCCGTGCGGCGCACTCTTCGGGCCCCGGCACGGGCGAAAGCGCGATCGTGAAAATGTTTGCGTACATTGCTCAGTTGCCCGATGGCATTGCTTTGATGGATCTGGACGGCGGGATCAACTACAACTCGGTTCCCAGCAATGCTGTTTTGGAAATCGATACGGTCGCGGGATTTAAAGATCCGATCCTGCCCAAAATTTCCAAAATATTTGGCAATATCAAAGCTCTTGAGGTTGAGCTACAGAGTTTTCGTGAAGATGGTTTTGATCCCCCGTACGCGACGGTGAACTTGGGAATGATTCGCACTTTTGAAAATGAGGTCCGAATTACAGGGAGTTGTCGCCTGCCACCATCGATCACTGACGATGTCTATGAAGGCTGGATGAAAAAGCTCGAGCAAACGGTGCAGAGCAACGGCGCCACTTTTCGGGTCAAAGATTATCGCAAGGGCTTCAATGCCAATGAGAAAAGTGAATTTATGAAGACCACGCAAGAGATTTTAAAAAAGATCGGACTCGATCCTGAACCCCATAAAATGATCGGTGCGACGGAGGCCAGCGTATTCAGCCGCCTGGGAGTGGAATGTCTGGTGTGGGGGCCGGGCGAGAGCGTCGGCAATTCCCATGCGCCGAATGAGAGCATTAAAATTAGCGACTTGAAGATGGCCATTAAGTTTTACAAGTGTTTGATGGAAAGGTTTTGCCTGTGAGTTTTATTGTACGCGCCGTCGAACGAGAAGATGTTCAATCGCTCTATGAGCTGGCTCGCCAGTTTACGCTTTTGAACTTGCCCGCGCAAAAGCGCATTATCGAAAATAAAATTGAGCGCAGCGTGGCCTCGTTTGCCGGTGAACATAGTAAAGCCGATGCGGAATATATCTTTGTCGTCGAAGACGTCGATGCCGAGATGGTCGCGGGCTGTTCGATGATTTTGGCGAAGAACGGAACTCCGACCTCGCCCAACTTTAGCTTCAAAGTTTTAAAGAAAGAGCGTTTTAGTCGTGAGCTGGGCGTTGGCTTTATCCATCAGATTTTGCGTTTAAATACCAACACCGATGGTCCGACCGAGGTGGGCGGCCTGGTGGTGGATCGCGGCTATCGTCGCCGGCCTGAAAAAGTGGGTCGCTTGATCAGTTTAAGTCGTTTTATTTATGTCGGGATGGAACCCAAGCGGTTTGAAGAAGAGCTGCATTCGGAAATGGCGCCACCCTTGACGGAAGAAGGGCGCAGTGAATTTTGGGAGGCACTTGGTCGCCGATTCACGGGAATGCCATATCAAGAGGCCGATCAAATCAGCGGGCAAAACAACGGGTTTATTCAAAGTCTATTTCCCGAGGAAGATATCTACCTTGCACTTTTGGACTCTAAGGCAAGATTGGTCCTGGGCCGCGTGGCTGAGGAAACCCAAGCTGCACTTCATCTCTTAAGCCGCATCGGATTTAAATACAAAGATGAAGTCGACCCCTTTGATGGAGGTCCGCACCTGGGCTGTCCAACAAAGGAGTGCACGATGATCAAAAACATGAAGAAATATAAACTGAAAAAATTAAAGAGCGGACAATTCGATCACGCTGGCCTTTTGGGACTAAATCGTGACGGAAGTTATTTGGGCTCGGCCAGTTCGTTCCGGGTTGAGGGTTCTGAGATCGTATTGCCCGAAAAAACTTGGGTTCTTTTAAATTTGAGTGAGGGCGAAGAGGTTTGCCTTTCGCCGCTATAAAGGGAGCAAATATGAGCAGTGAAAAACCGATAAATTTTCTTGGCGACTATATCGACGGCAAGTGGATGCTCAACGATCGACCCGATGAGGAATGGGCGGTACAGTCTCCGGCCAACTTAAAAGACACGGTTATTCGCGTCAGCTCTCGCTTTGACCATGTCGATCGCGCCGTCGAAGCGGCACGCAAGGCTTATCTCCCGTGGGCTCATTTGGGTCTTGAAAAGCGCAAGCAGCATTTACAGCGCCTGAAGGAAGTCTTTTTAAGTAAGGCTCCGGAGCTCACTGAAATTATCGCTCGTGAAACGGGAAAACCACTATGGGAGTCCAAAACCGAAGCGGCGGCACTATCGAATAAGATCGACATTACCCTGACCCATTCTCTACAACTCGTGGCGGATGAGGAAGTTAAAGATGCTCTTCCCGGAATTAGTGGATTTATCCGCCACAAAGCCCGTGGCGTGATGGCCGTCATCGGTCCGTTTAATTTTCCGGCGCACTTGGCCAACGGACACATCATCCCTGCGCTGATCACTGGCAATACCGTCGTATTTAAACCCTCGGATAAAACTCCGGGAGTTGGTCAATGGATGGCCGAGGCCTATGCCGCGGCCGATTTTCCACCCGGGGTTTTCAATGTGGTTCAAGGCAAAGCCGAAGCCGGCAAGCGCCTGGTGAATCACGATTCAGTCGATGGAATTTTATTTACCGGCTCTTACGAGGTTGGACTTAAAATTAAACAAGACACCCTTACCCACTTCTGGAAAATTCTTGTGCTCGAAATGGGTGGCAAGAATGCGACCGTCGTTTGGGAAGACGCGGATATCAATAAGGCAGTTTACGAGAGTCTTGTGGGTGCTTTTATGACTGCGGGACAACGCTGCTCATGCACCAGTCGGATTATTCTGCATCCAAAAATCAAAGATCAGTTTGTTGAGCAGTTCTACGCCGCCGCTAAAAAATTGAAGATCGGCCATTGGCGCGATCAGGTCTTTATGGGCCCGTTGATTAGTGCCGATGCCGTTGAAAAGTTTATTCGTTATCAAGAAATTGCCAAGCGCGAGGGAGCTGAGAGCATCATGCGTGGGAAGGCATTAAGCTTAGAGACGGAAGGGTACTACGTCACTCCAAGTATTAATGTAGTCAGTGCCTTTGACCCGAAGTCGGTTTACCAAAAGAGTGAAATCTTTGGACCGAATGTCGCGATCTTCACCACGGACTCATTCGATGAAGCTTTGGCGATCAATAACTCGTCAGGCTTCGGACTGGTGATGGCGCTGTTCACGAAGAATCGCGCACTCTATGAGCAAGCGTTGGTCGAGGCGCAGGTGGGACAGCTCAATCTGAACCGTACGACCAACGGCGCGAGCTCGCGATTGCCGTTTGGTGGGATGAATAAATCTGGGAACGATCGTCCGTCGGCTCACTATGCCGTGCAGTACACTACGGTTCCCATCAGCAGCTTAGAAGACAACACTCCGTTCACTGGCGCGAATATGCCACCGGGGCTTAACTTTGAGACGAAGGAGTGAACATGACCAAATTTATCGCCGCGGTCGCGGCGGCCGTGTTTGTCTTTTGTGGGTATAAGGCGTTTCGTTTTCTTTCGGCGGGCGTCGGACAGGCGAGCGAGGAAATCGTATTTGAAATCCCAGCGGGCAAACCCTTTGGAGTGATTGCCCAGCAGCTTGAAAATAAAAATTTGATATCTAGTGCGTTCAGTATGCGATTGCTTGCCAAGCTGACCCATCAGGGTGGGCGAGTGAAAATGGGTGAGTATGCCTTGAACAGAGGGATGACCCCAGGTGAAATTCTCGGAGTGCTGGTCTCTGGCAAGAGCATCCTCTACCCCGTAACATTTCCCGAGGGCGCAAATATCTATGAAATGGCGGGGATATTACAGGAAATGGGAATCTTTACGGCCGCGGAGTTTTTAAAGGCGGTGCATGATCGCGCATTGATTCACGAACTTCTGGGCGTCGAAGTTTCGAGTCTAGAGGGATATCTTTATCCCGAAACCTACAACGTGACAAAATATACTCCATTGAAAGAGTTTATCGCCAACATGGTGGCGGGCTTTAAAACTATCTACGGGACACTTGAAACCTCGGCGAAGTCACAAGGCGTTCCCCGAGGACTGCCACGCCATGAGCTGGTGATTTTGGCCAGTATGGTTGAAAAGGAGACCGGCGCGCCGGAAGAGCGGCCGATGATTGCCTCTGTCTTCTACAACCGAATTAAAAAAGGCATGAAGCTGCAGAGCGATCCCACAATTATTTATGGAATCTGGGTCGATACTGGAGCTTATAAGAAGAATATCACGAAGGAAGATTTGCTCCGTCCCAATCGCTACAATACCTACACAGTCGCGAAATTGCCGTTTGGCCCCATTGCGAACCCTGGAGCGGCCGCACTGGCGGCGGTGCTTAAACCTGCGAACTCCGAGTATCTATATTTTGTCAGTCATAACGATGGAACGCATGCGTTCTCGAAAACCTATGAGGAGCATCTTCGTGCAGTTAAGGAATTTCAGATCAATCCGAATGCCCGCGAAGGAAAAAGCTGGCGCGATCTTAAGGGTCGGCCAACCACTGCGGGCAAGTAGTCGCGAGGTCACGGAGTAACGACGACGGGTAGTGGGCCGCGAGTATAACTGATCGAAAGATAATAAACGCCACCGTCTTCAGTCGGTGCGCTTGAACGGACTTCCCAGCTCGTATCAGAATTTTGAATCATAAAGGACTCTGCGCCCTTCACTTTTTCAGGGGAGGGGAAAATATCTGCGGGTGAAACTTTTGAGTTTTGTTGAGCGGCGACGGCAGTCGCAGTAATTTTAGTGTTCGTGACATTAAAGCCAAAGTTGCTCACCCAAACCGTCGAACCGAAAGCACTATCGATATCGATCTGAGTCGCGCCGGGAGCAGTGATTGCAATGTCTTTCATATTTTCTTTGGCGTTACGCACGCAACCAACGCTCGCCTTAAAAGTTCCGTCGTTCTGCTTAGTCTCAAGG